>JBBQRP010000003.1:0-182658 GCA_038214715.1 Thermoanaerobaculia bacterium | reverse complement strand
CAGCAGACGGTAGTTCGCGATGCGCATGAACTCCCGCTCCGAGCCGCTGATCTGCCCGGCAGTCGACGTGCTCGCGTAGTCGAGCGGGTACGCGTACAGGATCGCCGGGATACGCGTGCCCTCCTTGTAGCCCGGAGGCGTCAGCAGCGTGAACGAGAGCGGCGTGCCGTCCTTGCGCGTGTATCTTACGAGGCGCTGCTTGATTCCGCGCACTTCGGGCGTCGGATCCGGGATGTGGGTCACGGCGCGCGCCGTCGAGGCGATCATGGCCTCGCCTGCCTTCGGCGAGGAGATCGGCCTGCCGAGTGTGCGGAGCAACACGTTCGGCGGATCCGTTGGCGACTGGTGCCACGTCAGGAATGCGCCCGTCGTAGCGCCGGTGAACCCGAGGAAGGATTCGAGGGCGGTGCGGTCGCTCCGGAAGAGACGCGCGGACGCACGCGACCCGAGGTCGAAGCGATCGAGGAATGGACGATCCCCGTCGACCGACGCGCCCCGGCCGGCGAGAAAGATCGCGCCGCCCTCCTGGCGTACGACCCGCTGCCCGTTCGGCAGCACCCTGTAGACCGGCCGGCCGGGATCCTTGTAGCGCTCGTCGCTCGACATGTCCCAGAGGACGGAAGGCCGGATCGCTGGATGATCGACGTCGGCGAGGAACGTACGCCGCCAGTGCCTGTTCTCGTCGTAATCGTGAAGCAGGGCCATGCCGCGCCGCTCGCTCCAGTCGAAGCCCGCGAACCGCTGCTCCGTACGGGCGATTTCGACGGCATCGCCGGTGAACGGCGCGCTCAGCGACATGACCTTGTCGCGCGCGGGAACCTTCATGTTCCAGTCGCCACCGTCGAGCGCCTCGGCCCAGGCGAGCGTCGCCGGCTCGGTGGGACGCCACTCGAAGTCGCGCGGGCCGGTCGGCACGCCCGCGATCGGCACGCGATCCGCGAGGGGCACCGTCGCAAGCGTGCGGGTCCTGCGACCGGAGCGGTCCCAGAGCTCGACGTGGTGGGCGAAATTCGGGTACGTGGTGACGTACGAGTACGGCTTGTGAAGCGTCGTGACGAACACGTTCTCGCCGTCGGGCGAGACGCCGGTCTCACTGATGACCGCAGGCTTTCCCAGTGGCGTGATCGCGCCGGAGTTCGCGTCGACGAAGGCGAGCTGGCTGGTCCCGTAATAGTCGAAGAGGTCCTCGTCGTGCTTGCTCGAGAGCGTGTCGCGCGTCTCGTACGTGCTGCTCTCGCCGGCCTCTCCGGTCGTCTCCTGAATGTTCGCGCCGTCGGACGTAACCGATATCGGCGGCGGAGGCCCGGCGTTCGCCGGCACGAGCTTCACGACGAGCGTCTGCTGGTCGGGCATCCACTCCAGTGAGCCCCCGAGCATCGGGTTCAGCCGCGCGTCGCCGAGGCGCCGGATCGCGCCGGTAGCCGCGTCGCAGATCCAGAGCTCGACGGCGTCCTTCGACGTGTTCCGAAACGCGAATCGCCGCCCATCGGCGGCCCACGTGGCGCCGTCCACGCAGCCGTCCGGCGGCAGCGTCACCGGGGTCTCGCGGCTCGTGGCGACATCGACGAGCGCGAGCGTCTGGGCGCAGGGCGCGATTCCGTAGCCGCCGGGCGTGTCGTGCTTGCGCCGCGTCCGCGGCTCGACACGCACGCCCGCGAGCCTGAGGAACGGCTCGGCGACCTGCGCGACGGGCGGATACCGGACCCACGAGACGAGGAGGATCCGGTCGCCGGTCGGGCTCACGTACGGATTCGGAGTCGACGGCGCGTGCAGGACGTCGAGCACGTTCTGCGGCGGCTTGTCGTAAGCCGAGCTCGCAGGCACGGCGGTCACGCATGCGGCGATGACCGCGAGGAGGGTGACGAAAGCGGGGCGGGAACGCATGACGGAAGCCTAGCATCATCGCCTCGACCAAACGGAGGCCCGGCCCGCTTCAATTCCGCTCCAGCCGGAACGGACGTAAGTGCCTTGCAAATGAATGGCCTGCCCGCCCGGATTCGAACCGGGGACCCTCGGCTTAGAAGGCCGATGCTCTATCCAACTGAGCTACGGGCAGACGCGCTGAGGCGGAAGTTTAGCGCCGCGGAGCGCGCGCTCAGCCCGAGATGGAGACGGTCGTGCCGCCCCACACGTCGAGGACGGCGCCGGTGATCGTGGCCGCGGCCGGGGAGACGAGGAACAGGGCCGCCTGCGCGACGTCGTGCGCGTCGAGCTTTTCCTCGAGCGGGGCCGCGTGCGCCTTGCCGAGGAGCTCGCGCGCCTTGTTGTCGGTGGAGCCCGGGCAGATCGCGTTCACCGTCACGCCGGCGCCGCGCAGCTCCGAGGCGAGCGCCTTCGTGAAACCCACGAGCCCGAATTTCGCCGCGCAGTGCGCGACGACGTTCGCGTCGCCCACGGTGCCGTGGATCGAGGAGACGTTCAGGATGCGGCCCCGGCCCGATGCGACGAGGTCCGGGAGCGCCGCATGGACGAGGAGGTAGCTCGCCTTGAGGTTCGTGTCGAGGACGCGGTCCCACTCCGCCTCCTCGAGCTTCGCGAGAGCCTTCCAGACGAAGACGCCGGCGTTGTTCACGACGACATCGATTCGCCCCGTCGCATCCCGCGCGCGTGCGACGAGCTCGGTGACCGCGGCGCGCGACGTGACGTCCGTCGCGAACACGAACGCCTTCCCGCCCTCCCCCTCGATCTCGGCCTTCGTTCTCTCGATCTCGTCCGCGGACCGCGCCGCGACGGCGACGGTGGCTCCCGCGCGGGCGAGCGCGAGGCAGATCGCGCGGCCGATGCCGCGTCCGCCCCCCGTGACGATCGCGGTCTCGCCCTCGAGCACCCGCGCGCCGCTGCCCTTCGCCCCGGCCATTTCGGCAAGGTTAGCAGGGGCCCTAGAATCGCGTCTTGAGCCGACGCGGGCTTCGTGCCGCCCTCCCCGCCGCCTGCCTCGCCGCAGTTTTCGCTGCCATGGACGCGCGCGCGTCGGCCGTGCCCTCCGCCCGCCGCAGCGTCGAGCTCGTGCGCTCCTCCGGGCTGCCTGTTCCCGTCCGCGTCCTCGTGATGACGCCGCCGTCCTACGCCGTCTCTCCCGAGCGCCGGTTTCCCGTCCTCTATTTCCTCCACGACGGCGGCGGGAGCGAGGAGGCGTTCTTCCGCGAGGGGCTCGCGGACGCCCTCGACGGGGGCATGCGGGACGGGAGCATTCCCGAGATGATCGTCGTCTCGCCGCGCGGGAACGGCACATGGTTCGTCGATGCGCCGCGGGAGTCCTACGGCGCACCCTCGGCGTACGCGACGTTCCTCACGCACGACCTCGTCCCTTTCGTCGACGCCCATTACCGCACCGTCGCCGCGCGCGGGGGGCGCCTCGCGGCCGGAATCTCGATGGGGGGGTACGGCGCGCTCCGCTGGGCGCTCGCGGAGCCGGAGCTCTTTTCGGCGGCCGGCGGGCTCTCCCCGGCGATTCAGCAGATGTGCTGGCCGGCCGTTCAGGCGATGCCGTTCTTCATCAGGCCGGCCCTCGAGCGCGCGTTCGGAAACGATCCCGTGAGGAACGTCCTCCGCCGGAACGACCTCTATTCCATGCTCCTCGACGACCCGTCGCTCGCTGAGCGGGCGCCCTTCCTCCTCGTGAGGTGCGGCACGGAGGACAAGTGGCGGCTCGCCGAGATCACGTCCTTTTTCGACAAGTACCTGAATGCGATGGGGGTCGCCCACGAGGTCGTCCTCGAGCCGGGGGTCCATGACTGGCCCTACTGGAGAAAGGTGTTTCCCGCGTTCGTTCGCGCGCTCTCGACTCACCTTTCGCCCCGGGGGACGGCGTGATGAGCACCCCCGCCGCATCGCCAGCACCCTCGGCCGCGAGAAAGCGGCTCGTGCTCTTCGACATCGACGGCACGCTGCTCTCGGCGGGGCCGCCCGCGCGCACCGCCTTCGCGTCCGCGCTCGAGGATGTCTTCGGCACGAAGGGCGACGTCGACGCTTATGCGTTCGAAGGTCGCCTCGACCCTTTGATCGTCGCGGACATCATGCGTGCGGCCGGCGTCGCGGAGGATGCGATCGCGCGAAAGGGCCGGGACGCCCTTGCGCTCTACCTCGACCGGCTCGAAGCGTCGCTTCTTACGAGCGCTCCCGTTCTCAAACCCGGCGTGATGGCCCTCCTGGACGCGCTCGAGGAGGTGGACGGCGTCGTGCCCGCGCTCCTGACGGGAAACGTCGAGCGTGGCGCCCGCGCGAAGCTTTCGGCCGCGGGACTCTGGCACCGTTTCGCGTTCGGAGTCTGGGGAGACGAGGCGTCGTGCCGCGACGAACTCGGGCCGGTCGCGCTGGAGAAGGCGCGCCCGGCGACCGGTCTCTTCTTCACGGGCGCCGAATGCGTCGTCGTCGGCGACTCGCGCCACGACGTCTCCTGCGGCCTCGCGATCGGAGCGCGCGTGATCGCGGTCGCGACGGGCCGAACGCCGCTTCCGGTGCTCGGCGCCGCCGGCGCTCACGTCGTCCTTCCCGATCTCTCCGACACCCATGCGGCACTGGAGGCAATTCTTGGCTGAAAAGACTCGTCCGCGGGGCGTCCGCGCCGCGCTGGCTCTCGGGGCCGCGCTCGCGTGCCGCCCGCTTTGCGCCGCGCCCGCCGCTCCCTCCGCTGCCCCGCTGCCCGGCCCTCCCTGGGACCTCGCCGCGGCGACGCCGCACCGGCTGTCGTTCACGATCGACACCGCCCCCGCACGCGACGTTCTCGCGCTCCTCGCGGGAAGTCCGGACGCTCCGGCGACGCTCCGGCGACTGAAAGCGTCGGCGAACGCGAATGCCGCGATCCGCGCGGAGGGCCTCATGCCCGACGATTTCTTCGGGCGCATCGTGTCCACGATCGCCGGCACGCCCGATCCCCTCCTGTCGACGTTCGTCGCGAAGAGCCCGTACTTCTCGCACGTGCTCGACGAGCTCGAAGGGGAGGGGCAGTCGGCGGCGAAGCTCGAGGCCCGGAGAATCGCCTCCGTCCTGCCTACGGAGACGCCGATCTCCGCGGCAATCGTCCTCGTGCCTTTCTTCGGCGTTTCGGGGTTCGCAGAGGTCGCGGGGGCGCGCGACGGCGAGACGCTCATCCTTGCCGCGGACCTTCCGCGGCTGACGGGCGACCTCGGCTCGGCGCCGATGCCCCGCGAGCTGCTCCTCAAGATGCTCCGCGCCGCCTCCGCGGAAGCCTGGCGGACGCTCTTCGACGCTCACGTGAGGAAGGCTCCCGCGTGGCCCGACGAGAAGGCGGCGAACTTCGAGACCCTGATCGCGCGCACCGCCGCGGAAGGACCCCCGACGCTCTTCCTGATTCCCGACGATTTCTTCCCGATCGTTCCCCTCCTCGAGGAGCCGATCGTGCGCGCCTACGCGCGCTGGAACCGCGCCGCGGACATCCTCCTCGACGGGAAGCGCAAGGAGTCGGCACGGCAGGAGATCCTCGTGAATGCGGGCAAGGGCGACTTCTGGAACCGCTATCCCGCGATCGTGGGGGCCCAGATCACGGACGCGCTTCTGCGCTTCGCGGGCCGCGAGCGCTATCTCGCGGCGCTCGCGGCCGGACCGCGCGAGGTCCTCTCCCTCTACCGCAGCGCCATCAAGGGCAAGCACGTGCCCGAGTTCTCGAAACCGGCGCGCGCGGCCCTGGACGCGAAGCCGCAAACCGTTCCGCCCCCGGCCGCGGGGGGCGGGCCGAACGGAGCGCCCTGACGCCTCAGCGCACCGGCAGGAGAGGGAACGCCGTCGCGAGCGGCGGGAGCTCCGGCGGGTGTTCCGTCCACTCTCGGAGCTTCGCGTACGTGTAGAGGCCGTCCGCGTGCCCGTCTGCCCAGTGGATCTGCAGCGCGTAGCCGCCCACGGGGCTCGTGCCGCGCGTCTCGTAGGATTCTTTCGTGAGGGGGCGCGGCGGCGGCTTCATGAGGCGCCCGAGGAGATCCCGCTCGCCCTGGCATTCGGCGCACGGGCACAGCCGGCGGAGATCGGCGAGCTTGAAGTACGACTCCGCGCCGTCGCTCCAGACGATCGCGAGCTCGCTGCCGAGCACCTTCAGATTCTGCGGGACGGGCGTCACGCCCCGATGGTAACGGATGAGGCAAGATCGCGACTCGATGCCGGTCGAAAGGCCCCCTCTGCGCCTCGGTCGGGAGACTCTCGTCGCCGCGCTCTCGGGTACCGCGCTCGCGCTCCTTCTCCTCCGGGCCCGGCCCGCGTGGACGGAGGGCGTGATCGGCGGTGGCGACGCGTGGCAAAACCTGTGGAACCTCCGGCACGTGGATCGCGCCCTCCGTTCCGGCGGGTCTTTCTGGTTTACCGACCAGCTCTGGGCGCCGGAGGGCTGCTCTCTCTACGCGCACACGCTCTCGCTCACGAACAGCCTGCCCGGCGCGCTCCTCGCCCGGGCCGCGGGCTTTTTCGCCGCGTACAACGCGCTCGTCGTCTTCGCGTTCACGCTCGCATTCGCCGCTCTCTACCGACTCGCGCGCCGGCTCGGCGCGGGACCTCTTCCCGCGGCTACGGGGGCGGCCGTTTTCGCATTCGCACCACCCCACGTCGCCCGCGCGCTCGGCCACCTCAACCTCCTCGGTACAGGCTGGATTCCGCTCGCGCTCGAAGCGCTCCTCGTCGCGAGCCGGTCCTCGGGCGCGCGGCGCTGGGGGGCCGCGGTGCTCGCGGGAGGCGCGCTCGCCGCGCTCGCGTACACGGACTGGTACCTCGCGCTCCTCGGCGCTCTCGCGGCGGCTTCTTTCGCCGCCTTCGAAGTCCTCCGGGGCGGGCGCATCGGTTTTCGCGGGCGCTCCGGCGCGTTCCTCCTCGCGGCGGCGCTTTCCCTCGCGGCGTGCGTTCCCGCGATTCGGGGGCTCGCGCGCGCGGCCGCAACGGGCGCCGGCGGGCACGATTCGAAGTGGTGCTCGACGGCTCTGACCTCGCTCGTCGTTCCCTCGCGAATGCAGCTCGCATCGGCGCTGACGCCCTCGTTGACGGAGCGGAACCACCAGAACGTCGCCGAGGGCGCGGGCTATCTCGGCATCGTCCCGCTTCTCGCGCTCGTTGCGCTTCTGAGGGACGAGCGCCGGAGGGAGATCGACTTCGCGCTCGTCGCCGGCGCCCTCGCCGTCCTTTTTTCACTCGGCCCGCGGCCGCGGATCTTCGACCGGCTGCTGGACGTGCCGCTCCCCTGGGCCGGCGTCGCGCGGCTCGTTCCCGCGCTGGATTTCGGCGGATGCGTGAACCGCTTCGAGGTCCTCGCGTTCCTTCCGCTCGGACTCGCCACCGCGCTCGCCTGCGAGAAGCTCCTCGCGCGGCGTACGCGCGCCGCCCGCGGAGTCGCCGTCGCGGCAGGGCTCTTCCTCGCCGCCGAGTACGCGCCCCGCGACCCGGGCGTGATGCGCTCCCCGTTCGCGGCCGACGATCCCGCGCTCTCCTCCATCGCCCGGGGCGTTCCCCACGCAGGCGCGAACGTCGTTCTCGACGTCGATCCCGGCGCCGCCGCGCTCATCCGCCAGATGGGGCATGGCCGGGCGCAGACCCTGGGCTACCTGTCCCGAACGCCGGAGATTCCTTTCCGCGATCGCGCGGACGACCCCGTCCTCGGCCCCCTCCTCGATCCCGCGCGCAAAAGCGAAGTCTCCGGAGGCTCCTCCGCGGCATGGCTGCGGCACCGGTGGCACGTGGGCTTCGTGCTCTCTCCCGACGTCTCGCCGTTCCGCGAGAGCGCGGCCCGGCTCGGATTTCCGCGGACGGCTTACAGTCCCGGGCTCGCCCTCGTCTGGGCGGTCCCCGAGACGCCGCTCCCTTCTTCCGGCGACGTCGACTTCGGAACGCCGGCCCTGGAAAAAGGATCTCTCGCCCGTGGCGCCATCGCGGGGGGGTTCCGCGAGCGCCGCGGTGCCGAGGCGGGCCTCTGGACGACGGGCCGCGCGTTTCTCCTCGTCCCTTCGGCGTCGGGAGCGTGGATCCTCTCCGTGGACGCTCCGGGCCGCTTCCCACCGAGGCTCGTCGTCCGGTGGGGCCGGGACCGGGAGGCCGAGGCGACCGTGAACGGAAGCACGAAGGTCCCGATCGCGGTCGGGCAGGAGGATCCGGGAACGGACGGCGCGGTCCTTCTCGCCCTCGAGACGGACGCGGAGGGCGTCCTCGTTCGCGGTCTCCGCCGCCTGCCCTGAAGCGGGGATTCCTCGAAACGCGCTTATTCGTAGCGCAGCGCTTCGATGGGGTCCATGCGGGCGGCCTTCATCGCGGGATAGATCCCGAAAAAGAGGCCGATCGAGACGGACACGCCGAGCCCGAGGAGGATGCTCCACATGGGCGTCTCCGTTCGGAGGCTCGACACGACCCGGACGAAGAGCGCGGTCAGGATGCCGAGCGTGACGCCCACGATTCCGCCGAGCGCGGTGAGCGTCATGGCTTCCGTGAGGAACTGCAGGGAGATGTCGCGCCTCAGCGCGCCGAGCGCCTTGCGAAGGCCGATCTCCTTCGTCCTCTCCGTGACGGATACGAGCATGATGTTCATGACGCCGACGCCGCCAACGACGAGCGCGATCGCCGCGATGAGAACCATGACGCCCGAGATCGCGTTCGTGACCGCCTGCATCTGGGCGAGCATCTTCTCGGCCGTGAAGATCGCGAAGTCGTTCGGAGCGTTGAAGGGGACCCTGCGCCGCGCGCGCAGCACGATCGTCCCCTCCTCGATGACCCGGTCGACGAGCTCCGGGGAGCGCGGGATCGTCGCGATGTGGATCGTGTCGTCGTGGGAGTTCTTCGTCTGCGGGAAGTGCCGGTCGAACGTCGAGATCGGCATCATCACGATGTTGTCGGGCTGGCCCCCAAAACCGGACGAGCCCTTCTTGTTGAACGTCCCGACGACCTGCAGATGCTTGCCGTTCACGGAGATGACCTGGCCGATGGGGTCCTTCCCCTTGAAGAGAGCCTCCGAGACGTCCTGCCCGATCACGCAGACGTCCGTCGCGTGCAGGACGTCGGTCTCGGTGATGTTCCGCCCGTCCTGGATCTCCCAGTTGTTGCAGATCGCGTAGTTCTGGTTGATGCCGCCGACCTGGGGCGAGTTCGCCTCGTTCCCGTTCGCCTTCACCTGCGAGGAGCCCCACATGTAGCGCTCCGGCGACACGGCGAGAATCGACGGACAGAGCTGCTGAAGGGCGTCGGCGTCCTCGATCGTGAGGTCGCGGCGCTTTCGCTCCTCCTCGGACCGGCGGCCCGGCCCGAAGCGCGGCTCGAACTTCTGGAACTGGACGAGCGTGGTGCCGAACGACGAGAACGCCTCGGTCTGGGACCGGTCGAAGCCGGTCACGAGGGCGACCATGCTGATGACGGTCCAGACGCCGATCACGATTCCCACCATCGTGAGGAACGCGCGGAGCTTGTGCGCGCGGAGCGCGGTCAGCGCGAAGCGGAGGTTCTCCGCGACGACGCGCCGGAAGGATTCGAGGATGTTCGTCATGGCGCTTCCCGCCTACTCGTACCGAAGAGCTTCGATCGGCGTCAGGCGAGACGCCTTGATCGCGGGGAAGACGCCGGCCACGATGCCGGTGAGCGTCGCGAGGACGAGACCCGAGACGATGAGCCCGCTCGTGACGAGAGTCGGCAGCGGCGTGAAGGCGTCCACACAGAGCGCGATGAGCCACCCGAAAAACACCCCGAGGCACCCGCCCCCGAGCGCGAGAAGCCCCGCCTCGAGCAGGAACTGGAGGAGGATGTCACGCTTTCGCGCGCCCACCGCGAGCCTCAGTCCGATCTCCTTCGTCCTCTCGATCACGGAGACGAGCATGATGTTCGCGATCACGATCGCGCCCACGACGAGCGAGATGCCGCTGATGAAGACGAGAAGCGCGAACGCCGCGGCCGTGATCGCCTTCCAGACGACCTGCACCGCGTCCGCGTTCACGAAAGCGACCGGATCGGCCGCCGTCGGATCCGTGTGGCGGATCGCGCGGAAGATGGACCGGATCTCGTCCATCGACGCGGGGACTCCTGGGACGCCGCCCTTCGCCTGGATGTAGATACCGAGCTGACGGTTCGCGCCCCAGACCTTGCAGAGCGTCTCGCGCGGGATGTAGGCGACGTTGTCCTGGCTCTGTCCGAGGACGGAGCCCTGTTTCGCGAGGAGGCCGATGATCTCGAACGAGGCTCCGCCGATCGTGATCGTGCGGCCGATCGGCTCGACGCGGGGGAAGAGCTCCTCCCTTACGTCCGATCCGATCACGGCCACGAAGGCGCGGTGCTCGTTCTCGAGCTCGGTGAAGAAGCGGCCGGACTCGAGGTCGAGGTTGCGGATCTCGCTCATGTTCGACGTCGTCCCCTGGATCTGGACGTCCGACAGGCGATGGTTCGCGTACTTGACGAGCTGCGTCGTGCCCGACTGCGCGCCGATCTTGTCGGCGAGACGCGCGAGGTTCTTCACCTGCTCGAAGTCGGGCTTCTTGACGGGCTTTCTCTTGAGCGCCTCGAGGAACCCCTCGTGGGACGTGATGATCCCCCAGCGCGTGACGGCGTAGACGTCCGGAGAAAGGGAGAAGATCTTCGTCGCGACGTAGTTGTTGAGCCCCGAGATCACCGCGACGACCGCGATGACCGTCATGACGCCGATGATGACCCCGAGAAGCGTCAGGAGGGAGCGGAGCTTCTGGGCCGTGACGGCCTTCCATGCGACGCGCAGAAGCTCTCCGAGCAACATGTCGTCTCTCCCGGTCTCAGGACTTCTTCGCCGCGTCGGGACCGGACGCCGCGTTGTCGACCTTCACACGGTCTCCGACCTTGAGCGACCGGAGCGCCTTGAATGGCCCCGTCACGATCTCTTCTCCGTCCGCGAGGCCGTCCACGACCTCGATCTGGAGGTCAGCGCTGATCCCGGTCTTGATCTTCCGGAAGTCGACGGTCCCGTCCTTCTTGACGAGGAAAACGCCCTCGACGTCCTTCTTTTTCGGGTCCCCGAGCTTGCCGGACGGAGACGTGGTACCGGCGGCTTCCGCCACGGCCGCGGGGGTCGCCGACGCGGCCGCGGGCTTCTTACCGGACGAGCGCACGAGGGAGGCGGGGTCCGCCACGACGAGCGCCGGAATCGGGATCGCGAGGGCCGAGGCGCGCCGGTCCGTCTCGATCTTGCCGGACACGGAGAAGCCCGGCCGGATGTTCGCCGGCGGGTTCTCGACCTGCACCTTCACGATGAAGTTGACGGCCGAGGAGTCCGTGCCAAGTGCCGACTTCAGGATCGGGCTCCCGCCGATCTCCGTCACGACGCCGTCGAAGGTCCGGTCGGGGTACGCGTCGAACGTGAGCTTCGCCTTCTGGCGGAGCTTCACGTGCGGGATGTCGGTCTCGTCGACTTCCATCTCGCCCTCGACGATCGACATGTCCGAGACCGTGAGGAGCACGGTTCCCGCGTTGTTCATCGTGCCGATGATCGCGTTCTCGCCGGCTTCGACGGGCTTCGCCGTGACGACGCCGTCTATCGGCGACGTGATGGTCGTCTTCTTGAGACTGTCCTTGTTCGCGAGGAGGTTCGCGCGCGCCTGGTCGATGCGGCGCTCGTCCGCGCGTTCGTTCGCCTTCGCCGAGTCGAGCGCGAGCTGTGCCTTCTGGAGGTTCTGCTCGGACTCGATGTGCGCCGCGAAGTTCGCTTTCATGCGCTCGAGGTCGCGCTCGGCCTGCTCGCGCCCGAACTTGTCGGACTCGCGCTGTGCGAAAAGGGCGTCGAGGCCGGCCTGCGTCGCCTGGGCGCCCGCGTCGTACTGAACCTTGTCGATCTGGAGCAGGAGGTCGCCCTTCTTGACGTGATCCCCCTCGACGACCGCGAGCGTCACGATCTGGCCCATGACCTGCGAGGAGATGTCGACCTTCACGCGCGCCCTCACGCGGCCGTTGCAGCTCACGGTCGAGACGAGCGGCGCCTTCGTGACTTTCGCCGTCGTCACCCGGACGATGTTCTTGTCCCGGCTCTTGACCGAGGCCACTCCGACGAGGCCCAGCACGACGGCCACGCCCACCCCGATGGCAACTTTGATCCGCGTGGTCACGGTAAGGCTCCCTTCCGATGCAAAGCTCTTGATTCCCTTCAATTGATACGAGGTCTCGGGGACGAAAGTTTCCGCGGCCCCGAGATGGCGGACAGGGGGGGATTCGAACCCCCGGTAAGGTTTTAAAGCCCTACGGCGGTTTAGCAAACCGCTGGTTTAAGCCACTCACCCACCTGTCCACGGCGCCGCCGGGGCGCGAAGTCTAGCAGGGAGAGAGGATAATCCGCCTCTGGCAACCCCTGAATCGGAGCGGAGGAGTGGCCGAGTGGTTTAAGGCGGCGGTCTTGAAAACCGTTGTATCGAAAGGTACCGGGGGTTCGAATCCCTCCTCCTCCGCCAGTTCGCCGTCTGGGCTCGGGCGCTAGACTCGGACCGATGACCCCGACCGAGAACGAGACGACTCCCGGGCTCCCCGACGATGCTCCGGACCCCGAGCAGATGCGTCTCTTTTCGGCCATGACGCCGGACGAGAGGTGGGCGGTTGCGCAGTCCCTCCAGCGAACGGCGCGGGAGGTCAAACACGCGGGCGTGCGGGCCGAGCATTCCGACTGGAGCGAGGAGCAGGTCCTCGAAGAAGTGCGCCGGCAGTTCCTGCGTGCCTGACGCCGACCTCATCGACCTGTTTGTGGTGCCGCTGAACAGCGCGGGCTTCGTTTACATGGTGACGGGCTCGGTCGCAAGCATGCTTTACGCCGAGCCGCGCTTCACGGCGGATGTCGACGTCGTCGTCCGCTTGACGGCCCCCGAAGAGCTTCGAAAAGCCTTCTCGTCGCCTGATTACTACTGTCCACCCGTCGACGTCATCGCCGTCGAGATCGCGAGGCCCCTGCACGGGCACGTCAACATCCTACACACGCCATCGGCGCTCAAGGCGGACGTGTACCTCGAAGGGGAAGACCCGCTGCACCGGTGGGCCCTCGCCCTGCGCCGACGCTTCGCCGTCGGCGGCCGCGACATCTGGGCAGCGCCACCGGAGTACGTCATTCTCAGAAAGCTGCTTTTTTTTCGGGAGGGTGGGTCCTCGAAGCACGTGCGCGACGTCCGCGCGCTTCTCGCCGCGCAGGACGAAAAGCTGGACTTCGCGACACTCGAGAAACTCGCGGCAGAGCGCGGCGTCGGCGACCTGCTGGCGGAGATCCGCACATCTTCGCGCTAATTCCGGCTACAACGCGGACGCGCCGCGTTATCCCGGTTCTTTGGCTCATCCTGGGTCTCGTCGCTGCGGCGACTCTGTCGCGGTCATCTGGTGGGAGATGCTGCACCGCGGCGCGGATGTGTGTCGGTGGCGGTGGCGAAGACGCTCTCGCGGTCGCCCATGAAAACGAGAGTCACCGTCCCGAGTTTCTCGAGTGGTGTGCGTCCGTTGCCGCGGAGCGCGAGGAGCGGCTGAAGCACGCCTTCTTCCAGCGGGGTGTATCGGCACGATAACCGGTCCCCAAAGAATTCATCGGGGATCTGCACGCGTCCCCCCGGCCTCAGCCTTTCCGGATCTCCGTGAGTCCGCCGCAATAGGGCTGAAGCGCTTTCGGGATCGCAACGGAGCCGTCCTTGCGCTGGAAGTTCTCGAGGATCGCGACGAGCGTCCGCCCGACGGGGAGGCCGGAGCCGTTCAGAGTGTGAACGAGCTCGTTCCGGGACTTGCCGCCCACGCCCTCGACCTTCACGCGGATCGCCGCGCGGCGGGCCTGGAAGTCGCCGAAGTTCGAGCAGGACGAGATCTCCTTGTATCCGTCCTGCCCGGGGAGCCAGACTTCGAGGTCGTACGTCTTCGCGGCCGAGAAGCCCATGTCGCCGCGGCAGAGGACGATGCGCCGGTACGGGAGCTCGAGGCGTTCGAGAAGGTCCTCCGCGTCGCGCGTCAGCGCCTCGTGGGCGTCCTTCGACGCCTCGCCGCGCGTGAACTTCACGAGCTCGACCTTGTCGAACTGGTGCTGCCGGATCATGCCGCGCGTGTCGCGCCCCGCCGCCCCCGCTTCGGCGCGGAAGCAGGGCGTGTACGCGCAGTAGGAGATCGGGAGCTCCGCCTCGGGCAGCACTTCGTCGCGGTGGAGGTTCGTGACGGGCACCTCGGCGGTGGGCGTCAGGAACCAGTCCGTCCCCTGCAGGCGGAAGAGATCCTCCTCGAACTTCGGGAGCTGGCCCGTGCCGAACAGCGACGCCGAGTTGACGAGAAACGGGGGAAGAACCTCGGTGTAGCCGTGCTCTCTCGTATGCACGTCGAGAAAGAACTGGATGAGCGCCCGCGAAAGGAGCGCGGCGGATCCCTTGAGGACCGTGAAGCGCGACCCCGTGATCTTCGCCGCGCGCTCGAAATCGAGGATGCCGAGCGCGGGGCCGAGGTCCCAGTGAGCCTGCGGCGCGAAGTCGAAACGCGTCGGCTCGCCCCGTGTCTTGAGGACGACGTTCGCCTTTTCGTCCGTGCCGTCGGGGACGTCGTCCGCGGGGATGTTCGGAAGCGTCGCCTCGATGGGGACGAATCGCAGGTCGAGCGCCTTCAAGGATTCTTCGAGTGAAGAGATCCGGGCCGCGATCTCCTTCGAATGTTTCTCCTCGACCGCCGAGTCTTCGCCCGCCTTGCGCTTCGCGCCTATTTTCTCCGAAAGGGAATTGCGCTCGGCCCGGGCCGCTTCCGCCAACGTGATCTGCGTCCTCCGCTCGGCGTCGATCGCGCGCCATTCCTGAAGCGCCCCGGGCGGGAGGTCGCGCCCGCGATACAGCTCCGGCAGCCGGTCGAATTCCCTTCTAAGGAAATCTCTGGAAATCATGGCCTCCGGATTCTAAGCGCCGCGGCCTGCCGCTCTATCATCGAGACGCTTGAGCGTCCCCCGCGTCCTCGTCGTCATCGTCTCTTGGAACTCGGCCGCGCACCTCGCGGCCGCGGTCAAGTCGGTGCCCGAAGGCGTGCCGGTCGTCGTCGTCGACAACGCCTCGACGGACGGTTCGGCCACCGTCGCACGGGAGGCGGGGGCGCGCGTGATCGAGGCGGGGCGGAACCTCGGGTTCGGCCCGGCGTGCAACCGCGCGGCGCGGGAAGGCGCACCTTCGGAGACGATCCTCTTCCTGAATCCCGACGCGGCGCTCGTGGACGGAAAACGCACGGTCGAGGCGCTCCTTCGGGCTCTCGACGAGGATCCCTCGGTGGCGGCCGTCGCGCCGCGGCTCGTCGGCGCCGGGCAGGAGCTCTTTCAGCTGCGCCGGCTCCCCTCGACGGGATCCCTTCTGAGAGAGGCCCTCCTCGTCGACCGGCTCTTCCCTCGGAACGCGGGGTTCCGGCGTGACCGCTATCTCGACCGGGACCGGGAGACACCCTTCGACGTGGAGCAGCCCGCGGGCGCGGCGCTCCTCGTGAGGCGTGACGCCTTCGAGGCCCTCGGCGGATTTGATCCCGTTTTCGTACCCGCATGGTTCGAGGACGTGGACCTCTCGGCCCGCCTTCTGGAATCGGGACGGAGAATCCGGTACGTTCCCTCCGGCCGCGCCACGCACGTGGGCGGCGTCACCATGGACGCGCTTCGCTATCGGGACTTCCGCCCCGCATACGTGAGGAACCTCTTCCTCTATCTCGCCCGCCACGCTCCTTTCGGGGCCCGGGCGGCCGCGCGGGCCGCGACGCTCGTCGGCGCCGCGTTGAGGCTCTTCCTCCTGCCGGTCGCAAAGCCCGACCACCCGCGCTTCGAAGCGGCCGTCGCGCACGCGCGCGTCGTCCGCGGACTCCTCGGTTTCGGCTGGCGCTCGTCTCTCCTGCCTCCCGGACGCGCTTCGTGACGGACCCGAAGGGGCGGCCGGCGCCCACCGTCCTCGTCTCGATCGTGACGCACAACGAGTCGCGCGACGTCGAGCGGCTGCTCCCGTCGCTCTTCGCCCAGACATTCAAGGATTTCGCGATCGTCGCGATCGACAACGCCTCCGAGGACGGAACACGGGCTACGTTCGCCGCGTTCGAGAAGGTAGCTCCGGTACCTCTCGCCGTCGTGGCGTCCCGCGAGAATCTCGGCTACACCGGCGGTCACAACCTCGCGATCGCCCGCGCCGTCGAGTCGGGAGCTCCGTGGGTCCTCGTCCTCAACTCCGACGTCGTCCTCGCTCCCGACTACCTCGAGCGGCTGCTCGCAGAGGCCGCGCGGCCCGAATTCGCGCGCGTCGGCTCCTTCACGGGGAAGATCCTGAGAGCCGACGGCGTCGATCTCTTGCCGACGGACGTGCTCGATACGGTCGGGATCCGCATGACTCCGAACGGGCGGCACTTCGACATCGGCGCCGGCCTTCGCGACGACGGGCGCTACGACGCGGCGGCCGAGGTTTTCGGCATCTCGGGCTGTATCGCCTTCTACAGAACCCGCGCGCTCGAGGACGTCCGCATCACAACCGGTTTTTTCGACGACGACTTCTTCCTCTACCGCGAAGACGTGGACCTCGCGTGGCGCCTCAGGGGCCGCGGCTGGTCCGCCCGCTGCGTTCCCGCGGCCCGCGCCTGGCACCGGCGGCGCAACCTCCCCGAGAGGCGCAAGGAGATGTCCCCCGCCGCGAACCTCCACTCCGTGAAGAACCGCTTCCTCCTGAGGATCAACAACGCGGGGAAGGACCACCTCCGGGCGACGTTCTTCCGCACCTTCCTGAGGGACCTCGTCGTCGTGGGCGCGTGCTTCACGGTCGAGCGCACGTCGATGGAGGCTCTCCGCTGGCTCTCGTCGAACCGCAAGCGTCTCCTCGCGAAGCGCGCCGCGATCGCCGCGGGACGCCTCGTGACGGACCGCATGCTGCTTCCGTGGTTCACGGCCGAGCCGGAGGGCGCGCGCCGCGCCGGCG
The DNA here is from genome assembly GCA_038214715.1 of Thermoanaerobaculia bacterium. Classification (GTDB taxonomy): domain Bacteria; phylum Acidobacteriota; class Thermoanaerobaculia; order UBA5066; family UBA5066; genus Fen-183. Next base: position 165,823 of record JBBQRP010000003.1, on the reverse strand, counting down.
CATGAAGCTCGCGATCATCGGCACGCGCGGAGTCCCGGCCGCGTACGGCGGTTTCGAGACCCTCGCCGAGGAGCTGTCCGCGCGCCTCGCCGCACGAGGGCACGACGTCACCGTGTATGCACGGTCCCACGGGGTGGGCGCCGTCGTGCCGTTCCACCGCGGCGCGCGCGTCGTCCACGTGCCCACGCTGAGGACGAAGTACTTCGACACCGTCGTGCACGCCGCCCTGTCGGGCCTGCACGCGTCTCTCGGAAACTACGACGCCGCCCTCGTCTGCAACGGCGCGAACGCGCTCTTCTGCCGCCTCCCGCGCCTCCTCGGCTCCCCGACACGGATCGTCCTGAACGTGGACGGCCTCGAGAGAAACCGCCGGAAGTGGAACGCTCTCGGAAGGCTCGTCTACGCGCTCTCGGAGCGTCTTTCCTGCGTGCTGCCCGACGCCGTCGTCACGGACGCGCGCACGATCGAGCGCTACTACCGGGACACCTACGCGAAAGAGTCGACCTACATTCCGTACGGGTCCGACCTCGCGGCCCCTTTGGGGAACGGGACACTCGACCGGCTCGGCCTCGCGCCCGGAGGGTACGTCCTCTACGTCTCCCGGTTCGAGCCCGAGAACAATCCCGACGCGGTCGTGCGCGCGTTCCGCTCCGTGCCGGGCGACGCGAAGCTCGTCCTCGTCGGGTCCGCTCCCTACGCGGACGCGCTCCTCACGGCGATCCGGGCCGAGGCCTCGTGCGATCCGCGGGTCGTGATGCCGGGCGCGCTCTACGGAGAGCCGTACCGCGAGCTCCTTGCGAACGCGGCCCTCTACGTGCACGCCACCGAAGTCGGCGGCACGCACCCCGCTCTTCTCGAGGCCATGGGATTCTCGCGTGCCCTCGTCGTCCACGACACTCCGGAGAACCGGGAGGCGGCCGGCGACGCGGCGCTCTACGTGGACGCGCGCCGGCCCGAGAGCCTCGCCGCGGGCGTGACCGCGCTTCTCGCGGACGCGGGCGCCCGGGAGAAATCCGGCCTGCTCGCGGGACAGCGCGCCCGCGCTCTCTTCCTCTGGGACGCGGTCGCGGCGTCGTACGAGACGCTGCTCGGAGGGACCTGACTCCCGGAGACGAGCCGGGAGGCCCGCTCCCTTGCTAGCATCGGGGGAGCGGGAACACTCCCGGCTCCGAATGCTGAAGCAACAAGCCTGGACGATTGCCGCGCTCCTGTACGCGGCCGACCTCGGCGTCACGCTCGCGACGCTGCCCGTGGCGTACGCCCTCAGGAGCGAGCTCCTTCCGAAGGTCTTCAGCCGGCTCACGCCTCTCTACGAGTTCAACCTCTATCTCGTCCTCGTCGCGCCGACGGTCCTGATCTTCTCGGGCCTCCTGTTCCTGGAGGGCGCCTACCGCAGCCACCGCACGCTGCGCCTGAAGGACGAGGTTGCGCTCATGACGCGCACGTCGTTCTTCGGCAGCCTCCTCCTCGCCCTCGTCGTGTTCGGCGCCCGCTGGGACTTCATCTCGCGCCCGTTCCTCGCGATCTTCTTCGTCGTGAACATCCTGTTCCTCGTCGCCGAGAGGTTGACGGTCCGCCTCGTGGCCCGGCGGGTACGGTCCCTGGGGTTCAACTTCCGGACGGTCGTCCTCGTGGGCGACACGCCCCGGGCCGCGTCGATGGCCCGGCTCATTCGCGAGCATCCCTGGTGGGGCCTCAAGCTCCTCGGGCTCGTGCGCGAGAAGCCGGCCGAGGACGGCCAGACGACGACCGCGAATGGCGTGCCCCTCCTCGGGTCTCTTCAGGATTTCCCCACGATCCTGACGGAGTTCACGGTCGACGAGGTCGTACTCGCGGTGGATCGTGGCGACCTGCCAAAGCTCGAGGACATCTTCCTTCTCTGCGAGGAGATGGGCGTGAAGACCCGGCTCGTCCTGGACTTCTTCCCCCACGTGCTCGCGCGCGTCGAGCTCGAGGAGCTGGAGGGAACGCCGCTCCTCACGTTCTCGACGACGCCCGGCGAGGGCGTCTCTCTTCTCGTGAAGCGCGTCGTCGACATCTTCCTCTCGGTCCTCATCGGCGTCGTCTCGCTCGTCCCCGTCACGCTCGCGGCGCTCGTCATCAAGCTCACCTCGAAAGGTCCCGTTCTCTTCCGTCAGACCCGCTGCGGCCTGAACGGCCGGCCGTTCACGCTCGTGAAGCTCCGCACGATGGTCGACGGGGCCGAGGAGCTCATGGCGGGCGTTCAGCACCTCAACGAGCACGACGGGCCCGTCTTCAAGGCGGCGAACGACCCGCGGCTCACGGCCTTCGGCCGCCTCATCCGCCATTTCTCGTTAGACGAGCTGCCGCAGCTCTGGAACGTCCTGCGCGGCGAGATGTCGCTCGTCGGGCCCCGTCCGCCCCTGCCCGAGGAGGTCGCGCGCTACGAGAGGTGGCAGCGGCGGCGGCTCTCGATGAAGCCCGGCGTCACGGGACTCTGGCAGGTGTCCGGCCGGAGCGAAATCGCCCGCTTCGACGAGTGGATGAACCTCGACCTCGCGTACATCGACAACTGGAGCCTCGGCCTCGACGCGAGGATATTGCTGCGGACGATTCCCACGGTCCTCACGGGCCGCGGCGCGCGGTAGGCATGCGCGCGCGGGCTGAGGCCGCGCTCGCGTGGGAGAGGGCATGGCGGGATCCGCGCTTCCGGATTCGTCTCGTCCTCACCGTGCCGGCCCTCGTCCTCGCGCTCGCGCTGCTCGCCCGTTTTCTCGCCTGGAACGAGGGGCGACCGGGGGTCGTGCTGCCCGATCCCGTTCTCTCCCTTCTCCCGCCGCGGGACCTGACCTGGCTTATTTTCGGTCTGATCTACCTCGGCCTCTTCTTCGGCGTGGCGCGGCTCGGAGCGGAGCCGTTTTGTCTCGTCGTGGCGCTCCAGGCCTATGCCCTCATGGTGCTCATCAGGATAGCCGCCATGAGCGTCACGCCGCTCGAGGCGCCGCCCGGAATGATCCCGCTCGACGACCCCCTCGTTCGTCTCTTCGGGCCGGGAAGGCTCCTGACGAAGGACCTCTTCTTTTCGGGGCACACGTCCACGCTGTTCCTCCTCTTCCTCGCGGTGCCGGGCAGCCGCTCGAAGGCATTCTTTCTCGTCTCGACCGCGGCCGTCGGAAGCAGCGTCCTCTGGCAGCACGTCCACTACACGGTCGACGTCCTCGCCGCGCCGCTCTTCGCGTACGCGAGCTTCAGGCTCGCCCTGCGCAGCGCAGGACCTTCGGAGCCGACAGGGCGCGCCGGAGCTGCTTCAGGTGCTTTCCCTCGTGGCCCGCGAGGAAGAGGAACCAGTCGACGCCCGTGAAACGGCCGAGGAGGAAGTGCGGGAAGACCATCCGCACGAACGCGTCCTCTCCCATGCGGTCGGCGAGCGCGAGGAGCGCCGCGCGCGATTCCCTCAGGCCGGACAGGACTTCCGGAGGATTCACTTCCGCACGCGGCCGGGGGCGCACGAGGCGCGGCGCGGGGAATTTGATCTTCCAGAAGACGGGCGACATCGGCAGCCGGTAGAACCACGCGCGCCTCGGCACCCTCGTGGGTTCGCCCTTTTCGTGCTTCGTGAGCGCCTTCACGAGCGTTCGTTCCGCTGTGCCGATGTGGTCGAGGACCTCAGCGGCCGACCAGCCGCAGTCGGCGGGTAGCCCGAGAAGCTCGGTGTCGGACTTTCCGGCCACCGCCGCATAGATCTCGGCCCGGACGGCTTCCATGCGGTCGCGGGCGTTCCGGAGGTCGTCGGTGCGGCCCATAATCCCGCCCATCCTGCTTGGGAAGGGAGACGCCGTCAAATGAAACTCCGCCTCGCGCTGCTCGCGTTCGCCGCCGTCACTGCGCCCCCGCTGGCCGCGCAGTCGCTGACCGTCACGTGCGGCAAGCTGCTCGACCCGGGCAGCCGCTCGGAGAAGACGAATATCAAGATTTTCTTCGAAAGTGGAAGAGTGGCGCGCCTCGCTTCGTCGAGCGGCGCGGCGGCGCCCGAAGCCTCTTCGTCTTCCTCTTCCTCGCAGGCTCTCGATCTCTCTTCCTACACGTGCCTTCCCGGACTCATCGACGCGCACACGCATCTCCTCCTCCAGGGCGACGCGACCTCCGAGGAGTACGACGAGCAGGTGCTGAGAGAGTCGATGCCCTACCGGGCGCTCCGCGCGGCGGCCGCAGCGCGCATCGCGCTCGACCACGGCTTCACGACGGTGCGCGACCTCGGCACGGAAGGAGCGGGCTTCACGGACGTGGATCTCCGCAAGGCGTTCGCGCTCGGGATCGTGCCGGGCCCCCGTGTCCTCGCCTCCGGCCCCGCGATGGCCCCGACGGGCCGCTATCCGCTTCTCGGTTTCTCCTGGGAACGGAAGATGCCCGACGGGGTCCTCAAGTGCGACGGCGCCGACGACTGCCGCAAGGCGGTGCGCTATCAGGCCCAGTACGGAGTCGACTGGATCAAGGTCTACGCCGACGGCTCGTACTACCGCACGCCGGACGGCGGATGGGCGTCGATCCCGAACTTCACGCAGGACGAGATGAATGCGATCGTCGACGAGGCGCACCGCCTGAGGAAGAAGGTCGCGGCGCACTCGATGACGCCGACCGGCCACCGCATCGCGCTCGCCGCGGGCATCGACTCGCTCGAGCACGGCGACGTGCTGGACGAGGAGACCGTGAAGGTCATGGTCGCGAAGAAGGTCGCGTACTGCCCGACGATCACGGTCCTCGACTTCGTGAAGGGGCCGCGCTCGAAGACGAATCCCATCTGGGACCAGCTGTGGGCCGCGTCCAAGGAGTCGTTCCGGCGCGCGTACAAGGCGGGAGCGCCGATCGTCTTCGGTACCGACGCGGGCGGCTTCGACTGGGACAAGCGGAATCAGGCCGAGGAATTCTCGTTCATGGTGGCGTGGGGCATGTCGCCATGGGACGCGCTTCGCACCGCGACGACGGTCGCCGCCGAGCTGCTCGGGCCCCACAAGGACGGGCGGCTGGGCTGCCTCGAAGCGGGTTGCGTCGCGGACCTCGTCGCGGTCTCGGGCGACCCGCTTCTCGACATCAAGACGATGGAAAAGACGATCGCGGTGATCTCGCGCGGCAAGGTCGTCAAGAAGCCCGATTGAGGGGGAGAAAGGCCCGCGCGCGACGAGCAAGCCTCTGTCTCGCCGCAACGCTGTTTTTCCTGGAAGGTGAATGGGCCCGAGCGCAGGCGCAGGCGCCGGCCCCGCCAGCGGCTTCGCCGCCGCAATGGCATTTGATCTCCTCTTACGGCCAGGCGTCCGCGCCGACGTCGCAGGGGTTCGCGGAGGGTGTGTCGTTCTCGGTCGCGCGCGACTTCCCACTCGGCTCCGACGGCTTCTGCTGGGGCGTCGAGCTGACGCCGCTCTTCTTCGTGAACCTAACGCGCGTCGACCTCCCGGGCCATCCGCGCGAAAGCCGTTTCGTCGTCGCGGCCGCTCCGTACCTCGCGTTCGACGCGTTCAAGAAGAGCACCGTCTCTTTGCGCCTCGAGGTGAGTGTCGGCCTCGCCTGGGCGTTTTCGCCCGTGCCCGCCGAGGGCTCGCGCTTCAATTTCCTCGATATCCTCGGCGGTCGCGTCCGCGTGCGCCGCCCCCACGGCGTCTCGATCTCGGGCGGCCTCCGGCGGACGCACCTGTCGAACCTCGGCACCGTCGGGCCCGACAATCCCGGCCTGAGCTTCTATGCAGGCGTTCTCGTTCTCGACGTCGCCCGCTGACCCGTGCTGCCGGGGATCCGGGTCTACTTCTTCGGGCGGTACCCCCGGGCGCCGACCTTTCCGAGCTCTCCGATTCTTTCGAAGTATTTCGCGAACGCGATCATCCCGCCCTCGGCCTGCTCCCAGTCGAAGTTTTCGTTCGGCGCGTGGTAGCCGTGCTCGGGAAGGGAGAGCCCGAGAAACAAGACCGGGGCCTTCAGGAGCTTTTCCATCGTGACGACCGCTCCGATCGAGCCGCCCTCCCGCACGAAGACGGGTTCCTTCCCGAACGCGAACTTCACCGAGCTGCGCACCGCGTCCGCGAGGGGGCCCGTCGTGATGCCCCGGTAGGGATCGAGACGCCCCTCGAGGTGGACCTTCACGTCGGGGTTCCTCCTCTTCACGAACGCCGTGATGAGCTTCGAGATCTTCGCGCCCGTCTGGTTCGGAACGAGCCGGCAGGAGACCTTCACCTCGGCGCGCGGCGGGATGACGGTCTTCACACCGGGTCCCGTGTAGCCGCCGACGAGGCCGTGGATCTCGAACGTGGGCGCCGCCCACACGCGCTTCATGACGTCGAGAACGTCATTCGTGCGGATGGACTTGAAGAGGTGGTCCTTCTTGAATCCCGCGATCGTGAAGCCGGACCGCCGGAAGTCCTCGAGCTCGGCCTTCGTGGGCGTGACGACATCCTCGTAGAAGCCCGGAATCTTCACACGGCCCGTCCGGGCGTCGAAGCACTCGGAGACGAGCTGCATGAGCTCGGCGATCGGGTTGCGCGCCGCGCCGCCCGTGACGCCCGAATGCTGGTCGGTCGTGCCCGTCTCGAGCGTGAAGAGCATTCCCTGGAGGCCGCGGAGGCCCGCGGGGGACGCCGGCTTGCCCCGCGCGATCCAGATCGTGTCCGAGACGATGATCGAATCCGTCGCGAGGGCCGGCGTGGCGTTCGCGACGCCCTTCGCGAAGCTCGGCGAGCCGATCTCCTCCTCGAATTCCCAGAGGACCTTGATATTCGCGGGCACTCCCGCGTCCACCGCTGCCTTCACGCCGAACAGCGCCGAAAGAGCCGGCCCCTTGTCGTCCGTCGTGCCCCTGCCGAAGTAGCGATCCCCCTTCTTCGTGAAGACGAAGGGCTCGGACTCCCATGGCTCCGTCTCCTTCGATGCGGGCTGGACGTCGAGATGGTTGTAGACCGTGACCGTCGGCCGCGAGGAGTCGTCTCCCCAACGGCCGCCGACGATCGGATTGCCTCCCGACTCGTGGACGGTCGGCGTCCCGCCGAAGGCGCGGATCGTCGCGACGGCGAGGGCGACGCCGTCCGCGATCGCGGGCTTTCTCGCAGGATCGACGGACACCGTCGGACACTCGACGAAGTCCCGGAGCAGGTCTTCGAAGCGCGTGCGATTCGCGCGGGCGAAAGAGGCGAGGGCGTCCCGAGTCAGTGCGGAGCTGTTCATCCCCGCAGTCTAGCGCCGCCCGGGCACCCCCGGCACGCGCGGAAGAATCAGCCCGGGTTGCCTTCGGGAAGGGGCGGTCCCGGCCGCCTTTTGCGCTTGTGCATGCGCTCCTCCTCTTCCTTGAAGAGGTACTTGATGGATCTCTTGGGGATGAGGAGATTCGGCGCGTGCTCGCGGTTCAGCTTGATGACGTCCTTGTCGTACCACTCGATCCAGCCGCGAAGCTCCTCGCCGTCCACGAGGCGGACGACGATCGGAGTCTTGCTCTGCATCTGCTTGAGGTAGTAATACGCCTCGGCGTTCGTCTGCTCGGGAGGCACGATTTTCCGCGACGAGGGCGCGCGCACAACGCCCTGATCCCTGAGGACATGGGCCAGGGAAGGCCGGATGAGCTTGCGCGGTCCCAGCTCTTCCGTCGGGGCTTCCGCGGAAGGCTCTGCACCGGACGGCGGCTTTTTCACCGAGGCCATGTCGAAGACTCCTCTGGCGGAACTCATACGGGAGAAAACGAACTTGGAAGGGAGTCTATTCCGCGCCTCGAAGAAAAAGCGAACCCGGGCGGAAACGGGGACGAACGCCCCGAAAAACGGGTCAGGCCGCAGGCTGGGAAGGAGCCGGACGCCCGCGGTCCCGCTCGCCGCCGTGGCTCATGCGGCGCGCCGCCTCGATTCCGCCTTCGAGCTCGTAGGCGACGCAGCACTTCAGGCGCCCGCACTGGCCCGTGAGCTTCGAAGGGTTCGGCGTGAGCCCCTGCATCTTCGCCATCTTGATCGCGACCGGGTGGAAGCTCTTGAGCCACGTCGAACAGCACAGCGTGAGCCCGCACGAGCCGATGCCGCCGATCATCTTCGTCTCGTCCCTCACCCCGATCGTCTTCATCTCGACGCGGATCTCGAAGCGGTCGCCGATGCGCCGCTGGAGCTCCCGGGTCTCGGGCTTTTTCTCGGACGTGTAGAGAACCGTCATGCGCCGACGGTCGAAACCGACCGCGCACTTCACGATGTGGACGTCCAGCTTCATCTCCGCCACGAGGGAGTCGGCGAAGAGGCGCGCGGCGTCCTGCAGCTCGGTTCTTTCGATGTAGTCGGCGTACTCCGAGTCGGACGCGAGCCTGAGGAAGCGCTTCGCCTTCTTCGAGGAGCACGCTTTCCCGAGGACGGGCGTCGTCGTCGTGACTTCGGCGAACTCCGGGCCGTTCTCGGCCTCCACGATGACCCGCTCGCCCGGCTTCACGGCGATCTCACCAGTGAAGACGAGGACGGTACGGCCGTCCACCGCGTCGGCGACGCGCACGCCGACGTAATTCCCGCCCGGATTCGCGGACGTTCCGAGGGAGCAGCCGGTGCAACTCATCCCCCGATTGTGCCAGAGCGTCTATTCCCGCGCGTGGAGCGCGGCCCCGAGAACTCCCGCGTCGTCTCCGAGCGCCGCGGGCTCGACGCGCAGCCGCCCGAGGTCCTGGGTGAACGCGAACGCGGAGGCCCACGCCCGCACGTCCCTCAGGTAGGGCGCGCCGAGGTCCGTCGCCACGCCTCCGCCGAGGACGAAGAGATCCGGAGAGAGCACGTTGAAGACGTTCGCCATGGCGATCCCGACGGCCTTCGAGGACCGCGCGACGGCGCGGATCGCGAGCGCGTCGCCGGCCTCTACGGCCGCCTTGAGGTCCGAGCCCCTGAGCCGCGCGTTCTTCTTCGAGACGGCTCTCGCGAGGGAGGTCCGAGCCCCGTCCGCGATCTTCGCCCTCAGCCAGGCCGTCATTCCGACCTTCGCGGCGATCGACTCGAGCGTCCCGTCGAAGGAGCCCCTTTTCGCGTGGCGGAAGTCGATCCGGGTCATCCCGATCTCCCCCGCGTTGCGGTTGTGCCCCCCGTGGATCTTTCCCGCCCTCACGACGGCTCCGCCGACGCCGGTTCCAACCCACACGGCGACGAGCGTGGAGGCGCCGCGGCCGGCGCCGAGACGCGCCTCGCCGAGGGCCGCGAGGCGTACGTCGTTCTCGAGGCGAAGGCGCGCCGACGGAAACGGCCCGCGGAGAATCTCCAGGATCTTCCAGTTCTTCGGCGCGAGATTCCCGGCGCGGAGGAGGAGGCCCTTTTCCGCGTCCACTGCCCCCGGGGCCGCCAGCCCGATTGCCGCGACGCGCCCGCGCGCGACGCCGGCCTCCTCGAGAGCGAGCTCGGCTGCCTCGAGAAGGGCATCGCCGATGCCGGCGGCTCCCTCGAGAAACGGGGTCTTGAGCTTCCCGCGGCCGACGATCGTCCCCTTTTCGTCGACGACTCCCGCGAGAATCTTCGTCCCGCCGAGGTCGATCCCGAGGGCGACCTTGCCGTGGGTCCGTCGAGCCATCTTGACCTCCATTCGCGACGGGAAGGATAGTCTCGCTCCATGAGCCTTCACCCGTGGCAGCGCTTTCAGGCCCTCTCCCTTCACGTGCCGTCTCTCGCGCTCCTCGTCGACGTCTCGAAGACGTCGCTGACGGACGACGCGCTCGAACGGGACCCTCTCGTGGCAAACGCCTTTCCGGCCGCCTTCCGGGCAATGGACGCTCTCGAGGCGGGAGCGATCGCGAACCCGGACGAAAAGCGCCGAGTCGGGCACTACTGGCTGCGCGCGCCCGGACGCGCTCCCGATGCGGAAACGCGGGCCGCGATCGAAACGACGATCGTGCGCGTGAAGGCGTTCGCCGCCGACGTCCACGCGGGACGCGTCGCACCCGAGAAGGCCGCGCGCTTCTCGAACCTCCTCGTCGTCGGGATCGGCGGCTCCGCGCTGGGACCCCAGTTCGTCGCCGACGCGCTCGGCGCGCCTTCCGACCCTCTTCGGCCCTTCTTCTTCGACAACACGGATTCCGACGGGATGGCGCGCGAGCTCGCGCGGATCGCGGCGACGAGAGGCGGCCTCGCGGAGACGCTCACGGTCGTCATCTCGAAGTCCGGCGGGACGAAAGAGACGCGCAACGGAATGCTGGAGGCCGGCGCGGCCTACCGCGCCGCCGGCCTCGCGTTCCCGCGCCACGCCGCGGCAGTGACCGGCGAGGGCAGCGAGCTCGACGCCGTCGCCACGAAGGACGGCTGGTTGGCACGCTTCCCGATGTGGGACTGGGTCGGCGGGCGCACCTCCGAGCTTTCGGCCGTGGGGCTCCTCCCGGCGGCCTTGCAGGGTCTCGACGTCGACGGGCTCCTCGCGGGAGCGGCCGCCTGCGACGAGGCGACGCGCCTCGCACACGTCGCGAAGAACCCAGCCGCGATTCTCGCGCTCGCGTGGCACCGGGAGACGGGCGGGAGGGGCGCGAAGGACATGGTCGTCCTCCCCTACCGCGACCGACTCCTCCTTTTCTCGCGCTACCTCCAGCAGCTCGTCATGGAATCGCTCGGCAAGGAGAAGGACCTCCTGGGAAACGTCGTCCACCAGGGGATCGCGGTCTACGGGAACAAGGGCTCGACGGATCAGCACGCCTACGTGCAGCAGCTGCGCGAGGGCGTGCCGAATTTTTTCGTGACGTTCGTGGAGGTCGCGCGCGACCGCGCGAACGGGGCGGCGTCCCTCGCCGTCGAGCCGGGCGTCACGTCGGGCGACTACCTGCACGGCTTCCTCCTCGGAACGCGAAAGGCTCTCTTCGAGAACGGACGCAACTCGGTCACGTTGACGATCCCGGACGCCTCGGCGCGTTCGATCGGAGTCCTGATCGCGCTTTACGAGAGGACCGTCGGCCTCTACGCACAGCTCATCGGAGTGAACGCGTACCACCAGCCGGGCGTCGAGGCCGGGAAAAAGGCCGCCGCCGCGGTCCTCGCGCTCCAGGCGAAAATCCTCGAGGACCTGGGGGTCCGGCACGGGACGTTCCGCACGGCCGAGCGCATCGCGGCGTCCCTCGGCGCCCCCGATGAGACGGAAGCGGTCTTCAAGATTCTCGAGCATCTCTCCGCGAATCCCGACCACCGCGTGCTGCGCCGGGACGGCCCGACCTTCTTCCTGGGAACGTACGGGATCGCCGCGGCCGCCTGACGGGGATCGGGACCTCAGCTGAAGTTCTTCTCGCCCGGCCAGATCCCGGCGAACGGAACCTTGAGCCCGCGGCAGACCCAGATCGTGCGGCCGCTCTCGTAGGGCATCACCCACGGGTTCGTGAAGACGCCGCCCGCTTCGACGCTCTCGAAGACGCGGGCCGGGCCTTCCCGAGACCCGCCGTAGACGAGGAAGATCTCTGGCGTCTGTCCTCTTTCGCCCCACAGAAAATAGTTGTTGTGCGCGCAGAGCGCCGGGGGAAGGCCGAGCGGCCGGCCGAAGAAGTCCACGGCCGCGGCCTCGCCGTAGTTGTAGACGTAGACCGCGGTCTTCGCACGGTCCGCCTCCGGAAGCGACTGGAAGACACCCGCGATCGCCGCCGCCATCTCGGGCCATCCGAACATGTCGGCAAAATGCTGCGGGAGGGGGCCGAGGGCCTTCTTCTCGGATGTCGAAGGCGCGACGCCGAGCGCCTTCGCGTATGCGAGATAGCGCGGAAGCGGCAGGAGGGGGAGGACGAACGGAGCGACGAGAGCCGCGTTGAGAACGAGCGCCCCCGCGTAGACGGACGCGGGCCACGCGCTCCTTCCGCGGTGGAGGAGGCGCTCGAACGCGACCCCGCCCGCCGCCAGGAGAGGCGCGAACGCCGGAGAGAGGTACTCCGGCTTCGCGTTGCCGTTCACGACAAGGACGAGGAGCGTCGCCACCCAGACGATCCCGAGCGTCCGGAATCTTCGGCCGTCGCGGGACGCGAGAAGCCAGAGGAGCCCCGCGATCCAGAGCGGGGCGGCGACGACGTTGAAGTGGAGCAGCTCCTCCTTGAAGAAGGCCGGGAGCGCGACAGCCTTGTACTTGTTCTGCGTCGCGTTCCGCATGAACTCGAGAGTCGGCCAGCCGTTCGCGGCCTGCCAGAGGACGTGCGGCACGAAGAGAAGCCCCGCGATTCCGCCAGCGAGCCACGGACCGCGCGTCGCGAGCCTGGCGCGCGCCGGCGTCAGGACGAGGCCCGCGAAGATCCCGAGCCCGAGCCACAGGACGCTGATCTTGTTCTCGAGACCGAGGCCCAGGACGAGTCCGAGCGCGAGCCACCGCCCCGCCGTGTCTTGCCCCGGCTCGAGGTCGAGAAGCCCCGCGAGAAGAAGCGCCGCGAGCGCCCAGAAGAAGATGTCGAATGCGTTCATCGAGTAGTACCGGGTCATGCCGAGCCAGATCGGGGCGCAAGCCGCGGCGCACGCCGCGAGCCCCTGCGCGACACGGCCCCCGGAGAGCCGGCGCGCGAGGAGCGCGATCAGGACGATCGTGGCCGCGCCGAAAAGGATCGGCGTAGTCCGGAGGGCCGGGAGCGAGGTCCCGAACACCGCCTTCCACGCGGAGAGGAAGAGAATCGAGAAGGGCGGCTGGTCGACGTACCCCGCCGCGGGATGGTCGGCGCAGGCGAGGTAGTAGAGCTCGTCCCGGAAGTAGCCGTACGACGTGATCGCGAACAGCTCGGCCGCGACGCGGGCGGCGACCGCCAGCGCGATGAGATTCCACGCGATTCCGGGGAGCGGCGGCCGGTCCGGCTTGGCGGGCACCATCCTGTTACGGCGGGAACGCCGTCCGGGTTCAGGGCTTGAGGCTCGCGACGAGCGCGTCGAAGTCCTTCGAGGCGGCCGCGACGCTACGGCGCGGGCCGGTGAGCTTGAAGAAAACCGCGCCGTCCGGCCCGTCGGCGATCGCGCCCCGGAGGACGGAGCCGGGCTTCGGCGCGGGCGTGGCTCCCATCCCGGTCCCGGAGGAATACGTTCCTGCCGCCGTCACGAGGGTCACGGGAATCGTTCCGATGCGCGTCAGGCTGCGCGTGGGCTTCGGGTCGCCCGGAACGGACTCGAACTGCGAGAACCAGCGCTCCACGTTCGCGTCGATGCTGCCGCCCTTCCCCGGTCCGAACCAGAACACGGCGAGCTCCGGCCGCTCGGCGTCTCCCGGCAGAACCGGCAGGGAATAGCTTGCGAGCCGCATCGCCGTGGACGGGCCGGGCTTCCACGCCTTTGCGACGGACCACGAGAGACCGCCGCCGGACGTGACGGGATTCATTGGCGCGGGCGTCGACGCCGGCGCCGCCATCGCTCCGGATGCGGGCGGGGCGCCGTGAGAGGACATGAGCTGGGCGAGGAGCGCGGCAACGAGGGCGTGCATGGGCACGATCATAGTTCGGCATACTGTCTGCGTGGCGAGCCTCTCGGACCTTTCCCTCTCTCACCGGATCTTCATGGCGCGCCACCACTACCGTTCGCTCGATCCCGTCCCGTTCGCGCGCCCCCGGAGGGCCCTCCGGGACGCCCGCGTCGCGCTCGTGACGACGGGGGGCGTCTTCCTGCCGGCGCAGGAGCCGTTCGACCTCGCGGCGAAGGGAGGTGACGCGTCGTTTCGCGAAATCCCCTCCGGCACGGACGTCGAGACGCTCGGGATCGCCCACAAGTCCGACGCCTTCGACCAGACGGGTTTCAAGGCCGACCGGAACCTCGGATTCCCGCTCGGGAGGCTGCGCGAGATGGAGGAGCGCGGGGAGATCGGGACGCTGAACGGACGCGCGCTCTCCTTCATGGGGTCGATCACCGCGCCCGGACGCCTCGTGAAGGAGACGGCTCCCGCAGCCGCGGCGCTCCTCGAAGCGGACGGTGTGGACGTCGCGCTCCTCGTCCCCCTTTGACCGATGTGCCATCAGACCGTCGGTCTGATCGCGGGCGAGCTCGAGCGGCGCGGGATCGCGACGACGTCCCTCACGATGCTGCGCGGGATCACGCGCAAGATGCGGACGCCGCGGGCTCTCGCGGTGCCTTATGCCCTCGGGTATCCCCTCGGAAGGCCCCGGGACGTGGAGCTCCAGACCCGGATCCTCCGCGCGGCGTTCGCCCTGCTCGAAGACGCAGGACCTCCGCCCGTCCTCCGCGATTTCGAGAGCGAGATCAGCGCAACATCGAGCCCGAGCGCTCCATGAGGATCTCGAGCGCCTTGTGTCCGATGTCGTGCCGGAAGTGAGAACCCTCGTAGCGGATCTTCGCGGCCGCGTCCTTCGCCGTGCGTAGCGCCTGGGACAGGCCGCGGCCGCGCGCGCATACGTTCAGCACGCGGCCGCCCGACGTCACGAGGCCGCCGTCCGCGTTCCGGGCGGTCCCCGCGTGGAACACGAAGACACCCTCCATGGCCTCCGCGTCCTCGACGCCGCTGATCGGCCGGCCGCGCTCGAAGGGTCCGGGATAGCCCTCGGCCGTCATCACGAGCGCGGCGGTCGCCTCGCGGCGCCAGGAGAGCTGCGCTCCCTCTTCGAATCGCCCGCGGGCCGAGCCCATGAGGAACGGCAGCAGATCGCCGTCGAGCCTGAGGAGAACCGCCTGCGTTTCGGGATCTCCGAACCGCACGTTGTACTCGAGGACATAAGGGTTGAGTCCCTTCTCGAGAATCAGACCCACGAAGAGGAGACCGCGGAACGGACGGCCCTCTTCCGCCATGCCCTTGAGCGTCGGCTGCACGACGAACGCGAGGACGTCGGACGCGGTGGACGCGTCGAGGAGGACGGACGGGCTGTGCGACCCCATGCCGCCGGTGTTCGGGCCGCGCTCCCCGTCGAAGATCCGCTTGTAGTCCATCGCCGTCGCGAGCGGGAGCGCGCGCTCCCCGTCGCAGAGGACCATGAAGCTGACCTCGTCCCCCGGGATGAAACGCTCCACGAGGACGCGGTCGCCCGCGGAGCCGAAGACCCGGTCCTCGAAGAGGAGCTTCAGCGCGCGCTCGGCCTCGTCCGTCTCCTGCGCGACGACGACGCCCTTCCCGCCCGCGAGACCGTCGGCCTTGAAGACGCATGGGAGGCCGAACGCCCGGAGCGCCCTCTCGGCCTCCGCGCGCGTCTGGCAGACCTCCGCGTCGGGAGTCGGAATCCCGTACTTCTTCATGAAGAGCTTCGAGAAAACCTTCGAGCCCTCGAGCTCCGCGGCGAGGCGGTTCGGCCCGAACGCGAGGAGAGAGCGGCGGGAGAACTCGTCCACGAGACCGAGCGTGAGCGGAAGCTCGGGGCCAACAACGGTGAGGTCGATCTTCATCGACTCGGCGAAGTCCGCGAGCTCGACGACGTTCTCGACGCCGATCGGGAGGCAGGTGGCGAGCGACGCGATCCCCGGGTTCCCCGGCGCGCAGAAAATGTCCGTCACGCCCGGCGACTGCGCGAGCTTCCACACGAGCGCGTGCTCGCGACCCCCCGAACCGACGACGAGGATCCTCATCTTTTCGCCGGCGAGTTTACCCGACCCCGCTTGACGCCTGCCCGCGCGGCGCCGTAACCTCAAGATAGCTCTTTGACCGGGTTTCATCCAGAGCGGCGGAGGGACGGGCCCTGCGATGCCGCGGCAACCGGTCCGGCGTTTCCTTCGGGAAGCGGCGGACGCCAGGTGCCAAATCCCGCTCCAGGACGCCACGCGCGGCCGGAGGAAGATGAGATCGAGGCCGAACATGGCGCGGAGTCCCGACGCCCCTTCGTCCTCGAAGGGGCGTTTTTAATGGGCCTTTTTTCATGAAGAGAGACATCCGGGAGCGGCTGAAGGCCGACGTCCTCCTCGCGGACGGCGCGATGGGGACGCTGCTCGTGTCGCGGGGAGCGCCGGCGGACGGCCCGCGGTCGGCAAACGCGATCGCGGCGCCCGAGCTCGTCAAGGAGATCCACGACGACTACGTCGCCGCGGGGGCGCAGGTGCTTTCGACGAACACGTGGGACGCGAACCGCTCGAAGCTCTCGAAGTTCGACTGGGCCGACTCCCTCGAGAAGATCAACCGCGGAGCCGTGCGCCTCGCCCGCGAGGCCGCCGCCGGAGAGTACGTCTTCGTCGCGGGTTCCGTGGGGCCGCTCGGGCAGCTCGTGAAACCCTACGGCCCGCTCACGCGACTCCACGTGCGCGAGCTCTTCACGGAGCAGATCCGCATCCTCCTCGAGGAAGGCGTCGACCTCCTCTCCTTCGAGACGTTCTCGTCGACGCTCGAGGCCGCCGAGGCCCTCCGCGCCGCGCGCGCTCTCTCCGCCGGGATTCCCATTCTCGCGTCCATGACGTTCCTCGCGGACGGCAAGACGAGCTTCGGCGAGGACGTCGAGGACGCACTTTCGACGCTCGTCGCGGCGGGCGCGGACGTCGTGGGCGTCAATTGCACGGTGGGGCCGCAGGAAGCCTTCGAGATCTTCTCGCGCGGGGCGGGTGCGGTGGACGTCCCGATCTCCGTGCGGCCGAACGCCGGCTATCCCTGGGTCGTCTCCGGACGCACGGTCTATCCCGCGACGCCGGATTACTTCCGCGAGAGCGCGCGCGACCTCGTGCGCGGCGGCGCGGCGCTCCTCGGCGGCTGCTGCGGCACCGCGCCGGAGCACGTTGCGGCGATGGCGCGCGAGGTCGTCGGCAAGGCCCGGAGCGCCCCCGCCCGCCCCGCGCGCGCCGTGGCCGTCGACGTCCGAGCGGACCGTCCGGGCGACGCTTCCCTCGAGACGTCCGCGCTGAAGCGAAAGCTCCGCGATCCGCGCGCTCTCGTCGTGACCGTGGAGGTCGAGCCCCCCAAGGGAATCGACGCCTCCCTCGCCGTCGACGGCGCCCGCGCGCTGCGCGCCCTCGGCGTCGACGCCATCAACATCACGGACAACCCGATGGCGCGCCTCCGGATGTCCTCGATCGCGGTCGCGCACCTCATCCGGACGGAGACGGGTGCGGAGACGATCTTCCATTTCTCACCGCGCGACAGGAATGTCCTCGGGATCCAGTCGGATCTTCTCGGCGCGGCCGGGCTCGGGATCAAGGCGCTTCTCGTCGTCGGCGGCGACCCGCTGAAGATCGGGGACTACCCACAGGCCAAGCCCGTCGGCGAGGTCGACACGCTCGGGCTCCTGCGCATCGTGCGCGGCCTGAACGGAGGCACGGACCTCGCGGGCGGGGCGATCGGCTCCTCGACCTCGTTCGCGATCGCGTGCGCCGCGAATCCGGCCGCGAAAGACCTCGACGTCGAGATCTCGAAGCTCTCGGCGAAGATCGAGGCGGGCGCGACGTTCGCTCAGACGCAGCCCGTCTACGACGTGGCCGCGCTCGACCGCTTCTACGCGCGACCCGAGGCCCTCGCGATCCCGATCCTCGTGGGGCTCATTCCGCCGAAGAGCCTGAAACAGGCTCTCTACTTCGCGAACGAAGTCCCGGGAATGGTCGTGCCGGACGAGATCCTCGCGCGGATGCGGCGCGCTTTCGACAAGGGCCCCTCTTTCGAGGAGGAGGAGGGCCTCGCGATCGGCGTCGAGCTCGCACGCGCGATCGTCGCGCGGGCGCGCGGCCTCCACATCATGCCGATGGGGCGCTACGACGCCGTGAAGAGGATCCTCGAGGAGCTCGGCACCGGGGCGGGCGGCGCATGAGCGGAGCGCGCCCGACCGCCGAAGCGCGCCTCCGTGCGCTCCTGAAGGAACGTATCGTCGTCATCGACGGCGCGATGGGGACGCTCATCCAGGGCCGGGGGTTCCTCGAGGCGGACTACCGCGGCGAGCGGTTCCGGAACCATCCCAGGGACCTCGAGGGCGCGAACGACCTCCTCGCCCTCACGCAGCCCGCGGTCCTCGAGGAGATGCACCGCGCGTACCTCGAGGCGGGCGCGGACATCCTCGAGACGAACACGTTCAACGCTCAGGCGATCTCGCTCTCGGACTATGCCCTCGAGAGCGTCGCGTACGAGATCAACGTCGAAGCGGCGCGCACGGCACGCCGCGCGGTGGACGCGCACGCGCGCGCGACGGGAAAAGACGCCTTCGTCGCGGGCGCCCTCGGTCCCACGAACCGCACGCTTTCCCTCGCCGTGGACGTGAACGACCCCGGCAAGAGGACCCACGTCTTCGACGACTTCGTCACGGCATACACGGAGCAGATCCGCGGGCTCCTCGACGGCGGCGTCGACTTCCTCCTCTTCGAGACCGTCTTCGACACGCTCGTCTTGAAGGCCGCTCTCTTCGCGGCACTCCAGCACTTCGAGGCGTCGGGCCGGAGCGTCCCGCTCATGGTGTCCGTCACGATCACGGACAAGTCCGGCCGCACGCTCTCCGGCCAGATGGTCGAAGCGTTCTGGAACTCCGTCTCGCACGCTCCCCTTCTCTCGGTCGGGATCAACTGCGCGCTCGGCGCGAAGGAGATGCGCCCCTACATCGAGGAGCTGTCCGGAATCGCGCCCGTCTTCCTGAGCGCGTACCCGAACGCCGGGCTCCCGAACGCGTTCGGCGGCTTCGACGAGACGCCCGACATCATGTGCGGAGACATCGGCGCCTTCGCGCGCGAGGGCTGGGTGAACATCGTGGGCGGCTGCTGCGGCACGACGCCCGCTCACATCTGCGCGATCGCGGACGCCGTGGCCGGATTCCCCCCGCGGCGTCCCCCGTCGCCTCCGCGCGCGACGCGCCTCTCGGGTCTCGAGCCCTACACGTTCCGTGAGGGCGTCTTCACCGTCGTCGGCGAGCGCACGAACGTCACGGGATCCCCGAAGTTCTCGAAGCTCGTCCTCGCCGGCGACTACGAGGGGGCGCTCGCGGTCGCGCGCCAGCAGGTCGAGGGCGGAGCGAACGTCCTCGACGTGAACATGGACGAGGGAATGCTGGACGGGAAAGCCGCGATGACGCGCTTTTTGAACCTTCTCTCGGCCGAGCCGGACATCGCGAAGCTGCCGGTCATGCTCGACAGCTCGAAGTGGGAGGTCCTCGAAGCGGGCCTGAAGTGCCTGCAGGGCAAGTCCGTCGTGAACTCGATCAGCCTGAAGGAGGGCGAGGAGTCTTTCCGCCGGCAGGCGCGGCTCGTCAGGCGGTACGGAGCCGCGGTCATCGTGATGGCGTTCGACGAAGACGGACAGGCGACGACGGTGGAGCGCAAGGTTTCCATCGCGGCACGTGCGTACCGGATCCTCACGGCGGAAATCGGGTTCCCGCCCGAGGACATCGTCTTCGATCCGAACATCCTCACGGTCGCGACGGGGATCGAGGACCACGACCCCTACGCCGTGAACTTCCTCGAGGCCGCGAGGCGGATCAAGACGGAGCTGCCGTTCGCGAAGGTGTCGGGCGGCGTCTCGAACATCTCGTTCTCGTTCCGCGGGAACAACACGGTCCGAGAGGCGATGCACGCGGCTTTCCTCTATCACGCGATCCGCGCCGGCCTCGACATGGGCATCGTGAACGCGGGCCAGCTCGCGGTCTACGAAGAGATCCCGAAGGACCTGCTCGCCCGCGTCGAGGACGTCCTCCTGAACCGCCGCCCGGACGCGACCGAGCGGCTCATCGCCTTCGCTGAATCCGTGAAGAAAGCCGGCCGGATCGAGGCGGTCGCGGACGCGTGGCGGAGCGCTCCCGTGGAAGACAGGCTCTCCCACGCGCTCGTCAAGGGAATCGTCGACTTCATCGACCAGGACGTCGAGGAGGCGCGCCTGAAGTACGGCGTCCCGCTCGCCGTCATCGAGGGGCCGCTCATGGCCGGCATGAGCGTCGTCGGCGACCTCTTCGGCGCGGGAAAGATGTTCCTCCCGCAGGTCGTCAAGAGCGCGCGCGTCATGAAGAAGGCCGTCGCGTACCTGCAGCCCTTTCTCGAAGCCGAGAAGAAACCCGGCGCCGCCTCGACGCGGGTCACGGTGCTCCTCGCGACCGTGAAGGGCGACGTGCACGACATCGGGAAGAACATCGTCGGCGTCGTCCTGCAGTGCAACGGCTACGCCGTGGTCGACCTCGGGGTCATGGTGCCGGCCGACCGCATTCTGGCGGCCGCGAAAGAGCACGGGGCGCGTGTGATCGGGCTCTCCGGTCTCATCACGCCTTCCCTCGACGAGATGGTCCACGTCGCCCGCGAGATGGAACGCGAGGGCTTTGCCTTGCCCCTCCTGATCGGAGGGGCCACCACGAGCCCCGTCCACACCGCCGTCAAGATCGCACCCGCCTACGGCCCGCCCGTCGTACACGTGCTCGACGCCTCGCGCGCCGTCGGCGCCGTGAGCGGCCTTCTCGGCGAGGACGCGGCCGGGATCTCCGAGGCGAACCGGAAGAAGCAGGCGCTCCTCGTGGCCGAGCACGAGAAGCGGACGCGAAAGCCGCTCGTCTCTCTCGTTGACGCCCGTGCGCGAAAGCCCGTCTTCGACTGGGCGGGCGCCGATCTGCCCGTGCCCTCTTTCACGGGGGTTCGCGTTCTCGACGACGTGCCGCTTTCCGACCTCGTCCCCTTCATCGACTGGTCGCCGTTCTTCCACGCGTGGGAGCTGCGCGGCCGCTACCCCCAGATCCTCGAGGATCCGATCGTCGGAGAGAAAGCGAAGGAGCTCTTCGGGGACGCGCAGGCGCTCCTCGACCGAATCGTGAAGGGCCGTCTCCTCACGGCGCGCGGCGTCTACGGGTTCTTCCCCGCGAACGCGGACGGCGACGATATCCGCCTCTTCCCGGACTCCACAAGGTCGCGCCCGCTCGCGACCCTTCACACGCTCCGCCAGCAGATGGAGAAGCCCGCGGGCCAGCCGCTCGAGGCCCTCGCGGATTTCGTCGCGCCTCTCGCGAGCGGCCGTCCGGACTTTCTCGGCGCGTTCGCGGTGACGACGGGAATCGGCGCCGAAACGCTCTGCCGTTCCTTCGAGAAGGATCACGACGACTACTCGTCGATCCTCGTGAAGGCGCTCGCGGACCGCCTCGCCGAGGCGTTCGCGGAGAAGCTCCACGAAAGGGCGCGCGGGGACTGGGGCTACGGCCGGACGGAGCACCTGACGGCCGACGACCTCCTCAAGGAGCGGTACCGCGGCATCCGGCCCGCCCCCGGGTACCCCGCGTGTCCCGACCACACGGAAAAGCGCACCCTTTTCGCGCTTCTCGGCGCCGAAGAGACCGCGGGAATCACGCTGACCGAAAACTTCGCCATGACGCCCGCGAGCTCCGTGAGCGGCTTCTACTTCGCTCACCCCGAAGCGCACTACTTCGGCGTGGGCCGCCTCTCGCGCGATCAGATCGAGGACTACGCCCGGCGCAAGGGAATGCCCCTCGCGGAAGTCGAGCGATGGCTCTCGCCAAACCTTGGTTACGAGCCGGCGTCCGTGCCGGCGACACCTCAGGCCGCCATGGGCCTCCCGTAGCGCTGCGTCACGTAGCCGGTCAGGAGGCCGACGATCGCGCCGGGCAGCATGATCTCGAAGTAGTACTTTCCCTGCATGCGTGCGACGAAATACGCGAACAGCAGACCGAGCGCCGTCCCGAAGACGAGCGTGGCGGGGACGGATTTCACCTTGCGCGCGAAAAGGCCGATCAGAATTCCCGCGACGAGTCCCTTGAATGTCGAGCCCATGACGATCGTCGCGATCTGGGCCCTCACCTCGGGCGTGAACCAGGACGTGAGACCGTCGAGTGCCCCCAACCCCGCGCCCACGAGCAGTCCGAGCAAGACTTTGTTCATCGCTTCCTCCTGACTCTTCTCTTCAACGTCCCCGCGCGATCCTTTAACGCCGGAAGAAAATAAAAAGCCCGCGCACCGCGAGATAGGCGAGAACGAGCCCGACCGCGACCCGGTGGCGCCTCAGGAGCCGCAGGGCGCGCTCGACCGCCCCCTCGGCGTGGGCCTCGACCCGTTCTCCGTCGAGCAGGCGCGCGACGTCCGCCGCGAGGCTCGCGACGTCGGGATAGCGGCCGTTTCGATCCTCGGCCGTCGCGCGCGCCACGATCGCCGCGAGCGCATTGGGCCGCGGGGAGGCCGGCGCGACCCTCAGGGACGCGTCCAGGAGCGCGCCGAGGCCGAAGACGTCCGCCCGGGCGTCGACGGCGCCGCCCGAGAACTGCTCCGGCGCCATGAAGCCCGGCGTTCCGATCGCTCCCCGCGCCGTCGTCTCTCCGCCTGGCGCCGCGAAGGCCCGCGCGAGGCCCCAGTCGAGGACGAGAACCTCGCCGAAGGACCCCACCATCACGTTCGACGGCTTCAGGTCGCCGTGGAGAATGCCCTGCGCGTGCGCAAAGGCGACCGGCTCGCAGACGCGCAGGAACAGGCGGAGGCGCTCCGGAAGATGAGGAACGCGGGCCAGATGCGCGTCGAGGCGATCGCCCTTCACGAGCTTCATCGCGTAGAACGCGCGGCCGTCCACGAGCCTCCCCGCGTCGTGCACGGGCACGAGCCCCGGATGCTCGAGCCCCGCGAGGACACGCGCCTCGCGAAGAAGCTCTTCGGCGGGAGCCTCGCCGTCGAGCGGAACGTCCACGACCTTCAGTGCGACGTGCCGCCCGAGCCGTTCGTCTCGAACGTCGAAAACGGCACCCATGCCTCCCGCCCCGATCGGCCCGACGAGCCGGTACGGCGTCCCCGAGAGATCGGGCGCGCGGACGGCCTCCCGCAGACGCGCGAGAGCCGCATCTCCGAGTCTCATGAGGCGGGCTCGATGCCGAGGAGAGCCCGCGCTTCGAGCCGAAACTCGGCATCCGAAACGGTCAGCTCGCGGAGGACCTCGAGGACGATGCCGCGAAAGTCGCGGCGCGCGGCCGCGAGCTGATTCGTCACGTCGACCGCGGTGGTCCCGAACCGCAGCGCGAGATCCTGATAGGAGGGTCTTGGGTGGGCGGACCAGACGATCTCTTCAAGGTCGAACGCCGAAAAGAGCCCGAACCGCTTCTCGTGTCCGGACGCCGCGTATCGATCGCGTAAGCGCTCGACGGCGAGGGAGAAGACACTCCGCACCCATTCCTTTTCGAAGAGATCCTCCGGGGAGAGCTCGCCCTCTCTCCGCGCCTCCTCGGCCTCGCGACGCACCGCCTCGAAATCCAGCGAAAGGATCCTGTTCCCGCCCCCGCGTTTGAGGCGGCGCGCGGCCTTCACGTCGTTCGCGACGAGGCCATCCACCACGAGCCTCAGATACGTTCTCAGGCGGGCTCTTTTCGGGTCGAAACGCGCGAGAAGAGAGTCCTCCGCCAGCTTCGCGAAAAAGTCCTGCGTCAGGTCCGCGGCTTCGTCGTGCGTGCGCCCGAAGCGAAATCGCACGTACGTGTAGACCGGCCTCCAGTAGGCACCCGCGAGCGTCTCGAAGGCGCGCGCCCGTTCACGGCGATCGTCGCTCGTCATCGCCGCGACGAGAGAGCCACGCGTCTCGGGAAAGCCCGTCATGAGACTCCCGCAACGCTAGCACGGCCGCTCACGCCCGCTCGCCGCCCTCGGAGGTCGATTGGCCGAAAAGGACGGGCCGAACACGCCCGCACGGCGTACCTTTCTCCACGGGAGAATTGCCATGGACAGCAGAGAGATCAATGTGAACACGGATTCCAGCCCCCGCTCGGACACCATGTCCCGGCTCGTCATCGGCGTGTCGCTCATCGCGGCGGGCGTGCTCTTCACGCTCGACAATTTCGGCATCATCGAGATTGGAAACCTGTGGCGCTTCTGGCCCGTCGTCCTCGTCGCGGTGGGCGTCACGAAGCTCATTTCGCGCTCGCTCCTGTCCGGCCTCGCCCTCGTCACGGTCGGCGGGCTCTTCCTCGCGCGCAATTTCGGGATGCTGCACTTCAGGCTCAGCTACCTCCTGCCGCTCATCTTCGTCTTCATCGGGCTGCGCATCGTCTTCGCGCAGCGCCCGGGGGCCCGCACGTGGGACGCGACGACGAATCCCGGCGGCACCCTGAATGAATGGGCGGTCTTCGGCGGCGGCGAACGCCGCATCGTCTCGCCGAACTTCCAGGGCGGGCAGGCGAACGCCGTGTTCGGAGGATTCAATCTGGACCTTCGGGAGTCGAGGATGGCCGGCGACCACGCCGTCATCGACGTCTTCTGCTTCTGCGGCGGCGGCGAGCTCCGCGTCCCCGAAGACTGGAACGTGATCCTCAAGGTCGTTCCGATCTTCGGCGGCACGGACGACAAGAGCCGCCACGTCGTCTCCGACCCCGCGCATCCCAAAAAGGAGCTTCTCGTCACGGGCTTCATCCTCTTCGGCGGCCTCGGCATCAAGAACTAAGGGGCGCCGATGCACCCCTTTTTCACGCAGCCGGGACGGCTCGGGGTCTACCTCCTCGGCTGGATTCCGCTGACGGCGATCCTCGGCGGACTCCTCGTCCTCGCCGGGGGTCTCACGTTCCTCGAGGCCGCCTCCCTCGCGGCGCCGCTTGGCCTCCTCTACGCGTTCCTGTGCCTCTCGTCCTGGTATCTCTGCCGGGCGTTCCCGATCGACTCTTCACGCCTTCTCGCGACCGCCTCGGCGCTCGCGGTCGCCTCGGTCGTCGCCGCGTCGCTCTGGCTCCTCGCGGGCACGACACTCGCGTGGCTCCTCGCGCTCCTTCCCGTTTTCGAGAATCTGCCCGATCGTCTCGCGCACGCCGGCCCCGTCGTTTTCCTGCTCGGCGTCCTCCTCTACCTCCTCGTCCTCGCGATGCACTACGTCCTCGAAGCCGCGGAGGCGGCACGCGATCAGGAGCGGCGGGCCGCCGAGCTTCGCACCCTCGCCCGGGAGGCCGAGCTTGAAACCCTGAGGGAGAGGCTCAACCCCCACTTCCTGTTCAACAGCCTGAACTCGATCGCGGCTCTCGTCGCGATCCGCCCCGAGGAAGCGCGCACGATGTGTGCGCTGCTCTCCGACTTCCTGAGGACGACGCTCGGAATGTCGGCGCGCGTGTCGATCTCCCTCCGTGAGGAGCTCGCGCTCGCGCACCGCTACCTCGCCGTCGAGCGCGTCCGCTTCGGGGACCGGCTCATGGTCCGAGAGGACTTCGACCCGGCCGCCGCCGACACGCTCGTGCCGCCGCTCCTCCTCCAGCCCCTCGTCGAGAACGCGGTCAAGCACGGGATCGCGGGCCGTCTCGAGGGTGGCACGCTCTCGCTCGTGACGAAGCGTTCCGGGGACCGCGTGTCGATCGTCGTCGAGAACCCGGCGGACGCGGATGCGCCGAAAGTCGAGGGAACGGGTCTCGGCCTCGCGAACGTCGCGCGGCGCGTCGCGGCGTCGTGGGGTGACTCCGGACGGTTTGCCGCACGCCGGGTAGACAAGACGTACCGCGTCGAGATCGAGCTGCCCGCCGGAATCTGACGCCGCGGCGCGGGGGCACGGCGCTACGATCCCAGCCGTGCTCTCACATCCGCTCGGCGCCGTGCTCGTGGACGACGAGGCGCTCGCGCGTTCCCTCGTCCGCCAGCTCCTCGCGGCCCACCCCGACGTGAGGATCCTCGCTGAGTGCGCGAACGGGTTCGAAGCGGTGAAAGCCGTGGCCGAGACGAAACCGGACATCCTCTTCCTCGACGTCCAGATGCCCGAGCTCGACGGCCTCGAGGTTCTCGAGCTGATCGACCGCGACGCCGCGGGCCGTCCCGCGGTCATCTTCGTGACCGCTTACGACCAGTACGCGCTGAAGGCGTTCGACGCGAACGCGGTGGACTATCTCCTCAAGCCGTTCGACCAGGCGCGTTTCGACCGGGCGCTCGGGCGCGCACGTTCGCGGCTCGCGGCGGGTGCCGCGCCGCCCCAGTTCGCCCTCGGCCCGCGCGGCGGCCCGCTTAGGCGCGTCGTCGTGAAAGACGGCGTCGCGGTCACGGTGCTCCCCGTCGAAAGGATCGACTTCGTGAAGGCCGAGGACGACTACGTCCTCCTCTCCTCGGGCGGACGGAGCCACCTCAAGAAGCAGACGCTCGCGAGTCTCGAGGACACCCTCCCGAAGGAACGCTTCGTGCGGATCCACCGGTCCTACCTCCTCAACCTCGACCGGCTCCAACGCCTCGAGAGCACCGCGACGGGCGCCTCGACGGCCGTCCTCCTCGACGCCTCGCGGCTTCCCGTGAGCCGCGCGGGCGCACAGCGCCTCCGCGCGCTGCTCGGAACGCGGTGACGGCCCGGGGAAGGCTAGAATCGACCCTCCACCCGGAGGTTTCCATGCGCCGTCTGGTTCTCCTCGCCGTCCTCGGTCTCGCCGCCCTTCCGCTCGCGGCCGACACGCCTGCCCTCATCGACTGCCCCTGGACATTTCCGGGCTCGGAGCCGTTCATCGGCCACGGGTTCTACGTGCCGCGGTTTCCCGGAAAATCGCTCACGAACGTGACGCTCTACCTGCAGTTCACGTCGCCGGGGACGTACCAGCTCGCATTGACGGCGCGCGCGGGATCGTTCACGGGGACGCTCCTCGGCACGTCCATCGCGTCCGTCACGATCGGCTCGAGCAGCCTCAACGCGGTCGTCCCGTTCGCTTTCGCCGCCCCAGCGGTAACGCCCCAGACGCCGGTCGTCTTCCAGGGCTCGATCGTCTCGGCACCCCCGGGAACGATTTCACTTTTCGTCCAGACTCGGGCGGGCTGTCCGGTCGTGGAAGTGGACACGCTGACCGCGCCTCTCGGCGTCTACCATCGGCTCGGAGTCGCGCTGCGCATCGAGGGCGATCCGGACGTCACGACGTTCGTCCAGACGACGACGGTGCCGTCCATCGCGTCCGTCCACGGCGTCGGCGGCATCTTTTTTCACACGGACCTCTGGCTCTTCAACCGCGATCCGAACTCGGTCTCGGTCACGGCGCGCTACCGGTGCTTCCCCGGCCAGAACTGCGGCAGCGGCGTCGCCTCGTTCCAGATGGACGGTTTCGGTGCGAAGACCTACTCGGACGTCGTGTCCTCCCTCTTCGGAGGGACCGAGTCCGCGGGTGCTCTCGAGCTCTACGTGACCTCGCAGATCCCCGACGCCCTCTATGCGCTCTCGAGGACGTACTCCCCCGCCCTTCCCGCCGCGACGAACGGGGCTTCGATCGCCGCTCTCCCCGCGACCGCCGCGAGCGGAAACGCCGTCCTCGTCGGTCTCGCCGGCAACGGCGGAAACAATTCAGCCGGTTTCCGCACGAACGTCGGCGTCTACAACCCGTTGAACGCCTCCACGAACGTCTCCTTCCGGCTGCAGAACTCCGACGGCACGCTCATCGGCACGACGTCCATCACGCTCGCCGCATTCGAGGCGCACCAGCTCAACGACATCTTCGCGAGCACGGGGCACGGCGAGGTCGTCACGACCGACGCGGTCCTCATCATCACGAGCGATCTCCCGATTTTCGGCTTCGCGACCGTGATCGACAACCGGACGGGCGACTTCGTCTATCAGACGACGAGCAAGGTCTTCTGAAGCGCTTCTGGAAGCCGAAACCCGGGGAACCGCCGGTCGTTCCAAAGGACATCCCGCGGGACGACGACCGCCGCGGTCCCGTCCCGCCCCCGCCGCGCACGGCGCATGCGCCGGGCGTTTCGATCTTCAAGTTCGGGGAGATTCCCTCGCAACATCTGCAGCGTTTCGACGGGGATCGCGGTGGCTTTTTCCTGGAAGGGGGAGAGGGAACGAGGCGGGCGACCGCATTGCTGATCCTCACGGGCGCCGCCGGAAGCTCAGCGGGCCCCGGCGACGTATTCGTCTTTCCCTCGCTTTCACTCGAAGAAATCTCCAGAACGCCTTCCCCGCCGAGCCGTCACGTTCGAAGAGACGGCGTCGGTGGCGCCGCATTTCCCGGAATTACGGGTCTCAGGGTGCTCGCGCGTTTCCCCGCGAACGACCTCGCCGTGCTCCGGCTCGGCCCTCCCCCGGGGGCCCGCTGGGTCTTCCGGGGCATCCGCGCGTTTGCGGTTTTCTCAGGGCGCCTCGCCGCGTTCGACGGCGAGGACGTCCTGGAAATCCGGGCGGGCACGCTCGCGCGCGTCGCGGATCCTTCGGCGACTCTGTACCTCGAGGCCGGAAACGAAGCCGCGCTGGGCGTCGCATTCGCCGCGCACGACTTCATCGCCGCCCTCGGCTGAAGCGCCGCCGGACTACAATGCCGGTCGTTTCTCGGAGGACCACAATGGCCGACGTCCGCAAGGCCGCGCCCGAGCGGGGTGCCACAGGAGCCCCGCCCCGGGAGATCTCGCCGACGATGAATCCGAAGGGCGAGATGCTGTGGGAAAGCTCGCCCTCGCGCTACATCGCGAAGGTGAGCCTCGCCTCCGGCAAGGAAGTGCTGAGGCCGATCGACCCCGACGAGCTCCTCGTGCACGCCCACCGGGACAAGAACCCCATCGACGTCTCCGCGCAGTACCTCGCGAGCCGCCTCATCGAGTGGACGGGAAACGAAAGCGCCGTCAAGGACGGGCTCCGGAAGGTGAACCTCCTCGGCATCAAGCTGGCTGAGGCGCTCGGTTCAGCCACGGGGAGCAAGGCGGTCGAAAAGAGCGCCAAGAACCTCATCGGCGTGACGGACCGGGACGTCTTCTTCAAGTTCCGCGAGGCCTCGCATCTCTCCGAGAAGGAAGTGAAGGCGCGCATCGAACGGCTGCAGAAGGACGCCCGCATCCTCCTCCGCGCGCGCGGGCGCAGCCCGAAGCTCCACGTGCTCCTCACGGGCGCGACGGGATTTATCGGCAAGGAGATCCTCGCCCAGGCCGCGACCGACCGCCGCATCGAACGCCTCGTCTCCCTCGTGAGGCCGGAGAAGGTGCGCGACCCGAAAACGAAGCAGGTCGTTAAGGTCCTGTCTTCCGCACAGCGGGGCGCGCTCCTCCTGAAGCGCCTCCACATCACGGGCGCGAAGGCGAAGAAATTCGCCTTCGTGGACGGAGACATCGAGAAGCCGGACCTCGGGATCGCGCCGCGCGACATGACGCGGCTCAAGAAGACGCTCACGCACGTCGTCCATTGTGCCGCGAGCGTCTCGTTCGACGACACATACGAGAACTCGTTTCGCGCGAACGTGCAGGGCGCACGCAACGCCCTCCAGTTCGCCCTCTCGATCCAGCAGGCGAAGGGAACGAAGTTCATCCAGCACGTCGCGATCGAGACGTCCTACATCCACGGGCGCAAGAAGAAGACGACCGCCCAGGAGAACGCTCTCGTCTTTCCCCGGAATTTCTACAACAACTTTTACGAGCTCACGAAGGCCATGGCGTCGCTCGAGACGGACTACACGCTCGTCGACAAGGGCCTTCGCGTATCCCAGCTCCTCCCGTCGATCGTGATCGGGCACAGCAGGACCGGCAACAACCGGGGCGACACGAAGGTCGTGAACGCGCCGATCAACGCCTTCGGGCGGTCCAAGGAGGCGATGGACGCGCTGCAGGCGGACGCCGTGGGCCGCGGCAAGGCGTGGCTCATCGGGGCGATCGCGTCGAGCTTCCCGGGCGACCGCTCGGCCGAGCTGAATCTCGTCCCGGTGGACCGCGTCGTCCAGGGGATCCTCGCGGCGCTCACGGTGCCCGAGTCGATCGGCGAGCGCATTCACCTCGCGACCGACAACCGCATCCGTTCCGAGGACATCGCGCGCATCACGCGCGAGGAGATCGGCATCGACGTGCGCCTCGCGGACCCGACGCTTTTTCGCAACATCACGCTCCCGATCGTGAAGGCGGCGCTCGAGAGGGGCGGCGAGCCGAAGCTCGCGAACGCGCTCGAGAAGCTCGGAACGATATTCGGCGGGTACGG
Organism: Thermoanaerobaculia bacterium; assembly: GCA_038214715.1. GTDB lineage: Bacteria > Acidobacteriota > Thermoanaerobaculia > UBA5066 > UBA5066 > Fen-183. Next base: position 136,228 of record JBBQRP010000003.1, on the reverse strand, counting down.
CGAATGGGGCCAGCCGATCCACGACGTCGGAAACGACGTGCGCATCCTCGGCCTTCCCGTGAGGCGGCCGAACACCGAGCACGCCTTCCGCATGCTCTGCCGCCACAACAAGTACGTGCAGGACTTCGGGAAGGTGCGCGACCTCGACGAGATCGCCCGCCGCGAATTCCTGTGGGAGAAGGTGCTCTCCGACGTCGAGCACCGGACCGGCCGTCAGGTCGCGTCCCTGCCGCCGGACGAGTTCCGGCGCTTCCTCACGCAGCGCATCGACCTGAAGGCGTTCACGGAAAGGGAAAAGTAGACCTTTCCATCTCCTGGGCCGGCCGGAGACGCCCCGCGAGGTTCGCGAGCAATGCGAACGCTCAAGGCAGCGCGAGCAGATAGTCGGACATCGCCGCGATCTCGTCTTCCGGAAGGTACTTGAAGGACGGCATCTTCGAGCCCGGGACCAGCCTCTTCGGCTCCTTAAAGTGCGCGACGAGCCACTCCTTGTCGCGCTTGCCGAGGAGGTGGGCGAGAACGGGCCCGCGCCGCCCCCCCTCCCCGTAGAGCTGGTGGCACTGCCGGCAGTCCTCGCGGTCGATCGCGGCGCCGCCCACGCGAATCGGCCGCGGCAATTCGGAGAGGCGGAGGCCGTCCCTAGAGAGCGCGTCGACGTAGGCGAGGAGGGACGGAACGTCCTTGTCCTGGCTCTCGCCGTCCTCTTCCGGGGGTGGCGCCGTGCCGCTCTTGACGCTCTTCTCCTTCACGTGCGCGGCGAGGGCGTCGCCGGTGAGCGCGTGCGAGCGGGCGGCGAGCGCCACGGCGCCGCCCGGAGCTCCCGCCGGCGGACGTCCGTCGACGCCGTGACACGACGCGCAGCCCCGCCTTTCGTACGCGGCGAGGCCGCCGAGGAGGCGCGCGTCTGGGGGCGGCTGGGAGGCCGGATCGAGGCCGGAGACGCTTCCCCTCGGCGTGTCCCGCGCGCCGAAGTAGAGAAGGCCGAGGACGAGCGCCGCCCCGATTCCGCCGGCCCCGAGGATGAGGCGCCGGTCCCGGGGCCGGCGCGAGACTCCCCGGTCCAGCCACGGGACGAGCGCGAGCAGGAGCATCGAGGCCCCCGGAAGGATCGCGGTGCCGAGCGGCTCGAGCGGGCCCTTGAAGAATTTAAGGAGCTGGAAGAGCGGAAGGAAGTACCACTCGGGCCGCGGCACGTAGGACGTGTCCGTCGGATCCGCGAGGCGTTCGAGCGGGGCGGGGTGGCGGGCCGCAAGCCAGAAGAGAGCGAGAACGAGGGCGAGCGCGACCGCGCCGTCCCGTGCGGCCTGATACGGAAAGAACGGCTCGCGGGGATCCGGTCCCGCCGTGGGGCCCGCATGGCCGTGGCGGCGCATGAGCAGGAGATGGATCACCACGAACGCGATTGCGAGGAGAGGCAGGAGCACGACATGGAGAGCGTAGAACCTCGTGAGCGTCGCCGCGCCGACCGTCGGGCCGCCCGCCACGAGCCGTGACATGGAGGCTCCGAAGACGGGAAGGGCGGTCGGCACTTTCGTTCCGACGACCGTGGCCCAGTAGGCCTTCTGGTCCCACGGAAGGAGATAGCCCGTGAAGCCGAACGCGAGAACGAGAAGCAGGAGCGCGAGCCCGACGAGCCAGTTCAGCTCGCGCGGCCGCCGGTAAGCGCCGAAAAGAAACGTGCGTGCCATGTGGAGCGCGACGAAGAGCACCATCGCGGACGCTCCCCAGTGATGGAGGCCGCGCACGAGCGCACCCGCCGGGAGGCGGGTCTGGATCGCCTTCACGCTCTCCCACGCGTGGTCCGGCGTGGGGGCGTAGGCGAGCGCGAGCGCGAAGCCCGTCGCGAACTGGACGAAGAGCGCCACGAGCGCCGCGGAACCCAGCGTGAAGAGCCACGCCCGCTGGACGGACACGGGCTCGTCCGCGAGCCCACGCCAGAGCGTGAGCAGCCCGGCGCGCGCCTCGAGGAATCCGAGGAGCTTCTTCACGCGTCGAGCGCCGACGCGTCGAGCCGGGCGCGCCCACCCTCGACGACGAGCGGAAGCCGCGTGAGCGGCCTTGGCGGCGGCCCGCTCAGGACGGAGCCGTCCGGACCGTACACGCCTCCATGGCACGGGCAGACGAACGCGTTCCGCCGCGCGTTCCACGACACGCCGCATCCGAGGTGGCTGCACGTCGTGTCGAGCGCGACGAGGCCCGAGGCCGCCGCTCTGTCGCGCACGACGACGAATCTTTCCTTCATGCGCCGGGTCATGTAGCCGTCCTCGACGGTGCGCTCGACGAGGATCTCTTCCGGACCGCCGGTCCCGGAGAGCAGCCCCGCGAAAAGGGAGGACGGGCCCGCGTCGAGCATTGCGGATTCCACCGCGGTACGTTTCCGGATCGGTCCGAGGACGAAGGCCAGGACCGCGCCCGAGACGGAAGCCGCCGCGGCGAACGCCGTCCCGACCGCCGCAAGCAGAAAGGTCCTACGGGTAGCCATGACACATCCTCAATCGGAAAAGACCCATCAGGTGAGGAGGGATATCCGACTCCCGGGTATTCGCGCTACTTCGTCTTGTCGCGGACGATCTTGAATGTCGCGCTTCCCAGGGTTCGATCGTCCTTTCCGGGCTCGGCGAGCGCGATGAGAAACTCGTAGTCTCCGGGGGCCCACCCCTTGGAATCGCCCTTGAACGAGACGGCGGGCTTGTCGGGTGAGAGCGTGGCTTCCTGTCGGGCGACGACCTTCCGGTCCGGCAGGATCGCCCAGGAAGCGCGTACCCGCGACCCCCCGGCAGCGTTCGGAACCTCGAAGGACGCGAAGACGCTCTCGCCGGGACCGAACACGTGAGCCTCGGCGGCGACGACGCCGTCGGCGCCGGCCGACGTTCCGAGTCGGAATTTCGAAATGACGATTCCCTTCGGGGCTTCCACAGGGGCTGCGACAGCCGGGACCTCGGCGACCGGTTTCTGTGCGGGCGCGACGCCCGTATTCGCCGGGACCTCGGGCTTCTTTCCGCAGCCGAGCGAAAGGACACAGAGAGCAACCAGGGGAAACGGCCATTTGTGGGTCATCGTGGTACTCCTCACGCGCTCCCGGGAGGCTCCAGAAGGCGTTCCCCCGAAGCTCGCCTCTTTTTCGACGCGCGCTCCGATGATACCAAGCGCGCTCCCGGCGCGCCGCACGGGCACCGCTATCCTAAGGTGGGAGACACCCGATGATCGCGGCCGCTCCGTACCATCTCGAGACGTGCGCCTGTCCCCTCTGCGGAGCGCCGCCGCCGGAGCGCGCCCGGGTTTCGTTTCTCCCTTATCGCGTCGTCGATTGCGCAGCCTGCTCGATGCGCTACCTTTCTCCGCGCGTTGCCGAGAGCGATGTGTCCCGTCTCTACGCCGCGCCGGAGTACTGGGAGGAGGGCGGTCCCGAGGGGGGATACTCGTCGTATTCCTCCATGGAGCCCCTTCTCGTCCGAACGTTCGCCGACCGCCTCTCGTCCCTTCCCCCGGCCGCGCCGGGCGCCCGACTTCTCGATGTCGGATGCGGCCCCGGCGCGGCCCTAGACGCGGCGCGTACGCTCGGCTACGAGGCCTCCGGGCTCGACCTGTCCGCGGCCGCGATCGCGATGGCGTCGTCCCGCCACGGGAACCGTGCGCGGCTCGGGACCCTTGCAGACCGGCTCTTCCCGCGGGCGTCCTTCGACGTGATCACGCTCTTCGACGTCATCGAGCACGTCTACGACCTCACGAGACTCGCCTCGGACCTCGCGTGGCACCTCAAACCGGAGGGCCGGCTCGCGATCGCGACGCCGAATGTCGACAGCCTCCTCGCACGCGCGACGGGCCGCCGGTGGGTGTCCTACAAGATCCCCGAGCACGTGTCGTATTTCTCGCCCCGGACGCTCGCGATGACGCTCGCGCCCGCCTTCCTGGTCGAGAGCGTCGCGCCCTGCGGGCAGTACGTGTCCCTGGATTTCCTCCTCACGCGCATCGGAGACGCGCTTCCCGCCGGGGGAGGGCTCCTGCGTGCCGTGTCCCGCCTTTTTCGTCCGGGAAAGTTCGCCCTCTACGCGAACTCGGGGTCGATGTTCGTGACGGCCCGGAGGAATTCGACCTCGTGACGACCCCGCGTCTCCCCGACGTCTCGCTCGTCCTGCCCGTGTTCGACGCGGCGCTCTTCGTGGACGAGAGCCTTTCGGAGGTCGAGAGGTTCCTCGGCCCCGGACCGCTCTCGTACGAGATCGTCGCCGTGGACGACGGCAGCACGGACGCGACGGCGGCACGCCTCGCGGTGCACGCGTCCGCGCACCTCAGGGTCCTCACTCTTCCGAAGAATCTCGGGAAGTTCGGCGCGCTGAAGGCGGGTATGGCCGCGAGCTGCGGCCGGTGCCGGATCTTCACGGATGCCGATCTTCCGTTCGATCTCGACGCGCTCCTGTACATGGCGCGCCTCGTGAACGAACGGGGCTTTCATGTCGTGACGGGCGACCGGACGCTGGAAGGGTCCGACTACCGGCACCGCGTCTCGCGCCGCCGCGGAACGGCGTCCGCCGCGTTCTCGTTCCTCGTGCGGATGCTGGTGACGGGCGGGCTCTTCGACACGCAGTGCGGGCTGAAGGCGTTTCGCGGGGACGTCGCGGACGCCCTCTTTCCGCTCCTCGACGAAAACGGCTTCGCCGGGGACGTGGAGCTCCTCTACGTCGCGCTCAAGTACAACCTCGAGATCAAACGGATTCCCGTTCGTCTCCGTCGCTCCGCGCCGACCACCGTACGCCTCGGCTTCGATTCCCTGCGCATGCTGGGGCGCATTGCCACGCTCCGCGGGGCCTGGGATGCCGGGCGCTATCGCTCCCCCGCCCTCGAACGGATCGCCACGCAGGCCTACTGGGAAAGTCCGGCCGGGGTCCCGATGATCTGACCTCACCGGGAGCCCTTCGCCCGGTCCTCGTCACCACCTCAGCGAAACGGGTCGGTCGGCGGCGGGCAGCCGGTCGGGTGGCCCGAAGTCGGCCGGCTTGCACGGCTCCGACACCCCCGCGCCCCTGGGCGGCCGAAGGACCGACGGTGGGACGATCGACGTCTTCCCGCCCGGCGGAGTCCAGGTCCACTCGAGCCTCGCAGGCTCCCTCGACTCCCTGAAGGAAAGCTCCACGGCGTGCTCGCCGGCTGGGAGGTCGACGGGAGCCCTCACGGGGGTTTCACTCGCCCCCTCGCTTCTCAGAACGACGCGCCCGTCGACCTTCAGCTCGACCGTCCCGTAAGCAAGCAGCCCCATCTCGTAGACCCCGGCCACGGGAGGGACGATCGTCCCTTTCCAGACGGCATCGAAACGATCGCCGCCGAATTGGAACTCCTCACCGAGGTTCCAGGTCGCGAGCGCCCCGTCCAGGCGTTCCTGCCGACGCCCGCTCCGAAACGTCACGACTCCGAAGAGTCCGCCCGGCCGGCTCGCGAGGGGCCTCAGAATCGGGGTCGGGATCGGCCCGAACGCCGACGCCGCCTCCGCGCCCTCGAGAGGCGCCCACAGAAGCGCCTGGCCCGCCGCCCCGCCGGAAGGACGATCCACCTCGACGAAGTGATCGCCCCGCGCGAGGCACACGCTCGCGTCTCCTGTCAGCGCGCCCGCGTCGAGAGACAATACGTTTCGGTCGTCGATTCTGAGAGAGGCCGGACCCGGCTCGAGCCGGAACGCGTAATTCCCGTATCGCGGCACGCGCATCGCCGCCGTCCACCTCGTCGGCGCGCCGGGGGAGGCTCCCGGAACCGGCTCGGCGAGCGTTCGGACCGGTACTGGCGTTCCGCCGGCCACTTCCGCGAGCGCTCCCTGGCCAGCCCGCCAGACGGAACGGGGCACGCGATAGACGTCGAAGATCCACTGCTCGGGCGGAAGCGGGACCCGATGAATCGTGCCCCCGGGATAGATCGCTTCCACGAACTCGCGGTACGCGTCCTGCCCGGGGTAGAAAACGAAGGCGAGATCGCGGGCGGCGGGCAGCACGAGGGGGAGGTGAAACCCCGGCGACAGCATTCCGGCGCGGAAGGAATCCGGCGCAAGGTGATAGACCCAGCCCGAGTTGACCATGTGGAACTGGTTTCCGACGCTCAGGACCCAGGCGTCCTTCCCCTCGCGGGCGACGGCGGCTCCTTCGAGGCGCGGGTAGGGCCACGCGTCGCGCTTCGCGTAGGTGCCGAAGTAGTAGACGAGCTCCCGGGCCGAGAGAGCGATCGCGACCGCGGCCGCGAGCGCCGAGACCGCAGCGCGCGCCCGGATCTTCACGAGCGGCGCGGAGCACCGCCGCGCGACGTCGTCGAGAACGAGTGCGGCGAAGATCGCGAGGACCGGAACGGCCGTCGCCATCCGGTGGAGATTCGGCGTCTCCACGGTGACGACGACGCCGACGAACCCGGTCCAGAACCAGGCGGAGAGGAGAGAGAGCCTCGGGTCCCGCAGCCTCAGGAGGCACGCGAAGAGACCGACGATCGTCAACGCGGAAAAGACGGGTGCGAGGATCGGCTCGCCGGTGGGCCAGAAGAAGTTCCCGTCGGGAAAGCGGTTGAAAATCCCGATCCCGTGCTCGAGCTGCGCGAGGAGGAGACGGGGCATGGACCATCCGCTCTTCACGTAGGGAAGGCGCGAGAGGTTCGAGCTTACGAAGATGCTCGTCTCGCGCGCCCTCACGGTAAACCAGTCGGGATTCACCCAGGCCCTGTAGAGAAACGGCGCCCCGATGACGAGGGCCGCGAGTGCCGCGAGAGTGGCGCCGGCGAAGATCCGCGCGCGCAGCCCCCGCGGGGAGGTCGCGAGGAGGGACAGGACGAAGAGGAGAGCGAGAACGCTCCACAGGCGCCCGGTCGGATAAAAGTAGAGCGAGAATCCGCCCGCGAGACCCGAGAGAACCCAGGCCCATGCGCGCCCTCCGCGCGCGGCCTCGAGGAAGAGGAATGCGCTTGCGGCCCAGAGCGTCGCCGTCGGGGCCGCGCACGTCGTCTCGCGCGAGAACTGGAGCACGGGACCGAGGCAGGCCCCGAGGAGCCCGGCAAGGAGGCCGGCCCTCCGCCCGAAATGCCGCGTCGAGAGCGCGAGTACGAACCCGACGGTGAGAAGGCCCGAGATCGCGCTCAGCGTCCGCGCCCCCGCGACGGTCTCCCCCGCGACGCCCATCACCGCCGCGAGGATCCGGAAGAAGACGATGCTGATGTGGTACCAGCCGACGCCGAAGAGGGGCGTCGTGTCGTGGCCGCGCAGGATCGAGAGCGCCACGGCCGCCTGATCGCCTTCGTCCGCGTTGATGCCGAGCGGAATCCTGTCGAGCGCGGGGAAACGCACGGCAGCCGCGAGGCAGAGGATCAGCCCCGCGGCGACCGCGAAGAGGGCGCGGCCCCACCGCGTCGGGAGGCGCGGGGCCGCGTCCCAGCGGGCGGGAAACGCCGTGAGCGGACCCAGGAAAAAGCCCGCGGCCGCCATCAGGAGAATCGCCACCTTCCACGGGCCCTCCGCCGCCACGTCGTGCCCCCGGGAGTAAAGGAGAAGACACCACGCGGTGAGGGCGATCGACGCCGCCAGAGCGGCCGCAAACGCGACGAACCGGTTCCTCCGGCGAGGGCCGGGCGGCGCCGGGGAAATTCCCGCGGTTTCCGCACCCGGACGCGGCCACGCGCCCCACGCAAAGATCGCCGACGCGGCGAGCTGAACCGCGATTCCGGCCCACGGGGCCCGGTCCGTCCGTATCAGGAACTCTCCGGCGAGCGCGAGCGAGATGGCGAGAAGCGCGAGCGAAAGGAGAAGGACCCTGCGCTCCGCGCGAGCCGCCCCGCCGGCCGGGATCACGCTCACGGAGCCTCTCCCGGCGTCAGGCCCAGTATCCGCGCTCCGCTTCCGTCGAGAACGAATAGCTCGGCGCGTCCGTGCGCGAAGCGGTAGGGCGACGGGAGCTCCGGTCGCCGGAGGTCCGCGCGCGCACTCGCCGCCATGAAACGGTCCCCGTGAAGATCGACGATGAGGGGCGCCTCGTCCGGGCTGTAGGGAACAAGGAGCCGCGGCCCGTCGAATGCGGCGCCGCGGAGGTATTCGGGGTGCGGCTCGCGCGCGAACGAGAGCGCGAAGCGACCTTCGGGCCTGAGGGAGAAGGGATCCTCCGACACGGCGAAGACGTTCACCTCGCCCGCCTCCTCGACGACCGCCAGCCGGTCTCCCCCGAGCGCCACCGCGACGGGCGCGTCGAACCGGCCCGCGGATCTTCCTCGAGGCCCCCAGGAGCTCTCGACTCGTCCGTCCGTACCGAGGACGAGAAGCGCGCCGTCGCTCACGACGAGGAGGCGCCCGTCCGGAAGCTCCGCCACGTGGGAGCCCGCGAGCCGTTCCGGGAGCTCCCGGCGCGAAACGCGCGCGAGGTTCCGGTCGAATCGCTCGAAGGCGCGCAGGGAAAAGGCGACGCACCCGCCCTCCGGTGCGACGACGAGCGTCCCCGTGCTCGCGTCGAGAGGCAGCTCTGCACGGACGCGCTTCAACTCGACCCCGTCCTTCGAGTAGAGGCGAACTTCCCAGGCCTGCTCGCGGAGGAGAAGCGCGTAGAACCGTCCCTCCCGGTCCACGCCGAAGTCCGCGATCCGCTCCGTGGAGCCCAGGACCGTGCGCGCACGCGGCCAGCCGGGGAAGCGCATCGGCTCGATTCCGCTCGTCCCCGGAAAGAGCGCGAGAGCCGGCGAGGTGAGCGCCGGGGCGTAGGGCCCGTCCGCGTCAGATTGGAGGAGAAGAGGGCGTGCCAGACCGGAACATCCCCTGGGACCTTCGATTTCGAAAGGGAAGAGGCCCGGCAGGAGCGGCCGCTCGTCTTCGCCGTTCCATCCGGAAGCACCGGCCAGAATACGGGCCCCCGGGCAGGGGGAATCGAGGATCACCCGGTACCATGCGGGTTTCGGCACCAGAAAGCCGCCGCGAACTCCCGACGGCGACACCTCGGGATTCGTCGCGACGCGCAGCGCCCGCGAGTCCACCTCGAACGCGAACAGCTTTTCCCCGAGGGACGACCATTCCTGCGCCACCACGCGAGCGGAGGGGTCGATCGCGGGCAGGAGCGACACGGCCTGCCGCGCCGGCGGCACGTCGCGAAAGAGATACGAAACGCGGGCGGCGCCCTGCGTGCGGCGCTTTTCGTCGATCTGGCCGCGCGTCAGCGTGAGGCCATAGACGTCCTCACGGAAGTCACACGAAGGCCTCAGGAGGGACAGAAGCTCGTCTCCCCGGTCGACGAACTGCATGCACGGACCGGACGGTGAAAGCAGGCGGTCGAGAAAGCCGAACTCCAGCGTCTTTCCAGATCTATAGAAGAGGTTGTGAAGGACGACGTCGCTTCGCTCCACGAAGGGGCGGGCGAAGCGAATCTGCTGGTCCCGCACGAGCGGCCTCACGGGCAGGAGAAGGTTCGCCGCGAGGCCCGCTGCCGAGACGCCGAGGAGGGCGGCGCCCGCGCCCGCAAACGCGAGCCGCCCCGCGAGCCGGCCGCCCGCGTCCTTCGCGGCGCGGACCCACTCCGTCAGAAAAGTCGCCGCGAGAAGGAGGACGGGGACGAAGATGAGCGAAAGCCGCCGGGCGTCCGGCTCGCCGGAGAGAACGCCCGGCAGGAAGCCGAGGCCGAGCCAGAAAAGGATGAGGACCGCGCGAGGCTCCGCCGCCCGGGCGAGGAGACAGCCGAGGCCGAGGGCCGCGAGAATCGTCAGCCCCGAGCACACCATCGGATCGCGCTCGCGCACCGCCACGAACCTCTCGTACCAGTGGGTCGCGTACTCCTGGTGAAAGGTCAGGGCAGCGAAGACGCTCGCGAGATTCGTCGCAACACGCGTGGACTGCCCGCGCAGCACCTCCGCCGCCGACGCGTCCGGGGGAAAACCGGCCCGCCAGGCAGACTCTCCCCGCACGCGCGCGGGATCCACGAACCGCCGGCCGCCTCCCGCGGCGGCGACGACGATCGACACGCTCGCGACCCAGAGGACGACGCCCCCGAGCAGGACGGGAAGCGCGCGCAGCGCACGGGCCCTGAGGCCCCGTGCGAAGAGCGCCGCGTGCCCCGCGAGAAGGACCGGGTACACGAAGAGGACGTGGGCGGCGGTGTAGAAAAGGCGGCAGAAGGGCGTGAGGCACGCGGCAAAGAGGACCGGGAGCGCCCCGAATCGCGCGACCATCGAGAGGCCCGCGTGCGCGAAGAGAAGTCCGACCGCCGCGACCGGCGCGAAGACGGAAACCTCGCTCCGGGACCAGAAGAGCTGTTCTGGCGCGCAGACGAGGAGAAGAGTCGCCCCGAGCGGCGCGAGCGTGCCGCCCGTGAGCCGGCGGACGAAGGCCCAGAAGAGCGGCACGGCGGCGAGCCCCCACACGAGGGCCGTGACGCGCGTGGCATAGAGGGAGACACCGAGGGCCGCGAAGACGAGCCGGTTCGTCGCGGGCGTCGCGAGGCCGTTGCTCGTCCCAACGAACTCGGTCGCCGCGAACACGCGAAGGCCGTGAGCGGTGCGGCTCTGTGTCTGGACGGAGATCATCTCCTCGTCGAAATTGGACGGCAGTTGATTGATCGCCCATACGCGCGTCGCGAGCGCGAGGACTGAGAGCGCGAAAATCCCGAGAGACTCCGTCCAACCGGGAGCGCGCCATCCCCGCGTCGGAAGAGCCGCAGTCGCGGGCGGGATTTCCGGTGTGCGCGGGAAGGACAGCCCCCGCGTGGAGGCGAGAGCCGTGACGACCGCGGCCGCGAAAAGAACGGACCCTCCGGCACGAAAACCGCCGAGGAGAAGAATCTCCGCCCACACCGCGATGGCGGCCGCGCCCGAGAGGAAAAGGAACGGCATCCCCCGCCGGCCTCCTCCGAGGAGCGCCGCCGCCGAGGTCGCCGCGAGAAACAGTGTCGTGAGGGCGGCGAGAATCGCGCGCCGCGCGTAAAGCCAGAGGACCGCGGGAGCGGCCCCCGCCCGAAAGGCGTTCACGGCAGGATCGAGAGCGGAGAGAACGCGATCCCCTCGCGCAGCCTCGTCGCGGCCGTGAACAACGACGACGAGAACCAGGGCGAGGAACAGGAGCGAGGTGAAAGCGAGCGGAACCCCGTTCCGGATCGCGTCCCGCGCACGCGGCCTCGCCCCTTCTTCCTCTCTCGCCACGCGCTATCGGCCCGCCGGCGGAATCAGCTTCCGGGCATCCAGGAAATCCACCGTTTCCTTCGCGAGGACGGCGTATCCCGCAGGCATGTAGTGGCAGTGGTCGTAAAAGAGCTTCTCGTGGTTCGCCTGCCACGTCTTCCGGAGGACGGGCACGAAATCCAGGAACGGGACGTGAAGCCGGGAGCACATGCGCGCCGCGCTCTCCTGCGGCTCGAAATTCTCCACGCTCCCGAGCACCTGGATGTGCACGGGAAAAAGCGCCACGGCGAGGGGGGCGCCTTCGCCGGCAGCGGCGGCCTTCAACGCGGAGGTGATGCCCTCGATGATCGACCACGCCTTCGCGTTCCAGCCCAGGCCGAAGTCCATGTAGGCGTTGTAGATCTCGTAGTCGAAGGCGTCCTTCGAGTTGAACATGTCGCCCGTCTGGAGCCGGCGCCCCGCGCGAAACGTCTCCCGCCAGTCCGGGTCGACCTCCCCCGGCATCGCCTTCCGGAAGGGCCGCGTGTCGAGAAGGCGGAAGCGATCGAAGAACCAGGTCAGAAAGCGGCTCTTCGCCCAGGGCTCCGGGAGCTTCTTGGCGAAAAAGAGGCTCCCCGACTGCGCGTCGTTAAGGTACATCCCGACGAGGACGAGGTCCGGCTTCACGCGCGACCCGATCTCGCGAAAGAGCGCGAGCTCCTCCGCCGTGCCGGCTCCCGGCAGACCCGCGTTCAGGAACCGGATTTTCTTCGCCCGGCCCGAGGTGAGCGCCTCCATGCGGCCCGTCCACGTCTCGCTCTCGAGGACGAAGTCGCCGAACGTGATCGAGTCCCCCAGCACGAGGACGCGAAATTCGTCTTTGGCCTTCGGGGAGAGCTCGGCGTACCTCAGGCCGAGCGAGTCGACGTCGATCACGACGTCGCGGCCGCTCAGGATGTGGTGGTGAATCTCGCCGTGGGTGTTCGGGCGCAGCCGCACCCCGTGCGGCCCGCCGAAGAGGACGACGGAGTCGATCGACTGCTCCGCCTTCGTATCGAGCTTCTCGAAACCAACGGGTGCCTCGTATTTCTCCTGCACGGTTACGGTCTGCGGAGGCGGGAGAAGGAGGCGCGCCCCCGCCTCACAGAGGCCGAGTGCGACGAGTGTCGACCCCGTCAGAAGGGCGAGATTCGCGAGCATCCGGCGCCCCTTCGACCCTGGATTTCTGTCGTACACTTGTTCCCGCTATCTTAAGCGAAATGCCTCCGGCACCCACCGCGGGACCCGCCCTCTCGCCGCGAACGTTTCGCGCGCTCCTCGTCCTCCTCGCGGCGCTCGCGCTGATCCTCCGGGTGATCGGACTGGACTTCGACCAGAACCATTTCTTTCACCCCGACGAGCGCGCGATCGGCGACGCGATCCTGAAGCTCTCCTGGCGGCCCCTCCAGCTCAATCCCCACTTCTTCGCGTACGGCTCCCTCCCGTTCTACCTGACGCGGGCGTTTTCCTCTTTCCTCTCCTGGGTCACGGGGCGCGCCTGGTTCGTCTCCTACGACGGCCTCATACACGTCGGCCGCTTCCTGTCCGCCGTCGCGGGCGCCCTCACGGTCGCGCTCGTCGCGGCTGTGGGCCGCCGCCTCTACGGCTTCAAGACCGGCCTCCTCGCGGGACTCCTCCTCGCGCTCGCCGTCCTCCACGTCCAGACGTCCCACTTCGCGTCCACGGACGTGACGCTCACGCTCTTCGTGCTCCTCGCGCTCGCCGCCTCAGGGCGGCTCGCCCGGCGCGGGCGCCTTCGGGACGCCCTCCTCGCGGGTGCTCTCACGGGTCTCGCGGTCGCGACGAAGGCGAGCGCGGCGCCTCTCGTCCTGCCCTTCGCCGTCGCGGTCTTCCTCGCCTGCCGCGCCGAGCGCGCATGGGGAAGGGGAACGCTTCTCCTCGCGGCCGGAGGAGCCGCCGCGTTCGCGGCGTTCTTCCTCGGCGAGCCCTACGCACTCCTGGATTTCCACGAGTTCTGGCGCTCTCTCTCCGAGCAGGCGTCGATGGTGCGGAACGCGGGAACGCTCCCGTACACGAACCAGTACGTCGGCGTCCCGAACTTCCTGTACGAGGGCAAGGAGATCGTGCTTTGGGGTCTCGGACCGCTCCTCGGAACCGTCGCGCTCTGGGCCTCGGCCCGAAGGATCGCGCTCTTCCGAAGACTGTCCGACGTCGAGTGGGTCCTCGCATCCTTCTTCGTTCCGTTCATCCTTCTCACCTGCACGTTCGAGGTGAAGTTCCCCCGCTACCTCCTGCCGGTCTACCCGCTCCTCGCGCTCTGGGCCGCGGCCTGGCTGAACGAAAGGGCGGAGCGCGGCCGCGCCGGGCGCCTCCTCCGGGCGGCCGTCATCGCGGGCACGGCGGTCTGGGTCCTCGCCTTCGTTTCCATCTACACGCGGCCCCACAGTTTCGTGACGGCGTCTCATTGGTTCCACGACACCGTCCCCGAGGGGGCGCGGATTCTCGAAGAAGACTGGGACGAGGGGTTTCCGTTCTCGTTTCCCGGCCAGCTCGCCGAGCGCTACAAGATCGTCATGTTCGGGTTCTACGAGCCCGACTCCCCGGAGAAAATGACGAAGCTCGCGAAGGAGCTCGCGCGGGCGGACTGGGTCGTTCTGCAGACGAAGCGCCTATACGGCGCCGTCACGCGCGCGCCTGAGAAATTTCCGTTCACGAACCGCGCGTTCCGGCTCCTCTTCTCGGGCGACCTCGGCTTCACGCTCGTGAGAGACACCGCGTCGCGCCCGTCCCTTTTCGGAATCCAGGTGCCGGACGAGCTCGCCGACGAGTCCTTCTCGGTCTACGACCATCCGAAGGTCCTCTTTTTCGAGAACACGAAGCGCCTCCCGGAAGCAGCCCTCGAGAGCGCGCTCCTCTCCGCGACGCCCACGAGGACGTTGACGCGGCGCGATCTGCTCCTCGCACGGCCGCTTTCGACGCCGCCGGTCTCCGCTCCACCTGCTCCCGGACTCCCTTCGCTGAGGTCGTCCCTGCTCGCCCTGCTCCTCTTCGGCGTATGGCTGGAGCTCGTCGCAAGCGCCGGCGCCGGAATCCTGTCAGCCCTCCTGCCCGCGCGGCCCGGCCGGGATGCTCTCGGGCGCGTCACGGGAGTCGCTCTCTTCGCGCTCGTGCCGTGGCTCGTCGTCTCGTGGCACTGGGCGCCCTTCACGAGGGGCTTCCTCGCCGTCACGACGACGGCTCTCCTCGCCGCCGGATTCTTCTGTGCGCGCCGCTCGAGCGCGCCAACCCCCGCCCCGGAGCGTCGGAAGACGGCGCTCGTCTTCTGGATCGCGTTCCTCTTTTTCCTCGCCGTCCGGGCGACCAACCCCGAGATCATCTCGGGCGAGAAGCCCATGGACTTCTCGTTCCTGAACACGCTGCTGCGATCCACCGAGCTCCCGCCCCAGGAGCCCTGGCTCGCGGGGACGACCCTCTCGTACACGTACTTCGGCCACTTCCTCGCCGCGGCCGCCGGGAAGCTCCTCGGCATTCATCCCGGGATCCTCTTCAACCTCGCGATCGCGATGACGGCGGCCCTCGCTGCGTCCGCGATCCTCGCGGGGGGCGCCGCGCTCGGCGGGCGCCTGCGCACGGGCGCGATCGCGGTGTTCCTCGCGCTCTTCCTCGCACCGCCCTCGGGACCGTGGACCGCTTTCGATTTCCACTTCCGTCAAGCCGGCCGGCCGCTGGACTGGCACTACTTCTGGGCAACGTCCCGCGTCATCATGCCGAACGGAATCAGCGAGTATTTCTTGTGGAGCTTCCTCTTCGCGGATCTCCACGCGCACCTTCTCGCGCTGCCCTTCACCGCGGCTTTCGTCGCGGTCCTCCTGCTCTTCGTCACGCGCGAAAGAGGCCCGGCCGCCGGAGTGCGCACGGGCGCGGTCCTCGTCGGCCTCGCCGGCGTCTTCTTCGCCGCCCTCCAGATCACGAACGGCTGGTCGACGCCCGTCTACGCGTGCCTCCTCCTCTTCCTGCCCGGTGTCCTCTGGCTCGCGGCGCGCCCTTCAGGCCTCCGGGCCTCGCTGGCATCGCTCGCGACCAGGGTCGTCCTGCCAGCCGCGGGAGTCGCGCTCACGGCGGCTCTCCTCGCGCGCCCGTTCTGGGCGCATTTTTCCCCGCCTCCGAGGAACTGGGGTCGGGAGCTGGGGCCGTGGGCCCGCCCGTGGGAGTTCTTCAACATTTGGGCGTTCTTCGCGGTGCTGCTCGTGCCCTTTACCTTCTATGCGTGGAGGTCGGCGGCCGGGCCCCGGAGCCGGCTCGCGCGCGTGGTCCTGATCCTCGCGGGCATCGCTCTTCCGCTCTCTCTCGTATCCGTCTCGCTCCATCCCGCGCGGCTCGGGGAAGCGCCGTCCGCGGGCGTCTTCACGGCCATCGCCTTCCTCGTCGCATTCTTCGCGGCGGTCCGGCGGGACACCGCAGAGCGCCTCCGCCCCGCGCTCGCGCTCACGGCGTTCGGATTCGCGATCCTGACAGGCTGCGAGCTCGTGTTCGTCTGGGATCGGATGAACACGATTTTCAAGTTCCACTTCGAGACGTGGCTCCTCTTCTCCCTCGCGGGAGCTCTCGCGTGGGAGTCCTTCCGCGCGTCCCGCTCACGCCTCTGGCGCGCCGCGGTTTTCATCACGGGTTGCGCCGCGCTCTACACGACCGTCACGGCGTTCGCGGGCTTCCTGCGGCAGGACCGGGGGGGCGTGAGAGGCACGCTGGACGGGACGGCCTATCTCGCGAAGCAGGCGCCCGGCGATCGCGGCGCCATCGAGTGGATCAACGCGAACGTCCGGGGACTGCCCGTGCTCCTCGAAGCCCACGGCCCGTCCTACCAGGAGTTCACCCGGCTCTCGATGAACACGGGGCTGCCTTCCGTCCTCGGCTGGGACTACCACGTGTTCCAGCGCGGCCACGCGCAGGCCGAGATCGACCGCCGCAAGGCGGACGTCCTCGCTGCCTACACGTCCCCGGACGAAGCCGTGGTGAGGCAGATCCTCCTACGCACGCATGTCGCGCTCGTCGCCGTCGGAAACCTCGAACGCAAGACGTACGCGGGAGGGAACCTCGCCCGGTTCGAGGAGTGGACGGATCTCCTGACGCCCGTCTACCGCAATCCGGAGATCGTCCTCTTCGGCGTGAAGGGCGTCTTCGCCCCCGGCGTCGCCGCGGCGCCCGTGCGTGTCGAAGAGCTGGCGGCACCCGTCCGAAAAGCCGACGCCCCGCCGCCGGCGGACCTTCCGGGCCGCCTGCGACAGCCCCGCGGTGCCGCGGCGGACGCGAGCGGCAGAGTCTGGGTCGCCGACTTCGGAAACCAGCGCATCCAGCTTCTCGCCGCGGACGGCGCTCCCGTTCTCGCGATCGGCACGCGCGGGAGCGGCCCCTCGCAGTTCAACGACCCGTGCGGGGTCGCCGTCGCGAAGTCTGGTCTCGTCTTCGTCGCCGACACCTGGAACGGACGCGTACAGGTCTTCGACGGGAAGGGCGTCTGGCAGCGCGAGTGGGGCGGGAGCTTCTTCGGACCGCGCGGCATCGCAGTCGACGCGGGCGGAGCCGTCTTCCTCGCGGATACGGGGAACGGCCGGATCGTTCGCTTCGACGGCCTCGGACATCAGGAAGCGGCATGGGGGACGGAAGCCGGCCCAGGGAAGCTCTCCGATCCGCAGGGGATCGTGGCCGCGAAGGACGGAAGCGTATACGTCGCCGACAACGGAAACGGGCGCGTGGCCGTCTTCGACAGAGACGGAGTCTTCGCGCGCGCGTGGGACGTCGCGGGCTGGAAGCGCGCGAGCTACTCGGAGCCCTACCTCGCCCTCGACGAAAAGGCCGGCCTCCTGTGGGCATCGGCCCCTCTCGCCGGCGAAGTGCGCGGCTACACGACCTCGGGACATCTCGTCGCCACTCTGCGCGGGAAGGACCTTCCGGAAGGACAGCGTTTCGAGAAGCCGTCGGGCCTCGCCCTCCTGCCGAACGGGAGGCTCTTCGTGGCGGATCTCGAAGGGGGCTTCGCGGTGATCCAGCTCCGGCGCTGAACGACCACGGCGTCGATCATAGAGTGAAAAAGGGGGGCCGGCCCCAGGCCGGCCCCGCGTTCAGGAGGTCTCGCGCGATCTCAAAAAGACACGCGGGCGCCGAGACGGACGACCCGCGGGTTCTGGAAGCCGATGTCTTTTCCGTAGGTGGGATTCGACGCGCAGGCTGCGTTGCTCAGGCTCGCGTTCTGCGCCGTGCATCCGGGCTGTCCGATCCCGCTCCGCGGATCGTTTCCGGGCAGCGCACCCGTGTTGTTGAAGAGCTCTTCGCGGCTCAGGACCCCCTGCCGGTTGAGCGCATTGAAGACGTCGACGATGGGCGTGATGGAAACGCCGCCGAAGCGGAAGCCCCACTCGAGGTGCAGGTCCGCCTCGTAGGCGGCGGGAAGATCCCCCGCTGATCCGCGCGGCACGAGGTAGCCCTCCTGGCTATAGCCGGCGGCGCAGGCGACGGCGTCCGACGCGCAGCCGCGGATCGAGTAGGGGCGGCCCGTGTTGTAGAAGCCGTTCACACCAACCGTCAGACCAAACGGGAACGCGTAGTAGCCGGACAGCTTGAGCTGGTGCGTCCGGTCGTTGCGGAGCCGGCCGGAGGCGTTCGTGACGAGGCCCGGATAGTCGAAGTCCGCGTTGATGTTGGGATCGGTCTGTCCGCCCTCGCGCGTCTGCGAGAGGTTGCCCGAGTAGTTCCCCTCGAGCTTGGAATACAGGTAGGACGCGAGAACGTAGAAGCGGTCCGAGAATCGGTGCGACGCCGTGAGCTCGATGCCGCGGAAGTAGCGGCGGGGCTGGGTCGAGTCACAGGGGGCGCCCGCGACGAGGTTCCCGGCGGCGTCCGTCTCGCCGTTCGGATAGCACGTCGTGTCGAAGGGATCCTTGATCGTGCCGAGCGAGTTGCCCTGGCCGGGGTTGATGAGGGCGCAGGTCGCGGGGCTCGCGGGGTTGAAGTAGGACGCGATGTCGGGGTTGATCGCGAGGTCACAGCGATCCTCGACGACGCGGCCGAGAGAGCGATAGATGCCCTTGACGCCGATCGCCCAGTTCTTCGCGACCTCGAGCTCGAAGCCCGCGATCGCCTCGTCCTGGTACATGCCCTTCAGGTCGCTCTGGACGAGCTCCCCGCCCTGAACGATGGGCGCGCCGAGGAAGAGGTCGACGGGATTCGGCGTCGAGCTGCTGTTGCGCGCGAAGATGATGTACTCGTTGCCGAGCGCACGGGTCTGGATGTCCTGCGGGATCACTTCGTAGAAGCGTCCGACGTTCGCGTAGAGCTTCGACTTCCCGTTCCCCATGGGATCCCAGACGACGCCGAGGCGCGGCGACCACTCGCCGTCGATCGAAACGAGCGTCTGGCCCGTGAAGTCCTTGAGCTTTTGCTCCTCGTAACGCACGCCGGCATTGACCGTGAGGTTCTTCAGGACCTTGAACGAGTCCTGCGCGAAGAGGCCGATGTTGTCCGTGTTCGGCTGGTTCTCGACGGTAGGCGCAATCGCGTAGCCCGTGCAGTTCGGGAACGCCGCCGGCATCGTCGGGTCGATCTTGCCCAGGCAGTTCGCGCCCGAGAGCGGCGTCTGGGCGTAGTAGCGGTGCTGATAGTTGTTGAGCGCGCCCCCGGCGGTGAGGCGGGTGCGGATGCGGTCCGTTCCACCGTAGGACTCCGAGAAGTCCGAGCTCAGGTGCTCCCAGTCGAGGCCGCCCTTGAGCTCGTGAGCGCCGAGGAACAGCGAGCCGCCCAGCCGGTAGTGGTAACGCTGGTACTTCTCGTCCGCGAGGTAGATCGGGCCGGTCCCAGGCAGCGCCTCGGTCGTGAAGCCGGCCTGCTGCTTTTCGAGATACGGCAGGGTCGAGAAGGGGCTCGAGTCCTGGCGCTTCTCGGTGTGGAAGCCGAACTGCGCCTGACCGAGGAACCGTGTTCCGAAGAGGCCGTCCCACCGCGTCGAGAGGTCCGTACCGCCGACGTTCCGGTCGACGAGGTATGCCGCGTCGGCGCCCACCATCACGGAAATCTGCGTCAGGTCGTACCGGCCGCTGAAGGTGCCCGGATCCCCGAAGAGGGAAGCCGCGATCGTGTTCGACTCTCCGAGCCGGAACGTGAGCTTTCCGGAGAAGAGGCTGTTCCGGTAGGTGTCCGTGTTGTTCGTCAGGACCTGCGTGTGGGCCGCGTCGCGCTGGACGGCGAGCGTGCGCGAGTAGTCCTGGTCCTGCGTGACCCGGTCGAACGCGCCGAAAAACCAGAGGCGATCCTTGACGAAGTAGCCGCCCAGGTCGGCGCCGAAGTCGAGGCGCTTCGGCGAGAAGTACTCGCCCTGGTTCGCGGCGACGCGCTCGGCCGTGTGGGAGTCGCTGGCTGCGAGCGATCCGGAGTCGTAATACCCGAAGGCGTCGCCCTTGAACTCGTTGCCGCCCGACTTCGTGACGACGTTGATCGTGCCGCCGAGGACGCGCCCGAAC
The DNA here is from genome assembly GCA_038214715.1 of Thermoanaerobaculia bacterium. Classification (GTDB taxonomy): domain Bacteria; phylum Acidobacteriota; class Thermoanaerobaculia; order UBA5066; family UBA5066; genus Fen-183. Next base: position 116,636 of record JBBQRP010000003.1, on the reverse strand, counting down.
TCGGCCTCGTAGCCGCCGGTCTTGACCTCGACCTCTTGCACGAACTCGTTGTTGAGCTGCTTGGACTGTGTGCCCGTCTTGACGCCCGTCGTGTTGACGCCGTCGATGATGTAGGCGTTCTCGAGGCCCGTCGCTCCGTACACGGTGACGTTTCCGGAAATGTCCGTCCCCGTCCCCGCGACCGTGCTCGCGATCGACGCGAAGTTGCGTCCGAGCGGGAGCCGCTGGATGCTCTCGAGCGTCGCGCTCGTGCCGATCGTCGTCTTCGACGTGTCGACCGACGGAGCCTCGGAGGTCACGACGATCTCTTCCTTGAGGGAGAGGGACATCGTCACGGGAATCGTCGCCGTCGCGCCGAGAGACACGCGCAGGTTCGAGCGCTCGACCTTCGCGAACCCGGACAGAGTCGCCGACAGGGAGTAGACGCCGGGGTTGAGGACGGGGAACCGGAACCTGCCCGCGTTGTCAGTCACCGAGGTCCTCGAGCCCTGGAGCTGCGGGGACCGGAGCTCGACGGACACGCCCGGCAGGGGCGCCCCCGACTGGTCCGCGACGCTTCCGTCGAGGTCCCCGGTGGTCTGAGCAAAGGCCGCCGCACCCCAACCGCACGACGCCGCGACAGACAAAAGGAAAAAGAGACATCGAAAGCGACGCATCGTCGTCCTCCTCCCACAGAAAACTTCCGGACCTTTCGAGTGACAAGGATCTTGTGGTCCAGAGTGTGGTCCGCGTCTCGCGCCAACACGGGAGTTGTGACGGAGTCCCACAAACCGGGGATGGAGAGCGTCTTCGGGCGGACGGAGGGCATCCGGATACGAAATTCCGGACGTGATCACTCAGCGCGAGGGTTAGGTCGCGAGCGTGCGTCCGCGCAGCTCGTCGAGCTTCTCGCGATAGGTCGCGCTCATCGTGAGCTGGCGGTCGTCGCGCAGGATCACGATGTAGTCCCCGTGGAACCAGGGCTGAAGCTCCTTGATGCGCTCGATGTTCACGATCGTCGACCGGTGGATCCTGAGGAAGCGTTCGGGATCGAGGCGGCCCTCGAGGCCGTTCATGGTCTCTCTCAGGAGATGCGACTCGGTTCCCACGTGCAGGCGGACGTAATTGCCGGACGCTTCGACCCAGTCGACGTCGGGTGTCCTCAGGAAGAAGAGGCGCCCGCTCTCCTTGATCATGATTCGCTTCAGATAGCGCTGCTGCGGGGGACGCATCTCCTCGAGGAGAGCGACGATCTGGCCCGAGAGATCGCTCGACTTCTCGCGGGTGATCTGGGCCCGCGCGTGCTCGAGAGCCTTCTGGAGCCGTTCGCGGCCGAAGGGCTTGAGCACGTAATCGACCGCGCGGACGTCGAAGGCACGCAGCGCGTACTGGTCGTAGGCCGTGACGAACACGACGGCGGGGATGCGGTCGGCCCCGACGCTCTCGAGGATGTGAAAGCCGTCGAGGTTCGGGACCTGGACGTCCAGAAAGACGAGGTCCGGCCTCAGCTCCTCGATCGCGAGGACCGCCTGGCAGCCGTCTCCACACTCGCCCACGATCTCGACCTCGGGCTCGTCAGCCAGGAGGCTGCGCAGCCGCTCGCGAGAAAGAGGCTCGTCATCGACGATGAGGGTACGGATCATTCCCTTCATTTCTCAGGGATACGCGGAATCCGAGTCGAGGTTTCGCAGTTCAGAGGGTTTCGTCGAATTCCCGGCAGCGCTCCGGAATTCCGGATCGCGGGTCTCCTCGCAGCCGCCGGCCCGGCAGGCTTTCCACCAGCGCGCGTCGTCCACGGAAACGATCGAGCCGTCGGGCAGGGCCTTCCAGATTCCCGTCCGGGAAACCGTATATACGGACACGCCGAGACGTTGCGCCGTCTCGATGTCCTGTCCAGAGGGCTTGGGGTCCACCACGCCCGGGTGTGTATGCACGATTGCGACCGCACCGGCCGGAACCGGGCCCTTCCACCGCGCGTTCATGAAGCGCCGCTCGTTCGGCCAGCTCACCCAGCGCGTCCGCGCGGCCCCGTCCGGCACGACCCAGGCCGCACGCTCTCGGGGCGTGTATCCGAAATCGGCCGACGCCCAGAGCCGGTACGCCGGCGCGCGCAGCGAACCTTCGAGGAGAACGAGAGCGAGCACGATCTCGGGAGAGGGACGGAAGAGCGCCGCGAGAGTTGCCATCGAGACGCAATCTCGGTCGCGCGGACGTGCGCGTCCCGGGATGCGTGATGGCTCTTCATCCTACGGGGACGATGGCGTGCTTTCGGGGGACACGAGTGGAAGCGTGAGCGAGACGCGGAAACCTCCGCCCGGGACGTTTCCGTATTCGAGTGTGTAGGCGTCACCGAAGAGGTGCCGCAGGCGTTCGCGTGTATTCGAAAGACCGATGCCTTCCGTGACGCGCCCGGGCGGCGTGCCGGGCCCGTCGTCCGTCACGCGCAGGAGGAGGCGCCCCCGCTCGTGGCTCGCGCTCACCTCGAGGCGCCCCGCGCGATGGTCCCGCGCAATGCCGTGGCGCATCGCGTTCTCGACGAGCGGCTGCAGAAGAAGGTTCGGGACGCGCGCGTCGAGCACCTCGGACCGTATGCGGAAACGCGTCGAGAGGCGCTCGCCGAAGCGGGTTTTCTCGATGGCGAGATAACGCTCGAGGAATTCCAGCTCCTCGCGAAGCGACACGTCCGGACGGCCCGTGTTTTTCAGCGTGAGCCTGAGGAACTCGGAGAGCTGCAGGATCATTCCCTCCGCGGCATCGGGCTTCGACTTCAGGAGCGCCGCGATCGCGTTCAGCGTATTGAAGAGGAAGTGCGGCTGGAGCTGCATCTTCAGGGCGCCGAGCTCCGCCTGCGCGAGCTGCGTCTCGAGTTGCGCGGCAGCGAGCTCACGGTCCCGATATTTCGCGTAGGTGTCCGCTCCCCAGGCGAGACCCACGAGCGCCCAGTACGTCAGAACGTTCGCATGGAAGTTCAACCGGAAGAACTGTTGGAGCGCGAGCCAGAACGTCTCCGGGCGACCCGCCGTGGAGTCGGCGAGCTCGTGCAGGAAAGCGCCGGCCAGGAAAAGCTGGAGCGCGGACAGGAGCGCGCTCGCGAAGAGGTGGATGACGAGCGGCCTCTTCCAGTGCGCCCTCTCGATCGGGAACCGGCGCGCGAGGGACAGGATCGCCGGCGTCACGAGCGCCCAGAGGTAATAGAAGGGAAGGTTGATGAGGAGCGCGCGCGTGAAGGACATCTCGCGCCCGGACGCGATCGGGTACAGAAAGTAGAGCTGGCTCGCGAAGAAGAATCCCGCGACGGTCCAGGCCGTGAAGTTGACCGATGTGCGTTTCCAGAAGGGGCTCATGAATGGGTACCCGCTGATCTTCGCCGCGGGAGCGCCCAGGCTGGCAGCGGGAGGGACGGGAGCCCGGAATACAGGGACGAAGCCGCTCTTCACGAGTGGGATACGGCGGAAGGTGCGCCGGGGTTGCCGCACCGGCCGCCGCGCCGGAGAAAGAGGGGGCCCCGGCGCACCGCCGGGGCCCCCATCGAAGAGCGGAAAGCTCGCGGTCAGACGCTCAGAAGCGCACTCCGGCCGCGATCGTGAACGTTCTCGGGAGCTGGTAGTCCAGCGAGTTACGCGCCGTGCCAAAGGCAAGGGAGCCATCCGAGTTCCGTGCGTAGTCCCAGTTTGTCGTGGCCGTTCCACCGGGCGCCGGCCGGGCGCCCTGGACGGGCGTCTGGGTGAACGGGTTGAACGGGAGGAAGCGCCCCGCGTTGACGGAGGTCAGGACGTTGGTGTTCACCGCCCGCAGGCCCTTGTTGTTCAAGACGTTGAGGACCTGCGGCTGGACGAAGATCTCGACGAGGCCGCCGATTTTCGTCGCGAAGTTGAGCGCGAGATCGGTCCTCTGAATCGTGTTCGTCCGGAAGGCGTCCCGCGCGGTGAAATAGTAACCCACGGAACCCGGCGGGGTTGCGTAGTTCGGGGCGCCCGTGACGAAGGGAGCCGAGTTGACGAGGCCGACTGCTCCGTAGGGCACGCCCGTGTCGATCGAGTGAACGCCGCTCACGTTGAGAGACCCGAAGCGCTGCGGAATGAACGGCAGCGTGTACGACGCGAACGCGCGAACGCGGTGCGTCTGGTCCGTCGCGAGGGACCCGTAGGGGTTGTTCCACTTCGGGTCCTTGAACTCGGGATAGGTCTCGCTCGCGTTCGCGGTCGGCCCCTGGTTGACGGTTTCGCCGTTGATGTTACCGAGCGTGTGCGACCAGGTCCAGTTGATGCCGCCGCTGAAGCCGCCCTTGCGATACGCGAGGCTCGAGTGGAGGCCCGTGTAGTTGCGCTCGACGCTGTTCGTGTTGTTGATGTACCCGATGTCGAACACGTTGCCGAAGCCGTCGTCACCGCGGCCGGTCGAGCCGTTCAGGTAGTTGTTGTAGAAGTCCGCGCCCTCGCGGCGGATGACGTCCACGCGGTAGGCCGTCGTCGCGCCGAGAGTGCCCGCGATGCCGACCGTATATTCCTTCGTAGAGGGCGACTTGAGACTCTCGTTGAACCGCGTCGTGAGTCCCGGGATGTTCGCGTACCCAAGCGGCACCTTGCAGGTCGCGAGGTTCGGGCAGCCCTGCGCGAAGAACCAGTTGAAGACCTGCTGCAGCGCCTGCGCGCGCGTCGTGAGCGTGGCTCCCGCCGGGGGGTTCAGGTTGATGGGTGTGGCCCCGGCTCCGTCGTAGTACCAGATGAACGTCGAGTTCGAGCCGGCGTCCGACGCGGAATTCACGAGGTTGTCCTGGATCGCGCCAACGTACTTCGCGTAGCTCGCGGACACCTTGAGCTTGCCCTTGCCCGTCAAATCCCATGACGCGCCGAGGCGCGGGCTGAACGCGCTGTCGTTCGCGGTGACGACACCCCGGCTGTCCTGGGCGTTGTTCTTGTCCCAGCGAACGCCGAGGCTCATCGAGATCCGGTCGCTGACTCTCCAGGAGTCGTTCAGGAAGACGGAGTGCGTGAGGGCGTCCGAGCCCTTGCTCAGGCTGTTGATCGGGGTGAAGTAGATGTAAGAGTGGGAGTCGAGAACGGGGAAGATGTCGCCGTTCTGAAGGATCGTCGAAGTCGTGAAGAGGCGATAGTTGCTTCCCGACTGGTAGTTGTTCGACTTGTGTTGGCCGGAGAAGTTGTCGTAGCCCGCCACGATGTTGTGCGAGCCGAGCTTGTCCGTGGAGAGGAAGTACGTCCCCTTGACGAGAATGTCGCGGTTATCACGCGACTCCGGGTCGCACACGCCGCAGAACGTGGGCGCGTTGTAGCGCGCGCGGCCACGGGAGAGGTCGCGCATGAGCGTGCCCTTGATGAGATCCGTGAACGGGGAACCGGATCCCTCGAAGGAGAACTTGCGCTTCGAGTAGAGGGCCTCGACGAAGAGGCTGCTCGTGAGGACGCCGTTGTAGTTCGCCGTGAGAATCTCCTGAGGGAGCTTTCGCGAGGGCACGAGGCTGTCGAGATCGAGGATCGTGCCGAAGCTGGAGTTCGTCTGCTCCTCGTCGACCTTCAGGTAGTTCCCCGTGAACGAGTGGTTCGCGACCGGAGTCAGCGTGAGCTTCCCCTGGTAGCGCTTCTCGTTGTCGCCCGTGTTGTAGGAGATATTCGTGATGGACGTCTGCCCGGAGCCCGTCTGGTCGAAGAGCCGGCCGGATCCGAAAAACCAGACGTGGTCCTTCCAGATGGGCCCGCCGAGCGTGGCCTCGTACTGCGGCGAGAGCTTCTGGGGAAGGACTTCGTTCGCCGGCGACTCGGCCTGCCAGGCCGCATTCGTGAGCGTCGCACGGAACGAGCCGCTGAACGTGTTGCCGCCCGACTTCGTGACGGCGTTGACGACGCCTCCCGTGAAACGCCCGAACTCAGCCGAGATCGAGGACGTGGAGGTCGTCGTTTCGGCGAGCGCCTCCTCGACGAAGAGGTTGTTCGGCGTGCCCCGGATGTTGTCCGTGACGACGGCGCCGTCCACCGTGAACAGGTTGTCGAACGACTGGGCGCCGGAGATCGTCACGACGGCGGACACGCCGTTGCCGATCCGGTCGCTGGAGTTCGGGCCGTTCGTGTTGACGCCCGGCGCGAGCTGGACGCTCGAGAGGAGGTTGCGCTGCACGGGGAGCGTATCCGTCAGCTCTTTCGTGAAGGTCGAGGACGCCTGGAGCTGCGTCGAGACGGTTTCCGCCTTCCCCACGACGGTGGCCGCGGCCTCCACACCGGCGAGGTTCATCACCGCGTCGACCCGCGACTCCTGCGCGGCGGAAAGGACGATGGTCTGCGTCACGGGCTTGAACGCCTGGATCGTGAACGCCACCGTGTACTCGCCGGGTGGCAGGCCCACGACGACGTAGTCCCCGTTCGCGGACGAGACCGCCGTACGGGCCCCTTGCAGGGCGCGTGACGCGATCGTCACCGTGACTCCGGGGAGGCCCTGCCCTTCATTGGTGACACGACCCCTGAGGGTCGCGCTCGTCAGCCCCTGGGCGAGAGTCGCCCCGGCGCCAGCGAGAAGGAGCAGGACGAGAACAATGCTGAGTGAATGCCGCCGCATGTCGATCTCCTCCTTTGGGACACCCCTCGTTTCCGGCCTCAGGACCGCAACCGGGGTTGTCCAGCGAGGACCAAGATGGGGAGTCGCGCGGGATTTCGCGACGGGTTCGGGACACTCCCCCACGACGGCCTGACGAACGCCTCTTCGCCCGGGATGAGCACAGCGCGGAAGCGGCTCTCTCGTGCGACCGGATGCGCGTCCGGACGGTTGGATCGCGTCAGCTGGCCGCGGCCCCGCGTCGCCAGAGAAGGCGCGTCACTCTCCATGAGTTTCCTGCGTTGCGGGACAGCACCATCACGAAACGATCGTCCACCGGCACCGCGGCGCCGCCGCCTGCGGGGACGAGAGTTCCACGGGCGGCGCCCTGAACGACCGCGAACGTCCGGTCCACGCGGAGATCGAGCACGGCCGCCGAGAGCTTCGGCGTCCACCTGAGGTGGCGTGCGCGATACCAGGCGGAGATCGCCTGTCGCCCGGAAACGACTTCGCCCGTCGAGGGCAGCCAGATGCCGTCTTCCTCGAAAATCGAGGCCAGCCTCTCGATGTCGTTCCGGTTGTCGGCGGAGAAGAACTCCTCGACGGCCCCCTGGACCCCGCGGGCGCCGCCTCCCTCGGGCGGCGCTTCGAACCAGAGCACCGCAGCCGCTGGCCTCGCGGCGGGGACGGACACGGCGGCGGCGAGGACGAACGGCAGGATCCGGAATGCCGATTTCACGGGAACCCCCGTAGGAATCTACGGGTTGGCGGCGCGGGCGGCCTCTAGGCGGTGGCGAAGGGCTCGAACCACGTGACGAATGCCCGTCGGTCAGGGACGGGACCGCGCGTGTCTTGGAACCTCCTCTGTGACGGATCGTCCTTTCCCGCTCGCCCCGGACGTCCAGACCCAGGCCTCGTGGAGCCGATACCTTCCGTCCTCGAGGACCTCCGTCCGCGCCCGGCAGGAGCCGGCCCGGAAGTCGCCGTTCTTGTTCAGGTGCTGGTACACCATCTCGAGGCGACCTTTTCCGTCGACCCTCGCGAGGAGCGTCCCGAAGGCGACGTCTCCTCCCCGGTACGTCGCCCACGCGACGCTGCCCTTCTGCCGGTAATGGAAGACAGTTTGCGATGAGGACTCGCCCGCTTCTGAATTGCGCACCGTTCGAAAACGCCGGCCGTCGAAATCGATCTCGCTCATCGCGTCGCCCCCGAACAATAGAATGTGCCTGGCGTTCTCGGCGGCACGAGGGGACGAACGCCGCCCGACGAGGGACGAAACGCGAGACCTCATGGACGAGAAGAACGCCGGCTTCACGCCCGCGTGGTGGTCGAGGGGCCGACACGCGCAGACGATCTGGGGGCGCCTCGCGCGTTCGAGGCGAATGGTGGAGATGCGCCGCGAGGCGATGACCGCCCCCGACGGCGACACGCTCTACGTCGATCATCTCGATCGGGAGGGCCCCGGAAGCGCGCGGACCGCTCCGCACCTCCTCGTCCTCCACGGCCTCGAGGGCAGCTCGAACTCGGTCTACGCCCAGGGCCTTCTCTCCCTTGCGGCGCGGGCCGGATGGAGCGTGAGCGTTCTCAACTTCCGCTATTGCGCAAGGGACGCGGTGGATCTTCGCATCGTCCTTCCGAACACGCGCCCGCGCCTCTACCACTCGGGCGAAACGACCGACTTCGACTTCGTTGCTCGCACACTCGCGGCCCGGGACGGGAAGCCCCTCGTCGCCGCGGGCATCTCACTCGGGGGGAACGCGCTCCTCAAGTGGCTCGGCGAGCACCCCGGGGACCCGACCGTCGCGGCCGCCGCGACGCTGTCCGTCCCTTACGATCTCGCCGCCGGCGACCGGTACATGGCGTCGTTCCCGACGCGCCTCTACGTCCGCGCCTTCGTGCGCTCGCTCTCGGCGAAGCTGGCGGACCTCGCGCGGCGTTTTCCCGAAGTGGCGGCCCGCGTCGACATTCCGCGCGCGCGCCGCGCCTGGACGTTCCGCGAGCTCGACGATGCCGCGACGGCGCCGCTCCACGGCTTCGCGAACGCGGACGACTATTACGCCCGGTCGAGCTCCCTCCCCTTCCTTTCGCGCATCACGGTCCCGACGCTCTGCATCTCGGCGCTCGACGATCCGTTCCTGCCGCCGGAGGCGACTCTTCGCGCGCGTGACGCCGCGTCCTCCGCCGTGCGTTTCGTCCTGACGGAGAAAGGCGGCCACGCCGGCTTCGTCGCGGCCCGAGGAATCACGCCCGTCTACTGGGCCGAGAACGCGATCGTCGCGTTCCTCGCGCGCCACGCGGGCGCGCGAGGAGCCGGCGACACGGCGGACGGCTAGAAGCGGGCGCCGAAGGAAACCTGGAACGTCCGGGGAAGCTGGTAGTCGAGCGCGTTACGCCCCATTCCGAAGCCCGGGCCGTAGTCCCAGTTCACGCCCTTGACGGGCTGCGTCGTGAATGGGTTGAAGCGTGTAAACCCCGCCGCGTTGGCCGCCGAGAGTGTCGTCGTGTCGACGGCGACGGCGCGATGGTTGTTGAAGGCGTTGAGGACCTGGGGATGCGCGAAGATCTCGACCGAGTCCGCGATCCGGAAAGAGTAGTTGATGCTGAGATCCGTCCGCGAGATGTTGTCGGTCCGAAACGAATCGCGCGACGTGAAGTAGTAGGTGTTCGCCCGGGGCGGCGTTGCGTAGCCAAGGTCCGCGACGTACGGCGCGACGATTGCCGAGCCCACGGCGCCATAGGGCGTGCCCGTGTCGTAAGCCTGGATGACCCCCAGGGAAACGGCGCCGAGAGCGCGCGGGAAGGGGACCTCCCAGGCCGCGAAGGCGCGAACCCGGTGCCGCTGGTCGATCGCGAGGTCCCCGCGCGGCTGGCCCCAGCTCGCCTGCGTGTATTCCGGATAGAAGTCGGGCAGGCCACGTACGGCACCCGAGCCCGTCGTCTCTCCATTGAAGTTTCCGATCGCGTGGGACCACGTCCAGCTCGCGCCGACAGTCAGACGGTCGAGCGGCCGAAGCTGCACCTGCGACTGCATCGCCGTGTAATTGCGCTCGAGATCGTTCGTGTTCCCGACGATCTGCAGGTCGAAGGCGTTCCCGAACTCGTCCGTGACCTTGCCGGTCGACCTGTCGAGCTGGAGATTGTAGAAATCGCCGTACTCCCGCCGGACGAGGTCGACCCGGTAATTCGCCCGCGACCCGAAGGCGCCCTGGACGCCAACCGAGTATTCCTTCGCGTTCGGGGAGTCGAGAGACCCCCGGATCTGCTGGTTCACGCCCGGCACCTGCGCGCCGCCGAGAGGCACCTGGCACGTCGAGAGGTTGGGGCAGCCCTGGCCCTGGAACCAGTTGAAGAGTTGCGTGAGCGCCTGCGCGCGCGTGAGAAGTGTGGCGTTCGGGTCCGAGTTGATCGGCGTCGCGCCGGGACCGTCGTAGTACCAGTACTCGACGAGAGGGGTCCCCGCCTGCGTCGCCGAGCTGACCTGGGTCTCCTGGATCGCGCCGACGTATTTCGCGTAGCTCGCGGCGAACCGGAGCTTGCCGTTGCCGGACACGTCCCATGTCGCGCCGAGGCGCGGGCTGAACGTGCTGTCGTTGGCGCGTTCGACGCCGCCTCCGTCCTTCGCGGCGTTCTTGTCCCACCGGACGCCCAGATTGAACGACAACCGGTCCCCGAGACGCCACTGGTCGTTCAAGAAGACGCCGTGCGTGCGCACGTCGCTCCCCGTGCTCTGCTGCGCGATCGGAAAGAAGATGATGTAGCTCGACGAATCGAAGACCGGGAAGAGGTCCCCGTTCTTCTGGATCGCCGCGGTAGAGCCGACGACGTAGTTACTCCCCGACTGGAAGTTGTTCAGGACTTCCTTGCCCGCGAAGTTGTCGTAACCCGCGACGATATTGTGCGAGCCGAAGCCCGGCGTCGAGAGAAACCAGGTCGCCTTGCCGAAGAAGTGCTCGTTGTCGCGCTTCTCGTTCGTGCACACGCCGCAGAAATAGGGCGAGTTGTAGTAGCCGCCCGTCGACTCGTCGATGAGGACCGTGCCCTTCACGAGGTCCGTGAACTGCGAGCCGTCGTGCTCGAACGTGAAGTGGCGCTGTGAATACTGACCCTCGAGCGACAGGTTCGTCCCCACGACGCCGCTGTAGTTGAGGACGAGGAACTCCTGCGGAAGGCTGCGGTTCTTGAGGCTGTCGAGGTCGAGGATCGGGTGCGACGTGAAGAAGTCGTTCGTCACGTCCTGCTGGATCGCCGTGTACGACGCCGTGAGCGTGTGGCTCGCAAACGGCGTCAGCGTGAGCTTGCCCGAGTAGCGCTTCTCGTCGTTTCCCGTCGCGTAGGAGATGTTCGTGAAGGACGTCTGATTGCTGCCCTTCTGGTTCGCGAGCCGGCCCGAGCCGAAGAACCACACCCTGTCCTTCCAGATCGGTCCGCCGAGGGTCGCCTCGTAAGTCGGCACGACGCTCTGGACGCGCGACTCGCCGGCCGGCGTGATGGCCGACCAGCCGTCGTTGTTGAGGGTCGTTCGGAAAGAGCCGCTGAACGTGTTGCCGCCGGACTTCGTGATCGTGTTCACGACACCGCCCGTGAAGCGCCCGACCTCGGCCGAGATCGCGGCCGTGGAGGTCGTCGTCTCCTGGATCGCGTCCTCGATGAAGAGGTTGTAGGGAGTGCCCCGGATGTTGTCGACGATGACGGCGCCGTCGACCGTGAACTGGTTGTCGAACGACTGCGCGCCGGAGATCGTGAACGCGCCGCCCGGGCCGTTCTGGTTGACGCCCGGCGAGAGAGCGACCGCCGACAGGAGCGTGCGCGCCGTGGGCAGCGCGTCGAGCTGGGTTCCGGTGAACGTGGCCGCCGCCTGATTCGAAGAGGAGATCGTCTCGGACTTCGCGACGACGTCCGCCTGCGCGGAAACGGAGTTGACGTCCAGGGTCGCATCGAGCGTTCTCTTCTGGGTCGCGCCGAGCGGGATCTTCTGCGTGACCGTCTGGAAGGACGTGAGGGAGAACGTGACGGTGTAGTCCCCGGGCGGCAGGTTGTTGAAGACGTAGTCGCCGTTCGTCGACGTCACGGTCGTGCGGCTGCCCTGAAGCGTAGGCGCCGTCGCCGTCACGAGCACTCCCGGGAGCGGCGTGCCCGACGCCGAGGCGTGTCCCGTGAGCGTCGCCGTCGGCAGACCCTGGGCGCCAACCACTCCGCAAACGGTGACGAGGAGAACGGCGGCGAGGCCGATCAGGGCCCTTGAGAGACACGTTCGCCGTGGATTCATAAAAGACACCCCCGCCCGTACCCTAGGCGCCGCCCCGCACCGCGGAAACGTGTACGGGACGGGCCCGACCGTGGCGGGACGAATCCCCGGGAATCGGGGGCGGCCGATGCCGCAATACGATTTTCCGTTCATGAATTGATCCCGTGGCGCGCGACGAAGCGCGTAGGCTCGACCTCGCATGCAGGCCGCCGATCTCGGGCCGGTCCCCGACTCCGAGAAGACCCAGTCTCCCCTCGACCTTTTCCTCATCATCGCGGGCGCAAACCTCGTCGCGACGACGCTCCAGACGGGCGCGAGCCTCGCCCCCGCGTTCGGCCTGAGGCAGGCCGCCGTCCTCGCGGCGGCGGGAATCGTCATCGGCACCGCGCTCGTGGCGTCTCTCACGCCGCTCGGGCCACGGCTCGGCGTGCCGTCCGTCGTCGCCTGCCGCGCCGCGCTCGGCCTCCGCGGGGGCGCGCTCGTCTCGCTCATTCTCTACGCCACGAATTTCGCCTGGATCGCCGTCAACAACGTCATCGCAGCCTCCGCCTGCGCGCGCTTCTTCGGCGCACCCGGCACCGAGCGCTACTGGGCCTTCGGCCTCGGGCTGCTCGCGACGGCCGTCGTCGCGGGCGGCCCCCGCGCCGTCTCCCACGCCGACCGCCTCGCCGTCCCGCTCCTCCTGATCGTCGGCGGCATCCTGACCTTCGCGTGCCTCAGGCTGCCACCTGCGGTCACGGCCTCCCCCGGCAACGGCTCGATGACCGCGGTGCGGGGCCTCGACGTCGTCATCGGCTACCAGGTCTCGTGGCTCCTCGTCTTCGGCGACTATCCGCGCTACACGCGCTCCGCCGCGAAGGCCACGGCGGCGGTCTTCCTCGGCCTCGCGCTCACGAGCCTCTGGTTCCTGCCTCTCGGGTTCGTCGCGGCACGCGCGGCGGGCTCGACGAACCCGGGGAGGATGCTCGAGGCCGCGGGAATCGGCGGACTCGGCGCGCTCCTCCTCGCGCTCGCGACACTCACGACGAACTTCGTGAACATCTACATGTCCGCTCTCGCGTGGAAGAGCCTCGTCCCAAGGAGCCGCGACCGCACGTCCATCTTTACGATCGGGCTCGTCGGCGCGGCGCTCTCGCTCTTCTCCGGGTGGCTCGAACGGTACGCGGATTTCATGCTTCTCCTGGGTGGCCTCCTCGTGCCCATCGGAGGTGTCCTCGTCGCGCACTTTTTCCTGCTGAGAAAGCCGGTCGCAGTCCCGGACCTCTACGCGGCGGACGGGTCCGCGAGCCGCCACGGCGGCTTCGCGCTCCCCGGCATGTGCGGATGGGCGGCGGGGGTGGCCGCGTATTTTCTCGCCTCGCGGGCGGGCGGAATCGGCGGAACACTGCCGTCCCTCGTGACGGCCCTCGCCGTGACATGGGGACTGGACTCTTTCCTTCCAGCCACAAAGATCGCTAGTTGACCGGAACTCCAGCCCTGGGTCTATGCCGTGCGAGCCATCCCCGCGTCTTCCCGCAGACAGGAGGCTCCATGAAACGATCCCGCGTCCTCGCCCCCGCTCTCGTCCTCTTGGCTCTCTCCACCCCGCCGCTCTCCGCTCTCGAACTCAAGCCCCTCTCCGCCGCGGACAAGGTGAAGCTCGAGGCGATTCTTCGAAGCTTCGATCCCGCGACGTACGACCTCCGCGTCGAATACCTGGACGCGAACGGGAAGGTCCAAAGGGCTCGCTACGGTCATGCCGTCGGCCTCGGGAGCGTTCGCCAGGGGGCGACGTCGAAGAGTCCGCGTCAGTCGAACGCGGCGGACGTCATCATCGTCCACTCGGGCCTCGGGGCGAGCCAGACCGTCAACGGCTTCAAAGCCGACGCAGTCATCGGCCCCGTGACCCCTCAGGCGGACAAGGTGCGCGAGCTGAACACGCTCCTCAAGGCCTACGCCCGCTGAGAGCGTCTCCTTGAAAAGGATCGTCTTCGGCCTCGCGGCCGCGCTCCACTTCTTCCTCATCCTTCTCGTCGTCTCGCATGCCCGAGCCGCGATCTCGTCTCGCCCGGGCCTCTCCGGCCTCGCCGCCGCGAGCGATCTCTACGGCACGCTCACGCTCGCGAACCGCAACTTCGGCTTCTTCGCGCCCGAGGTCACGGGCGACCTCGTGGTGCGCGGAGTTCTCGTGGACGCGAGCGGCGCTCGCCGCCCGTGGTCGTTCTCCCCGGCGAACCGGGAAATGCAGGTCCGCCTCTACTCCATGGCGGGCCACTTCTCCCAGGAAGAAGACCACATGGATCTTTTCGCGCGCTCGTGGGCGGTGAGGGCCATGAACGAGAACCCGGAAGTCGTGAGGGTCGAGATCTCGGTCGCGCAGAACGACGTTCCGACGATGGCCGAGTACCGGAAAGGCCGGCGGATCGAAGAGCGGCCGTTTTACGCGACAAGCTTCGATCTCCACTGACTGACGAAGATGGGCAGGTTTCCTTCCCGTTTCCTCGCGTGGTTCACGGCCCCCGCGTCGCCACGACCCCTCGGGATCCTGCGCATCGCGCTTGCGGCCCTCTGCCTCGTTCGCTTGATTCCCCTCAGGGACTCCGTCCTCGCGATCTGGGGCCCCTACGGCTTCGTGCAGTGGGCGATCACGCGGGCGACCGTGCCGGCGATCCTCCCGCACCTCGGAGACCTCGCGCACCTCCTCTCATCCTTCGGCGTCGCGCCCAACGAAACGGTCTGGCTCGTCCTCGGACTGCAAGTCGCTGCCCTCGTCGGCCTCCTCCTCGGCTGGCGTTCGCGGACGCTGGCGGCCGCCGCGTTCGCCCTCGACGTCCTCTTCCTGGGCGCGGGCGGCGGCCTCGTCTACGGGATGGACGTCTTCGTCCACATCGGGCTCTTCTATCTCGTCCTCATGCCGTGCGGCGACGCGTTCTCCCTCGACGTGCGCGCCGGGCGGCGGCAGCCTTCCCCGTCGGTGGCGGCCGGTGTCACCCGGCGGATGCTCCAGATCCAACTCGCTCTCGTCTACGTTTCGTCGGGCTTCGAGAAGGCGGCGGGCCCCACGTGGTGGAATGGCGATGCGATCTGGCGTTCCACCATGCTGCCGGTCTTCCGTCAGCTGGACCTGTCCTTCCTCGCGGCCGTTCCGGCCGTCCCGATCGTGTCCGGCTGGCTCGTCCTCCTGACGGAGGTGGGCTACGGCCTCGCGATATGGAGCCGCAGGACGCGCGGCGCCTGGCTCGCCGCCACACTGGGGATGCACCTCTTCATCGGGGCGTTCCTGGGGATGTGGCTCTTCGCGTCGGTCATGATCCTCCTGAATCTCGGCGCCTTCGGGCCTGAAGTCCTCGCCGACCTCGCTGATCTTGCCGACGCTCGCCGTCCCCGCGCGCTTGCGGCCGCGCAGCGCAGGCGCTCCGTTCCGGCCCCGGTTCTCGGGCTCCCCGCCGCCTGAGCGGCGCAGAATCCGGCGCGTGGACGCCGCCGCAATCCGCAGGATCCTGCACCTCGACATGGACGCGTTCTACGCGTCGGTCGAGCAGCGCGACGATCCTTCGCTGCGGGGGCGGCCCGTCGCGGTCGGAGGCGACCCGAAGGGCCGCGGCGTCGTGGTGGCCGCGAGCTACGAGGCGCGGAAGTTCGGCGTGCACTCCGCGATTCCGATGGCTCGCGCCGTGCGCCTCTGTCCCCACCTCGCGATCGTGCGTCCCGACTTTCCACGCTACGCGGCCGTGTCGAAGCAGATATTCGACCTCTATCGCGCCGTCACGCCGCTCGTCGAGCCGCTCTCGCTCGACGAGGCCTACCTCGATGTGACCGAGAACGCATGGGGCGAGCCGCTCGGCGTGAATGTCGCCCGCCGTCTCAAGAAGGACGTCCAGGCCGCCACGTCGCTCACCGTTTCCGCCGGTGTCGCGCCGAACAAGTTCCTCGCGAAGATCGCTTCCGGCTGGAAGAAGCCCGACGGACTCACCGTCATCGCGCCCGAGCGGGTCGAGCGCTTCCTCGAGAACCTGCCGGTCGACGCCTTGTGGGGTGTGGGGCCGAAGACGGCGGAGAAGCTGCTCGCGATCGGATGCGTGCGTCTCGTGGACGTGCGAAGAGTGTCTCCCGAGACCCTGCGCCGCGTCGTCGGAAGCTGGGCCGACTCCCTGCTGCGCCTCTCTCACGGAGATGATCCGCGCCGCGTGATTCCCGACCAGCGCGCGAAGTCTTGCAGCACCGAGGATACCTATCCCGAGGACCTCACCGATCCCGCGGCGATGCGCGCGGAGGTCGAGGCCATGGCACGGCACGACGCCGCCTGGCTCGCACGGCGGGGACTCTTCGCGCGCACGGTCGTTCTCAAGGTGCGCTACGGGGATTTCACGACCGTCACGAGAAGCCATACGCGCCGTCCCACGCGCGATGGAGACGAGCTCGCCGCGCGCGCCGCGGCCCTCCTCTCCCGGACGGAGGCGGGGGCGCGGCCCGTGCGGCTCCTCGGCGTCGGCGTTCACGGCCTCCTCACACCGGAGGAGTTCGCGCGGGCGACGCCTGTCCACCCGCAGCTCCCGCTCGTGCCGGATCCCTGACGTTCAGCGCGCGCCGAGCTCCCCGAGAAGCGCGTCCTCGTTGAATCCCACGAGGAGTCGCCGCCCGAGGCGGAGCATCGGGGCGCGGAAGTTCCCGGTCGGCCCGCGCAGATCGGCGAGCGACACGTCGCGGGACGCTTCCGTCCGGATCTTCTTTCCTTTCACGATGAGGACCGTGTCGACTTCCTTCAGGAGGTTCCTGACGTCCGCGTCGGCGAGGGGTTCCGCCTTCGCCTTACGCGTCGTTTTGACGTTGATTTTCCGGGCGTCCAGCACCTCACGGGTGCGGCCGCAGCTCGTTCAACCGTTGCGGTGGTAATAGAAATCGACGTTTCGCATGGACCGGAGTCTACCGAACGAGGGGGGCGTCCCTCAGCCTTCCGAGGATCGCGTCCGCCGCCTCGCGCCCGATGCGGATCGCGTAGTTCTGGCCGCGATCTTCCGGGTACGTCTGCGCCATGCAGGCCGACCAGAGGCCCGCAACGGGCGTCTCGAGCGACGGGAGGAGCTTCGAGTAGTGGGGCACGACGATCGGCTGCGCGTACTCGGCGCGCCCGATCTGCTTCGCGAGGATCCAGCTTTCGTCGAACGCCGGGTTGATCACCTTCAGCGCGGGAAGGTACGCGGCCCAGAGGTCCTCGTCTCTCATCTTCCAGCGAGGATCGTCGGGAAGGACGTAGTTCGAGAGGTACACGACGTGCCGCCCGCCGTAATCCGAAGGCGAGAGGAAGTTCGTGTGCTCGATGACGCCGCCGAACGGCATGGTGTCGTCCCCGACGTTCAGCCAGTAGTAGGGCGACAGCGACCGATCGAGCTCGAGAATCGGGCACAGGGCGTGGCAGTAGGAGATCGCGCCCCAGGTCTTCCGTATGTCCTCCGGGAGGTCCGGCGCGAGCCTCAGGAGCTCCGGGATCGCGACGGTCGAGAGGACGAGGTCGAACGTCTCCGTGCCACCTGCCACGCCTCCCAGCGACGTCACGTCGAACCCGCCGCCGCGGCGCTGGACGAGCCGCACCGGGCGGGACGTCCTCACGTCTCCCCCGCGCGCCTTCACGCGCGCGAGGACCGCGGCGACGCCGCGCCCGAACGAGCCTCTCAGGTAGCCGAGGCGCTCGCCAAGCCCCGTCTTGTCCCGCGAGCGTGTCCGGAGCGCGATCTTTCCCCACAGCCAGACGAGGCCGACGTCCTCCGCGCGGCGCCCGTACTTTTGGCGGAGAAGCGGTCCCCACACGGCCTCGAGAGCGCGCCCGTATCCCTTGCGCCGCATCCAGCCCATCGCGGTCTCGCCCTCGAGACCCTTCCAGTCGGCGTCGCTCCTGAGCTTCAGGGTCGAGAGGATGAACTCGAGCCGTCCCCTGAGGCCGAGAGGGGTGAACGAGAGAAGCGAAGCGGGCGTGCCGAAATCGTAGAGCCGGCCGCCGGAAAGGAACCCCATCCGCGACTTCAGCCACAGAAGGTCCTTCTCGAGCCCGAACTCCTTCGCGAACGACACGTAGTCGACGTCGCTCGTGAAGAGGTGGTGGTAGTACCTCTCGAGAGGCGTGCCGCCCACGCTCACGACGCCCACGAGGCCGCCGGCCTCCGGAAACTTCTCGAAGACCGTGACCGACAGCCCTCCCGAGAGCAGCCGGTCGGCCGCGACGAGGCCGGCTAGGCCACCGCCGATCACGGCGACACGAGCGGGCGCGGTCGACATCCCGGGAAGTGTAAGCGCGCCCGGCGCGGGGCGTTGTGCTACCTTGACTCCGTCCCGTGACGGTCTCGACGGCGCTCCTTTTCGCCTTCGTTCTGCTCCTGACGGCCACGTCGGGCGCGGCCGTGCTCGCGCGCCTCTTCCGGGACGACGCGGGCGACGCGGAAGCCCGCGCGGATTCCGTTCTCGCGTTCGCCCTCCCCGTCGGTCTCGTGCTGGCCGCCCTGCCCGGCTGGATCCTGTCCTCGATCTTCTTCGTTTCGATCTCGCGGCTCGCGCTCCCCCTCGCGTTCCTCTCTCTGTCGGCCGCTCTCCTCTGGGGCGGAGCCGACCTGCGGGGAGTCCTCCCCCGAGCGCGCGCGCGTTTTCTCCCTTTCGCCGTCTTCTTCGGCGTCTTCCTTTTCTTTCTCTGGATCCGCTGGCCCGCCGGAGAGATCCGTCAGACGGAAAAGCCGATGGACTTCGCGGTTCTGTCCGGTCTCATGACGACCGCGCGCCTCCCGTTTCCGGACCCGTGGCTTTCCGGCGAGCGCTTTCCCTACTACCACTTCGGGACGTATCTCTTCGCGCTCCCTGCTCGCGCCGCCCGCGTCCCGCCGGAATTCGCGTACAACCTGATCGCCGCGCTCCTCCCGGCTCTCGCCGCGCTCGCGGGGTTCGGCGCGGTGCGCGCGCGCCGCGGCGGCCGCGCGATCGCGCTCTTCGGCGGCCTCCTTCTCGTCCTCGGAGGCACATTCGACGGCGCGCGGCAGCTCCTTTCGGGAAAGCCGTTCGTCGACCTCGACTGGTGGATGTCTTCGCGCCGCGTGGACAACCCGCACACGATCACCGAGTGGCCGCTCTTCACCTTCCGCCTCGGGGACCTGCACCCGCACGCGGTCATCTTTCCGTTCCTCGTGACGTTTCTCGGTCTCGCGGGCCGGATCTCCCGCGTGGGCGGGACCCTTCTCGACGGCGCGCTCCTCGCCACCGTGGTCTCGGCGAATCCCTGGGACCTTCCCGCGGCGCTCCTCATCCTCGGCGCGGGAAACCTCACCGAGAGGGATTTCCGGCCCGCCCTCGTGCGAAGCCTCGCGACGCTCCTGCCGGCCGCCTTCTTCCTCCTCCCCTTCGCGCTCTCCCCGCGGCCCGCGGTCAACGGACTCTCCTTCTGGAAGGAAGGCACCGGCGCGGCGGACGCGTTCCTCCACTTCGGCGGTCTCGTCGTGATTCCGGCGCTCGCGTTCGGAATCGCTCTCGTGCGGAGTGAATCGCGCCCTGACCGCTCGCTCGTCGCGGCTTGCGCGTTTCCGGCGCTCGCGCTCGCGCTCTCCGTCCTCACGAAAAAGCCGGTCTTCTCCCTCGCCGCCGGGTTCGCGGCGGGCGTGCTCTGGCTGCTCCTCCGCGACACGCGGCCCGGTGATCCTTCCCCACCCGGAGGCGCGCTTCGGGCGGGCCTGCTCCTGGCCGCGTCGGGTGCGGTCCTCGCGGCCGTGCCGGACGTCGTACTCGTGTCCGACTCCTACGGCCAGGAGATGCGCCGGATGAACACGGTGTTCAAGTGTTTCATGGGAGCCTGGCCGCTCCTCGCCCTCGGCGGGGCGCTCCTCCTGCCTCTCGCCCTCTCGTCGCGTCACGCCCGCGTCTTCATCCGCGGCGCCGTCGCCGCCGCGCTCCTCGGCGCGCTCTTTCACCCGCTCGCCGCGATCGTCTTTCGTGTGAAGTGGAACGGTCCCCTCGACGGCCTCGACGGCCTCGCCTGGATGGCGCGGGAAGCCCCCGGCGACCGCGCCGCGGTCGAATGGCTGAGATCCCACGCCGTGGAGGGCGCGGTCCTCGCGGAAGCGACCGGGAATGCTTATTCGGACTACGGGCGCATCGGCGCGGCGACCGGGATCCCGACCCTCCTCGGATGGGAGAACCACGAAGGGCTGTGGCGCGGCGGCCGCGCAACCGCCGAGACGACCGCCCGAAAGGAAGCGCTGCGCGCGATCTATTCGTCCGAAGACTCCGCGTCGGTCTTCGAAATCCTCCACCGCTACAACGTGCGCTACGTGATCGTGGGCGCCCTCGAAAAGAAGGACTTCGGCGCGAGCGCCTTTCCGATGCGCGCGAACTTCCGCCGCGCGTTCGTGAGCGGGGACGCGGCGGTCTTCGAGATCCTCAAGTGAGCGAAACCTCTCCCCAGTCCGCCACGGCGCCCGCCTTCTCGGTCCTCGAAAAGAAGGCCTGGGCCGCGCTCTTCGCGGCCTCGATGCTCTTTCACCTCGTGCAGCTCGGATCCCACGCCCTGCATCACGACGAGTCGATTCACGCGTGGGCCGCGCTCCATCTCCTCCAGGACGGGACCTACAAGTACGACCCGGTCTACCACGGCCCCGTGCAGTACTACGCCGTCGCCCTCGTCTTCAAGGTCGCGGGGATCCTGACACTCGGCCAGGGCGATACGGATTTCACGGCGCGCCTCGCGCCCGCGCTCGGCGGCGTCGCGCTCTCCATGATGGCGCTCCTCCTGAGGCGGAGGTTCGGAGCCGCCGCGGCGTTCGCGGCGGGGGTTCTCGCGGCATTCTCGCCGAACCTCCTCTACTACACGCGCTTCTGCCGCGACGACGTCTGGAGCCTCGTCGGCACGGCCGGCTTGTTCCTGTGGCTCGACGAGTACCTCGCGAGCCGGCGCCTCAGGGACCTCTGTATCTCCTCCATTTTCGCCTCAGTCGCGTTCGCGTCGAAGGAGAACTTCTACGTGCTCCTCGCGCTCATGGTTCCGTCCGTCGCGGCCGCGTGGGCCGAACCCGGCCGCGGGCCCGACGTCTGGAACCGCCTCCGCCGGATCATCGACTGGCTCGAGAAGCATTCGGTGCCGCTCCTCGGGGCCCTCCTTCTCTTCTTCTGCGTCTCCGAGGTCCTCTACACGTTCTTCCTCGTGCACCCCGAGTCGGGCAATCCGGTCTTCGACGCGATCTCCTACTGGTGGGGACAGCACAAGCTCGAAAGGGTCGGCGGCCCGAAGACGTTCTATCTGCCCCGCCTCCTCCAGTACGAATTCGCGGTCCTCCTCCCGGCCCTCGCGCTCATCGCGACGCGCTGGTCGAAGTTCACGTTCGCCGAAAGGTTCCTCGCGGGATGGGGCTTGTCGTCGGTCGCGATGTACGCCTACCTCGGCGAGAAGGCGGGCTGGCTCATCGTTCACCAGGTCCTGCCCTTCCTGCCCCTCGCCGGGATCGCGTGGGCGGCTCTCGCGCGAAAGGGTCTGGCCCTGCGCCTCGTGGGAGGGGCCGTCGCGGCCGCGTCCCTCGTCACCGCCGTGACCCTCTCCTTCATCTACCCCGTCCTGACCCCGAACTCCCGCAAGGCGGAATCGACGATCCAGGTTCAGACGTGCCCGGAGATGCTCGGCCTCGTGGACGAGATCCTCGCGTACGGAAAGGTCGGAGAGGTCCCCGCCGCGATCGTTTCGGGAGAAGCCGGCTGGCCGATGAGCTGGTACGTGAGGAAGGCCCCCGTGAACTGGCAGGCTCCGCGGGGCGATCTGCACCCGCCGATCGTCGTGTGCGACGAAACCGACGCGGACAAGCAGGCCGAGATCCTCGGTCCCTCCTACCGGCGCGACCGCGTGCCGTTCCGCGCGTGGTGGATTCCCGACACGTCGCTCTCGCCGCTCCGTCCGAACGTCAAGCAGCTTCTCCTCTATCTCTTCACCCGGGAGACCTGGGCCCGCGCCGACGGCAACAACCCGATCGGGTCCGTGTGGGTGACCGTCTTCCGTCGCACGGGTCCGGCGGCGACGCAGGCTCCGCCTCCTCCGGCGCTCGCTCCCGCCGAGCCGTCCGCCGCGAAGGGAGCGTCGTGATACGCCCCGACATCTCGGTTGCGCTGCCCGTCTTCAACGAGGTCGAGAACCTCGAAGAGCTGAACGAGAGACTTTCGGGCGTCCTCACGGCCACGTCGCGCACGTGGGAGATCGTCTACGTCGACGACGGTTCGAGCGACGGATCGTTCGAGAGGATCGCCGCGTTCGCACGCCGGGACCCGCGAGTCCGCGGGATCCGCTTCTCCCGCAACTTCGGCCACCAGATGGCGCTCACGGCCGGAGTCGACGCTGCGCGCGGACGGATCGTCGCGGTGATGGACGCGGACCTGCAGGACCCGCCCGAGCTCCTCGCCGAGATGTTGAAGAAGGTCGACGAGGGGTACGAGGTCGTCTACGCCCAGCGCAGCAAGCGCGAGGGCGAAAGCGCGTTCAAGCTCTGGACCGCCCACGTCTTCTACCGGCTCCTCAAGCGCTGGACGAACGTGGACATCCCCGTGGACGTCGGCGACTTCCGCCTCATGGGTCCCCGCGCGGTGGCGGCGTTCCGGCGTCTCCGCGAGCGCCACAGGTTCATCCGGGGTATGACGGCATGGGTGGGCTTCCGGCAGACGGGCGTCCTCTACGTGCGGCCGCCCCGCACGCGCGGCGAGACGAAGTTCCCGCTGCGCAAGATGCTGCGCTTCGCACTGGACGGCCTCACGTCGTTCAGCCACGTGCCCCTCCAGCTCGCGACGTGGCTCGGCTTCGCCGTGTCGTTCTCCGCGTTTCTCTACATCGCCGTCGTCGTTCTCCTGAAGGTCCTCGGGATCAACGAGCGCGGGTGGACGACCCTCATGGGCTGGATCCTCCTCCTCGGGGGCGTGCAGCTCCTCATGATCGGCGTCCTCGGGGAGTATCTCGGAAGGATCTACGACGAGGTGAAGGGTCGGCCTCTCTATCTCGTCGCCGAGGAGCTGGACGGCTCGTCCGCGGAGCCGGGGAATACGGCGTCCGCTTCCGACGTTGACTTAACCTTGGGGCGATGAAGTCGGGCTATTACCACCACGCGATCGGGGACCTCCGCAAGCGGCTTTCCGCCGCCGTCCCGAACGAGGTCCTCAAGGCGCTCCACCGGAAGAGTCCCGCGAGGCACTTCGCGGTGACCCTACGCCAGCTCGTCCTCTTCGCTTCCGCCTTCGCGCTTTCCTGGCATTTCGAGAGCCTCTGGGTGCGGGTGCCGTGCGCGCTCGTCCTCGGCCTCGTCGTGTTCGATGGAACGGTCCTCCTCCACGAGATCGTCCACAAGTCCGTGTACGACGGCGACAGGCCACGTGCCTACCGCGTCCTCGGGCTCCTCTACGCGCTGCCCTCGGGAATCTCCCCGACCCAGTTCACCCGGTGGCACCTCGACCACCACGCGGAGCTCGGCTCCTTCACGGACGACCCGAAACGCGCGCACCTCTCGCCGAAGAGGAACGCCCGGTGGCTCAAGCTCCTCTACGCGACGCCGGCTCTCTTTCCGATCTACTTCCGGGCGGCGCGGAAGGAGACGGCGACCTATCCCGAGGCTCTCCAGCGAAGGATCGCCGCCGAGCGCCTCGCGGCGATCGCGCTTCACCTCGCCGCGGCGGCCGCGATCGGGTTTCTCGGCGGCACCGCCCGCCTCGTGTGGCTCTGGGCCGTTCCCGTTTTCCTCGTGTTTCCGCCGGCCTTCGCGCTCAACCGCCTCGGACAGCACTACGACATCGTGCCCGGGGAGCCCGCGAAGTGGGGCACCCGTATGGCCCGCGCGCCCTTCTGGGAGTTCGCCTATCTCTGGTCGAACCTTCACCTCGAGCACCACTACTTTCCCGCCGTTCCGTTCTACCGGCTGCCCGCCCTGAACGCGGCCCTCGAGCCCTTCTTCGAGAAGGAGGGCGTCGTGGCGCGGACCTACCGCGAGCTCCTCCGGGGCTGGATCATCGAAAATCGCGTGCCGCATTCGGACTGGCACGTTTTCCGGTAATCTCCGCGCGATGGCGACGGAAATCGCGCCGCCGCAAGCGGATCACTACGAGGGCTTGTCGCGTGAGGACTTGCTCCGGGCGTACCGGAACATGCTCACCTCCCGAAGGATCGACGACAAGGAAATCCAGCTCAAACGGCAGAACCGGATCTTCTTCCAGATCTCGGGAGCCGGGCACGAAGCCGTCCAGACAGCGATCGCGTTCCAGATGCGGAAGGGCTCGGACTGGCTATTTCCCTACTACCGCGACCGGGCGCTCTGCCTCGGCCTCGGCGTCTCGCCTTACGACATGTTCCTCCAGGCGGCGGGAGCCGAGGACGATCCGGCCTCCGGCGGAAGGCAGATGCCCTCTCACTGGGGCTCCTCGAAGCTCCGCATTTTCACGACCTCCTCGCCGACCGCCACGGAGTGCCTTCCGGGCGTGGGCGCGGCCGAGGCGGGACGTTACCTGGAGCGCGAGGGCGCCGGGACCATTCCGAACACCGCGCTGCGCGCGGCGAAGGACGAGATCGTCGTCGTGACGATCGGAGAGGGTTCGACCTCCGAGGGCGAGTTCTGGGAAGCGCTGAATTCGGCCTGCGTCTCGAGGCTCCCCGTCGTCTTCGTCGTGGAGGACAACGGCTATGCGATCTCGGTCCCCGTCGAGGTGAACACGCCAGGAGGGTCGATCTCGAAGCTCGTGCGGTCCTACCCGTCCCTCTTCGTCGCCGAGACGGACGGGTGCGATTTCCTCGCCTCGTACGACGCGGTGCGGTACGCATTCGCTTACGCGCGAGAGAAAAAGGGACCCTCCTTGATCCACGCGCACGTCGTCCGCCCGTACTCGCACTCCCTCTCGGACGACGAAAAGCTCTACCGGCCCGAGGCGGAACGGAAGAAGGACCTCGCCCGCGATCCGCTCGAGCTCTTCGCGGCCTTCCTCGCGAAGGAAAGCCTCGCGACCACGGAGGAAGTCGCGGCTCTGCGCGAAGAGGTGGACGCCGCCGTGAATGCCGCGGCGGACGAAGCTCTCGCCCGGCCCCAGCCCGGCCCCGACGCGGTGCTCCGGTACATCGTGTCGCCGGATGTCGATCCGACGTCTCCGGCTTTCGACACCGAGGACGCACCCGCCTTCTCGGGAGAGCCCACGACGATGGTCGACCTCATCAACGCGGCGCTCCGCGACGAGATGGCGAAAGACGGACGCATCGCGATGTGGGGCGAGGACGTGGCCGATGCGAGCCGCCCCGACGTGCTCGACGAGTGCAAGGGCAAGGGCGGCGTCTTCAAGGTGACGGCCGGCCTCCAGAAGGAATTCGGCCACGCGCGGGTCTTCAATTCGCCGCTCGCGGAAGCGGGAATCGTCGGGCGCGCGCTCGGCTGGGCCGCGCGCGGGCTCAAGCCCGTCGTCGAGATCCAGTTCTTCGACTACATCTGGCCCGCGATGCTCCAGATCAGGAACGAGCTCGCGACGGTGCGCTGGCGCTCGGGCGGCGCCTTCAAGACGCCGGTCGTCATCCGGGTCGCGATCGGCGGCTACCTCACGGGCGGCGGGCCCTATCACTCGCAGTCGGGTGAGGTCACGTTCGCGCACATTCCGGGCCTCAGGGTCGTCATGCCGTCGAACGCCCTCGACGCGAACGGCCTCCTGCGGACGGCCATCCGCTGCGACGATCCCGTCCTCTTCCTCGAGCACAAGCACCTCTACCGCCAGACGCACAACAAGGGCCGCTATCCCGGCCCGGACTTCATGATCCCGTTCGGCAAGGCGAAGACCGTGCGGAGCGGAACCGACGTGACGGTCGTGACCTACGGCGCCACGGTCTTCCGGAGCGCGGTCGCCGCGGCCCGGCTCGCGGAGGAGGACGGGCGGGAGACCGAGATCGTCGATCTCCGTTCCCTCGCGCCCTACGACTTCGAGGCCATCGCGCGAAGCGTGAGGAAGACGAGCCGGCTCCTCGTCGTCCACGAGGACTGGCAGACCCACGGTTTCGGGGCCGAGATCGCCGCGCGCGCCGCGGACGAGCTGTTTCCGTGGCTGGACGCTCCCGTGAGGCGGGTGGCGGCGAAGGATGCGTTCTGCGGCTACGCGCCCCGGCTCGAGGACGCCACGCTTCCCCAGAGCGACGACATCCTCGCGGCTCTGCGGTCGCTTCTCGCGTACTGAAGAGAGATAGAGATTCTCTTGGAAGGTCCATGAGCGCGAAGTTGCAGCTGAGATGAGCAGGCGCAGGCGGCTCTTTGCCTGGGCCCTTGGAGCAATTGCTTTCGCGTTTTTCTTCCTCTTCGGCGCAATTGCCGTCGATCCTCTGCCCGTCTACCGTTCGATCCAGGAAGAGCGGCTCCGTTTCGCGGGCGCGAGGCGCGAGGTCTTCGCCGCGGACGACGGAACGTCGCTCTCGGCCTTCGTTCTCGGGCCGCTTTCCGCCGAGCGTCCCGTCGTCCTCCTGCACGGCCTCGGGGCCGACGCGACCTACTGGACGGGCGCGGCGAGGTTCCTCGTGCGCCGCGGGCGCACCGTGATCCTGCCCGACGCGCCGGGGTCGGGCCTGAGCGCGCCTCCGCGGAATCCCGACGGCTTCGGAATCCCGGGCCGCGTCGCCGCCCTCGACGCGCTCGCGCGCGCCCTCGCGCTCGACCGGTTCGATCTCGTGGGTCATTCCCTCGGTGGATGGACCGCAGGAGCGTACGCTCTCGCGTTTCCTTTCCGGGTCTCGCATCTCGTCCTCGTGGACGCCGCGGGGCTGACGCGGCCGGAGGATCCCGAAGCCGAGCGTGCCCGCGTTCTTCCCCGCGATCGCGCGGACGCGCGCCGGGTCTTCGATCTTCTCTTCTTCCGGCGGCCCACGCCGCCCCTCGGATTCGTCCTGGCCGCTTTCGGCAGGAACTACGGCTCCGGCACGGCGGCCGCGACGGTCGCGCGCCTCGACGAGGCCGACGGCCTCGTCGCGCGGCTGGCCGACCTGCCTTCGGGCACGACGCTCGTCTGGGGAGAACGCGAGACGCTGTTCCCGCTCGAGGGGGCGCGCGAGGCCGCGTCGAAGATGCGGGACGCGCGGGTGGTCGTCCTCGAAGGGGCCGGACACGACGGGCCCCTCGAAACGCCGGGAACGTTCGAGGAGGCCCTCGGTCTCGCGCTCGCGCGGCCCATCGACATCCCGGAGGGTGCAGGGAGCCGAGCACGATGAGCGAGGCGCCGGCCGCGCCGCCGCTCTTCCCGGGAAGCGCGTTCTCCCTCCCGGCGCGCACGTTTCGCGCGCTGCTTCTGATCCTCGGCCTCGTCGCTCCCCTCCCGTTCCTCGCGGAGGTCCTGCGCGGTCCCCTCACGCTCGTTCCGTGCGGTCCGCCTCAGCGCGACTGCCGGCTCGGAGATGCCGCGATCGCGGCGTCCGTTCTCGGGCGAGCCTGGGCGAGGTTCGAGCGTCTCGAGCCCTGGAACCGCGACGACCGCGTGTTCGCTCCCTATCCCGACACGTGGGCGCTCTCGGAGGGTTACCTCGTCGAGGCGATCCTCGGATATCCCTGGGCGCGCTTCTCCGGCACGGTTGCCGGGGGATACAACGTGGCCTACGCGCTCGCGTTGATGCTCGCGTTCTGGTCCTCGGGCGCGCTCTTTTGCCGCCTCGCCGGCCCGGGCTGGCCCGCGCTCGCCGGCGCGTTTCTCTACGCGTATTCCCCGGGACGTCTCAACGGAATCGCGGTCCTCGCCGTTCTCTGGGCGGGACTCGTGCCCCTCGCGATCGCGTTCGGGCTCGACGTCCTCGCCCGAGGGCGCGCCCGCGATGCCATCTTCTTCGGCGCGACGTGGTTCGCCGTGGGAATGGGAAGTCTCTACGGTCTCGTGATGGGGGGGCTGACCGCGGGCCTCGTCCTCGCCCCCTGCTCCCTGCCGTCAGCCGAGCGGAGAAGAAGAATTCCGCTTCTCCTCGCGGGAGGCCTGGCGGCCGCGATTCCGCTCGTTCTTCTCAACCGCCCCCTCTTCGACATCGGCCGGAACTTCGACGTCAAGGTCTCACCGCGGACGTTCGGGGGCCAGTCCGCCGATCTCCTCGCGCTGTTTCACCACTCGGGATTTTCTATTCCGCTCGACGCCGCGCTTTCCAGCATCCTCCCCGGATTCCCGAAGGGCGCGGCCGGTTTCTTTCCGGGACTCGCGGCGATCGGCGCGCTCGTTTCGTTCACCCTCCTCCGCCGCGGCGGTGGCCCCGTCAAGAGGCGTCTCGAAGCCGGACGTCCCGAGACGGACATCGCCCTCTGGGCGGCAATCGCGGGCATGACGTTCCTGTTCGCGCTGGGACCCTCCGTCCACGTCCTCGGCCGTCCCGCGTTTCCCGGACCATGGCGGCTTCTCATGCACGGGCCGGTCTTCTCCTCGATGCGGGGCCTTTTCCGGTTCGACCAGTGGTTTTTTCTCGCGGTCGCGGGCTGTGCGGTCCTGGCCCTCGAAGCGTGCGCGCGGCACGTCGGCCCGGCGCGTTCACGGATCGCCGGTCCGCTCTTCGCGGTACTCATCGCGATCGACATCTGGCCGCGCCCCGTCGCCGCCACGGCGCTTCCCGGCCCTTCGCCGTTCCAGGACGTCCTCCTTTCCCTCGACCGCGACGAAATCGTCGCCGTCTATCCATTCGAAAGGAGAACGTCCGAGCGCGCGTGGATCGAACAGCTCTTCCACGGCCGCCGCGTCCTCAACGGGTTTCAGTCCTTCCCGACCCCGATCCATCTCTGGCTCGACGCCGTCGGCCGCTCGCGGCCTCCGGCCGAGACCCTCGCGATCTATCGGGAGCTCGGGGCTTCCGCGATCGAGGTCGACCTCGGCGCGCTTCCTCCCGGCATCCGCGACGAGGCGCGGGTCGCCTTCGCTTCCCTGAGCACCGCAACCGGCGCGCGGGTTCACGAAAAAGGAGGCCGCCTGCTCCTCGTTTCACGCCCACTCCGTCCTCTCCTCGTCGATCCCTCCGGCCTTCGGCAGCTTCGGTTCGACGGACCCACCGCCTCGGCCTCCGTCCCCGGCGCCGCCGGACGCCTCGTGTTCCGCCTCGGATCCGAGGCGCTCCCCGTCCGGATCGGAATCGGCGCGGACGCGACCGCGAGCGTCCTCCACATTCCGGTCGTCGGGGCGGGAAGCCTTCCCGTCCGGCTGGAGAACGTGCCCCCGCCGGGCTCGGGAGTCTTCGACGCGAGACTCGGCGCGGAAATCGGCGTGGCGCTCGAGGCCCCCGAAAAACACTAGGGCGGATTCACGCCGGCCATCGGCAGCGCGAATCCGTCCGGCGCGACGATGACGAGGCCCGCGGGCGCGCGGAGGCGCTCCCATGCGAGGGCGTGCGGACCCTTCGCGAGACGAAGCACCAGGTCGCCTCCGTTGCCGCTCCCGTCGAAGAGCATCCGCCGATCGAGGGCAGCGCGCATGCCGCCTCGCGTCGTGAACACGTAGAGGCCGTCGAGAGGAGCGACGAAGTTCCCGCCCGCTCCGGGGCCGACCGGAAAGATCTCGAGCGCACGCCGCGCCGCGAGCGCGGCGGCCTCGCGGGGGATGCGGTAGAGCACCCACGCGAGGCCGCCGTCTCCGGGATCGGCACTCGCGACGGCAGAGGCGCCAAGGTCCGCCATCGCCGTCAGGACCTCGGGAGAGCCGTCCGCCGCGAAGAGCACATCGCTCGAGGGGACGCGCGTCCACGCAGTTTCGACGCCCGCCGTCCCGATCCCCACCGCGTGCCGTGCGCCGTCGCCCGGCGCGCCGAGAAGGACGTCGACGAAGTAGACGTTCCGCGCGGCGCGCCGGGGATGCACGAGGATCTCGGCCGGCGCACGCAGACGTTCCCGTCCGATCGCGTCGGCGAGCCGCCGCTCGGACACACCGAAGCTGTTTCCCACGTGGGAACCCGTCGCCCAGCGGACGAATCCCTCGACGTCGAGGAACGCGGTCACGACGACGACACCGAGAAGCGCCGCGGCGAAGGAACGCCGGTGCCGCGCGGGGAGCGCCTCGACGAGCGCGGCGCCTCCGAGCGCCGCGAGCACGAGGACGAAGGGCGCCGAGAGGGACACGCGGCTCGCGTTCGCGCTGTCCGCGTCGCGGGCCAGCAGCCCGCCCGCGAGGAAGACTCCAATCGGGAGCAGGAGAAGGCGCTCGATGCCGGCGCGCGCGACGCCCGCGAGGGCGCCGACGACGAGGAGGAGGGCGACGCCCGCGAGGACGACCGGCCGGTTGGGATCGCCGTGGCGTGGGATGGCGTCCCCGCGCGTGAAGAAGAGCGCGGTGTAATCGCGGACGTTCGCGACGAAAGCCCGGCCGGCCGCCGCGGCCGGCCGGCCGACGATGGAGAGATCTTTCACGTGCGCGGTCAGACGGTCCGGGTGCCGCGCGTACGTGATCGCGAGGGGCGCGATGGCGACGATCTCCGCGAAAAGAGCCGCGAGAGCGAGGCGGCGCGCCGCCCGGTTCCTGGCGAGCCAGGCGCCCACAAGGACGGCCACGGGCAGGACGAGCGCGAGACGCGCCGACACGTAGCCCGCCGCTCCGAGGCCGAAGAGGGCGCCGGAGACGGCCGCCCACGGAAGGGAGGAGCGCCGCCAGGCCCTCAGCCCCGCAGCGAAAGCGGCCGTCACGACCGCGGACGTGAGGACGACGTCGCAGGCCCAGCGCGCCTGCGTGAGCATCCAGAGAGACGTCGCGAGGAGCAGGGCGGAAGGCAGGAGCGCGTCCGGCCTGTCGCGCGTCGCTTCGAACGCCAGGGCGATGGACGCGAGGAAGAGAAGCACCCCCGACCCGAGCGCGATGAGGCGAACCGACGCCATGCCGCCTCCCGCGAGGCGGTCGGCGGCCGCGAGCGGCAGGAGGAAGAGGTGGGTCGGGTAGTAGCGCCATCCGTTCGAAAAGAGAAAGTCCGGCGGCTGCATGGGCGTCGTTCCGAAGAGCGCCCCGAGACCGTCGACCGCCGCGAGGCGCGCGGCTCGAAGGAAGTAGAGCTCGTCGATCCACGGGCCCGGGGGCCAGTCTCCGGCTTTGACGACCCGGAGATAGATCCCGAGGAAGGACGCGGCGGCGACGAAAGCCGCACGCGCCGTGACCCTCGGGCCGCTCACTGCGGTCCCGCCGACTCGAACGTCTCCACGATCGGCACGCTCACGGATTCCGTGAATCTCTCGTCGAACGCCTCGGCGAGGACGCGTCCGTCCATGTCGCGGGCAACCGGCTCGCCCGCGAGGACGAGCAGAGTCGGCGCGAGATCGAGGACGCTCGCCGACGTGAGACGTACGCCCGACCGCACGCCGGCTCCCGAGAAGAGGACGAATCCGTCCCGCGTAGCGTCCGGACTCGCGGCGGGTGTCTCCCCGCGCAGGAATCGGGAGACCGCTTCCAGCGCCGGCGGCGGCCCCCACCCGACCGGGGCGAACAGGCAGATCGTCCGGTCCTGTCCCTCGCGCTCCAGGATCTCTCCGAGCAGGTCGTCGAGAAACCCGTAGTAGGCGCGGAGAGCCGCGGCCCGCGCTTCCGCCTCGGGAACGGTGAGTCCCCAGTAGCGCGCGTCACCGGCCGCGCCGAAGAGGCGGCTCGCGTTCTTCAGGCCCGCGAGCACGAGGGCCGAGACGTTCCGGGGGCCGCCGGGCAGCGCCGCGAGCGCGGCTCCCGTCACCGTGAGGTCTCGCGCGGCGCCCCTGAGCGGCGCGAGCCTCGCCTCGCCGGGCGCGAGGCCGTCCGGAACGAGCGCGCGCACGAGCGGACGATCGACCCCTCCGGGCGAAACACGGAAGAGGAGCGCCCGCGCGGCCGCGGGCGCGGGCAGGGCCGCGTCGGGCGCGGCGTCTCCGTCGAAAAACGCGTCGCTCGCCCAGAGGACGAGTCCCTCGCGCGCCGGAGCGGAGGCCGGCCACCCGAGAACGGCCGCTTCGTGTCCCCGCGCCGCGAGGATCTCCCAGAACGTCAGGCTGCGGCGCTCCGCCGCCGCGCGCTCTCCGGTGCGCACCTCTCCCGGCACCGGAGCGCCGGGAAAAACCGGGAGAAGGCGGAGCGTTCCGCCCGGGGTCTGCCAGCTGCGCGACGACACCACGCCGTGCTTGAGCGGGCGCTTGCCCGTCGCGGCGGTCGTCCAGAGTGCGGCCCTCTCGTAAGGCGCGAGAGGAGCGAGCGAGCCCGCCGCGCCTTCGCGCAGGAGCCGCGCGACGACCGGCATCGTGCCTTCCGACGCGAACGCCGTGAGCAGATCCCAGGAAGCCCCTTCGAAGCCGACGACGAGCAGGTTCCGGCGCGGGACCCGGAGCGGCGTGGCCATCGCCCCCGGCGCGGGACGTTCGGGCGAGCGCCGGCCCGGCAGGGGGGCGAGAAGGAAGAGCACGATCGGGATCGAGAGCGTTCCGACGTTCGGCCCTCCGCGCAGAGCGCGCGCCGCGAGGACGGCCGACGAGAGGAAGGCCGCAAGTGCGGTCGCCACGAGGACGCGACGGCCCCCGGAGGGGACGAAGTCGTGAAGGGCCTGGCGCTGGTACTCGACGAAGACGCCGCCGAGGGCGAGGAGCGCCGAAGCGAGGGCGGCGGCCGTCCGGGACGGGCGCCGCACGCCGGGAAAGACCGCGAAGGTCGCGAGGAGGAGCGCGCCCGAGACGGCGCCCACGAGCTGGAGCCGCACGGCTGAAAGAAATCGCAGGAGCCCCGGATTGAGGCCGAGGAGAAGATCCCCGGCCGCGAGGCCGAAAAGCGCGCCCGCGAGAGGAAGGTGGTACGCCGCTCGACCCTCGCTCATAATCCGCGCCCGGCGAGTCTCGCCCCCTTCCCGATGGCCGTCAACGAATCCCTCCGCGTCCTCCGGACGACCCACTACGACGAGCAGCACTACTCGCTGTTCCTCTCCGCGGGCTCGATCGGCGGGGTGACGGCGCCGGGACACTTCGCGATGATCCAGGCCGGCGAGGGGCTGCGCCCCTATCTGAGGCGCGCGTTCTCGATCGCCGACGTGACGACGGTAGCGGGAGTCCCCGCTCTCGAGTTCGTCGTGAGAGTCGCCGGCGTCGGAACGGCCGCGCTCGCGCGTTTCGCCGAGGGCACGCCTCTTCCCGTGCTCGGACCTCTCGGCGTCCCGTTTCCGATCGACGACCTCCTCCCGGCCGACCGGGTCGCCCTCGTCGCCGGGGGGATCGGCCTCGCCCCCCTCGTCCTGCTTGCGCGGACCCTCGCGGCCCGCGGCATCGCCGCCGATCTCTTCTACGGCGGACGCAACGAGCAGGACATCCTGAAAAGGGCCGACTTCGAGCGCTTCCTCGGGCCCCACCGCTGCCGCTACGCGACGGACGACGGTTCGCTCGGGCGGAGAGGCCTCGTGACCGAGCTCTTCACGCATGCCCTCGCGGGCGGCGCGCGGTACCGCCGCGTCTACGCGTGCGGACCCGTACCGATGTTTCGAGCGCTCGCGCGTCTCCTCGCGGACGCCGGGCTCGAAGGCTCGTTCGCGATGGAATCGGAGATGGCCTGCGGGTTCGGCGTCTGTCTCGGTTGCGTCGTGCCGACCGCCGACGGACGCTTCGCGACGATCTGCCGGGAAGGCCCCTGCGTCCCGCCCACCTTCATCGACTGGACCAGGCTCTGACCGGGATGGCCGTCGACCTCTCCACGGCGTTCGGACGCCTGCGCCTCAAGAACCCGATCGGGACCGCGTCCGGAACGTTCGGCTACGGGCTCGAGTTCTCCTCGTACCTCGACCTCGCGGCCCTGGGTGCGATCTCGGTCAAGGGCCTCTCGCGGCGCCCGTGCCACGGCAATCCGCCGCCGCGCATCTGCGAGACCGATGCGGGCATGCTGAACGCGATCGGACTGCAGAACGTCGGCGTCGACGCATTCCTCGAAGACAAGCTTCCCGAGCTCGCGCGGCTCGGCGCGACGGTGATCGCGAACGTGTGGGGGGACACCGAGGACGACTACGTGGCCGTCGTCGAGCGCATCGGCGCCGATCGCAGGGTCGCCGCCATCGAGGTGAACGTGTCCTGCCCGAACGTCGTCAAGGGCGGAATGATCTTCGGAAACAATCCCGACGCGCTCGGGGCCCTCGTGAAGAAGATTCGCGCCGCGACGCGCCACCCGCTCGTCGTCAAACTCTCCCCGAACGTGACGGACGTCGTCGCCTCTGCCCGTGCGGCCGTGGACGCCGGGGCCGACGCGCTCTCCCTCATCAACACGCTCCTCGGCCTCGCGATCGATCTCGAGCGCCGCGAGCCGAAGATCGGCTTCACGACGGGCGGGCTTTCGGGCCCGGCGATCCGCCCCGTCGCGCTCCGGATGGTGTGGGAGGTTCGAAAGGCGCTCCCGAAGATCCCGATCTTCGGAATGGGCGGGATCGAAACGGTCGAGCACGTCGTCGAGTTCCTCCTCGCCGGAGCAAACGCCGTTCAGGTCGGGACCGCGAACTTCCGCGATCCGTCGCTCGCGGGCCGCCTCGTCGAGGAGCTTCGCGTCTGGTGCGCGGATCACGCCGTCACGCGGGTCTCGGATCTCGTCGGCACCCTGAGAACGCGGCCTCGGCCGGACCACCTGTTCTCATGAGCGCGATCGACGGGAAGGCCCGGCAGAGGCTCGCGGTGGCGCTCGACGCCGGCGACCGCACCCGGCTCCTCGCTCTGGCCGGCCTCGTCGCGAAGGAAGCGGGGGTCGTGAAGCTCGGGCTCGAAGCGTTCGTTTCGGAGGGCCCCTCTCTCGTGCGCGAGGTCGTCGCCTCCGGACTCGACGTCTTTCTCGACCTGAAGCTTCACGACATCCCGAACACCGTCGGGCGAGCAGCCGCCGCGGCGGTCCTCACGGGCGCACGGATCGTGAACTGTCATGCCTCTGGCGGAGCCGAGATGATGAAGGCCTTCGCGGGCGAAGGCCGTGCGGCCGCCGCGAAGGCCGGCCTTCCCGCGCCCCGCCTCATCGCCGTCACCATCCTGACCTCTCTCGACGCCGCCGCGGCTCTCGAGATCGGCTTCGCGTCGCCTCCTCCCGAGGCCGCTCTGCGCCTCGCGGCGCTCGCGCGCGCGTCCGGCCTGGACGGCGTCGTGTGCTCGCCCGGCGAGATCGCGGCGATCCGGGCCGCGTTCGGCCCCGACTTCCTGCTCGTCGTCCCCGGCGTTCGCCCGGCCGGAGCGGCGCCGGACGACCAAAGGCGTTTCGCGACGCCGTCTCTCGCGGTGCGCGCGGGAGCGGATCTCCTCATCGTGGGACGACCCATCACGGGCGCGCCCGACCCGGCCGCGGCCGCGCGCGCCGTCGTGTCCGAGATCTCGGCGGCGATGTGCCCCGCAGCATGATTCGCCCGTTCAGGGCGTGAACGTCGGCGTCGGCAGCGGTGTCGCGGTCGGAATGCCTCCGAACGGCGTCGGTGTCGGCGTCCCCGCGAACGGCGTGATCGTCGGCGTGCCGGGTCCCGGCGTCGGCGTGCCCACGGGCGTCGCCGTCGGCGTGCCAAAAGGCGTCGGCGTGACCGGCGTGTCCGTCGGGCTCGGCGTCGGAACGACGGGCGTCGCCGTCGGCGTAAACGTCGTCGAGGTCGAGCCGAGTCCCGGCGTCGGCGTCGCCGTCGGCGGCGTCCCGGTGACCACGCGCGTCGCCGTCGGGCTCGGGAGGGACGGAGATCCGAGCGGCGGTGGCGTGACGACCGGAACCGTCGCCGTCGGGGTCGGGCTCGCGCGTCCGTTCGTCCCGGTCTGGTCGTCCGTGCCCGGACAGCCGGCGAGGAGGACGGCGATCGCCAGGGCGAAGAGGCCGGGGAGGAATTCCTTCGCAGACATGGACTCTCCTCTCGGCACTCAATCCAGGCGGATTTTTTCGTAGCGGGACGGCTTTCCACCCGCTCCCGCGGCCCGCTCGGCGAGCGCGATCTCCTCGTCGAGGAAATCGCGGAGGGCCTTCATGAACTCGATCCCCGAAGTCGCCGCCCGGAAGAGCGAGCTCCCGTGGCCTCGGGCGACACGGAGGGAAAACTTTCCTACGAGATCCGCCGCGGGCTTGAAAAGACAGCCGTCGCCCGCGCAGGCGAGACCCGGAATCGGCCCCGCCGCGGGCCGCGAGGCCTCCCCGGGCCCGAAGTCGTCCTCGAGAGGAACCCGGGCCTTCGCCTTCCCCGCCCTTTTTTGCGTCTTCGCCATTACCGTGCCTCCGGCTGCACGAAACGTACCGTGAGCTTCCCGTCCTCCACCCGCGCGCCGGCGGGGGAGAACCCGGTGAGCATTCGCGGGACGGGGATGTGGTGGCGCACGTTCCCGATCCTCACGACGAGGTCTCCCGAAGCCATGGCGAGGTCGACCTCGTTCCGGTCGACGAACGGAAGGTCGAGGGTGAGGACGTACTTCCCGTTCTTTTTCGCGTAGCGGTAGGGCGGGTCCGAGCGGAACGATTCAGCCGCGTCCCGGGTCCGCCAGAGATTCTCGCCGAGCGCACGAAGCGCGGCCGCACCGAGCACCTGATCGTCCCCGAGCGGCAGGGTGAAGATCGGCACCGGGTCGAAGTAGCCGCGCGCCTCCTCGAGGAATTGCGCCTGCGTCCTCCTCCACTTGTCGAAGAAGGGGTCGTGAACGCCCTCCGGCAGGAGACGATTCACGATGACGGCGTCCACCGTGAAGCCGTAGAGGCCGAAGTACATGAACGCGCGCTGCGTCTCCTTGATGACGATCTTCTCGGCGTTCGTCACGAGGCGCACCGTCGTGACCTTCGGATCCTTGAGGAGCGCGTCCACTCCTTCGAGCTTCTGCGCGAGGGACTGGACGTTGTCGAAGTACCGGTCGGGCGGAAGAGGGAGGTTCGTCACCTTTTTCGCGACCGGCCTCGCGACCCTGAGGATCGAGCGCTCCAGCCGGAAGAGTTTTTTCATGTACCAGTCGAGGGTCGGCGGGAGCGAGACGAATCTCAGGGATTCGCCGGTCGGCGCGCAGTCGAGGATGAGGACGTCGAACGCCTTCTCGCGCGCGTACTGGTTGACGTAGAGGAGCGCCGAGACCTCCTCCATCCCCGGGAAGATCGCGAGCTCCTCGGCGAGAACCTCTTCGACTCCCGTCACCGCGAGGAGCGTCGTGATGTACCCCGAGATGTCCTTCCAGTGCCGGCCGATCTCCTCGGTCACGTCGACTTCCTGGATGAAGAGGTTCTCGCCAACCGCAACGGCCGCCCCGTGCGCGTGGTCCGTGAGCGCGACGTCACGGTCGAATGCGTCCGCGAGGGAGTGGGCCGCGTCCACGGACATCACGAGCGTCTTGAGCCCGCGGGCCGCGAGGTGGAGCCCCGTCGCCGCCGCCACGGTCGTCTTGCCGACCCCGCCTTTGCCGGTGAAGAGAATGACCCGCATCCGGAATCGATGTTACGCGCTCAGCCGAAACGCTCTCCGAACCGCACGCAGAGCCACGCGAGGACGAGCCCGGCATAGGCGTCGATCGCGTAGTGCCACCCGCTGACGACCGCCGTGAAGAGCGTGAGCGCCGTCGCGAGCGCGTAGGCAAAGAAGAGAATCCTCGATCGGCGCCGGGCGAACAGGGCCAGGAACGCCTGCGCCGCGACGTGCAGCGACGGCATCGCGGCAATACCGAAATACGGGAGGATGTCGGTGCCTTCCGGGTGCCGGTGAAAGGCGCGGACGCGGCCGTAGTTCGCGTAGAGGGCGTCCATGACCGCCGACTGCCCCGGCATCGAGGCGCGAACGTCGGCATAGTCGTCCTTGAGGATGTAGCAAGGGCCGAGGGCCGGCAGTGCGAAGTAAATCCACGAGCCGAGCAGCCAGACGAGCGAGAACCCCGCGGCAAACCGCGCCCTCTCCCGGCGCGAAAGGGCGGACCCGAAGAAGCCGACGCCCGCGATGACCGTGTAGATGAACCACCCGTACCATCCGTCGAGCGCTCGCCAGAGCGTGGAGTACGGGAAGAGCGCCTGGAGGAAGCGCCCGGGGTTGACGCCGAAGTGAAGCGCCGTCTCGAGCCGGTAAAGCGTGCCGTCGAAGAGAACGCCCGGTCGGAGGAGCGGCAGCATGACCTTGAACCAGGTGTAGACGCACGACGTGAAGCTGAGGAGAACGAGGAAGCGTGCGACGTCGACGAGCGCGGGGGGCCGGAACGCCGCTCGAAAGCGGATCCACGCGCGCCGGGGAGAGCGCCTCCCCGCCCAGACGCTCCTCAGAACGAGGCCGGCGAACAGAAAGCCGGCGGCGAAATACGCGAAAGCGGGAACGTCGGCGAGGATCCGCGGAAGCCCCAGTGCGACACCCGCGCGACGGCGGATGAGCCACAGGACGATCAGGAAATCGGCGAGGACGAGCGCCTCGTAAAGGCGAAGATGCCCGACGCGGCCGCGAAGGGTCCGCGAGCCAGCCGCGATCACCATCCGCGCGCCCTCTCCCTCGCACGGCGCTCCTTCTTCGTGGGTTTGCCGCCCTTGCCGTCCCGCCTCGGGGCGAGCAGGCGCTCGAGCCGCCGCGCCTCAAGGATCTCGGGAGGGAGGGGCGGGGTCGTTTCCTCGTAAAGAAGCCTCGCCTGCGGTTTCGGAATGCTCCGTTCGGCGAGTCCCTTCACGACGAAGGTCCTGCGGTCTGTCTTGAACGTGATCTCGAGGCGGTCGCCCGCACGGATGAGCTTGTGTGCCGCCACGGCGTGGCCGTTCAGGTGCACCTTTCCACCCGCGCACGCCCCGGCGGCCTGCGACCGCGTCGGAAAGAGGCACGAAACGTCGAGCCACACGTCGACGCGGACCTCGGCGAGGGGAAGCGGCTCATCGTGCGGGTGGGCCATGCGGGACGATTATGAAGAAGTGCTGCGGGCAGGGGAGGCTCGGGGAGCGAGCCGCGGGGGGAACCCGACAGGCCGGCCAGGGAGGGCGGCCGATTCCCGCATTCCAACGTCAGAAGACGGGTTTTTCCACCTGCTTGTCGAAGTGGTACACGTACCGGTATCCGAAAACGTCGACGCTCTGCTCGTACTTCGCCGAGATGTTGATGTACGAACCGCTCCTCCCGACGTGGATCTCCTCCAGCTTGAGCGGCACCTTCGCATCCTGGGCACGGAGGTAAATGTCCATCTGGAGCTTGTCGAGACCCTTGAGGCCGCCGAAATTCGCCGCCTCGTTCATCGCATCGAGGACCTCGTTGCCATGAATGTGGAGGGGAACGACACGCACGATGCTCACGACGACGACGAAGAGGACGGCCAGCCCGACGATGAGCCCGAACGCTCCCTCGCCCCTCCGGGTCCCTCTGGCGGCTTGCCTCATGGCGTTCTCCTTCCGGCGCGTCGCGCGCCCACCCCTATCGAATTGGACGAAAGCTTCTTTCCCAGCGTGCCCGGTGCAAAAAGTTTAGCGCGGTATCGAGAAAACGGCGTAATGCGGCTCCGCGGCCTGAAAACGCCCGCGGCCCCTCGCGCAGGGACCAGAGGACGACGACGGCGCGGCCCTCGAGGTGCTCGAGGGGCACGGCTCCCCAGAACCGCGAGTCCTGCGATTCGTCGCGGTTGTCCCCGAGAGCGAAGAAACGATCCCTCTCGACCGCGACCGGCCCGAACCGGTCCCGCAGGAGGAGCGCGGGGGGCGCGTCGAATCCGAACGTCCTCGAGTCGCGATGCACGGCCCACGGCTCATTCACCGGCGCTTCGTTGACGAGGAGAGTCTTCGCGTCGACCGCGAGCCGGTCCCCCGGCAGGCCGGCGACGCGCTTGATGAAATCCCGGCCGGGATCCAGCGGGTACCGGAAGACGACGACGTCCCCGCGCCCGAGGTCGCGGTACGGAAGGACCCGCGCCCACGGGCCCGCGTGCGCGCCGTACGCGAACTTGTTGACGAGGACGTAGTCGCCCGTCAGGACCGTGTCCTCCATCGACGCGGTCGGGACGTGGTAGATCTGGAAGACGAA
This sequence comes from Thermoanaerobaculia bacterium, assembly GCA_038214715.1. Taxonomy (GTDB): domain Bacteria; phylum Acidobacteriota; class Thermoanaerobaculia; order UBA5066; family UBA5066; genus Fen-183. The sequence goes on along the minus strand of JBBQRP010000003.1, from coordinate 77,025 downwards.
CCCCTTGAAGAAAAGAGCGAGCGCCGCGGCCACGAGAACGGCCTCGGCCGTCTCCACGGCGCGAGCGGCCCGCGACATCAATCCACCTTGAGGACCGCGAGGAAGGCCTCCTGGGGGAGGTCGACGCGGCCCACCTTCTTCATGCGCCGCTTGCCTTCCTTCTGCTTCTCGAGGAGCTTCTTCTTCCGCGTGATGTCACCACCGTAGCACTTCGCGATGACGTTCTTGCGCAGCGCCTTCACGGTCGACCGCGCGAGGATCTTCGAGCCGATCGCCGCCTGGATGACGACCTCGAACATCTGCTGCGGAATCATTTCCTTCATCTTCTCGACGAGAGACCGGCCCTTCGTCTGCGCTTTGTCCCGGTGGACGATGAACGCGAGCGCGTCGATGGCCTCGCCGTTGATCAGGATGTCGAGCTTCACGAGATCCCCGGGGCGGTAGTCGACGAGCTGGTAGTCGAACGACGCGTACCCCTTCGAAAGCGACTTGAGCTTGTCGTAGAAGTCGAGGATCACCTCGTTCAGGGGCAGCTCGTACTTGAGGACCGCGCGCTGCGTGCCCGCGTATTCGAGGGACACCTGCGTCCCGCGCCTCTCCTCTGCGAGCGCGAGGATCCCGCCGAGGAACTCGTCCTTCGTGATGATCGTCGCGAGGATGTACGGCTCTCTCATCTCGGCGATGAGCTGGACCTCGGGAAGCTTCACGGGATTCGAGATCTCGAGCTCCTGGCCGCGCGTCGTCGTCACGAGGTAGGGCACGGACGGCGCCGTCGTGATGAGCGAGAGGTTGAACTCCCTCTCCAGGCGCTCCTGGATGATCTCCATGTGGAGGAGGCCGAGGTAGCCGCAGCGGAACCCGAAGCCGAGCGCGGTGGACGACTCCGGCTCGAACGTGAAGGACGCGTCGTTCAGGCGCAGCTTCTCCATTGCGTCGCGGAGATCCTCGTAGGCGTCGGTCTCCGTCGGGAAGATCGACGCGAAGACCATGGGCTTGACGTCCAGGAAGCCGGGGAAGGCTTCCAAAGTGGGGCGATCGGCTTCCGTGATGGTGTCGCCGATCTTCGCGGCGTGGAGGTCCTTGATGCCGGCGATGACGTAGCCGACCTCGCCGACCGACAGCTCGCCGACGACCCGCTGCTTCGGGTTGAAGATCCCAACCTCCTGGACCTCGCCGCCGAGCCCGGTTCCCATCATGCGGATCTTCATGCCCGGCCGGATCCGGCCCTCGTGGACCCTCACGAGACACGTCACGCCGCGGTAGACGTCGAACCACGAGTCGAAAAGGAGGGCTTTGAGCGGCGACGCGGGATCGCCCGTCGGCGGTGGGATGTCGTGCACGATCTGCTCGAGAAGGTCATGGACGCCCGTCCCGACCTTTCCCGACGTGAGAACCGCGTGCCGGGCCGGAATTCCGATGACGTCCTCGATCTGCTCGCGCGCCATCTCGGGCACGGCCGAGGGCAGGTCGACCTTGTTGATGCAGGGCACGATCGTGAGGTTGTTGTGAATCGCGAGGTAGGCGTTCGCGAGTGTTTGAGCCTCCACCCCCTGCGTCGCGTCGACGACGAGGACCGCGCCTTCGCACGCGGCGAGAGAACGGGACACCTCGTACGTGAAGTCCACGTGCCCGGGCGTATCGATCAGGTTGAGGGTGTACTCGAGGCCGTCCTCGGCGCGGTACTTGAGCGTCACGGAGCGCGCCTTGATCGTGATCCCACGCTCCTTCTCGATCGGGTTGTCGTCGAGGACCTGCTCGGTCATCTCGCGGGCCGTGAGCGCCCCCGTCAACTCGAGGATGCGGTCCGAGAGCGTCGTCTTCCCGTGGTCGATGTGGGCGACGATCGAGAAATTGCGGATGCGCGAGGGATCGGTCATGAGTGGTGACGCGCCGCCGGCAGGCCACGCGCGAGCCTTCTATTCTACCGTCTCGAGCGGCCAGCGCGAACGCGCGAGCGCGGCGAGGCCCTCGCCGAAACGCCCGGCCGAGGCGCGCCTCAGTCCCGCGAACGCGATCATGGCCGCGTTGTCGCCCGTGAGCTCCCGCGCGGCGACACGCACGTCCACTCCGTGAGAGACGCCCCAGGCCGGGAGCCTGTCCCTCACGAGCGTGTTCGCCGCGACACCGCCCGAGACGGTGAGGACGCGCATCGGCCTCGCCTCCCGGAGGCGGGAGAGGCGGTCCAGGAGCTGCGCGACGATCGCCTCCTCGACGTCCGCCATGAGGTCCAAGAGGCCTGAAGAGGCTTCGTCCTCCGCGAGCGCCGGACCCTCCGGTATTCCGGCCGCAGGGGCGCGGCCGAGCTCCCGCAGCCTTTCCTTCACCGCCGTCTTCAGCCCCGAGAAGCTGAAGTCCAGGGAGCCGTCCTTGAAACGCGCGAGAGCGAACGGCCGGGCCGCTTTTCCCCGCCGCGCGAGACGGTCGACGGCCGGACCGCCCGGATACCCGAGGCCGGCCATCTTCGCGACCTTGTCGAACGCCTCTCCCGCGGCGTCGTCGCGCGTGCGTGCGAGCCGCTCGATCCCGAAACCCGAGAACGCGAAGACGTGCGTGTGCCCTCCCGAAACCACGAGCGCCGAGAATTCCGGTGGGACCGGATCGGCGGGAGCGCCGAGCGTTCCGAGAAACGGGGAGAGGGCGTGACCCTCGATGTGGTTGACCGGGACGAACGGCACGCCCAGCCCGAGCGCCAGCCCCTTCCCCTCCGAGAGGCCGACGAGAAGGGCGCCTACGAGGCCTGGCCCCGCGGTCGCCGCGACCACGCCGACGTCCGCGAGGGACGCACCGGCCTCTTCGAGCGCCGCGTCGAGGAGAGGCGGCATGTTCGTGAGATGCGCCCGGGCCGCGATCTCGGGGACGACGCCGCCGAAAAGGCGATGGGCGTCTTCCTGGGACGCGATGCGCGACGAAAGAACCCGGCTTCCTCGAAGCAGCGCGACAGCCGTCTCGTCGCAGGAAGTCTCGAGCGCGAGGGCGAGGGGCCCCTCTCCCGTCATCGCACGAACCGTGAGAGCGCCTGTTCGTGAGGAGGCTCGGAAACGCCCCGCTCGGTCACGATCGCGTCGACGAGTGTCGCCGGCGTCACGTCGAAGGCGGGGTAGAGGGCGCGGACGCCCGCGGGGGCGAGAGGAACGCTTCCGCCTCCGGGCAGGGCCCACGCGACAACCTCCCGGCCGTCCCGCTCCTCGATCGGGATCGACGCGCCGTCCGGCGTCGCGAGGTCGACCGTCGACATGGGGGCCGCGACGACGAACGGCACCCCGTGCGCACGGCACGCGAGCGCGAGGCCATAGGTCCCGACCTTGTTCGCGACGTCGCCGTTCGCCGCGATGCGATCCGCGCCCACGACGACGCCGTTCACGCGGCCGCGCCCGATCAAGGATGCCGCGGCGACGTCCGGCAGCACGGTGACGTCGAGCCCATCCTCCCGGAGCTCCCAGGCCGTCAGACGCGAGCCCTGGAGGAAGGGGCGCGTCTCGTCCGCGAGAATCGCGAGGGGCCCCGCCGCCGCGAGCGCCCGCACGACTCCGAGCGCGGTTCCGATTCCCGCCGTCGCGAGGGCGCCCGCGTTGCAGTGCGTGAGGACGGTCGGCACGCCGGGAAGAAGCGTCCACCGCGCCGCGAGCCAGGCGGCACCGAGGCGACCGATCTCGAGACAGGCGAGCCGGTCCTCTTCGCCGATGAGGCCGGCCTCCGCCTCGAGGAGTCCGATCCTTTCTTCCACGCTTCTTCCCGAGGAGGCTTTCGCCGCTGCACTCATCCGACCAACCGCCCACGCGAGGTTCACGGCCGTGGGGCGGGCCGCCGCGAGCCTTTCGGCGCCGAGCGCGAGCGCGACGTCGAGGTCCTGCGGGACCCGTTCGGCGACGCGACGCGCCTCCGCGCACAGACCGTACGCGGCGGCGACGCCGATCAGCGGAGCCCCCCGCACGGCGAGCGAGCGGATGGCCTCCGCCGTCTGCGCGGCGCTCTCGCAGTCGAGAAACGACTCTTCGTGCGGAAGCCGGCGCTGGTCGAGAAGCCTCAGGCGCCCCGACGAATAGGAATACGGGACGACGCGGGTCGTGGGGACGGACGCGTTTGGCACGCCCGAGACTATAGAGGCCGCACGCGCTTAAGATGGAACGCTCGGTGTTTTCCGAAGAGGAGGACTGCATGCCCGGCCTTCCGCGCTCGATCCGGGATCTCGACCTCGACGGGAAGCGCGTCTTCGTGCGCGTGGACTTCAACGTGCCGATCAAGGACGGCGGCGTGAAGGACGACACGCGCGTCGCCGAGGAGCTTCCGACCCTCCATCTCGCCCGCGAGAAGGGCGCGCGTCTCGTTCTCGCCTCGCACCTCGGCAAGGCGAAGGGCACGAAGGACGAGAAGTACTCGCTCGCCCCGGTCGGGCGCATGCTGGAGGCGCGCCTCGGCGTCCCCGTCGTCTTTTCTCCGGACTGCGTCGGCCCCGAGGCGGAGCGGGCCGTCGCCTCGCTGCCCAGGGGCGGCGTTCTCCTCCTCGAGAACCTGAGGTTTCATCCCGGCGAGGAGGCGAACGACCCGGCGTTCTGCCGCGCGCTCGCGGCGCTCGCCGACGTCTACGTGAACGACGCGTTCGGCACGGCGCACCGAGCACACGCGTCGACGGCCGGCATGGCGGCGCTTTTTCCGCGCGAGCGGCGCGGGATCGGGCTGCTCATGGAGCGGGAGCTCGAGGCGCTCGCGAGGGTCGTCACCGAGATCGACCGGCCGTTCGCGGCGATCCTCGGCGGCGCGAAGATCATGGGCAAGCTCGCGGCCCTCAAGGCCCTCGTCGAGAAGGCGGACGTCGTCCTCGTGGGAGGCGGGATGGCGAACCACTTCGTCGCCGCGCTCGGCCTTCCTGTCGGACGCTCGCTCCTCGAGAAGGAAGGCGTCCCCGTGGCCCGGCAGATCATCGACCGCTGCAAGGAACGGGGCGTCCAGCTCGTTCTCCCGTCGGATTTCGTCGTCGCGCCGTCCCTCGAACGCGCCGGTGAGCCGAACGCGGTGAAGACGGTCCCCATGAACGCGATCCCCGACAACGCGGCCGCCTTCGACATCGGCCCGAAGACGGTCGAGATGTTCCGGAGGATGACCAAAGACGCGAAGACGATCTTCTGGAACGGCCCCATGGGTGTCTTCGAGACGCAGCCGTTCGATGCGGGCACGCGCGCGGTTGCGCAGCTTCTCGCCGATTCGACGGCTTTCACCGTCGTCGGCGGCGGAGAGAGCGTCGAGGCCGTGAAAGAGGCGGGCCTCGCCGCGAGAATCTCGCACGTGTCGACGGGCGGCGGTGCCTCCCTCGACCTCGTGGCGGGCAAGACGCTTCCGGGCGTGGAAGCGCTGCTGTGAGCGGGCCTTGAGAGAGCGGCACCGCCTTCTCGTCGCCAACTGGAAAATGATGCGCACGCCGTCCGCGGCCGCGGAGCTTGCGAGAACCCTCGCTGCGATTCCTCGGCCTCCCGGCGTCGAGCTCGCCGTCGCCCCTTCGTTTCCGGCGCTCGATCGCGTGGGCGCCGCGCTCTCGGGCACGGGCATCGCGCTCGCCGCGCAGGACGTCCACACCGAGCGGGCGGGAGCGTTCACGGGCGAGGTGTCCGCGGCGATGCTGAAGGACGCCGGTGTGACCCTCGCCCTCGTCGGACACAGCGAGCGCCGCCTCCTGAGGGGCGAAAGAGAGCCAGACTTCGCCCGGAAGATGGAACGGCTCGCCGAGGTGGGGATCGCTCCCGTCTATTGCGTAGGAGAGACCCACGGCGAGCGCGAGTCGGGCCGCACGGCCGAGGTACTCGGGGAGCAGCTGGCGGCCCTGGACGGGTTTCTCGTGCCGCCCCCCGGCCTCGTCCTCGCCTACGAGCCGGTCTGGGCGATCGGGACCGGCCTGCCCGCGACGCCCCGGATAGCCGCCGAAGCCCATGCCCGGCTCCGCGGGGGAATCGAGGAGCGGTTCGGCGCGGCCGTCGCCGCCTCGATCCGAATTCTCTATGGTGGGTCGGTGACTCCTTCGAGCGCTCCCGGCCTCTTCGCGGAGGCGGAAGTGGACGGCGGGCTCGTCGGGAGCGCTTCCCTCGTCTCGGGGGACGTCGCGGCCCTCCTCGCGGCGGCCGCCACTCCGACCGACCGCGCCGTTAGCGCCTGACGGGCGATTCCGTTATCATTCCCGGCCCCGGGGCCCTCCCCGCGGGTCCGGAGCACCACCGAACATGATCTACGTTCTCGTTCCCATCTACGTGATCGTCTGCGTCTTCCTGATCCTCGTCGTCCTCCTCCAGCAGGGGAAGGGCGCGGACGTCTCCGCCGCGTTCGGCGCGTCATCCTCCCAGACGACCTTCGGCGCCCGGGGCGCGACGACCCTCCTCGAGCGGATCACGACGTGGTCGTTCGTTGCGTTCTCGATCCTCGCCGTCGCGATCTCGCTCATCCAGGCGAGGCCGCGGTCCTCGGTCCTCGCGCGGGCCAAGGCGGGCGCCCCCGCGAAGGCCGCGGTTCCGGTTACTGTTCCCGGCACGGCTTCGGCGTCCCCAGCCTCGACCGGAGGAACGGCGCCCGCCGCCGCAACGGCGTCCGTTCCCGCGCCACCCGCGACCTCTTCCAAGTAAGCCTTCCAGGTAAGTCCGCCGGATAATTTTCGGTTAGAATCCGTTTCCCTCGCGCAAGGGTGCCCTGGTGGCGGAATTGGTAGACGCGCACGTTTGAGGGGCGTGTGGAGCAATCCGTGCCAGTTCGAGTCTGGCCCAGGGCACCATCTCTCTTTCCTCTTTTTCTCGAAGCGGCGCTGTCCGGCTCCGCTACTTGTGCCCAGCTCCGCTACTTATGGACGCCAGGCGCGACGGCCGCTTCGGCCACGTAGAGCCTCACGTCGCCGTTGACGGTCTCGACCGCGAGGCTCTCCCGCCCGCCGTTGATCGCGCCTCGGGCTTCTTTCGGACCCCACTTGCCCTCGACCGTGACTTCCGGGAACTGGGACTGGATGCGGCCGTTCGTCGTCTGGAGCGTGCAGCGGACGGAGGACTCCCGCGCACACGAGACCGTGACGGACCCATTGACGGTTTCGAGGCTCGCCTGGCGCATCGGGCCGGCAAAGGTCACTTCGACGGAGCCGTTCACCGTGTTCACCTTCAGGGGCCCATTCTGCGCGTCCACGCGGACTCCTCCGTTGACCGTCGAGAGCACGAGGTCACCGGAACGGTTCGCGGCCGAGAGGCGCCCATTGACCGTCTCGGCCTCGAGGGCGACGCCCGGCGGCAGGGTGATCTGGTACGCCACGTCCGCGGACGTGCTCCGGCCGAAGAAGGCCCACTGGAAGAACCGTCCGCGCTTCGGCAGCACCGTCTCCACTTCGATCGTGCTCCCGTTCTTCGTGACGCGGATTTCGGTCTCCTTGAGGAGATTCGCGTCCGAGGAGGACTTTACCTTCTTGACGGCGACGACCTGGAGCTGATCCCCGCCGGATTCGATCTGGATGACGCCGTTCACGTTCTGAACGCGGACCTTCCGGATGCCCGCGAGGTCGTATTTTTTCTCGAAGCGTTCCTGCGTCGGGTCGTCGGCTCGGATCGCCGAGGTGCCGAGAAGTGCCAGGGCGAGGGCGGCAAGGGAAGCCCGGGCGACGCGCGTCGAGCCCTTGCGCCGGTTGTTTTCCTGTGAAATCGCGGAACGGCTCTCGAACATTTCAGACTCCCTGCATAAAGAGAACGGCGAACCACCGGGGAAAGTTTCGGGCGCGCGCGCCTCAGGCCTCTACGAGGGCCGTTCCCGCGAGCCTGTCGCCGGGTCTCCGGCCGTCTTTTCGACTAATAAGTGACGCGCACTCAATGAGATTCCATCCGGGGACGAGCCAGAGAACATTCCGGATCACCGACTGTGAGAATCCCGCTCTCCCGCCTCCGCTCCGGATCACGCGCAGTCCGAAAAGACGCTTTCCCGGGCTGCCCCCATCCATGTCCCTTGCGAGGAAGAGAACCACGGCGACCGCCTGGGCGGCACGGAAACCCGCGTCGAGACCTGCCGGCGCACGAGAGAGCGCGTGGACGAGGGCCACGATCCCCGACGCGAGAAGGAGGGGAACCCCCGCCACGAGGGCGAGGTCCAGCCCGAAGGCGGCGACGCGCAGCCAGAGCCTCTCGCGCGGCGGGGTCCCGAGAGGAACCGGCCCGGTTTCGAACGGCCTCTCGTACGATGCGCCTCCGTGACCCCGCGACGAGACGCCCAGGCCTTCCTTCATCGCTTCGCGTCCGCGCCGAAATCCGAGCTCCACCTGCACCTCGAAGGATCCCTCCCGCCGGCGACTCTCGTCCGCCTCTCGTGCCGCCGTCCCCAGCCCATCTTCCCCGATCTGGCTTCCGTGCGCGCGCGCCGCGCTCTCCTCGGATCGGCCGAAACGTTCTTCGGTTTCTATCGGGACGTCTGCCGCGAGCTCCGGAGCCCCGCCGACTACGCGCTTCTCGCCCGAGGCCTCGTCCTTCGCCTCGCGCGGGAGAACGTGCGCTGGGCCGAGGTCTACGTGTCGCCGGCCGTCATCGAGAAGATCGGCCTCGACTGGTTCGACGTGCGCGAGGCCCTGGAGCGCGTGTTCCTCTCTCACGAGTCGAGGACCGGAGGGAGGGTGGGCGTTCTTCTCGACTTCGTACGGCACTGGGGACCGTCCTCCGCCGAGCGGGTCCTCGGCCTCCACGCCGCGCGTCCCTGGCCGCGCGTCGTCGGCTTCGGCCTCGGCGGAGACGAGACGGCGTTTTCCGCGCGCGACTTCCGGGACGTCTACCGGCGCGGCGTAAGGGCCGGCCTCCTTCCCGTCGCACACGCGGGAGAGTGGGCGGGGCCCGAATCCGTCGCGGACGTCCTCCGCTTCCTCCGGCCGGAGCGCATCGCCCACGGAATCCGGGCCGCCGAGGATCCGGCTCTTCTCCGGACGCTCGCGCGCCTCGGCGTCGTCTGCGACGTGTGCCCGACCTCGAACTTCGCGACGGGCGCGGTCCAGCGTGGCGCGGAACACCCGCTCCTCCGCATGCTTCGCGCGAACGTCCGCGTCACTCTGTCCACCGACGATCCCGGCATCTTCGGCACGACCCTCCTCGGCGAGTTCCGCAGAGCGGCCGAATGGGGTGCGACCGGGGCCGATCTCGCGCGCTGCGCGTCGGTGGCCCGTCAAGCCGCGGCGAGAACGCGCTCGTACAGGGCGACGTAGCGCGAGACGATCGCGTCCGCGTCGAAGAGCCGGATCGCGCGCTCCCGAGACGCCAGCGCCATGGCGTCGTAGCGCGCCGGGTCCAGAAGGAGGGAGGCCCCGTCCTCGGCGAGGCCTCCGACGTCGCCCACCTCGCGAAGGAAACCCGTGACGCCGTGGGCGACCACCTCCGGAAGTCCGCCCGCCGCGTAGCCGAGAACCGGGACGCCACACGCCTGGGCCTCGAGGGCCGACAGACCGAACGACTCCGAGTTCGACGGCAGGAGATAGAGGTCGGCCGCAGGCATCACGGCCTCGAGGGCCGGCATGTTCCCGAGAAAGGACACGGAGGACGCGATTCCCTTCTCGCGACACAGCGCCTCCGCGGCCGGGCGGTCCGGGCCGTCGCCGATCATCACGAGCGTCGCGGGAATGCGCTGGCGCAGCCGGTCGAAGATCTCGACGACGTCGAGGACACGCTTGACAGGCCGGAAGTTCGAGACGTGCAGCAGGACCCTCCGCCCCGCGGGCACGAGGCGGCAGGCGAGATTGGCCGATTCCGGGGTCCAGCGCATGGGATCGATGAAATTCGGAATGACCTCGACCTCGCGCTTCGGAGAAAACACGTCGAGCGTGACGCGCCTGAGGTGCTCGGAGACCGCGGTCACGGCGTCGGACTTCTCGATTCCGAAGCGCGTGATGGGAAGGTAGGACCGATCCTGCCCGACGATCGTCACGTCCGTTCCGTGCAGCGTCGTCACGAGGCCGAGGCGCCTCGGGGCGAGCATCTCGCGCGCGAGGTGAGCCGAGATCGCGTGCGGGAGCGCGTAGTGGACGTGGATGAGGTCGAGCCCAACGTGCGTCGCGACGTCGCCCATGCGCGTCGCGAGGGCGAGGTCGTACGGCGCGTACTGGAAGAGCGGGTAGGACGGCACGGACACTTCGTGATACGTGACGCGCTCGGCGAAGACGTTCAGACGCGAGGGCATCGCGTAGGTGATGAAGTGGACGTCGTGCCCGCGGCGCGCAAGCTCGTGCCCGAGCTCCGTCGCGACGACGCCGGACCCCCCGAACGTCGGGTAGCACGTGATGCCGATCTTCACGGTCGCTTCCCCCCCTCGTAGCCGAGGAATGCCGCGACGGGATCCGCCAGCATCGGCGGCACGTTCGAGACGAAGCCCTCGGCGTACTCCACGTTCGCGATCCTCCCGAGCGCGCGCGCGCGCGCTTCGATGCCTTCGAAGAAACCGCTCGACGAGACATACGTCTCGGGCTCTTTCGAGTTTTCGTCGTGGAACTGGCTCCGATAGGCGCGCAGCGCCGCCATCTTCGCCGCGAACGACGCGGAGACGTCGACGAGGAACGTCGGGGACGCAAAGACGTACGCGGCGTAAAAGACGACCTGATCCGGGCGATGCGGCGGCAGGCCGGTCTCGAGCTTCCGTAGCCCGGCGTACCAGGACGCGTCGGAGACGAGCCGGCTCGCGCGAACGTGGTCCGGATGGCGGTCGAGGACGAGCGGCGCGAAGACGAACCGCGGCCGCGCGCGGCGCACGACGTCGACGACGAGCCGCTGCGCGGCCCGGTCCGTCCTGAGGTCGCCGTCCCCAAGGTCCAGGTTCACGCGAAAACGCGCCCCCAGGATCCGCGCGGCCTCCACGGCTTCGGCGCGGCGAATCTCGGGTGTGCCTCGCGTTCCCATCTCCCCGCGCGTGAGATCGACGATGCCGAAGCTCGAGCCCCGCCCCGCGAAAGCGGCGAGCGTTCCGCCGCAGCCAAGCTCGACGTCGTCGGGATGCGGTGAGAAGGCGAGGACCTCGACGGGCGCCGCGTCGTCGAGATGCGCCGTCGCCCCGGCGTCTGCCGTCACAGCTCGATCACCTGCAGCCCCGCTACGTTCCACTTGAGATCCCGGCGCAGGGTTCCGACGAGGGCGGAGCGCCCGAAACGGAGGGCGTAGGGAAGCGCCGAATACACGCGCTCGGCGAGCTTTCCGAGGGGAAGAATCTCGTCCGCAAGGCGGGCGACCTTCGCGGCGGCGTGCTCGTCCGCGCGCCCCGCCGCGCTCGCCGTCTTTTCCGCCAGCTTCTCGAACGCGAACGACGTCTTCTCACGCGTCGCCTCGACGGCCTTTTCCAGCCCGGGGTCCACCGCGAGGAGCGCCGGCTTGAGCGAGAGGAGCTCGCGGATCGCGTCGGTTCCGGCCGCGTGGACGCGGGAGAGGAGCGCCCCTGCCTGCCCGGCTCCGATCTTCCTCAGCATGGACTCGGGCCCGTCGAGAACGTCTTCGAGCCGCAGCGAAAGCTTCTCGAGGCCCTTGCGCGACGAGGGCGTGAGGAGCGCCACGAGCGGGCGCGGAACGATCACGGGAGGAACGATTCCGGCCCATGCGAAAAGCGGCCAGCTCTGGGCCCAGTACGCGATCTCCGAGGGGCCAAGGATCGTCGCGGCGACGGGGAAGAGCGTCGACGCCGCGAGCGGGCGGGTGAGCGCGGAGAAGGACGGCAGCCATTCGCCGGCTTCGAAACGCGCCACGACCTCGTCCGCGGAGAAGGAACCCTCGCGCCCCTTGAGCGCGATCCTGGCGCCCGATTCGTGGAGGAGGAGCCTCTCCTCGCCGACGCGGACGAACAGGGGCAGCGCGGCGACGTCGGACGTGACCTGGAGCGGATGGCCCGCCGCCTCGAGCGCGGCCCCCCGCTCCCCGAGGAGCCGTTTGACGTCCGCGCGCTCCCGCACGATTCGCGACGCGAGAGGAACGAGCACCGGCTTGTCCGACCCGCTCGCGGCATCGACGACGGGCATCGCCGTGTGACCCCCGTCCGCGAGGAGCCACGTGAGCGTCGTCCGGAAAGCCTCGAAAAACGTCGTTTCGATGTGCGCTTTCGTAAGGGCCTCGCGCGCCTCGTCGTCCGGAGGCTGGGTGAGACCCGCGGCGGCCGCGGCGGCAAGCGCCGCGCCGTCCACACCGATCGGAAGCCGCCCGACGGGGCGCCGGTTCTCCGCGAGCGCACCGGGTTCAGGACCGAAGTCCTTCGGGCCGTCGTGGGTCGGCAGGACGAGGCGTGTCACCTCGACGAGATCGTGGTCCTCGGACGCGCACCAGAACGCCGGGTCCGCGTCGGCGCCGCCCGCGCGGAGGTCCGCGGCGAGCTTCTCCGCGGCGAGGGCCTTCACGATCGTGAGAACGGGTCCACCGAACAGGCCGGCCTGCTGGCCCGTGAGGACGGCAGCCGCCTCGCCGCGCGCGAGCGCCGCGAGCCGCGGATCGTCCCCGCCGACGCTCGCGTGGGGGTGGAACGCGGCCCGCACGCCCCGCGCGCGATTCGCGATCGTCGCGAGATCCGGCGTGTCCGGGAGGAACGCGCGCACTTCCGGGACGCCCGTCGCGAGACCGAGCGCGAGTGCGGGAATACCCGGGACGCGGCCCGGCGGGATCGCCGTCACCTCGTCACCTCGTCACCGCCCACTCTCGCCGAAGGCCGCCCCATTGTCTTCGTCGCGAGGAGGATCAGTCGCGGCGACTTCCCGCGGTCGAACGTGGCGCCGTCGAAGCTCCCGTACGCGGCACGGACGGTCAGCCCAGCCGCCCTATGGAGCGTCCTCAGCTCGTGCTCCGTGTAGGCGCGCACGCACTCTCTGAAAACGCGCTTGTCCTCGCCCGAGCCCATCTCGATCTCCTTCTCCACACGCCGGCTCACCGGATCGTACCGTCGCCGGATGCTCACCCGCTCCCCCGCGACGGTCTTTTCTTCCCGCACGGCGAGGGTCCCGATGACGCGCTCGGCGTTGAAGACGTCCGAGAGGAACGCGCCCCCCGGTGCAAGGAGGCGCGCTACTTCGCGGACGACGCGCGCGTCGTCGGCGAGGTCCTCGAAGTACCCGAACGACGTGAAGAAGTTCACGACCGCCCCGAACGTGCCCGCGCGAAACGGAAGCTCCCTCATGTCCGCGCGAACCCAGAACGGGCGGGCCGGGCCCAGACGCCGACCGCCCTGGAAGAGGAGACGCGCCGACAGGTCGAGGCCCACGACGCTCCCGACGCCGTCGTGCAGGGCGACCGCGTGCCTCCCCGTCCCGCACGCGAGGTCGAGAAACCTCATGCGGCCCAGCTTCGCGTACGGCGCGAGCAGGACTCGCACGAACGCCGCTTGCTGCCGCGCCTCCCGGTCGTCGCGCTCGGGATAGAGGGCGAGGTATTCCTCTCCGAACCACTCCGCGTACCACGGGTCGCGGTCGACGGTCATCGCTGCCTGGAGGCTTTCCGTGAACTGACGGCAGGGGGCGAAGGCGAAAAAAAAGAGGGCTCCGCGGTGCGGAGCCCTGGTAGGAGGCAGGAGGTGTGGTGTCGATCCGGCGCGCCCTTTCGGCACCCACCGGACCTGACCATGTACATCGCAAGCCCCATGCCGGGGCTTCCGGCCCCATGCGGTGACAACATGTGCGGGCCTCGCCTCGCCTGCCCGCTCAGGCCGGCCGCGCCACGGCGAGCCGGGCGTCCGCGAACCGCGCGTCCGCGTCGGCCGCGTCCAGCTCCTCGTCGCCGGCCGCGCGGTCGCGCCGGCCCTCGGCCTCACGCTTCTCGGTCACGGCAGCCGCGCGGTCGATCGCCTGCGGCGCCACGGCGTCGTCCGCCAGCACGCGCACGGCGTCGCCCGCGATCTCCACGAATCCGCCGCGCACCGCGACCGCCTCGCGGCGAGCTCCGTCGCGATACGCGACGACGCCGATTCCGAGGAGCGCGATGAGCGGCGTGTGGCCCGGCAGGACGCCGATTTCGCCCTTCAGACACGGCACGGCCACTTCGTCGCACAAAATACGCTGGAGAACCGCCTTCTCGGGCGTGACGACCGTCAGCGTCAGGCGACCGTCCAACTCAGACCCCTGCCTTCAGCTTCTCGGCCTTTTCCTGCGCTTCCTCGATCGCACCGACGTTGAAGAACGCCTGTTCGGGGAGCTCGTCGTGCTTGCCCTCGACGATCTCCTTGAAGGAGCGGATCGTGTCCGAGATCTTCACGTAGCGGCCCGGAAGGCCCGTGAACTGCTCGGCGACGTGGAACGGCTGGGACAGGAAGCGCTGGATCCTGCGGGCGCGAGCGACGATCGTCTTGTCGTCCTCGGAGAGCTCGTCGATGCCGAGGATGGCGATGATGTCCTGCAGGTCCTTGTACTTCTGGAGGACCTGCTGCACGGAGCGGGCGACCTTGTAGTGCTCTTCGCCCACGATCATCGGCGAGAGGATCTTGGACGTCGAGGCGAGCGGGTCGACGGAAGGATAGATGCCGATCTCGGCGATTTGTCGGGAGAGGACCGTGGTCGCGTCGAGGTGGGCGAACGCCGTCGCGGGTGCGGGGTCGGTCAGGTCGTCGGCAGGCACGTAGATCGCCTGCACGGAGGTGATCGAGCCCTTCTTCGTGGACGTGATCCGCTCCTGGAGCTCGCCCATTTCCGTCGCGAGGTTCGGCTGGTAGCCGACGGCGGACGGCATCCGCCCGAGCAGCGCGGAGACTTCAGAGCCTGCCTGTGTGAACCGGAAGATGTTGTCGATGAAGAGAAGGACGTCCTTCCCTTCCTTGTCGCGGAAATACTCGGCGGCCGTCAGGCCCGTGAGGCCGACCCTCAGACGCGCGCCCGGAGGCTCCGTCATCTGGCCGTAGATGAGCGCGGCCTTCGACTTCCGCCAGTCCTTCGGATCGATGATTCCGGATTCCGTGAACTCCAGCCAGAGGTCGTTGCCCTCGCGCGTGCGCTCGCCGACTCCCGCGAAAACGGAGTATCCGCCCGCCGCCTTCGCCACGTTGTTGATGAGCTCCATGATGAGGACTGTCTTGCCGACGCCGGCGCCGCCGAAAAGACCCGTCTTTCCGCCGCGCGTATAGGGCTCGAGGAGGTCGATGACCTTGATACCCGTCTCGAAGAGCTCGACCGACGTCGACTGATCCTCGTAAGGGGGCGGGTCGCGATGAATCGGCCACCGTTCGGCCGTGACGACCGGGCCCATCTCGTCCACCGGCTCGCCGATGACGTTCAGGATACGTCCGAGCGTTTCCGGTCCGACGGGGATCGAGATCGGCGCGCCGAGGTCGACGGCCTTCATGCCGCGCACGAGCCCGTCCGCGGGCTTCATCGAGATGCACCGGACGCGGTTTTCACCGAGGTGCTGCGCGACTTCCGTGATGATGTCGATCTTCTCGGTCGAGAGCCCCTCTTCGTCGGTGATGTGGACGGCGTTGAGGATCGTCGGGAGTTTTCCGACCGGGAACTCCACGTCCACGACCGGTCCGATGATCTGCACGACCCTGCCTTCGTTTGCCATGTTCGGCTTAGCCTTTCCGCACGGACGGACCGGAGGCTCTCATTCCAGTGCCGCCGCGCCCGAGACGATCTCGATGAGCTCTTTCGTAATGCGCGCCTGGCGCGCGCGGTTGTAGGTGAGGGTCAGGGAGTCGATCATGTCCCCGGCGTTCTTCGTCGCGCTGTCCATCGCCGTCATCTGCGCCGCGAAGAACGCCGCCTGCGACTCGAGGATCACGCGGTACATCTGGAACTCGAGGAACCGCGGGAGGAGCGTCCCGAGGATCTCCTCGGGCGACGGCTCGTAGAGGTAGTCGACGCCGCCGTTCGACTTCGACGGATCCGACGCGTTCTCGAGCTCGACGGGGAGGAGACGCCTCGTCCTGACGACCTGGGAGATCGCGCTCTTGAACTCGTTCGAGACGACGTAGACCGCGTCCGTTTCCCCCGCCACGAACCGGGCCGCGAGGATGCGGGCGATCTCCGCGGCCGGAGCGGCGCCGATCTGCGCGAGGCCCGCCTGCGCCTTCAGGATCTCGACGGGCCGCCGCCGCCAGAAGTCGTTCGACTTCTTCCCGAGCGCGACGACGCTCAGGTGCGCGACGCCGCGGACCGGTGCCTCTTTCAGGAACGCCGCGGCCGCGCGGTTCACGTTCGTGTTGAACCCGCCGGCGAGGCCCTTGTCGCCCGACACGACGACGAGGACCACGTTCTTCTCGTCGCGCACCGCGAGGAGCGGATGCAGCGGGGCGCCATCCTCGCGCGGCGCCACACGCGAGGCGACGGAGCGCAGCATCGCCTCGAGCGTCGTCGCGTAGGGGCGCGTCGCGATCGCTTTGTCCTGCGAACGCCGCAGCTTCGAGGCGGCGACCATCTTGACCGCCTTCGTGATCTGCTGCGTGTTCTTCACGCTCCGGATCCGCCGCCGGATGTCGATGAGGTTTGCCATCAGTTCTCGCGCGCCTGTCCCGCTCCGGGCACTAGGTCTGCTTCGCCTCGGGGGTCGACGAGAGGAAGACTTTTTTCGCCTCCACGACCGCCGCCGTGAGCGCGGCCTCGATCTCCTTCGTGAGTTTCGCGGCGTCGCGGATCTCCTGGAGGAGCGGCTGGTTCTGGTTCGTGAGGTAGTCGTGGAGCGCAGTTTCGAAGGGAAGCACGGCGTCGACGCGCAGCTCGTCGAGGTGGCCCTTCGTGCCCGCGAAGACCGAGGCGATCTGGAGCGCGACGTCCATCGGAACGTACTGGTTCTGTTTCAGGATCTCGACGAGGCGGCGGCCCCGGTTGAGCTGAGCCTGCGTCGTTTTGTCGAGGTCCGAGCCGAACTGCGCGAACGCCGCGAGCTCCCGGTACTGCGCGAGATCGAGGCGGAGCGTGCCGGAGATCGCGCGCATGACTTTGATCTGGGCCGAGCCGCCGACGCGCGACACCGAGATGCCGACGTTGACCGCCGGGCGCTGGCCCGAGAAGAAGAGGTCGGACTCGAGGAAGATCTGTCCGTCCGTGATCGAGATGACATTCGTCGGGATGTAGGCCGAAACGTCGCCCGCCTGCGTCTCGATGATCGGAAGCGCGGTAAGCGAGCCGCCGCCCTTCTCCTTGTTCAGCTTCGAGGCCCTCTCGAGAAGCCGGCTGTGGAGATAGAAGACGTCGCCGGGGTACGCTTCACGGCCCGGCGGCCGGCGCAGGAGGAGCGAGACCTCCCGGTAGGACGCCGCCTGCTTGCTGAGATCGTCGTAGACGACGAGCGCGTGCTTGCCGTTGTACATGAAGTACTCGCCCATCGCGCAACCGGCGTACGCCGCGATGTACTGGAGCGGGGCCGGGTCGGCCGCGGACGCGGCGACCACGATCGTGTGCTCCATCGCGCCGTACGCCTCGAGCGTCTGGACGACCTGAGCGACGGTCGAGTTTTTCTGGCCGATCGCGACGTAGACGCAGAAGACGCCCTTGCCCTTCTGGTTGATGATCGCGTCGAGCGCGATCGCCGTCTTCCCCGTCTGGCGGTCCCCGATGATGAGCTCGCGCTGGCCGCGGCCGATCGGGATCATCGCGTCGATCGCCTTGATGCCCGTCTGCATGGATTCCTTCACGGGCATGCGGTCGACCACGCCGGGGGCGAGACGCTCGACCGGATAGAGCTCCTTCGCGGCGATCGGCCCCTTCCCGTCGAGCGGCTGGCCGAGCGGGTTCACGACTCGGCCCACGAGGGCCTCCCCGACGGGAACGGAGATGATCCGCTTCGTGCGCTTGACCGTGTCCCCTTCCTTGACGAGGCTCGTGTCGCCCATGAGCACGCAGCCGACGTGGCCCTCTTCGAGGTTCAGCGCAAGGCCGTAAACGCCGTTCGGAAACTCGACGAGCTCGCCCGCCATGACCTTGTCGAGGCCGTAGACGAGCGCGATGCCGTCTCCGACGGACACGACCGTGCCCACCTCGTCGACGTCCACGCCCTGCGTGACGCCCTGGAGCTGGGCCTTGATGAGCTGGGTGATTTCCTGTGCGCTGATTTCCGCCATGTTCGTGCTTCTTTCTCCGTCTGGTCAGGCCGGGGCAAGTGCGTGCAGGGCCGCACGAGCTTTTTCGAGGCGTCGGGAGAGCGAAGCGTCGAGCCGCGTGCTGCCGACGGAGACGACGAAGCCTCCGAGCAGCGCGGGGTCGACGGCGGCCACCAGCCGGACGGTCTTCTTCGTCCGGGCGGCCACCAGGGCGCGAAGCGCTTCGAGAACCGCGGCGTCGGCCGGCTGCGCCGTGACGACACGCGCCTCGATGGCGCTCGTGTCGCGGTCCAGCTGCGCGCGGATCGCCGCGAGAAGCTCGCCAAGCGCGGGGAGCCGCCCATTGTCGAGGAGGATGGCCAGGAGGCGTCCGGCGAGTTCCGGAACGCCCACGCGCGCCGCGACGGCGGAGAGCAAGATATGCCTCTTCTTCCGTTCGAGGCCGGGGTTCGACAGCACCTTCTCGAGTGCCGGCGCCTCGTCATACGCGGTCCGGAACTGCTCGAGGGCCGCGAGCTCCGAGAGTGGGTCCTTCGCGACCGCGAAAAACGCGTCGACGTACGGGCGCGTGAACTTTGCACTCATTCGTTTCCGCCTCAGGCCTTCGCCGCGCCGCCGAGGTTCGCGATGCCTTCGTCGAGCAGCCTCTTCTCGTCTCCCGCGGTGATGTTCTTCTTCAGCATCTCGCGTGCGATCTCGACGGACAGGTCTCCGGCGTACGCCGTGAGCTCGGCGCGGGCGGAACGCACGCGGTTGTCGAGGTCGGCCCGGGTGCGGACGAGGAGGGCGTCCGCATCGGCGCGGCTCTTCTCGAGGAGCGCCGCGTGCTCCTGTTCCGCATCGTGCCGGGCGGCGGACTTGAGGTTCGCGAGCTCTGTTTCGATCGACGCAAGACGCGACGCGAGCTCGCCCGCGAGCGCCTCGGCGCGGCGCCGGTCCTCGTCGGCCTTCGCGAGCGCGACCGCGACGCCTTTCCTGCGGTCGCCGAAGAACGTGGTCGCGGGCTTTTTCAGCAGGAACCAGAGAAGCGCGAGAAAGCACGCGAGATTGAGAACCTGCCAGGCGAGGCTCGGGATCCCGAGAAAACCACGCGCGGCCTCGTGCCCTTCCTCGAAAAGAAGGAAAACGAGAGCAACGGGGCTCACGCGATTCTCCGGCCGAGCGCGAGGGACGCGATGTCGGCCGCGGTCGCGCGGGCGTTCTTCGCGAGCTCGACGCGGGCGGCGCCGACTTCCCCGTCGAGCTTCGCCTGCGCGTCCGCCGCGGCGGCGCGCGCCTTCGCGCGGGCCTCGTCGAGCATCGCCTGCCTCTGCGCATTCGCGTCCGCCCGGGCCATGTGCCGCGCGGCCAGCGCCTCGCGGCGGGCGTCCGTCAGGCGTCGGTCGATCCCCGCGAGAGTTTCCTTCTCGTTTTCGAGGGCGAGAGAAAGCGCCGACGTGGCGCCCTCGATCGTGCTTTCGCGCTCCGCGAGGATTCCGCCGAGCGGCTTGAGCACGAAAACTCTCAGGACGACGTAGGTCGCCCAGAAAATCACCATGACGAGGAGCAGAGAGAGGTCGGGTAGCTGCATGCGCCCTCGGCGTTACCTCCGCGGCCCCGAAACCGGACGCCCAGACACCGGGAAGACGCCGTGGAACAGGGATACGCGCAGGCCGCGGCGTTATCTCACAGCGGGGGCGACCGGTCAAACCCGGAAATCCCAAACGTTCCTCCCCTCGAAGGCCGGTGCGGCGCAAGATGTTGCGCGTGGACGGGAACCATTCTGAAAACAGCGACTTGGTCGGTCGATTAAATAAAAGTATTTCGTCCGCGGATTCGGAGTGGAAACGAGCTGCCCTCGCCGCGCGCCCCGGCGACGTCCTTTGCCGGGAGGGCTGCTTCGGGTGCTGCATCGGATCGTTCGAAGTCTCGTTTCCCGAGGCTCTCGTCCTCCGAGAGGCCGTTTCGCGGCTTCCCGACGCGCGGAAAAAAAGCGTTCTTTTGCGCGCGGAGAAGCTCGTCGCCTTCGGAGCACGTTTTTTTCCGGGCGATCCCGCCGCCGGAATCCTGGACCCGGACCGCTCGGAGGAACAGGACGGCGAGTTCTTCGCCTCCGTGGGGAACCTGGCGTGTCCGCTCCTGGAGCTGCCCGGCGGCCGCTGCGCGGTTTACGAGTCGCGCCCGGTCACCTGCCGGACCTACGGTCTCGCGTGGAAGGAGCGGGAGGAGGTCGTCCATCCGGCGTGCCCCCTGAACCTCGCGGACGCCGCGCCCGCCCACACGCTCGAGACCGCCGTGGACGTCGCGCCGCTCCTCGCCGGGGACCAAGTTCGGGCCGAGCTCGTGCTCGCCGCGGGCTTCCCGTCGGGCGCCGCGACGACCGTCGCCCATGCGCTCACGGGAACAGTGTTTCCCGAAGTGGAAAGAGGCGGGGGAGAGACAGCAGGAGGGCTCCCTCGTCATGAAGACGAGGGGCGCACCGCGGTCTCGGGGGGCCGCGGCGGACCGCTGTCGACGGGCCCCTGAATGACCGCGCCCTCCTCGACGACGAGCGTCGGAGTGTGGACGTCGGCGAAGACGCGGGCCCCCGCGTGCAGCTCGACGCGCTCCTTCGCGAAAATGCTTCCCTTGATCGTGCCCGAGACCGCGAGGCGCGACACGCGGACCTCGCCCTCGACGACGCCGCCATCCCCGACCACGAGCTCCGCATCCGCCGTGACCGTGCCCTTGAAGTGCCCGTCGATCCGGAAGACGTCGTCGAAGGAAAGCGTGCCCTCGAGCCTCGCGCCGCGATCGAGGAACCCGTTCAGCGCTCCGCTGCCTTTCCGGTCGCTCATCCCGCGCCCCCCGAAAGCCTCTCGAAGAGGCCGATCAGCTCGTCCTCCGAGAAGAACGCGATCCGCACCTCGCCGCCCCGCCGCTTCCGCACGATCTCGACGCGCGTGCCGAGCGCGCGCGCGAGACGGAGCTCCGCGTCGCGTGTGTCGGCGTCGATCGAACGGGTCTTCTTTTTTCTCTTCGCGGACCCCTTCTGAAAGTCGAGAACGCGCGCCTCGGTGGCCCTCACCGAGAGCCCTCGCCGCACGACTTCTTTCGCGAGCTGTTCCTGGTCCCCCGCGGACGGCAGCGCAAGCAGGGCGCGCGCATGTCCCGCCGTGAGCGCGCCTTCCTCGAGCGCGGCCCGAACCGCGGCGGGGAGCTTGAGAAGCCGGAGCGCGTTCGCGACCGTCGTGCGATCCTTGCCGACACGCTCGGCGACGTCCTCCTGCGTCAGGGAGAAGTCGTCCTTCAGGTGGCGGTACGCCTCCGCCTCTTCGAGCGCCGTCAGATCCTGTCTCTGCACGTTCTCGACGAGCGCGAAGAGGAGCTGGTCGCGGTCCGTAACGCCCTCACGCACGATGACGGGAACTTCCGAGAGGCCCGCGAGGCGCGCCGCCCGGACGCGGCGCTCCCCCGCCACGATGCGAAAGCGTCCGCCTTCGTTCGTGACGAGAACCGGCTGGAGGATCCCCGTCCGGCGGATCGACTTCGAGAGCTCCTCGAGGCCCGCGTCCTCGAATCGGCGGCGCGGCTGTCTCTTGTTCGCGTCGAGCAGGTCGAGGCTCACCGTCCTCGTGCCCGGGCCCGCGCCTTCCGCCCGCGCAGAAGGAATGAGCGCCGAGAGTCCCTTCCCGAGAGCGGT
This sequence comes from Thermoanaerobaculia bacterium, assembly GCA_038214715.1. Classification (GTDB taxonomy): domain Bacteria; phylum Acidobacteriota; class Thermoanaerobaculia; order UBA5066; family UBA5066; genus Fen-183. Next base: position 55,409 of record JBBQRP010000003.1, on the reverse strand, counting down.
TTTTCGCGTCGCCGTCACCGTGACGATCCTAGCAGCCGTCCCGGCAAGCGCCGTCGGACGGGTGGCGGCCGCCGTCTCAGGCGTCGCGCCGGAGAAGCTCCCGCGCGATGCCGAGGTACGCCTCCGCTCCCTTCGATTTGACGTCGTAGAGAAGGATGGGCTTGCCGAAGGAAGGCGCCTCGCCGAGCCGCACGCTTCGCGGTACGACGTTCCCGAAGACCACCTTCCCGAAATGCTTCCGGATCTCCTCGAGAACCTGCCGCGACAGGTTCGTCCTCTCGTCCCACATCGTGGCGACGACGCCGGCGAGGGCAAGGCCGGGGTTCAGGCTCTCTTTCACGCGCTCGATCGTCGCGAGAAGCTCGGTCACGCCCTCGAGCGCGAAGTACTCGCACTGGATCGGGACGAGAACGCCGTCCGCGGCGACGAGCGCGTTCACGGTCAGCAGGGACAGCGAGGGCGGGCAGTCGATGAGGATGTACTCGAATCGATCCCGGAGCGGCGCGATTTTCTCCGCGAGCCGGTGTTCGCGCCGGTCCTGGTTCACGAGCTCGACTTCCGCGCCGACGAGCTCCCGGTTCGCCGGCGCAAGCGTCAGGTGCGGAAGATCGGTGCCGCGGGCAACGTCGTCGAACGCAGCACCTCCGCCGATCCAGTCGTACACGGTGGCGGACAGCGCGGCCTTGTCGACGCCGAGCCCGGAGGTCGCGTTTCCCTGCGGATCGAAATCCACGAGCAGGACCGGACGCTCGAGGACGGCGAGCGCGGCCGCGAGGCTGATCGCCGTCGTCGTCTTTCCAACTCCGCCCTTCTGGTTCGCGATCGCGAGGACGCGCGCGGGCTTTCCGGAATGTTTCACGTGGAACACTCGAGGGAAAGGACGCCGCGGACCTCGGCTCCGGGGCTCGGGTGGAACACGTGCCCCCCTGCTCGGCTTTTTGCCACCGCATCTCCCGCGAGCGGCCGCGTCGTCCAGAGGAGAGCGCGCGCGCCGGGCGCGAGCACGGGCCGGGCGGCGCGCACGAGGGCCCCGGCCGAGCCCACGGCGCGGGTCGTCAACACGTCGTACCGCGTGGCTCCACGCATCGGGAAGGAGTCGGGGAATCTAGCGTTCACCGTGCGCGCGGTCAACGCGAGGCGCACGATCACGTCCTCGAGGTAGGCCGCCTTCTTGCGCGAGGACTCCACGAGCGTGCCCTCGAGATCGGGCCGTACGAGAAGGAGCGGAATCGCGGGGAAGCCCCCGCCCGAGCCGACGTCGAGGAGGCGGATCGCGCTTCCGCGCGGCGGGGGCAGGAGGGAGAGACCCAGCAGGGAGTCGAGGAGATGCGATTCAACGAGGACACGAGGGTCCGCGGAGCGCGTCGACACGAGATTCATCTCGGCATTCTTCTCGAGGAGGATCGCGAGGAACGCCGCGAGCCTCGCGGCGGCCGACTCCACCCTCCCGCGCTCCCCAGCGGGAACGCGAAAGAGGAGGCCGCGCACTTCCTCCTCGAGGAGCCGCGCCGGACCGCTCACGCGGCGACCCCGCGGCCCGATCCGCGTGCGGCCGCGACGAGGCGCGCGAGGAGAAGCGTGACGGCGGCGGGCGTGACGCCCGGGAGCCGCGAGGCCTGGCCGAGCGTCCGCGGGCGGTGCCGCTCGAGTCTCTCGACCGCTTCTCTGGAGAGACCCGGGAGCCCCGCGAAGACGAAACCCTCCGGAAAGGTGCGCTCGAACGACCTTGCGACGCGAGCCACGGCATCCTTTTCTCTCGCGATGAAGCCCTGGTACCGGACGTCCGAGACGAGACGCTCCCGCTCCTCGGCGCTGAGCATCGCAACGTCTTCCGCGGACTCGGCGTCGAGCCTCCCCTCCAGAAGCGTCTCGATAGTCTCGAACGCGATTTCGGGCCGCCGCAGAAGACCCGCGAGCGTGGTTTCCTCCACGAGGCCCACCCCGTGCTCCTCGAGCTGCGCCTTCGTCGCGCGGTCGGGAAGGACGCGCGCCGCGGCCAGGGCGGCCCCCGCGCGCGAGACTCGCGCCTCGGCCTCGAGGATCGGGGCGGCGTCCCGCTCTTCCACGAGTCCCGTTTCGAGCGCGATCCCCGTGAGCCGCGCGTACGCGCTGTCGGCGCCGAGGAGGAGCCGGTGCTCGGCGCGGGAGGTCAGCAGGCGATAGGGCTCGTCGAGGCCGAGCGTCACGAGGTCGTCGAGCATGACGCCGATGTACGCCTCGTGTCGCCCGAGGCGCAGCGGCGCCTTTCCGTCGACGGACCGTGCCGCATTCGCGCCCGCGACGAGACCCTGCCCCGCGGCTTCCTCGTAGCCGGACGTGCCGTTGATCTGCCCCGCAAGAAAAAGTCCCTTGAGCGCCCGCGTCTCGAGCGACGCGTCGAGCTGCTCCGGGAAGACCATGTCGTATTCCACGGCGTAGGCGGGCCTCAGGATTTCCGCGCGCTCGAGTCCGCGGATCCTCCTCACGATCGCCTCCTGGATACTCTCCGGCAGCGACATCGAGAGGCCGTTGAGGTACAGCCAGTCCGTCGTCAATCCCTCGGGCTCGACGAAGATCTGGTGGCGCGGCCGGTCCTTGAAACGGACCACCTTGTCCTCGATCGACGGGCAGTAGCGCGGGCCGCGTCCCGTGATCCTCCCCGAGTAGAGGGGCGAGAGAGGAAGGCTCTCGCGGATCAGGTCGTGGACCGCCTCGTCCGTGTGCGTGAGCCAGCAGTCCACCTGCCGCTGGCGGGGAAAGTCCTCGCCGCGCGACCGGAACGAGAACGCGACGGGCCGTTCGTCGCCGGGCGCGAGAGCCATCTTCGCGAAGTCCACCGTGCCCGCGCGGACCCGCGGGGGCGTACCCGTCTTCATGCGCCCGAGCCGGAGGCCCAGCCCCTCGAGGGCGTGCGACAGCGCGAGGGCCGGCGCCTCGTTCCAGCGGCCGGCGTCCCGGCGCGAGTCCCCGACGTGCACGAGCCCGCGCAGAAACGTCCCCGTCGTCACGACGGCGGCGCCGCAGGAGACCGTCGAGCCGTCCTCCAGCGTGAGCCCCGCGAGCCGCCCGCTCCGCACGAGAAACCCCGCGGCCGTACCCTCGGCGACCGTCACCCTCTCCGTCGCGTCGAGCGTGCGCGAGACCTCTGCGGCATAAAGTGCTTTGTCAGATTGGCACCTCGGGCCGCGCACGGCGCTTCCGCGCGAACCGTTCAGGACCTTGAACTGGATCGCCGTGCGGTCGGCCGCGAGGGCCATCGCGCCGCCGAGCGCGTCGATCTCGCGCACGACCTGGCCCTTCGCGAGGCCGCCGATCGCCGGGTTGCAGCTCATACGTCCCACCGTCGCGCGGTCGCGCGTCAGGAGCAGCGTTCTCTTCCCGAGCCGCGCGGACGAGAGCGCGGCCTCGGCGCCGGCGTGCCCGCCTCCCACGACGACGACGTCCCAGCGCGGTTCCATCCCCGCCACTCTACTTGCCTATGCAGAACGTGGAAAAGATGCGGTCGAGAAGGTCCTCGGTCGCCGTCTCGCCCGTGATCGCCGAGAGCGCGGTCAGCGCCTCGCGCACGCGCGCGGCGACGAGCTCGGGCTCTCCCGGCGCGCCGGCGAGGTCGGCCGCCTCGCGAAGACGCGCCGCGCCGTCGGCCAGCGCCGCGCGGTGCCGCTCGAGAACGAGAAACGCGCCGTCGGCCTCGACCGGCGAGAGACGCAACGCCATCTCCGCACGCAGCGCCTCGAGTCCGGCGCCGGTGAGGGCGGACACGGAGAGTTCCATGGGAGGCGACGCTTCGGCAGCCGCGGGCGACGCGGCCTGGGCGCCAACGAGATCACCCTTTGTCTTCACGACGAGAATCCCCGCCCCTCTTCCCTTTCTCAGAAATTCCCTGTCCTCTTCGGACGTCCCTCGCGCGGTGTCGATCGCGTAGAGGACGAGGTCGGCGCTCGCGCCCGCTCTTTCGGCGACCGCGACGCCGATCCTCTCGACTTCGTCCCCGGTCGCGCGGAGACCCGCCGTGTCGACGAGCCGAACGGTCTCGTCGCCGAGCGCGCACGTCTCTTCGATCGCGTCGCGCGTAGTCCCCGGAACCGCCGTCACGATGGCGCGGTCCCGCCCGACGAGCGCGTTGAAGAGCGTGGACTTCCCGGCGTTCGGCTTCCCGAGAATCACGGCCGTCTTCCGCCTGTCGCGCTCTCCGCCGCGCGCCGCCACCGCCGCGAGACTCTCCGATTCCTCCGCGGCCGCGAGGAGCGCCTCCCGTGCCGCGGCGAGGTCCCCGGCGGGCACGTCCTCGGCGAAGTCGAGTCCGGCCTCGAGTGCGGCAAGGGCGTCGAGAACCGCCTCGCGCACCGCGCAGACACGTCGGGACAGCACCCCGTCGACGAGCGAGAGCGCGCGGCGGGCCTCGCCCCGGCTCTCCGCCGCCGCGAGGGCCGCGATCCCCTCGGCTTCCGCGAGGTCCACCTTCCCGTTCGCGAGCGCACGCCGCGTGAACTCACCCCGCACGGCCGGCCGCGCGCCCGCGGCGCGCGCCGCGGCGAGCAGGCCCGCGACGATAGCGGGGGATCCGTGACAGAAAAACTCGACGACCTCCTCGCCGGTCGCGGAGTGCGGCGCCTCGAAAAAAAGCACGAGCGCGCGATCCAGAGGCCGCCCGTCTTCTCCGACGAGGATGTGGAGCACCGCCTCGCGCGGACGCGGGTTCTGAGGAAGCTGCCGCGCAATCCGCCGCGCGACTTTTCTCGTCTCGCCCGAGGGCCCGGTCAGCCTCACGATCGCGAGCGCGGAAGCTCCCGGGGGCGTCGCGGGGGCGACGACCACGTCTCCCCCGCGGTCGGGATCCGCCACGAGGCGCGCCACAGGGGAGACCCGTCCCCGCCCGGGTTCAGGCGGCCTTCGGCTTCATCGAGGCGGGGCCGAGGTCCGTGAACCTGTTGAGGAGCAGCTGCTGGCCGATCGTGAGGATGTTCTGCATGAGCCAGTAGAGGACGAGGCCCGACGGGACGTCCTTGAAGAGGAACCCCATCACGAGCGGCATGACGTTCTGGACTTTTCGCATCGCGGGGTCTCCGCCCGTCGGCGTCATCTGCTGCTGGAGCCACATCGTGGCGGTCATGAGGATCGGGGTGACGTAGTACGGGTCCTTCGCGGAAAGGTCCGTGATCCAGAGCATGAACGGCGCGTGGCGAAGCTCGATCGAGTGCGCGAGGAGGTTGTAGAACGCCACGAGGATGGGCATCTGCAGGAGGAGCGGCAGGCAGCCGCCCGCCGGGTTGACGCCCTCCTGCTTGTAGAGCGCCATCATCTCCTCGTTCATCTTCACGCGCGCCGAAGCGTCCTGCTTGATCTTCCCGGACCACTTCGCGCGGATCGTCTCGACCTTCGGCTGCAGGACGCTCATCTTCTTCATCGAGACGAGCTGCTTGTGCGTGAGCGGGTAGAGGAGAACTTTGATGACGACCGTGATGAGGAGGATCGCGACGCCCCAGTTCCCGACGACCCGGTGGATTGCCTTGAGTCCCCACAGGAGCGGCTTCACGAGGATCGCGTACCACCCGTAGTCGATGAGCTTGTCCATCCCGGGTCGCGTCTTCTCGAGAACGGCGAGCTCTTTCGGACCGAGGAATACGTCCGTCTGGAGCGCGCCCGTACCCGACAGCACGACCTCGCTCTCGGCGTCCGGGGCCGCGGTTTTCGTGCCCTCCGCGGACTGGCCGCCCCCGAGCGTCACCGGCCGAAGCGTCACCGCGGCACTCCCCGAAGGCAGGAACGCCGTGAGGAAGTAGTTGTCCTCGAGGCCCGCGGCGACGAGCCCCGTGCCCCTGGCTTCCGCTTGCTTGAGCCCGTCCTTCGCCTTGCGGTCGACCGACGACGACGCGTTCAGCGTGATCGTCGCGCCGGGCTTCGTGTAGCGGCTCGCGAGCTCGCCTGCGGAGGGGTTGCCGAGGCCGGGTCCGAGGACGAGGCCGACGGGGCCGGGAGCGCCTTCGCGCTCGACTTTCACGGCGACGACGTACGAGTCGCGGAAGACGTAGACGCGCGTCAGCCCGTCCCCGTTCGCCTCGCGATACCGGAAGCGGACGGTCGTGACGCCGTTCCCGCTCTCCTTTTCGACGGCGAACCGTGCCTTCGCGGCCCGCGCGAGGAACGCGTCCGCGGGATCGAGCGCGAGCGTGGCGCCCGGAAACGGCGCCCCCTGGCGCACGAGGTCGAGGGCCTTCCCCGCCCCGTCGCGATGCTGCGTCAGGACGAACGACTTGAGGACCCCGCCCTCGTTCGAGAGGCGTGCGGTGTAGAGCGGGCTCCGCACTTCGACCGTCGTCTCCGTCGCGGCCTCGATCGGCGGCACGTTCACGCGAGGCGCGGCCGGCGCGGTCCCGCTCTTCGGAGCGGACGCCGGCGAAGCGCTCGAGGCCGCCGGCGCGGTGGACGCCGTGGCCGCCGTGGCGGGCACACCCGTCGCCGGAGCGCCCGCGGAAGTGCCCGCCGCGGCCGCGGGTCGTACCACCGGCTGCGGCTGCTTCGGGGGCGGGAAAACGATCGTCCAGCCGATCAGGACGGCGGCCGACAAGGCGAAGGCGATCACGAGACGCTTGGTTTCCAAGGGCTCTCCTCTGACGATCAGGGAACGGGGTCGTTGCCGCCCGAATGGAACGGATGGCAGCGCGCGAGCCGCCGCACGGCGAGCGCGAGGCCGCGTGAAACGCCGTGGCGCGTGACGGCCTCGCGCGCGTACTCCGAACACGTGGGCGTGAAGCGGCAGGCGGGCGGCAGCAGGGGCGAGACGAATTTTTTGTAGGCGCCGAAAAGTCCCGCGACGACGCGGGCGGGCGCCGGAGTGTCCAGCGTCGAGCTCATCTCGGGCCGGCCGCTCGCGCGACGCCTTCGGCCGCTCGCGAAAGGAGGCCCGTGACTTCCGCGTCGAGGACGCGAAACGGCGCGCGGGTCGCGCGCGCGGAAACGTTCACCACGAGGTCGATCGCCTGGCCGCCGGCGGTCGCGCGCCAGCGCCGGAAGATCTCGCGCAGGCGCCGCTTCGCGCGGTTTCTGAGGACGGCGCCTCCCGACTTCCGCGTCGCGGTGACGCCGAGCCGTAGGCCTCCCTCGTGCCGCGGGAGCGCGAAGACCACGACGAGCCGCCCGTGCAGCCTGGCGCCCTTCTCGTAAGCCGCGAGGAAATCCCGGCGGGCGCCGATGCGACGCTCCCGCGGGAGGGCCTCACCCCCCGGCGGAGCGGACGCGGTGCTGACCCGTGCGTGCATGGACCCGGCCGGGAGGCCGCGGCGAGGGCGGCCAGTCCGGTGGCGCCTCCGCTCAGGCGGAGATGCGCTTGCGCCCTTTCGCCCGCCGCCGGGCCAGGACGGCGCGGCCCGCCTTGGTTCTCATCCGGATCAGGAACCCGTGGGTTCTGCTCCGGTGACGGTTGTTGGGCTGAAAGGTGCGTTTGGTCTTGGACATGGTGAAGAAACCCTCCGAAGGGGACGAGGATTCTCGGGGGTCCTGCGCTTCCTGTCAACCGCGTGGCTGCTCCCGCTCCCTCTTCTCCCTCTGGCCGGCCCGGCCGGGCGCTGGTACCATCCCCCTCCCCGACGCCGCAAACCGATATGCACAGCGGTGGAGATCCTGTGGAAAAGACGTCGACCTGGGCGAAGATTCTCGAGCACCTGAAGACGCGCGTGGACGAGCGTGAGTTCGATTCCTGGTTCCGCGATTCGCGGCAGAAATCGGAGACACCGGAGGCCATCTTCGTCCAGGTGAGAACGCCGCTTTTCGTCGACTACATCCCCGAGGCCTACGCCGTCCAGATTGCCGAGGCTGCCCGCCTCGCGGGAGCCGGTACCCGGGAGATCCGTTTCGGCGCCGACGGCGAATACCGCTCCGCGATCCACCCGCAGAAGGTGCCCGCCGAGCCCCGGCGGCGCGTGGGTGGGCTGAATCCGGCCTACACCTTCGAACACTTCGTGACGGGCGAGTCCAACCGCCTCGCGCACGCGGCGGCGCTGCGCGTGGCGGACCAGACCTCGCGGCAGTACAACCCGCTGTTCGTCTGCGGCGGGACGGGCCTCGGCAAGACCCACCTCATGCAGGCGATCGGACACCGCCGCCTCTCCCGCCGGCCCGGCGAGAAGGTCATCTACCTGACCTCCGAAAACTTCGTGAACGAGGTCGTTCTCGGCGTGCGCTTCAACAAGATGGAGAGCCTTCGCCAGCGATTCCGCGCCGCAGACCTCCTGCTCCTCGACGACGTGCAGTTCGTCGTCGGGAAGGAAGCGTCGGAGAACGAGCTCTTCCACACATTCAACGCGCTCTACGACGAGGGCAACCAGATCGTCTTCTCGTCCGACGTCCCCCCCCGCGAGATTCCGGGCCTCACGGATCGGCTCAAGAGCCGGTTCGAGGGCGGGCTCATCGTCGACATCCAGCTCCCCGACTTCGAGACGAAGGTCGCGATTCTGAGGCAGAAGGCCGAGGCAAACCAGGTTGTCCTCGAGGACGACGTGGCCTTCTTCCTCGCGGGGAAGATCAAGTCGTCCATTCGCGAGCTCGAAGGGTATTTCAACAGGGTCGTCGCCTTCGCCTCCCTGAAAGGCGAGGCGATCTCCCTCGATCTCGGCCGGGAAGCGTTGAAGGACGTCTTCCGGGCGGAGGAGCACGCGACGTCCCCCGCTGAGATCCTCAAGCTCGTGGGGGCGCACTACGGTCTCAAGCCCGCCGAGCTCCGGGCGCGCACGAAGAGGGGTCCGATCGTGTACGCGCGGCAGGTGACGATGTACGTCCTCAAGGAAGCGACCGGCCTTTCACTCCCTGAGATCGGGCGGCTCTTCTCCGACAAGCACCACACGACCGCCCTCCACGCCATCCGAAAAATCGCCGCCCTGAGAGAGGAAGATCCGGAGCTGGACCGCCTTTTGGCGGGCTTTCTCGCCCAGTTTCGATGACCTTTTCCACCCCTTTTCCGTGCCCTCCGGAAAACCCCGCAGGAGACACGAGCAAAAGTCCCCCCGGAGTGTTCTGTCGGTCTTTGTATACACAGGGCAGCGGAAAGAGTTCCACAGACCAGCGAGAGTCATAAAGGGTTGTTTTTGAGATATTTATCAGCGATTGCACTTTTGGTACCTGCCTACTACTTCTGCTCCTTTTGAGTACCTGTAAATGATAAGATTCAAGATGTAAGGAGAAGTCGTGGAGCTGACACTTCCGGCCTCGATCCTGGCTCGTGAACTGAGCCTGATTCAGGGCGTCGTCGAGAAGAGAACGACGCATCAAATCCTCACGAATGTTCTGCTCGAGGGCAAGAGCGGCGCACTCACGTTGACGGCGACGGACCTGGACACGACCCTCGTGTCTGAAATCGCGCCGGTCACGCTCAAGAGTTCGGGAGCGGTCACGGCGCCGGCCCGGCGGCTCTATGACGTCGTGCGCGAGCTTCCGCCGAATGCGGAGATCAGGCTCAAGGTGCTCGAGAACAATCACGTCTCCCTCGAGTGCAAGGAACCGAAGCTCCGGATCCGGCTGAACGGACTTCCGGCCGGGGATTATCCGACCCGGCCCGAGCCGGCCGGCGGTCCGACACTGACACTGTCGTTCGGGGCCCTCCGCAGAATGGTGGACAAGGTCCGGTTCGCCGTCTCCACGGAGGAGATGCGCCTCCAGCTTCAGGGAGCGCTTCTCAAGACGAAGGGTGGGACCGTCGAGATGGTCGCGACGGACGGGCACCGCCTGGCCCTCGTCGAGGTCGAGGGGGCGAAGGCGGAGGCCGGGTTCGAGCCCGTGCTCGTCTCGAAAAAGATTCTCGACGAGCTCGGAAAGCTGGACGCGGCGGACGACGCGCCCGTCACGATCATGCGCGGGACGAACCACATCGGCTTCTCCGTCGGCAGCCGCAGGCTCTTTTCGAAACTCGACGAGCGGCGCTTCCCCGACTACGAGAAGGTCATCAGCAAGGAAAACGACAAGAAGGCCGTCGTCCCACGCGAAGAACTTCTCGGCGCCGTGCGGCGTATCGCGCTTCTCTCGGGCGATCGCATGAAGGCGGTGAGCCTCGCCTTTCAGAAGGACGCGCTCGTCGTTTCGTCCGAGAGCCAGGAGGTCGGAGACGGGTCCCAGGAAATCGCCATCGCATACGACAGCGCGGCCGTCACCCTCCGCCTCAACGCGCGCTACCTCGAGCAGTTTCTCGAGGCCGCTGAGACGAAAGATGTTCACCTCTTCGTGAAGGACGAGCAGGCGCAGTGCCAGGGTCGCCCGGCAGAGCCACTGGGCGGCATCCGCAGCTACCTCTACGTCGTGATGCCGATGAGGATGTAGTCGGCCGCGTGGAGATCCTTTCTCTTTCTACCGAAGGCTTCCGGAACCTCCTGAACGGCAAGGTGGAGGTGCACCCGCGCCTGAACCTCATCGTCGGCGAAAACGGGCAGGGCAAGACGAACCTCCTCGAAGCGCTGGCGCTCGTTTCCGGGCGGCCGTCGTTCCGGACACGCGACCTCACGGAGGCCCGCCAGAATCCCGCGGCGCGCGCCGTCATCTCGGCGCTCGTGCGTGACGACGCGGGCGACCCACGAAACGACGCCACGCTCGGCTTCGTCTGCGCGGGTGAGACGCGCGAGCAATACCGCGACGGCCGGCGCGTGACGCGGCTGACGGCCGCGCGCGCCCTCCCGGCGGTTTTTCTCACGGCGCGGGACCTCTCGAGGTTGTCCGGGCCGCCCGCGGAGCGCCGACGCGCGCTCGACCGCGCCGCCCTCGCCGTCCGTCCGGAACACGCCTCGGCGCTCGTCGCCTATGAACGCGCGCGCGCCGCGAAGACGAGGCTCCTCTCTCTCGGGGCGCGCTTCGACGCCGACGAGCTCGCGGTCTACGAGACGGCGCTCGCCGAGGCCGGTGCGCGCGTCGCGGGGCACCGGCGCGAGGCCCGCGCGCGACTCGAAAGCGAGATCGCGCGACACGCCGACGAGCTCGGCTCCCCGTTCCGCGGGCTGTCTCTCGAGCTCGTGAGCGACCTGCCGAAAGAAGGCGGGGCGCCAGAGTTCGAGACCGCGCTTTCCGGGCTCATGCGCGCCCGCAAAGGCGACGAACGGCGCGCCGGGCGGTGCCTCGTCGGGCCGCACCGCGACGACGTCGTCCTCCGGTCCGCGGGTGTTCCCGTTTCGAGCCGGGCGTCCTCGGGCGAGACGCGGACGTTCCTTCTCGCGTGGACGCTCGCGGAGATGACTCTCCTCGCGGGCGCGGGCCGCGCCCCGATCCTGGGCTTCGACGACTTCGATTCCGAGTGGGATCCGCGGGTCCTCGCCGCGTTTGCCGAAGCGCTTCCCGAGGAGGGCCAGGTGTTCCTGACGTCGGCGCGTCCCGAGGCGGTCCGCGGGCTTCCCCTTCCGGCGGGAGCTCTCTACCGGATGAGCGCCGGGCGGCTCTCGCGGGAAGGAATCCTGGGCGCGGGCCGCGGGGCGGAGCGCCGCACCGCCGCGACGGCCGCTGCGGGGCCGGGATGAGCGACCGCGAGGACACGCCGGCCGGGGCGCCGATCATCGAGGCGCCGCCGCCGGCCGCGCCCACGCACGCCGGAGCCGAGGACTACGGCACGAGCTCGATCAAGCTCCTGAAGGGCCTCGAGGCCGTCCGCAAGCGGCCCGGGATGTACATCGGGAACACGGACGACATCACGGGCCTGCACCACATGGTCACCGAGCTCGTCGACAACGCGATCGACGAGGCACAGGCCGGATATTGCGACACGATTTCCATCGTCGTCCACGCGGACGACTCCGTCACGGTGGAGGACAACGGCCGCGGGATTCCGGTCGGCCCGCACCCGGTCCACGGACGCGAGACGCTCGAGATCATCCTGACGGACCTCCACTCGGGCGGAAAGTTCGACGACAACGCGTACAAGGTCTCGGGCGGCCTCCACGGAGTCGGCCTCTCGGTCGTCAACGCGCTCGCCTCGTCGCTGGACGTCGAGGTCAAACGCGAGGGGCGGGTCTGGCAGCAGCACTACGAGAAGGGCTTCCCGATGGTGCCGATCCGCGAGGTCGGCAAGTCGACGAAGACGGGCACGAAGATCACGTTCAAGGCGGACCCGGAGATCTTCTCCGTCACGAGCTACAACTTCGACGTCCTGTCCCAGCGCCTGCGCGAGCTCGCTTTCCTGAACTCCGGCGTCGCGATCGAGATCCTCGACGAGCGGGACGAGAAAGGCGAGAAGAAGCACCTGTTCAAGTACGACGGCGGCATCCGATCGTTCGTCGAGCACCTGAACAAGAACAAGCAGCCGCTCCACGAGTCCGTCATCACGTTCGCGGACGTCAAGGATCCGAGCGGGAACGCGGCGATCGACGCGAAGAAAGAGCGTCTCGACGTCGCGCTCCAGTGGAACGAGGGCTATACCGAGCAGATCTTCTGCTTCACGAACACGATCTCGAACAAGGACGGCGGCACCCACCTCGAGGGCCTCAAGACGGCGCTCACGCGCGCGATCCAGAAGTACGCCGAAGGGTCCGGGCTCACGAAGCACCTCAAGGACACGACCCTCTCGGGGGACGACTGCCGCGAGGGGCTCACGGCGGTCGTCTCTCTAAAGATCCGCGACCCGAAGTTCTCGTCGCAGACGAAGGAAAAGCTCGTCTCCCAGGAAGCGAAGACCTGGACGCAGACCGTCACCTACGAGAAGCTGTCGAGCTTCTTCGAGGAGAACCCGAAGGTCGCGCGCCGCGTCGTCGAGAAGATCGTCGACGCCGCCCGCGCGCGCGAGGCCGCGCGGAAGGCCCGTGAGCTCGTGCGGAGGAAGGGCGCGCTCGACGGGGCGGGCCTTCCCGGGAAGCTCGCGGACTGCCAGGAAGGGGATCCCGCGCTTTCGGAGATCTTCATCGTCGAGGGAGACTCCGCCGGCGGCTCGGCCAAGCAGGGCCGCGATCGCCGCACGCAGGCGATCCTTCCCCTCAAGGGCAAGATCCTGAACGTCGAGAAGGCACGCTTCGACAAGATGCTCGCGTTCGCCGAGATCCGGTCCCTGATCCTCGCGCTCGGTGCGGGCATCGGCGAGGACTTCGACTCCGACAAGATCCGTTACCACAAGATCGTTCTCATGACGGACGCAGACGTGGACGGCAGCCACATCCGGACGCTCCTCCTCACGTTCTTCTTCCGGCAGATGCGGACGGCGATCGACCGCGGGTACCTCTACATCGCGCAGCCGCCGCTCTTCCGCGCCGTCGAGGGCAAGAAGGAGACGTTTCTCAAGGACGAGAAGGAATACGCGCGCTTCCTTCTCGCGCGCATCGGGGACGACCGCGCGCTCACGGCGGAAACGTCCGAGCGGACACTCTCGGGAGCCGCGCTCATGACGCTCGTGACCGGCCTCCAGGACTGGCGCGCGCTCATGCTCCGGCTCGCCGTGCGCGGCTACCCGGAGGCGCTCGTCAGGACGCTCGTACGGCAGAAGATGACCGAACCGGACGCCCTGAAAGACCGCGTGCGGCTCGAAAAGGCCGCGCACGAGTTCGCGGCGGTCGTCGAATCGCACGCGATCGTTCCGGACGAGGAGCACGGGGGCTTCGCGGTCCACGTGACCCAGGCCGTGAACGGGGTCACGAAGACAGGCGTCGTGAACGCCGCATTCCTCTCTGGCTACGAGATGCGCCGCGCCGTCGAGCTCGCGGCAGCGCTGGACGGGTTTCTCGACGGCCCCTACCGCCTGAAGACGAACGGGAGCGGAGAAGAGCGCGTGCTCTCCACACTGGGCGCGGCCGTCGACGCCGTTCTCGAGAGTGCGAAGAAAGGCCTCACGATCAACCGCTACAAGGGCCTCGGCGAGATGAACCCCGAGACGCTCTGGGACACGACGATGAACCCTTCGACCCGCCGGCTCCTCCAGGTGCGCGTGGAGGACGCCGTCGAGGCGGACTCGATCTTCACGATCCTCATGGGCGACGCCGTGGAGCCTCGGCGGGAGTTCATCGAGACGAACGCCCTGAACGTGGGCAATCTGGACATCTGACATGAACCGCGGGAACCCGAGGCCGGGTTTCCCCTGGGCCTCCTCCGCGCCACACAGGAACTGACGTGACCGACAAACCCGAAAAGCCGCCCACGATCGACCCGACGGAGAGGATCCCGGTCTCCATCGAAGAGGAGATCCGGCGGAGCTATCTCGACTACGCGATGTCCGTCATCGTGGGGCGCGCGCTTCCAGACGTGCGCGACGGGCTCAAGCCCGTCCACCGGCGCGTGCTCTTCGGAATGTGGGAGCAGTCGAACCGGCACAACCGGCCCTACAAGAAGTCGGCCCGCCTCGTGGGCGACATCATGGGCAAGTACCACCCGCATGGCGACGCCGCGATCTACGACACGATCGTGAGGATGGCGCAGGACTTCTCGATGTCCGAGCCGCTCGTCGACGGGCAGGGGAACTTCGGGTCCGTCGACGGCGACTCGGCCGCCGCGATGCGGTACACCGAGATCCGGCTCACGCGCCTCGCCGAGGAGATGCTCGGCGACGACATCGACAAGGAAACCGTCGACTGGAACCTCACCTACGACGGCTCGCTTCAGGAGCCCGCCGTCCTCCCCGCGAAATTCCCGAATCTCATCGTGAACGGCGCCGAGGGCATCGCCGTCGGCATGGCCACGAAGATCGCGCCCCACAATCTCGCGGAGGCCTGTGCCGCCGCGATCGTCCTGCTCGACGATCCGAACGCCGAGCTCGCCCGCCTGGTCGAGGTCATGCCGGGCCCCGACTTCCCGACGGGCGGCATCATCCTCGGTCGACAGGGCATCGTCGACGCGTACAAGACGGGCCGCGGCATCCTGCAGGTCCGTGGGCGCGCCGAGATCGAAAAGAACAAGAAGGGCGACCGCGAGTCGATCGTCGTGACGGAGCTGCCCTTCCAGGTCAACAAGGCCCGGCTCATCGAGCAGATCGCGGGTCTCGTCAACGACAAGAAGATCGACGGCATCTCCGCGATCCGCGACGAATCCGACCGCGACGGCATGCGCATGGTCGTGGACGTCAAGCGCGACGCGATCGCGCAGGTCGTCCTCAACCAGCTCCTGTCCGCGACGCCGCTCCAGTCCTCCTTCGGGATCAACGCGCTCGCGATCGTGGACGGGCAGCCCCGCGTCCTACCCCTCAAGGAGCTCTTCCGCCACTTCCTCGACCACCGCCGGCAGGTTGTCGTGCGCCGCACGATCTTCGACCTCCGGAAAGCGGAGGAACGCGCGCATCTCCTTCTCGGCCTCGCGATCGCGCTCTTCAACCTCGACCGCGTCATCGCGATCGTGAGGGGGAGCAAGGATCCCGAGGAAGCGCGGACCCGCCTCACGCAGGAAATCACCGTCGAAAAGGCCGCGCTCGAGACGTTCCTCTCGGTTACGTCCCTCGACGTGTCCGCTTCCGCGCGGACGAACGACGGCCTTCTCCGCCTGGACACCATCCAGGCGCAGGCGATCCTCGACATGCGCCTCCAGCGCCTCACGGGGCTCGAGCGCGACAAGATCGTGGCCGAGTTCACCGAGGTCCTGACGGCGATCGCGGACCTCAAGGACATCCTCGCGCGGAGCGAGCGCGTCACGGAGATCATCCGAGGCGAGCTGACGACGATCAAGGACACGTTCGGGCGGCCGCGCCGGACGGAGATCGTGGCCCAGCCGAACGAACTCCTCGCCGAGGACCTCATCGCCGAGGAAGAGGTCGTCCTGACGATCAGCCGGGGAGGCTACGCGAAGACGACTCCGCTCTCCGTCTACCGGGCCCAGAAGCGCGGCGGCAAGGGCCGCATGGGAGCGCAGACGAAGGAAGAGGACGTCGTCGAGCACCTCTTCGTCGGGTCGACGCACGACTTCCTCCTCGCTTTCACGAACAAGGGTCGCGTCCATTGGGTGAAGCTCTACGACGTGCCTTCGGGCGGACCGGCGACGCGCGGCAAGGCTCTCGTGAACCTCCTCGCGCTCGAGGACGGCGAGCGGATGGCCGCGATGGCGACGACGCGAACGTTCCCCGACGACCGCTTTCTCCTCTTCGCGACGAAGCGCGGCCTCGTGAAGAAGACGGTTCTTTCGGCCTACGGAAACCCGCGCGAGAAGGGCATCATCGCGATCAAGCTCGAGGAGGGCGACGAGCTTCTCTCGGCGCAGATCACGGACGGCACACGGCAGGTGTTCCTCGGAACGCGACTCGGGATGGGAATCAAGTTCTCCGAGACGGATACGCGCGCGATGGGACGGGACACCACGGGCGTGAAAGGGATCGCGCTCAAGGGCGACGACGTCGTCGTCGAGATGGACCTCGTCGAGGAGACCGGTACGCTCCTCGCGGTCACGGAGAAAGGTTACGGCAAGAGGACCGACGTCGCCGAGTACCGGCACCAGACGCGGGGAGGGTCCGGCGTCATCAACGTGCGCGTGAGCGAGAAGAACGGGCCGGTCGTCGGCATTTCGTCCGTCACCGGGACCGACCATCTCCTCGTCATCACCGAACAGGGAATCCTCATCCGTCTCGCGGTCGCGGACGTGCGCGAGACGGGGCGAGCCGCGATGGGCGTCAAGCTCATCGACCTTTCGGAGGGAGACCGCGTCGTGGCCGTGGCCAAGCTCGCGAAGCTCGGGGACCGGGACGAGGAGCCCGAGGCGGACGCGCCGCCTCCTCTCGGAGCAGGCGAGTAGACTCCGCCGTCCAATGCGTTTCTTCCTCGACACCGCAGACCCTGAAGAGGCCCGTAGGGTCCGCGAGTGGGGCCTCCTCGACGGCATCCTCCTCCGGCCGGAGTCCGCGGAGATGAAGGGCCGCGATGCCCGGAGAGTCCTCGCCGACCTCGCGCAGGTTGGCGACGGCCCCGTCGTCGCGACGCTCGCCGCCGGGGATCCGAAGGCGATGTACAAGGAGGCCCGCGAGCTCCACAAGCACGGCAAGAACGTCGTGCTGCGCGTCCCGATGACGCGCGAGGGCCTCCGGGTCGTCCGCCTTCTCGGCGACGAGCAGATCGCGACGGACGTGGGTCTCGTCTTCACGGCGACGCAGGCGCTCCTTGCGGCGCGCTCGGGAAGCGCCTACGTCTCCCCGTCGGTCGGCGAGCTCGACGACGCCGGGCAGATCGGGATGGACGTGGTCGAGTCGATCGTGCGGGTTTTCGACAATTACGGACTCGAAACGCAGATCTCGGTACAGGGAATCCAGAATCCGATCCACGTTCTCGACGCCGCCGCCCTCGGCGCGGACGTCGCGACGCTCCCGTTCGCCGTGCTGGACCGCCTGTTCGATCACCCGCTCACGGCGCGCGGCGTCGCCGCGCTCCGGGCGACGCCGTCGGACGGACCGCGGAGAATCCATTGAGACTTCTGTGATCTCGCGCGAGCGCGCCGTCGACATCTCCCACCGCATGATGGAGCGGCTTCAGAAAACTCCGGGCGTTTCGCTCGCCGGCGAGCGCGAATTCACCCGGAACCACGTCCTCCAGGCGCTGCTCCAGTGGGACAAGGAAAACGAGCGCCTCCAGGCCGAGACGAAGAAGAAGCTTCTCGCGAAGGCGCGAAGGGTCGTGGAGGGGTCGCGTGAGTGGGACCTCCTCTATGCCGAGGCGATGGAGCGCGCCTATGCGACGCTCCTCTCCCACGGCGAATAGCCGTCGCGGGCGCGGCTGGTGCTCGGGGCGGTCGGGGCGGTCGGCGCGTTGGTTGGCCGCGCTTCGAGTCAGAGTTGACGTTGGTCTAGTCCAAGATACATATTCGCCGCATGGCGACGAACGCCGCAGAATTCACGATCCCGGCGCCCCGGGTTCCGCTCTACCGCACGATCGCGGACGCGATCATCCGGGACATCCGGCGCGGGAGGCACCTCGAGGGGGAACGGCTGCCCGCTTCGCGGGACCTCGCGCGCGCCCTCGAGGTGAATCGCGCGACCGTTCACCAGGCGCTGCAGATACTGAAGCGCGAGGGGTGGGTCGAGACGAACAAGGGCGGCGGCACGCGCGTCGCGCGCCGCTCGAGTGCGGGCCCGGTCCTCGGGCCCGCTCCCGCGTGGGACCGGATCGCGTCGTCGCTCCTCACGAGGATCCTCGCCGAACCGCCCGCCGTCGAGCCGGTCCTCGTTCCGTACGACCTGTCGCGTCTCGCGCCTGACGAAAAGGACTTCCCCGCCGCGGCGTTCGCGGCCCTCCTCGCGGAGGTCGCGCGCGACGGGTCCCTGCTCGCGTACGGCTCGCCGTTCGGCTACCGGCCGCTCCGGGAAACGCTCGCGCAGCGGCTCGCGAAGCGCGGGATCCCGGCCGACCCCGACGCGCTCCTCATCGTGAACGGCGCGCAGCAGGGCCTCGACCTCATCACGCGCGCCCTCGTCGATCCGGGAGACGCGGTCGCCGTGGAGACGCCGTCCTACGCGGGCGCTCTCTCTCTCTTCCGCGCCCACCGCGCGAGGCTCCTCGGCGTGCCGCTCGACGCCGAGGGCCTCGTCCCCGCCGCGCTCGAGCGCGCGCTCTTCGAGAAGCCGAAATTCGTTTACACGATCCCCGACTTCCAGAACCCGACGGGACTCCTTTCGTCCCCGGAGAGGAGGGCCGGGATCGCGCAGCTCGCGGCGAAGGCGGGCGTCCTGCTCGTCGAGGACGCGTTCGACGCGGACCTCCTCGTCGAGGGCGAGCTGCCGCGTCCCTTCGCCGCGCTCGCACCCGGGCACGTCGTGCATCTCGGCACGATCTCGAAGGCGCTCTTCCCGGGCGTAAGGGTCGGTTGGATCTCGGGACCGAAGGAGTTCGTGCATCGCCTCGCGGCGCTCAAGCGCGTCGGCGAGCTCACGTCGCCGCCCGTCCTGCAGGCGGCCGTGAACCTCTTTCTCGTCCAGGGCGACTATGAACGGCACCTCGTGAGGATGCGGGCCCGGCTGAAGAACCGCCTCGCCCTCGCGCACCGGACGATCCTGAACCGCTTCCCGATCGGGACGCGGGTCGAAAAGCCGCAGGGAGGCTACGTCCTCTGGACGGAGCTGCCGCCGGGCGTGTCCGGGCGGGCGCTCGCCGCCCTCGCGCGCGAGAAGGGTGTTCTCGTCTCCGCGGGCGCCGACTTCCAGCCGGACCAGACGGACGTCGCCGCGATCCGGATCTCCGTCGCGCGCGGATCGGCCGCGGACCTCGAGAAGGCGCTCGAGATCGTCGGAGCGGCGGCGCGGGACCTGTCGCGGCAGGCCGCGCGGCGGCGGAAGGCCCCGGTGCGCGAGACCCGGGACGCGGCCGAGGCCGCATTGATCCAGATCTGAAATCCGATTCTCGGAGGGGATTTCGAATCCCCGAAAGGGCTGTCACATGACGACGAAAAACGACCTCGAATTCTCCTCCCCGTTCACGACGGACGCGTTCCGCGTCAAGGTCGGGCTCGCCGAAATGCTCAAGGGCGGCGTCATCATGGACGTCGTCGACGCCGATCAGGCGAAGATCGCGGAGGACGCGGGCGCCGTCGCGGTCATGGCGCTCGAGCGCGTGCCCTCGGACATCCGGAGGGACGGCGGCGTCGCGCGCATGTCGCCCGTCTCGAAGATCCGCGAGATCGAGGCCGCCGTGTCGATTCCCGTGATGGCCAAGTGCCGCATCGGGCACCTCGCCGAGGCGCGCGTGCTCGAGGCGCTCGATGTCGACTTCATCGACGAGTCCGAGGTCCTGACGCCGGCGGACGAGGAGAATCACGTCTACAAGCACGACTTCAAGGTTCCGTTCGTGTGCGGCTGCCGGAACCTCGGCGAGGCGCTGCGGCGGATCGGCGAGGGCGCCGCGATGATCCGCACGAAGGGGGAGGCGGGCACCGGGGACATCGTCCACGCCGTCCGGCACCTCCGAGAGGTCACGCGACAGATCAAGGCGCTGACGCTTCTCACGCGGGACGAATGGATGACCGCCGCGAAGAACCTCGGCGCGCCGTTCGACCTCGTCGTCTGGGTCGCCGAGAACGGCCGCCTTCCGGTCCCGAACTTCGCCGCCGGGGGCATCGCGACGCCCGCGGACGCCGCGCTCTGCCGGATGCTCGGAGCCGAGGCCGTCTTCGTGGGCTCTGGAATCTTCAAGTCCCAGGATCCCGCCAAGCGCGCGCGAGCGATCGTGGAGGCGACGACTCACTTTCAGGATCCCGCGCGCATCGCGAAAGCGTCGGAGGGTCTCGCCGAGGGCATGAAGGGCATCGAGGCCTCGAAGATCGCCGAGAGCGAGCTTCTCCAGACCCGCGGCTGGTGACCTCGTGATCGGCGTCCTCGCCCTTCAGGGCGACTTCGCGGCGCACAAGAAGGCGCTCGAGAGCGCTGGCGTCGCCGCGCGCGAGGTGCGCTCGCGCGACGAGATTCTCGCGTCGACGGGGCTCGTCATCCCCGGGGGCGAATCGACCGCGCTGCGCCTCCTCATGGGGGGAACGGGGATCGAGGACGCGATCGGCGATCTCGCGCGCCGCGGCGATCCCGTCCTCGGCACGTGCGCGGGCGCGATCCTCCTCGCGGAGGACGTCGAGGGACCGTCGTCCAGGGGCCTCGGCCTCCTTCCGATCACGATCGTGAGGAACGCCTACGGCCGCCAGCTCGAGTCGACCGTCGTGCGGCTGACCGATCTCGACGAGGCCGCACTAGGCGACGAGCCGCTGGAAGCCGTCTTCATCCGCGCTCCCAGAATAATCGCGACCGGCTCCGGCGTCGACGTGCTCGCGCGCCGGGACGGCTCTCCCGTCCTCGTGAAGAAGGGCAACGTGACGGCCGCGACGTTCCATCCCGAGCTGACCCGCGACCTCCGCGTGCTCCGGCTGTTTCTCTCGGGAAGGCGCTCCGCGTGAGAAAATTGCCCGCATGAGCTCGAACGTCTCGAACTCCGCTAACGCCGTGACTATGGACGCCCCGAAAGACCTCCTCGTGGAGGATCGGGGGGGGATCCGGATCCTCGCTCTCGGCCGCGGCAAGGCGAACGCGCTCTCGACCGGATTTTCGGCGGCGCTGCACGAGGCCGCCCTGGCCGCGCAGGACGACCCCGCGGTCCGCGGAGTCGTCCTGACGTCGCGCTCCCCGAAGATCTTCTGCGGCGGATTCGACCTCAGGACGCTCGCCCACGCGAGCCCCGAGGACTTCGGCCGCTTCACGCGCGTGTTCGACGCGCTCTTCTTCGACCTCTTCCTCCTCGGCAAGCCGCTCGTGGCGGCGCTCACGGGCCACGCGGTCGCGGGGGGCGCCCTCCTCGCCGCGACGGCGGACTTTCGTCTCGCGGCGGCGGGGCCAGGCACGATCGGCCTGCCCGAGGTCCGGCTCGGAATCCACGTCCCCCGGCATTACGTCGAGGCCATGCGCACCACCGTTGGCGAGCAGGCCCTCACGCGCTGGGCGCTCCTCGGCGAGACGATGCCCTTCGAGGAGGCGCATACGCTCGGCGCGATCGACCGGATCGTTCCTCCCGGGGAGCTCCTCGAGGCCGCGATCGCCTTCGCACAGCAGCTCGCGGGCGCGTCCAGCGAGGTCTACGCGGCGATCAAGCGGGACCTCAGGGGCTCCGCGTACGACCGCGCGATGGACGTGCAGCCCGATGCGCGTAAGGCATTCGTCGACTCGTGGTTCTCCGAGCTCGGCCAGCGGGGCCTCGCGCGCGCCCTCGCGCATTGACGCGCCCCGGGGGCGCCCTGACGTCCTCGGCGGCCAAGGCATGGCTCGAGGCGTTCGGTCTCGAGGGCCGCCCGCCCGATTCCCGCTTCTTCGAGGATCTCTTCCTGCGCTTCCAGCGGCGGGTGGCGAGCGAGACGCTCACGCGGCCGGCAGGCAACGCCCGACTCTTCGACGCGGAGGCGTTTGCCGCGGCGTGGCCCGGAGAGGAGCGTGGATTGACGGGGAGAGAGCGCGCGGCCGCCTTTTCCTGGCTCGCGACGTCGCTCGGATTCACTTGCGAACTCCGGGATTCTTCTTGCTCGAGGCCGTGGGCGGGTGACCTTTCTTCGAAGGGTCCCGGGGGCGTGGCGCACCTTTCCATGGCGCACCGTTCGATGGCGCACCGTGCTGTCGTAGCCTCGATCGAAGGGCAGCGCATCCTCGCGGATGCGGGATTCCCGCTGCCCGTGCTCCTCCGCCTTGACACGCCGTCGAAGGAGATTCCGACGGGCTTCGGAACCCTGAGCGTGAGGATCGCCCAAGACGACGGCGCCGAGTGCGTGGAATGCGACGCGCGCGGCGAGGTCACGGAGCTTCTCCGGCTCCTTCCGAATCCGCCGCACGACCGCCTACCCCTCGAAGAAGTTCGCGGACCGTCGTCTGGCGCCCCGTCATCCCCCGTCGCGGAAGGCGACCGGGAACCATTCGCCCTTCGCGTCCTCGACGACCGCGTTCTCTTCTGGCGGGCCGGCCGCATGACGATCCTCGACGCCTGGAGCAGGCTCGAGTATCCGCTCGCGGGCTCACACCGCGCCGCGCTCGAGAAACTCTTCGCGCTCGAGCTCGAGGGTGTCGATCTGCCCCTTTCTCCCGCGGCGGACGCCCCGCGGCCCGCTTCCCTGACGGTCCGGCACGTCAGCGCCGCTTCCCCGGGGGTCGCCCGCGAGCGGCTGGCGGGAGAGGCCCGGCGTCTTCTCCTCGTGACGGATCGCGAAGAAGAGGTCGAGGAGGCGGCCGGAGGCTCCCGTGTCACGATTCGCGCGACTCTCGCCGACGTCCCCCCCGAAGGGCCGGGCGAGGCCGTGCGAAAAACGCTCGTCTTCCATCTGGTGTCGGAGATCTTCGCCCTCTCGGAAGGGGAGAGGCCGCCGCGCGGAGAACCCGGAACGGCCAAGGAGACGGGCTAGAACGTCAGCTCGTCCCCGTCCTTCAGGATCGTGACGCGCGGGTTCGAGAGCGCGAGCACGTCGGCCTTCAGCTTTTCGAGGGTCGGGGGCTTCATGTGGTACAGGTGGATCGGCGCTCCCGGCGGGAATTTCGCGATCTCCATTTTCAGGCTCGCCGGCGTGAGGTGTTTCGAGACGTCCGCGAGATGCTGCATGGAGTTCGGAAACGAGCACTCCGCGAAGACGCCCTTCACGTCCTTTCGCGCGCGCGCGGCGGCCCACAGCGCATCCGTCGGGCCGGTGTCGCCCGAAAAGACGATGCTCCCGCCCTTGTCTTCGAGGATGTATCCGAACGTCGGAACGACGTGGGAGACGGGGAACGCCGTCGCGGTCAATCCCGACACGGTGAACGGCTTGCCGATCGGAACCGGACGGAACGTGACCGCGGGCACGGCGTCGCTCGGAAGGCGCGAGAAGTCGGGCCAGAGCGCGTCGTTGAAGAGATGTTTCTTCAGGGCGGCAAGCACCTCTTCGGGTGCGACGATCTCGAGGGGCGGGGCGGTGCCGCCGAAGATGTTCTCGACGAGGAACGGGAGTGAGGCCACGTGGTCCATGTGCGCGTGTGTCACGAGGACCGAGCGGACCATCGACTGTTCGGCGAGAGAGAGTGCGTCCGTGACCGCACCCGCGTCCACACAGAGTGTTCCGTTCACGAGGAACGACGTCTGACGATGGGACGGCGAGGAGCCGCCATGGGCTCCGAGGACGCGAACGCGCACGGGGAGGGGATTATGAGCCCGCGGACCCGGAGACGGTCTCCAGGTGACCTTCCTCACAATCGCGCAGGGGTGGAGGGGTCGGGGAAACCCCGCGAGGGAAGCGAGATCGTGGAGGGGTCCGGGGAACCCCGTGCGAGGGAAGCGAGATCGTGGAGGGATCCGGGGAACCCCGTGCGAGGGAAGCGAGATCGTGGAGGGGTCCGGGGAACCCCCATGGGGTTCCCCGCTAAAAGGTCGCCCCGACGTAGAACGTGGTCTGCCAGTCGGACAGGGACGTGCGGAAGTCCCACTGCTTGGCGGTGTCCACGTTCCAGGGGAGGCCGAGGAAGTACGCCGTGAATCCGCCGCCGAAGGAGGCGTGGCCGTCCTTCAGGCGGCCGTCCTGCCAGAACTGGAACGCCTGGTCTTTGAGCCAGGCGCCGCCCACGTCGAGGAAGATCCGGCCGCGAATGCCGCCGAACTGCAGGACCGGCGTCGAGAGGACGTCGATGAGCGGGAACCGGAGCTCCGTGTTCACGTAGAAGACGTTGTTCCCGATAATGCTCCGGTAGTCGAAGCCCCGTAGCGTGTCGAGGCCGCCGAAGTAGAAGACCGTCGGCGCCGAGCCCCGCGAATAGCCGCCGAACCCGCGCATCGCGATGAGTACCCGCCGGGAGAGCGGAACGTAGAGGCGGGCGTCGACGAACGAGTCGATCGAGAGCGTGGTCTCGCCAGCCTTGAAGGACGGCGTGTATTGGACGTTCAGGTCGAGCCGCTTCCCCCCGTAAGGGCCGAAGCTCGCGTAACGGGTCGTGTCGTACGAGAAGCCGACTCCGGCCGTCGGCACGTTGTCCGACCTGGGATCGTAGAAGACGGACTGCGTTCCGTCGAGGTTCGAGATCGAGTAGGGCACGTCGAGCGAGCGGCTCAGAAAGCCGATGTTCCCCTCGAGGCGCGTGTACCTCGAGATCGGATAGTAGCCCGACAGCGAGAGGCCCGTGTCGCGCGAGATGCGCTGGTCGCGCGTGAAATCGCCGGTCTCGTAGTTGTATCCGTAGAAGTACTGGCGGTCGTCGTAGAGCTGAAGGCCCCACTGGAAGCGGTTCGCGATGTTGAAGTAGCCGATTCGGAAGTTCGAGAACGTCGAGACGGAGTCGAACTGGAAGAACGAGCGGTGATCGCCGAGGTAGTCCGAGAACGAGAGGACGATCTGCGAGACGAACGTCTGGTCCGAATTGATGCCGGCGAGCACCTGTGCGTTGTCGAGGAACAGCTTGAACTTCGGCCGCGAAAGTTTCTCGGGGTCGACGGCGACCTCCACCGCGGGTACGAAGCCGGCCGTGCCGCCGGTCTTGACGGGCGCGGGCGGAAGCGCGCGCTCGTCGAGCTTCCTGAAGGGTTTTTTCGCGTCCGCCACGTAGACCTGGAAGCGAAGGCCTTGGAAGCCGGAGAAGACGACCTTTTCCTGCCCGTCGGGACCCGTGAACGCGGCGGGTCCGAACGCTCCTCCGATGACGTCGGTGTACTGCACGATCTCGCCCGTCGCGAGATCCTGGCCGTAGATGTTGAAGATGCCGCCGCGGGACGACGCGTAGTAGAGACGCTTGCCGTCCGGCGAGAAGGCCGGGTCCTCGTCGTTGCTGTCGCCCCATGTTACCTGCTCGTTCTTGGACGGGTCGCTGAGCGGGAAACGCACGATCTTCGAGAAGCCGCCGACGATCTTGGAGTGGTAGATCCATTTCCCGTCCGGCGAGAAGACGGGCGCCTCGTCGAACTCGACGTCGTTCGTGAGGTTCCTCACGGCGTGCGACTTCATGTCGAGGAGGAAGATGTCGCGGCTGTTTCCCTCGATGCCGGAGAAGACGATCGCGTTCCCGTCCGGAGACCAGGAGGGTGAGAGCGGGACGTCCGGTGCCACGGAAATGCGCTCGAGGAGCCCGCCGCCGCGCGCCGAGAAGATGAGCAGCTTGCGGCCGCGCTCCTGCCGGCCGAAGGCCGCGATGCGGTCGCCGTCCGGTGCGAACGAGAGGTCGCGGCCGCTCTCGGGGCCCGCCGTGAGGTACTGGCCGACGATGTACTCGTACTTCGTCGTGTGGCCGGCGGAAAGGTTCTTGTAGAGTTTGCGGTCCTTCACCGAGAGGAGCGCGATGTCGACATCGCCCTTCACGGTCGTGAGGGTGGCGACGAACTCGCCGGAGGGGGACGGCGCGGCGCCGATCTCGAACGACTCGCGGCCGTAGGGCCCGAC
The DNA here is from genome assembly GCA_038214715.1 of Thermoanaerobaculia bacterium. Lineage (GTDB taxonomy): Bacteria > Acidobacteriota > Thermoanaerobaculia > UBA5066 > UBA5066 > Fen-183. The sequence goes on along the minus strand of JBBQRP010000003.1, from coordinate 29,684 downwards.
GCGGAAGCGCTCGCCGTACTCGCTCGCCTCGCCTTTCATCGCGAGGAGCGGGAGGTACTTGCGCCTCAGGTACCGCCGGAACTTGAGGTCGAAGTCATCCGGCTGGATCTCGAATGCGCGCCGGAGCGCGACCGCGACGTCGCGCCCGAGGAACGAGCGGTACTCGAAGACGAAGTCGCGGACGGCGTCCTTGCCCCACTCCGCTTCCATGAAGTCGTAGACCGCGTGGCCGTAGCGGTACGCGGGGTAGCCCTCGATGTTGACCTTCGTGATCGGCGGGATGAGGTCCTGGTTGACAGCGTCCCTCAGGTACATGCGGTCCTTGTCGTCCTCGTCGTTTCCGAAGTAGGACGCCATGCCCTCCACCACCCAGGTCGGGACGTTCGCCGAGAGGGCGCGGCCGAGCCTTCCGCCGAACAGGATCTCGTACTGGAAGACGTGCGTGAGCTCGTGCTGGATGAGCGACTGAAGCTTCTCGTCCGGCAGGTCGATCGGCAGGACCATCCTGTTCCGGGCGGGCTCGGCGAACGCGCCAACGCCCTCGGGGATGAAGTTGAGCTCGATGTTGTTCTGCTCGAACTCCGCGTGCGTCGCGTAATAGATGATCGGGATGCGCTTCGGGATCTGGTAGTTCAGGCGGCGCGAGAGCTCGTCGTAGGCCGACTCCGCCATCGACACGACTTTCTGGAGCGTCTGGCGCTCGCGCGAGTAGTGGTACATGTCGAAGTGGGTCGACTGGTAGATCTGCCAGTCGAACTTGTCGTAGACGATCTTGTTCTGTCCGGCGGATCGCGCCTCGGGCGCGACGAAGACCGCGAGTGCGAGGGCGGCGGACGCGGCGAGAAACGCCCTAGTCGAAGACATACCGGTTCGCCTCCCGCTCGCGCACCACGAAGAGGCCGAGCAGCTGGTTCTCGAGGGAGAAAAGGTTCTCGAAGAGGCCCACGAGCTCGTCCGTGGCCCTCCGGTTCTTCTCCTTCGTGTCGCGGAAGTTCTCCTGGAAGAGCTTCAGCCCGGTGTGACCGTCGAGCGCGACGACCGTCACGTCGAACGTGAAACCCGTCGATTCCACGAGTACCTGCCGGTAGTAAATCCGGTTGTCGATCGGGCTCCGGTATTCCTCGGCCCGGTAGCCGGACTTGTTTTCCACCCGGAAGTCGACGACGCCTGTCAGGAGGATGTCGGCGCCCGTCCGCGCCCCCACCCCGCGCCAGAACTCCGCGGCCTCGCCGACGTCCTTGAGGTTCTGCGACGGAAGCCTCACGTCGGCGGGCATCGTCACGATCGTCATTTTCGTGCGCTTGCCGAGCTGCTTGCCCAGGTAGCGACGGAATTCCGCATCGAGATCCAGATCCTTGTATCGCGGCGCGTCTTTCTTGTCCGAGAGCTTCGAGGCGACGAGGAACGGCGCCAGCGAGAGACGCTCGCGTCCGGTGACGGCCAGCTTCGGGCGAAGCGGAAGCCGGAGCTTGACCTCCTTCGGGCCTCCCGTACAGGCGAACGAAAGGACGAGCGACAGGCCCAGCGCGGACGAGGCGAAGCGTCTCATGCGTGTCGCCGCCCCTCGTTCCCTCATCGGCCACCGGGCGGCGCCGGGGCCGGTCCCGGCGTGGGCGCCGGCGGCGCGGACGGCGGATTCTGCGCGGGCGCGGGAACCGGAGAGCCGGGCGACGAATCCGCGGGAACCTTGCCGACGGCCGGCGGGAGGAGCGGAGGTTCTGCGGAGCCCGGCTTGCCGCCCGATTCGGCTCCGGGCGCCGGCGACGGACGCATCGCGGGGCTGGAGCTCGACGGAGCGGGCAGGGAAGACGCGCGCTGCACCGACGTGTAGTACTCGGCGAATCGCGCGTAGTTGCGCTTGATCTTCGAGTCCTGCGGCGCGAGTTCGAGCGCCTTCTTGTAGGCCGCGAGGGCGCGCGAAGTCTCCCCTACGCTCTCGTATGCGACGCCGAGGTTGTTCTGAACCTCCGGGTTGTCGGGGTGCAGCGCCGCGGCCTTCTCGTAGCGGAAGAGTGCCTCCCGCCAGAACCCCTTTCGGGCCATCTGGCTTCCGTAGGCGTTCTCGGCCTTCCACGTGACGGCGTTCCGCGACGAGCTCGACGAACACGCGATCGATCCCGCGGCGGCGAGAGCCACGAGCGTCGCGGCGGTGGGTCGACGGCGGCACGTCACGAAGAGGTCGGGCATTATAGACACCGGTTTCAAGGTCTTTGGCCTGAGCAAGAGGGGTGCCGCTTGAGCAGCGCGCTGAACGATGCCCTTACAGGACTCCTCTGGGCCCGAAAGGGGCGCGGCCGGGCCGCCCGCGCCCTCCGAGCGCTCCTTCTTTCGGCCGGGTCGCCCGCCGCTGTCCGTGCACTGTCCCCGGAAGAGGCCGCCCGGCTCGCCGGCGAAGACCGCGCGGTCGTCGAGCCTCTGCTCGAAGACGGCGAAGACCCGGGGCTTCGTGACGACGCGCGGCGGCTCGAAGAGTCCGGGACGCGCGTCGTCTTCCTGACGGACACTGGCTACCCCGCGCTTCTCCGCGAGATTCACGATCCCCCGCCAGTCCTCTTCGCGCGCGGTCTTCCCTTTCCCGAGGGCCCGGCGATCGCGGTCGTCGGAGCCCGCCGGGCGTCTCGGGCGGGTCTCGACGCCGCTCGGTCGCTCGCGGCCTCTCTCGCCGAGGCCGGCGTGACCGTCGTGTCGGGGTTCGCCCGCGGCATCGACGCCGCGGCCCACCGCGCCGCGCTCGACGCGGGCGGACGGACCGTCGCCGTCCTCGGCTGCGGCGTCGACGTCTGTTACCCGCCGGAGCAGAAGGATCTGCTCGCGGCGTTGCTCTTGGCGGGGGCCGCGGTCTCGGAGTTTCCGATGGGAACGGAACCTGAGCCCTGGAACTTTCCCGTTCGGAACCGCATCATCGCGGGCCTCTCGCGCATCGTCTGCGTCGTCGAAGCCGCGGAGAAGAGCGGCTCCCTCATCACGGCGCGTTGCGCGACGGGGTACGGCCGCGACGTCGCGGCGGTTCCGGGCTCGATTCTCTCGCCGGGAGCCGCCGGATCGAACGCGCTCCTCAAGGATGGCGCGATCCTCGTGAGGCACGCCGACGACCTCCTCGAGGAGCTGCCGGAAGAGGATCGCCGGCATCTCCGGCGGGCGATTCCGGAGCGCGAGGAGCCGACCGTTCCCGCCCATCTTCCGAAGGACGCCGGCGCTCTTTTCGCTTCGCTCGACGCCGAGGAGGCGAAGGACGCCGAGACGCTCCTCGCGGCCACGGGGCTCGACGCGGCCCGTCTTTCCGCGGCCCTCGTCCACCTCGAGATGGAGGGTCTCGTGACGGTCCTGCCGGGTGCTCTTTTCGCGAGGGCCCGGGCAAAGACTTGACAAACGTGGCATCGTGACCCTCTGCTCATGGCGAAATCACTTGTCATCGTCGAGTCACCCGCGAAGGCCGCGACACTCGGGAAGTTCCTCGGAAAGGACTTCACCGTCATGGCCTGTTACGGGCACGTCCGCGACCTCCAGAAGAAGGGCATCGCGGTCGACCGCGAGCACGGGTACGCCCCCTCCTACGAGATCCTGCCGGGCAAGGAGCGTACGGTCCAGGACCTGAAGAAAGCAGCCCGGGGCGCCGACACGATCTACCTGGCCGCCGACCCCGACCGCGAGGGCGAGGCCATCTGCTGGCACCTGCAGGAAATCCTGAAGCCTAACCTGCCGAAGGCGACGTTCCACCGCGCCGAGTTCCACGAGATCACGAAGGCCGCGGTGACGCGCGCCGTGTCCCATCCGGGCGTGATCGACCAGGACCGCGTCAACGCACAGCAGGCCCGCCGCATCATCGACCGCCTCGTCGGCTACGAGGTCTCGGACCTCCTCTGGTCGAAGCTCTGGAGAGGCCTCTCGGCGGGGCGCGTCCAGACGGTCACGCTCCGCATCATCGTGGAGCGCGAGAGCGAGCGGGAGCGCTTCGTCGCCGTTCCCTACTTCTCCGTTCCCGTGACGTTGAAGAAGGGAGACGCGGCGTTCCCCGCGCGCGTCATCCAGTGGAAGGGCGAGAAGCTGAGGTTCGACGGCACGGACCCGCGTCTCGCGTCCCTCGAGCAGGCGGAAGCCGCCCGAAACCACGTCGAGGGCGCCTCGATCTCGGTCGTGAAGGTGGAGGCGAAGGAGCGCAAGGCGAGTGCGCCGCCGCCCTTCACGACGTCCAAGCTGCAGCAGGGCGCCGCGCGCATCGGGTTCAGCGTCCGCCGCACGATGCAGATCGCCCAGCGTCTCTACGAGGGCAAGACGATCGGCGAGCGCGGCACGATCGGCCTCATCACATACATGCGCACCGACTCGACGCGCTCGGCCGAAGAGGCCCTCGTCGCCGTGCGCGACTTCATCTCGCGGACGTACGGCCCCCGGGCGCTCCCCGAGGAGGCGCGCCGCTTCCGGCAGAAGAAGGACGCGCAGGACGCACACGAGGCGATCCGCCCGACGTCTCTCGATCTTCCGCCCGAGGCTGTCGCGCGCTACCTGGCGTCCGACGAAATGAAACTCTACCGGCTCGTCTGGAACCGGTTCGTCGCTTCCCAGATGAGCCCGTCGATCTCGGAGGTGACCTCCGTCGACATCGAGGCCGCGAAGGGCGGCGTGACGGCGGGCCTGCGCGCCTCGGGCACGGTCCTCAAGGACCCGGGCTGGCTCAAGGTCTACGAGAAGGAAGCCGAGCCCGAGCCGGAGGAGAAGGAAAAGGCCGGGCCGGAGGGTGAGTCGGCCGACGGCAACGAAGGGGGCGAGGCGAGCGGCAGCGAGAAGGTGCGCCTGCCGGTTCTCGTGGAGGGCGACCCTCTCGAGCTCGTCTCGGCCAATGCCGAGGGACACGAGACCCAGCCCCCGCCGCGCTTCAACGAGGCCTCTCTCGTGAAGTTCCTCGAGGAGAACGGCATCGGAAGGCCTTCGACGTACGCCGAGATCATGCGGAAGATCGAAGACCGCGAGTACGTGAGGAAGAAGGACCGGCGTTTCACCCCGACCCCGCTCGGCCGCCTCGTCGTGGATCTCATCCGCGAGGGGTTCGACGACTTCTTCCAGACCGAGTACACCGCGAAAATGGAGCTCGAGCTCGACGAGGTCGAGGAGGGGACGCTCGACTGGCGCAAGGCGCTGGCCGAGTTCGACGGCAAGTTCGTCAAGGACCGTGACAAGGCGCGCAAGAAGATGGTCTCCGTGAAGGCGGGCCTCCTCCTCGCGGACGTCCGCTCGCGCTTCATCGACTTCAAGCTGACGAACGACCCGGGCGACACCTGCCCGAAGAGCGGCGACCCCCTGAAGCTTCGCATGGGCAAGGCCGGCCTCTTCATCGCGTGCTCGGGCTATCCGAACTGCGACTTCACCCAGGACATCCCCGAGGTGGAGGAAGACCCGATCGACGCGACGGACGTCGAGGGCCAGACGTGCGAGGAATGCGGCAGCCCGATGAAGCTGCGCACCGGGCGGAACGCGTCGGCGTTCCTCGGCTGCACGGCCTACCCCGTCTGCCGCAACACCGTTCCCGTGAAGGTCGCGGGAGGCAAGGCTGAGGCGAAGCCGGACGTCCCGACCGGCGAGACGTGCCCGAACTGCGACCACGCGCTCGTGACGCGGCACGGGCGCTTCGGCGACTACGTTTCCTGCTCGAACTACCCCGCCTGCCGGTTCAAGCCGCCGAAGCCCGTGACGCTCACGGGCGTCAAGTGCCCGGTGTGCACGACGGGCGACATCCTCGTGCGGCGCGGGCGCTTCGGGCCCTTCTACGGCTGCTCGAACTACCCGGCGTGCGAGAAGAACTTCAAGGCGCGGCCGGTGCCGAAGACGTGCCCGAACTGCCAGGCGCCGTACCTTCTCGTGAGAGACCGCAAGGCGGGGCCGTTCTACGTGTGCGAGACGGAGGGTTGCGGGCTGGACGTCGCCGCGGGCGACCTCGGCGCCTTCGAGCCCACGACGCGCATCCCCGAAGGGGCGCTCGAGGCCGCGATCGCCGAAGCGCGCATCCCCGCGCCGGTCAAGGGCGCGAAGAAGGGGGCGGCGAGACCGAGGGGACCGAAGGCGCCGAAGGCGGCGGCGGCACCGGCGGCGTCCGGATCGCCCGGTGGTCCTCGGCGGAGTACCGCACGTTCACCGAAGCCGCCCGCCCGTCCTCGCCGAAAGAAAACGTGACCGTCCCGTCGCCCAGCGGAAAGTAGAAGAGGGTCTTCGACAGCGGAATCAATCCCGCGGTGTACCGGCCCTTCAGCTCCGCCGACAGGCCGAGACGTCTCTCACGATCGCCGAGAGACGCGCGCGGTCGAGATTGCAGAGAAAGACGAGCGTGATCCCCGCGTCCGGGAACTTCACGAGATCCGACGTGTATCCGGGCAGGCTGCCGCTGTGCCGGAAGCGGCGCCGCTTCCAGCCCTCGCCGACGAACCAGCCGTACCCGTAGTTCTCGAGTCCGGGCGCGAAGACCTCGGCGGCCTCGTTTTTCGGGACGAGCGCGCCTCCGTCCATCGCGCGGCTCCACGCGAGGAGGTCGTCCACCGTCGCGTAAAGGCCGGCGTCGCCGGCCGGCGGCGTGAGCGGGAGGCGGTGGCGAGCTAGACGTCGATCTCCCCGCGCATCATGAGGACCGCGCTCCCCTCGACGCGCACGCCGGCCGGGCGGCCGCCCTCGAGGAGGACCGTCACGGCGAGCTCGGAAGGCCGGCCCATCTCAACACCCTGGTCGATTGTGAAGGAGCCGCGGCCGTCCGCGACGCCGCCCGGCACGGCGCCGTGGAGTGCGAGGTAGACGCCGAGCGGCCCCGCCGCCGAGCCCGTCGCGGGATCCTCGGGTACCCCCGCTCCGGGCGCGAACATGCGCGCCCGGATCCGGGAGCCGCCGGGGGCCTCGTCGAACGAAAAGAAGAAGAGGCCGAGGACCGAAAGCGTCTTCTCGACGTGGTTCAGCAGCCGCGTGTCGGCGAGCGCGGCGGAGACGGCCGCCGGGCTGCGGAGCGGGACCATGAGGAACGTGTTGCCGGTCCCCACCGCCTGCGGCGGGAGGTCGGGGTGCAGCGCGTCGAACGGGACCCCGAGCGCGGCCGCGATCTGCCCCTTCACGTCGTCGCCCGTCACGGGCGCCTTCCATTCGGGCCGGCCCTGCTGCATCCGCACCCGCGAGACGCGCCCGTCCTTCTTGAGGAGCTCGAGCGCGAGCGGGCCGAAGCCGACCTCGATCGTGACGGGGTATACGCCGTCTGCGGCGCCCGTTTCGAGGCGCCCGATCGCGGCCAGCATGCAGGCGGTCCCGACCGTCGGGTGGCCCGCGTACGGGATTTCCTTCACGGGGACGAACGTCCTCTGGAGGTAGGCGCAGGCGGGATTCGACGAAGGGAGGACGAACGTCGACTCGGAGTAGTTGATCTCCCGCGCGACCCGCTGCATCTGTTCCGTCGTCATCCCGCCCGCGTCCGGCACTACGAGGAGAGGGTTGCCCGCGAACGGGCGGTCGGTGAAGACGTCGCAGGTGACGAAGGAAACCCTCATGGCGAGACCCTCACGAGCGCGACGGTACTGCCCTCAGACACGTCCGGAAACGGCACAGGCCGACCATCCCGAGCACGCGGTCGACGGCGCCGAGGACGGGGTACGGGCTCGCGGAAAAGAAGAGGTCGTCCACACGGAACCCCGCCGCCGCGACGAGCGCCACGACGCGCGCGGCCGGCCTGACGGCGATGTGGTCCTCCTGCTGAAGGCCCGGCACGGCCGCCTTGATCCGCTCGGCCCAGTGGTCGGCGTTCGGCGTGTAGATTGCGAGGGCACCCCCGGGCCGGAGCGCCGCGTGCGCGCTCTCCAGGCACGGGACGAGGACGTCGTCGAGGACGTGCTCGACGAAGTCGGCGAGAAGCACGACGTCGAAAGGCCGGGACGCCACGCGCGAAAGGTCTCTCGCGTCGGCCTCCTCGAAGCGGACGTTTCGAATGCCCCGGGCCGCCTGCTCCCCTCGCGCGATCTCGACGGCCGCCGGTGCCGCATCGATCCCGACGACCTCTGCGAAGCGCGGGGCGAGAAAGAACGCCGTGTCGCCGCGGGCGGAGCCGACCTCGAGGGCGCGAGCCGACGGATCGGGCCTGACGATGCGCAGGAGCGCCGCGTCGCGCTCCTCGTACTTGCGGCGGTTCCGAAGCAGCCAGTTCGGCCGGTACATCCTCTCGTAATAGTCCCGGCCGTAGACCTCGGCGTTCGGCGCGAACTTTCCCGGCGCGTCCGTCATGGTTTCACGGCCCTCATGAGGATGCGGTACCGGAACGTCCCGCCGACGACCGGCAGCGGCGCGAGCGCGCGCTCGACGAGGCGCACGCCGGGAAACGGCGAGACGGACCACGCGTCGAGCTCGAGCGCGAGCCCCGCCGCGGAAAGGAACGCACGGTAGGCGCCCCTGCGTCGCACGGCGATGTGCTGCGGAAACTGCTTCAGGACGAAATCGTGAGCCTTCATGCGTTCGACGTAATGAGCCCGGTCCGGCGTGTAGATCCCGAACCGGCCGCCTCTTTTGAGAACCCTTCGCGTCTCGCGAAACATCGCGACGAGCGTCGGGTCGTCGACGTGCTCGACGAGGTCGATCGCCGCGACCGCATCGAAGGAGGAATCCCCGAACTCCGAGAGGTCCGCCACGTCGCCCTTCACGAACGAGACGTTCCCGATCCCCTGTTCCGTGCGGGCGCGCTCGGCGAGCGCGAGCGCGTCGGCGGACGCGTCGAGACCGACGACCTCCTTCGCGTGGCGGGCGAGGAAGAACGTGACGTCGCCGCGCGCCGAGCCGAGCTCGAGGACGCGATCCTCCGGCCGGGGCGCGACGACGCGCAACGTGTCGCGGTTCCGTTCCGCGTACTTGCGAGGCGGGTTCGTGAACCAGTGGCTCTTGTGGAGGCCCTCGAAGTAGCCCTTGTCGTAGAGGTGGCCCTCGAACGTCACGGGAAAGAGTCTAGCGGCGGGGCTCCCCGAAAGCCGGGCCGGCCTCGCCTGAAGTCACGGACGAATTCCCGTCAATGCGCGGCGCCCTGAACGACGACTTCCACGCGGCGGTTCTGGCTGCGTCCGGCGGACGTCGCGTTGCTCGCGACAGGCTTCGTGGCGGCGTAGCCATGCGTCTCGATGCGGTCCGGCGAGACTCCCCGGGCGACGAGGATCGCCTTGACGGCCCCGGCCCTCAGGCCCGACAGCTTCTCGTTCGTCGCGACGCTCCCGGTCGAATCCGTGTGTCCCTCGACGAGGATCCTGCGTTCCTTCGCCCCCGCGAGCGCTTCGGCGATCCGGCCGATGCGCTCGGCGGCGCCTGCCTTCACGTCCGAACGACCCGTGTCGAAATAAATGTTCCCGGGAAGCGTGAGGACGATCCCGCGCTCCTCGACGCGGGCCGACTGCTCGATTGCCTGGAGCCGGACGAGAAGCTCGGACTGGGCCTTCTCGCGGGAGGACGCGGCATTCTCGGCGTCGCGGCGGGCCTCTTCGGCACGCGCGCGCTCGGCGTCGGCCGCCTGTCGGGCGGACGCGACCTGTTCCGCGGCGGTCCGGCGCGTCGCTTCGGCGGCCTTCTTCTGCTCTTCGAGCTGTGTCCTCAAGGACTCCACCTGCGCCTGCTGCTGCTGCTCGGCGGTCTTCTGCCTCTCGGCGTCGAGCTGCGCCTGCAGCGCCCGCACGCGCTCGTCCGCCGCCTGCTGCTCGGCGTCGCGGGCGCGGCCCGCGGCTTCCATTCGCTCCCTCTCGGCGCGAGCCCGGCCCTCGGATTCGATCCGCGCCCTCTCGGAATCCGACTGGGCGCGCGCGGCAAGGGCCTTGATCTCGGCGTCGCGGACCGCGACCTCGAGCTCCGCACGGCGCTTGGTCGCGGCTTCGATCGACAGCCGCGCGTTTCGCGCGACCGCACGGTACTGGGCGTCGCGCGCCTCCATCTCGGCGAGCCGGGCGTAATGAGCCGAGTGGTCGACATCGCCCGACGCCTTGAAGGTGTTCTCGGCGGTCGTCAGGTGAGCCTGCGCGGCCGCGAGAAGGTCGGGCGCCCCGTCCTGAGCGCCCGCACTCCGGGCGTCCTGGATGGCGAGGCGCGCGTCGCGGAGCTCGAGGGGCTCGGGCTTTGTTCCTGCGCACCCCGCGAGAGCCAGAAGGCCGATCGGGGCCGCCCCGAGGAGGGAGGAACGGAGGAGAGAAAGAATCGAGTGCCTCATGGTCGTGCTCCTATCGCCGCGACGCCTGGGCGTTGAACTCGCGGATCCGCCGATCGATCTCGTCGATCTGGCGCTTGAGAGTGGCGTCCTGCTCCAGAACCTGCACCGATCTGGCCTTGCTCTCGGCGGCGTTGGCCGCGGACCGGGCTTCTTCGAGCCGATCGCGGGCCGCCTCTGCGTTGCCCTTGGCGCGCTCGCTCTGGGCGGCCGACAGGGCGGTTCGCGCCCGATCGAGCAGCTCCTTGGCGTGCTGGGTGGCTGTCGCGTTCTCGGCGGAACGGATCGAGAGCTCGACGTCGCCCACTTCCTTGTCCGCGATCTTCGGGCCCGAAGCGCACCCGCCCGTCGCCGCCGCCGCTCCGAGGGCGAGAACGAGGCAGAGAGAAGCGAACCCTTTTTTACTCGTCCGGATCATCGCCATAGACTTCATCGACCACCTCCAGAAACGGCCCGCTGCTGGCGGGTATGAACTCGTACGGCGCCGGAAGATCCGCTGATCGGAACTTCTTACGCGCCGCCTCGTCGCGAGGGACGAAGACGCAAGGCGCGTGCCCATCGACGGGAAGCCTCCGGGGGCCCAGAATCCCCGTATGACGGGTCTTCCCTCGGTGACGATCATCGGCGGAGGTTTCGCCGGGGTCGAGTGCGCGCACCAATTGCTCCGTCGCGGGCATCCCGTCACGCTCGTCGAGATGCGGCCCGTGCGCACCACCGACGCCCACGCGACGGACCACCTCGCCGAGATGGTCTGCTCGAACTCCTTCCGGTCGGACAACCCGCAGAACGCCGTCGGTCTCCTGAAGCGCGAGATGGAGTCGATCGGGTCCCTCATTCTCGAGGAAGCGCGGAAGGCCGCCGTCCCGGCCGGCGACGCGCTCGCCGTTGATCGGACGGTCTTCGCCGAGGCCGTCACGCGGCGCCTCGCCGCGGAGCCTCTCCTCACGCTCGTGAGGGCCGAGGCGGAGGAGCTGCCCGACCGCGGCGACGGCTACGTCGTCGTCGCAACGGGCCCGCTCACGTCCCCCGCTCTCGAAAGGACCCTCCTGTCCCTCCTCGGGGAGAAATACCTCTATTTCTACGATGCGATGGCGCCGATCGTGGAGCTCGCGTCGCTCGACGCGGAGAAGCTCTACGCCCTGTCGCGCTACGGCAAGGGCGGAGGGGACGACTACCTGAACGTCCCGCTCTCGAGGCCGGAGTACGAAGCGTTCGTGAACGAACTTCTTGCCGGCGAGAAGGTGGCGTTTCACGACTTCGAGAAGGCTGTCTACTTCGAAGGGTGTCTCCCGGTCGAGGCGATGGCCGAGCGCGGCATCGAGACGCTTCGGCACGGGCCGATGAAACCGTTCGGGCTCCCCGACCCGCGGACGGGCCGCGAGCCCTACGCCGTCGTGCAGCTCCGCCAGGACGATCTCGCCCGCGAGCACTTCAACCTCGTGGGATTCCAGACGAAGCTCCGGGTGGGCGAGCAGAAGCGCATCTTCCGGATGCTGCCGGGCCTCGAGAAGGCCGAATTCGTCCGCTTCGGAATGCTGCACCGCAACACGTACATCAACGGCCCGGCGCACCTCGACGCGCTCCTACGCTGGAAGAAAGATCCGCGCGTCTTCTTCGCGGGTCAGCTCACGGGCGTCGAGGGCTATCTCGAGTCGGCCGCCACCGGGCTCATGGTCGGCATCACGCTCGCGCAGCTCCTCGAGTCCCGGGACCCGGTCCCGCTGCCGTTCTCGACCGCGCTCGGCTCCCTCGCCAAGCACGTGTCCTTTCCGCGCGAGCAGGAGTACACGCCGATGAACGTGACCTTCGGCCTCATCGAGGAGGAAGACGTTCCGGGCTCCCCGAAGATCCGGGACCGCGCGAAGCGCCGCCAGGAGATCGTGCGCCGGGCCCTTGCGACGGTCGTCCACTGGCGCGACGAGGCGTTGCCGGCCCCGGTCGCCTCGAATCGCGACGTCAAAACCCCGTAGAATCGTCCGCCGTAAGGGAGGAACCGCGTGAAGAAGAACATCCTTGCTCTCGTCTTCCCGGGATTTGCCGCGGCGCTCCTGTGCCTTCCCGCTCCCGCCGTCCGGGCCGAAGACGCGCGGTCCGAGAACTGGCAGACGCACTGCTCGGTGTGCCACGGAGACGACGGCAAGGGCCAGACGGAAGAGGGCAGGAAGAAGAAGGCGCGGAACCTCACGAACGCGAAGTGGCAGGACACGGTCGACGACGCCAGGATCGTGAAGTCGATCACGAAGGGCCACGACGGGATGCCGGCCTTCGGAAAGAAGCTCACCGAGCCCGAGATCAAGGCGCTCGCCGCCGAGGTCCGGAGTCTCGTCAAGAAGCCATCGTAAGAAGCGCGCATTTCGCCGCGGACGTCGCGGCGTTCGACGGCCATCTCGCCGACGAGCGACGCGTCTCCCCGCACACGCGGGCCGCGTATGGCGCGGACCTCGCGCGTTTTGCCGCCTTTCTGTCTGCCGTGTTCTGGAACCGGCCGCCCGCGGAGCTCCGCGCGGGCGACGTCGACACGCTCGCGATCCGCTCGTACCTCGCCTTCCTGCGCACGGAGGGGGTCTCGAAGACGTCGATGGGCCGCCACCTCTCGGCCCTGAGGACGTTCTTCGCGTTCCTGAAGCGCGAGGGGCGCGTCGCCGGAAATCCGGCCCGGACGGTCGGGACTCCACGGCACGAGAAGACCCTGCCCCGGACCCTCTCCGTGAGCGAGGCGACCGCCGTCGTCGAGACGAAGGGCCGGGAAGGCGCGCTCGGGCTCCGGGATCACGCCCTTCTCGAAGTTCTCTACGCGACGGGGCTCCGCGTGTCCGAGCTCGTCGGCCTCCGCCTCGAGGACGTGGACCTCTCCGCGCGCCAGGTGCGCACCGTCGGCAAGGGGCGCAAGGAGCGCGTCGTGCCGTTCGGAATTCCCGCGGCGGCGGCCCTGAAGGCCTGGCTCAAGGCCCGGGCGGCGTTCAAGCCTTCAACGCGGGACGCCGGGATCGTGTTCCTGAATGCGCGAGCGGGGCGCCTCACGGACCGCAGCGTGCGCCGCGTGCTGGACCGCGCGATCCTCGAGGCCGCGGTGCCCCGCCACGCGTCCCCGCACGCGCTCCGGCACTCCTTCGCGACGCATCTCCTCGCGGCCGGGGCTGACCTGCGCTCCATCCAGGAGCTCCTCGGCCACGCCTCCCTCTCGACCACGCAGCGCTATACGCACCTCGACGCCGAGCGCCTCATCGAGGTCTACAGAAAGAGCCACCCCCGCGCGGAGGAGCCGGACTGACGGGCTTAGACTCCCTCTCATGGGCGGTCCCCGCTTCACGCACACGACGATCCTCTGCGTGAGGAAGGACGGCCTCGTCGCCCTCGGAGGGGACGGCCAGGTGACGATGGGGACGACGATCATGAAGAGCGGGGCCTCGAAGGTGCGCCGCTTGCTGGGCGGAAGGGTTCTCGCGGGCTTCGCGGGATCCACCGCGGACGCCGTGACGCTCTTCACGCGGTTCGAGCGAAAGCTCGAGGAGTTCCACGGCCATCTCGAGCGCGCCGCCGTCGAGCTCGCGACCGACTGGCGTACGGAGAAGACGCTCCGTCAGCTCGAAGCCCTCCTCGTCGTCGCGGACGAGAAGACGTCTCTCCTCCTCTCGGGCACGGGCGACGTCATCGCGCCCGACGAAGGCGTCCTCGCCGTCGGGTCCGGTGGGCCGTACGCGTCGGCCGCCGCCCACGCGCTCCTCCGGCACTCGGCGCTCGACGCCGCGGCGATCGTGAAGGAATCGCTCCGGATCGCCTCCACCATCGACATCTACACGAACGACGCGATCCGGGTCGAAACCCTGCCGTGACGCCCCATCTCCTGAAGGACCTGTCGCCGCGGAAGATCGTGGCCGAGCTCGACCGGCACGTCGTTGGCCAGACGAGGGCGAAGCGGGCGGTCGCGATCGCGCTCCGCGACCGGTGGCGGCGCCAGCGCCTGCCTCCCGATCTGCAGCGCGACACGATGCCGAAGAACATTCTCATGATCGGCCCGACTGGCGTCGGCAAGACGGAGATCGCGCGCCGCCTCGCCCGCCTCGTGGACGCTCCCTTCGTGAAGGTCGAGGCGTCGAAGTTCACGGAGGTCGGATACGTCGGGCGAGACGTCGACTCGATCGCGCGCGACCTCGTCGAGGCGGCGGTCCGGCTCGTGAAGGACGAGCGCCGCGCCCGCGTGGCCGATCGCGCGGCTGCCGCGGCCGAGGAGAGGCTCGTGGAGCTTCTCGTGATCTCCCTCGCCGCCGGCGCGGCCGAGAGCCTCACCGGAGTCGGCGTTTCCGATGGCCGCGACCGAATCCGCCGCGACCTGAGGGAGGGGAAGCACGAGGCGCGAGAAGTCGAGTTCGAGGTGACGGACGAAAGGACGCCGCAGATCTCGGTCATGACGCCGCAGGGCGTGGAGGAAATGGGGTTCGACCTCCCGGGCATGCTCCCGAACCTCTTCGGCGCTCCGAAGAAGAAGAAGGTGAAGCTGTCCGTGTCCGAGGCCCGCCCGCTCCTCGTGACGCGGGAAGCGGACGCGCTCTCGGACGAGGCCACCGTGCCCGAGGAGGCCGTCCGCCGTGCCGAGGAGACGGGCATCGTCTTCCTCGACGAGATAGACAAGATCGCGGGCAAGGAGGGCGCGCGCGGCGGCGCCGACGTTTCACGCGAGGGCGTCCAGCGGGACCTTCTGCCGCTCGTCGAGGGGACGACCGTGAAGACGAAGCACGGTGTGGTGAAGACGGACCACGTGCTCTTCATCGCGGCGGGGGCTTTCCACATGGCGAAGCCTTCCGACCTCATCCCGGAGCTCCAGGGCCGGTTCCCGATCCGGGTCGCCCTCGACGCGCTCACGGACGAGGATTTTCTACGCATCATCACGGAGCCCGAGCACGCCCTTCCGAAGCAGTCCGCCGCCCTTCTCGCCGCGGACGGGATCGAGCTGGTCTTCGCGGAGGACGGACTCGCGGAAATCGCGCGCGCGGCGGCCGAGGTGAACCGCAACCTCGAGAACATCGGCGCGCGGCGGCTGCACACGATCCTGGAGACCGTCCTCGAGGAGATTTCCTTCGCGGGTCCCGATGCGGCGGGCGCCCGCATCGTCGTCGACAAGGCCTACGTCGAGCGCGCCCTCGCGAGCCTCGTGAAGGACCGCGATCTCTCGCGCTTCGTTCTTTAGGGCGGAAAAGAGCGAGACGGTGAGAAAGATGACGATTTCTTCGATCCTGCTTTTCCTTCTTCCTCTCGCCCTTTTCCTCCCCGGCTGCGGGCGCAAGATCGCGCCCGAACCGCCGCTCCAGGTGCTTCCGGCGCGCGTCGAGCCCGTGCGCATCTCGCAGGAGGGGTCCGACGTCGTTCTACGCTTTCCCTATCCGTCGCGGACGAACGCGGGCGAAACGCTCACGAATCTCACGGGCGTGACCGTCTACCGCGAGCTCCTCGGTGCGCGCGAAGGCGAGAAGCCTCCGGCGATGCCGACGGAGGCCGTCGCGCGGGAACGCGAGGAGAAGGGCTTCCGGGCCCGCGCCGAGCCGATCCAGACGCTCGCCCGGTGGGAGGTCGACGCCGCGACGGTCGGTCCCGACGTCGTCGTGCGCGATCCGCTCGTCCCGCTCTTCCGTGAAGGGCGGCTCGGGCGCGTGTTCCTGAGATACGGGGTGACCGCGCGGCGCGACCGGAAGAAAGTCTCCGCGCTGTCGCCGCTCGTCGCGCTCTTTCCGCGCGTCCCTCCGGACCGCCCGTTCGGGATCGTCGCGACGGTCGAGGAGGGGCGCGTGTGCCTGGACTGGCGCGCCCCCGTCGCGATGCTCGACGGCACGCGTCCCGCGAAGATCGCGGGTTACGCGGTCTACCGGCGGGACGCCGCGGACGAGGAATTCGAGGACCGCCCGCTCGGCGTGGCCGTGGGCGCGACGACGTTCGTGGATGCTGCGGCGGCGCCGGACCGCCGCTACGTCTACACCGTTCGCGCCGCGCCGGTCGCGGAGCTCCCGCTCATTCTCGGCCCGGCCGCGGACGAGGTTCCGGTCTCCACGCGGGACGTCTTCGCCCCCGGCGCACCCGAGGGCGTCCTCGTCCTCCGCGAGGGAAGAGGAGTGCGGCTCGTGTGGACCCCGAGTCTCGCCCCCGACCTCGCCTTCTACCGCGTCTACCGCCGCGGGGACGGCGGGTGGAGGCGGATCGCGGACGGGCTCACGGACCCGGTGTACTTCGACGCGTCGGCGTTCGACGCCGGCGGTACGCCTTATCCCGCGGGCGCCTACGGCGTGACCGCCGTCGACCGGTCGGGAAACGAGAGCCCGAAGGGAGCCGCAAAATGACAGGTCCCGGCCGACCGGCGACTACCCGCGGTGCGGGACCCCGCCCGTCGCCTCTCGGCGCGTTGCCTCTTTCGTTCACGAAGATGAGCGGCGCGGGAAACGACTTCCTCGTTTTCGGGGAACGCGTCGAGGCCGGAGAGCGGGAGATCGCCGCGATCCGGAAGCTGTGCCGGCGCGGCACGGGCGTCGGCGCGGACGGCGTTCTCTTCGTGGCACCGGAACGGGCGGGGAATTCCGCGTCACGCGTCCTGGCGGACTACCGGAACGCCGACGGCTCGGTGGGCCGCTTCTGCGGCAATGGCACGCGCTGCGCCGCGCGATTTGCGGTTCTCCGGGGGTTCGCGGGACCGGAGACCGTCGTCCTCACGGGCTGGGGCGCGGTGGGAGCGCGGATTTCGCCGGAAGGGCGCGTCACGCTCGCCTTGCCGGAGCCCGTGGCGGTCGGGCGCGCCGTCCCGAGCCTCGACCCGCCGGGGCTCACACTCGAGCGCGACGCACTCGCGCTCCTCGTCGGGGTCCCGCACCTCGTCCTCTTCGTGAAGGAAGGCGTGGACCTCGACGCGCTCGATCTCGGCGCCCTCGGCCCGCCTCACCGCCACCATCCTGCGATGAGGGACGGCGCGAACGCGAGCTTCGTGAAAGTGCTCTCGAGCTCGCGGCTCGCGATTCGAACCTTCGAGCGCGGTGTCGAGACCGAGACCCTCGCCTGCGGCTCCGGGGCGGTCGCGTGCGCCGTCGCGGCAAACGCCCTCGGGAGGGCCGCGCCGCCTGTCTCGGTCGCGACGCGTTCGGGCCAGACCCTCGAGATCGGATTCGAACGCGACGGCGAGGTCGCGCGCGCCGTGACGCTCGGCGGCGACGCGCGGGTTGTTTTCGAGGGAACTCTCGACCCCGAAGAATGGGAGGACGCGTGAGAGTCTTGAGGGTGAGGCACGAGGGCCGGGACACGTGGGCCGTCCCCGAGGGAGACGCTCTCGTCCCTCTCTCCCGAGCGCCGTGGGAGGCGAAGGGAAACGTCGAGCGGTCGGGTCCGCCGTTTCCCCGCCGCGGAGCGCACATCCTGCCGCCGGCCGTTCCGACGAAGATCCTCGGAATCGGGCGGAACTACGCGGCGCACGCGAAGGAACTCGGCAACGAGGTTCCGAGGGAGCCGCTCGTGTTTCTGAAGGCGCCTTCGGCGCTCGTCCCGCACGGGGGAATCGTCGTCCTGCCCCGGGCGAGCGCGCGGGTCGACTACGAAGGAGAGCTCGCGCTCGTGATCGGCCGGCGCGCCCGCCACGTCCCCAAGGATGCGTGGCGGGAGGTCGTCGCGGGCGTGACGTGCGCCGTCGACGTCTCGGCGCGCGACCTCCAGAAGTGCGACGGACAGTGGTGGCGCGCGAAAGGCTTCGACACGTTCTGCCCCCTGGGGCCGGCGCTCGAGACGGACGTTGACCCGAAAGACCTTCTTCTCGAGACGCTGGTCGACGGCGCCGTGAAGCAGTCCGCGCGGACCAGCGAAATGATTTTCGACGTCGGCGCGGTCGTCGCGTGGATCTCGTCGGCGATGACGCTCGAGCCACTCGACGTCATCCTCACGGGTACCCCCGAAGGGGTCGGGCCTCTTTCGGCCGGGCAGAACGTGGAAGTCCGGATCGAGCGAGTGGGAGCCCTGGCCGTGACGGTCGAGGCGGAAGCCGCAGAGGACCCGTCGAAGAGCTGATAGGTGAATGCACGTTGGGCCCGGCATTTGCTATGTTCGGTTCCGAGGAGACGCCGAAACGCCGAAAACGCCATTTCGGCGTGCCTTGCCGGCGCTGTTTGGGGCGCGCCGGGCTCGCCGCACGTATACTCGCAATCTCGAACAGGGGCGGCTTCCCGCCCGTTTCCCAAGGAGGCTTCTCCCGATGATGTTCCCGAAATTCTCTCTCCGGAAGGTTCTCGCGTTCGGTGCGGCAGGGGTCCTCGCCGCGGCCGGAGCGCCGATGGCCGTCGCGCAGGCTCCCGCCAAGGCCACCGACGCCGCCTCCGCGGCCGGACCGAAGCTCGTCGTCGTCGAAGATCGGAAAGACGTCGGCACCGTTCCGAAGGGCGAGCCCATCAAGCACGTGTTCGTGCTCAAGAACACCGGGAAGTCCGACCTCCACGTGACGGACGTGAAGCCGTCCTGCGGCTGCACGGTGCCGGAGTTCGACAGGGTCATCAAGCCGGGGGCCGAGGGCAAGGTCACCCTCACGGTCGACACGAAGAACTTCTCCGGCCCGATCTCGAAGACGGCGCTCCTCATGACGGACGACCCGTCGACGCCGCAGAGGACTCTCTTCCTTTCGGCGACCGTGAAACCGTTCGTCGAGGCCCTCCCGTACGGGTTCTTCCGGATCACGGCCCTCTCGGGCGAGGCCGCGTCGTCGGACGTCATCCTCGTGTCGGACGAGGCTGAGTTCAAGCCGTCGAAGGTCGAGACCCCGAACACGTTCCTGAAGGCCACGCTCTCGCAGGTCCCCGAGAAGGAGCTTCTCAAGGACAAAAATGCGAACCAGTGGAAGGTCACGCTGACGGCGGCGGCCGACGCGCCGGAGGGGATTCTCGGCGGCAACGTGAAGGTCGCGACCGGCGTCAAGAGGCAGCCGGAAATCGAGATCCCGCTCTCGGGCTTCGTGAAACCCGCGGTTTCCGTCACGCCGATCTCGATCAACTTCGGGAACTTCGACCCGAAGGGCGACGCCGTGAAGCGCAACGTGATGATCGTGAACAACAACGCGCAGGCGCCGACGTTCACCGTCACGAAGGCCGAGACGAACGTCCCGGGCATCTCGGCCGAGATCGTCCCCGTGGACAAGTCGCGCGTGCAGGTCGTCCTCACGGTCGACCAGAAGATCAAGAAGGGCGTTTTCGAGGGAGAGCTCCTCATCAAGACGACGGACAAGGCGAAGGCCGACGTGAAGGTTCCCCTGAAGGGCGTCATCCTCTAGTCGACGGCGGGTCTTCCCGCGCGAGCCGCGCGTGACATCGACGGGGGCGCCGCGGCGCTCCCGTTTTTCATTTGCGGGGAGGAAGCGTCTTGTAGACGGTCGGCGGGGGCGGCGCGAGCGGCACCTCGTGAAGCGGTGGATCCTTGAGCCGCGCCACCTCCTCGGAGAAAAGCCGCACCATCTCGAGGATGGCCCTGCGGCGCTCCCGCTGCCGGTGGGCCGCCCCCGGAGACAGGATGGCGGCGAACGGCGAGTCCGAGTCGTAGTGGGAGGCGAGGGTGAGGTCCGTGATGCCGTCCGGGAGCGTTTCGAGCCCGAACGTGAACGAGAGCTTCTCGATCCCCTTGTCGAGAAGCTCCGCCGCGTCCGAGCGCACGAGGAACGCGAGAATGTCGGGAGGCGAGGAGACGATCACCGCGAGATCGATGTGCCGCGGGCCTTCCGGGGTCGTCGCCTCGAGAGAGAGTGTGTCGCCCTTGACCGCGGTCGGGCCCTTCTTGTAGTGGGCACCCCGGGGGGTCAGGCGTGGCGAGGCCGCGAGGAACCATTTTGCGGCGTATTCGGGCGCGACGAGAAGTCTCCAGACGATGGCACGCGGCGCACGGATCGAAACGCAGTCCGACCCCTGGAAGGTCGCGAGCGGTACGTCCGAGAGCGCGCGCACGCGGGCCGACCAGGGGTCCGCATCGCCCCGGGCGGAGGGCGCGAGGAGGACGAGGAGGGCGAGAGACGATGCGGCCAGGAGCCCGCGGCGGGACAAAGACATCCGGGGAGGATACGGGAGATGCCCTCCCGTCGGTTCATGCGCGCTCGGTTCGTGCCATGATCAGGAAAAGAGGGAATGTTCTCCCCGAGAACGACCCTCCACTTTGGAGGAACGCATGAAGTGCTCGATTGCATTGCTCGCGGCCGCGCTCGTTTCCGGCCCGCTACTCGGCCAGCAGCCCACGCCGACCCCGATTTCCCCGACCGAGGTGACCGCGGATTCCACTTCCATTCCGGCGCTCGCGCCGACCCCGACCCTCGTCGAGAACCTCATCAAGCTCTGGAAGGCGAACCTGTCGGAGGATTTTCTCAAGAAATACATATCGGGCTCGGACGTCGCGAAGGACCTCTCCGCGGAAGACATCGTCAAGCTCCGGAACGCGGGCCTTCCCGAAAGCCTCATCTCGGCCGTGACGGATCGCAAGAGCGCGGTCGCGGGCGGAGGGCCGGGGACGACGTCAACGGGGGGAGTCGCGCCGGCCGCCGCCCCGCTGTCTCCGCCGGCACCGACTCCGACTCCCATTCCCGCCACGACGGCCCGCTGGGAAGGCCTCGCACGGCGCAACGGCGGCGTAGTCCTCTTCAAGAGCCGCTGGGACCCCGGCGTCCTCGAATACAAGGAAGACACGCTCCGCTGGACGGACGCGAAGGACGCGAAGAAGAACGTCCTCCTGACCTCGAAGCAGATCACGGAGCAGCAGCTCACGTGCCTCAAGAAGGCCGGCGGGAACGAGTGCTTCGAGTGGGTCGTGAAGTCGAAGGGCGAGGAATACCGTTTCCGAGACATCTCGTGGGAGCAGGGCGAAAACGCCAAGCCGCAGGAGGTCTTCAGGTTCATGAAGGCCCTCTTCCCGAATCTCGTCTCCTCGCAGGTTCCGGTCGACGAGAAGTAAGCGGACGCCCGACGCCTCCGGCCGGCCCTACTTTTTCGCGGCCGGCTGGGGGCGGAGGACTTCGAGCCAGTCGAAGGCCGCCGAAAGCGTGCGTTCGTCCGTCGCGCCGGGAAGGCGGTCCTTCGGGGACTCGGCGTAGGCGAAGGCGAACTTGAGATCGTTCGCGCCCTTCTTCCAGAACGAGCGGGGGATCGCGACGGCATACACGCGGGCCTCGCCGCCGAGCGCGAGCGTTTCGGTCTTCTTGTCGTTGACGTAGAGCGTGAGCGTCTGGGGCGGTGCCCCCGCGAAGGCGAACGGCCAGCAGCGAAAGCGCACGAGCCTGTCTCCGCCGTCCCGGCTCACGATCGTCACGTGCGCTTCGCGCCCGTGCGCCCAGACGAACGTGTCGCCGAGCTCGGTCTTCTCGAATCCGTCCCAACCCGCGCCGAGCGCCCCCGTCGTCGTCTCAGGATCGAAATTCAGGGAACGGGTCTCTTCGGGGGAACGACAGGCGCCCGCGAGGAGAAAGGCCCCGGCGAGCGCCGCGGCACCGAGTTTTTGGGGCTTCATCGGGACGGCTCGCGGCGGACTTCGAGCCCCGTGGCCACGAAGACCGCTCCCGAAGCCCCGGTCCGCGTCCGGCCCTCTGCCGCGAGGAATCCTCCCGCGAGGTCGCCCGGGAGGGTGTAGGAGCCGTCGGAGACGATCGGGAGAACGGCGTCGCCATCCCTCAGCGCCGGGCTGCCGGCAGCCCCCGCGTTCGATCCTTCGACTCTCACCGCCTTCGCCGAGAAGCGTGCCGGCTCTTTCACGACCTCGCGTACGGCCACGGGAGACAGTCCGCGCAGCGGCTTGCCGTAGAGATCAGCGGCGCGGGCGGGGAAGGCGGCGATCATTACGACGGCGGCGATTGCCGCGGCCCCCGTGAGAGCCTCGAGCGCGCGGAGTGGCGGCTTTTTCATGGCAGGAGGACCTGTCCCTTCGAGCCCGCGTAAGTAAACGACACCGTGGCCGCCGGACAGGGGTTTCCGGCGGGCGCCGAGCCGCGGGTGTACGTGAGCGTGCCGTAGATCGTGCCGTCGTATTTCGTCAGGATCGTGCCCGAGAACGTGGCCTCGGTTGCGTTCGAGGAATCCTTCATCGTGCCAGCGAAGGACGTCGAGCCGTCCGCGTTCTTCGTGAACGTAGCGTTCTGGTCGGCGCCGGGGGTTCCGATGCCCTGTACGAAGAAGAGCGTCGCTGATCCGGCACACGTTGGCAGTACCACGCCGGCGGAGAAGTAGTCGAACGCGCCTCCGAAGACCTCGGCGCGCCCCGAGAAACCGTAGCCGTCGTTCAGGACGAGTCCGTAAGCCCCATTGTTCGCGACGGGGAGCTTGACGGGCGGCGAGTAGCTGATGGACCCGATCGCGTTGTCGATGACGGAGGCGCCCGTGGCGATGGGTCCGCCGCTCACGACCGTCAGGAGCGCGGTCATGTTCGTGTCGCTCGCGGCCGGCGTGTAGCCGAAGAAGTTCGCGATGCCGTTGATCTGCGTCTGCGAGAACTTGCCGAGGGTGAGGGTCTTCGTCCCGGCCGACGTGCCGTCCGCCTTCCGGAGCGTCACGTTGACGACCGTGTTTCCGGTGCCGTTCGCGGAGAGGAGAAAGAGGTTCGTCCGGTAGCCGCTCGTGCTCGTGGGAGACCCCGAGATATAGGGCACGTAAGCCGTCTCGCCGACGGCGAGGAGCTGATCCTGGCTCTGGGAGGGGATCGCGAAGCCGTTTGTCCCGGAGACGCCCGTTGCGCTCTTCGCGTTCACGACGAGCGTTTGTGAGAGTACCCATACGGCGAGCGGTCGCCCGCCGGCATCGGTGCCGGGGGCCTCGACGCGGATGCCTCCCGCTCCCGCCATTCCGAACTTCGAGGCGAGAACATCGTCGAGGGCGAGCGTCTGGTTCGCAGGCACGGTCACGGACACCTTCTGCGCGCCGCTGTTGTCGCCGAGGGCGTTGTTCGATCCGTCGAGAGAGGACGCGGGCAGAAAGTACAAGTCCACGGGGGCGGCCGTCGCGCTCGGGTTGACGATCCTCAGCGACGTGACGTAATCGTTTCCTCCGCCCGAGGCCTTCGCGGAGGTGACGACCCACTGCGTCGTCGCGGGCGTGTCCGCCGCCAACGTTCCCGGGAGGAGAGAGAGGGCGGCAAGAGCGGCGAACGCATGGGGGCGGAAAGCCGATGGTATGAAGCGCATCATGTTCCTCACTTGGGGACTCGAGTCCGGTAACCCTCTGTCAGACGCAAGAGTCCGGCCGGAAGTTTAGTCCGTCCCTCGGGGAAGTGACGCCGCGGCGCCGGGCCCTTCAGAAGAAGTGTCCCCCGCCTCCCGCGTAACGGCGGAAATCCCCCTGCCGAATGTCGGCGAGGAGGACCCGGGTCGCGGCCGTGCGGAACCCGAGCGCTTTCGCGGAGACCAGGAGTAGACGGGCGTCCGAGGGCAGTGCAAGGGTCATGCGCCTTCCCGGCGGCAGTGCGGCCAGAAGGGGCAGAAGGTCCGCTGCGGCCTCGGGTGTCTTCGCGGCGATCGGGCCGAGCGCGGTTTCGCCGTGCGCCCCGACCCTCCATCCGCCGATTGCGACCGGCCGGCCCCCGCGCCGAAGCGCGAAGGCGTGACCCTCGTTGACGAGACGCCCCCACTCGCGCGGGCGCGCGAACCCGCGCGTCTCGCGGTCCAGCGCGGCGACCCATCCCGACAGGGGGACGCCCAGGCCTACGGGCGCGAGTGACGCGCGGCCCGGGTTCGCCCCGGAGGCCGCGCGCCTCTCTCCGCGCGTCTCGGGGAGTACGGCCTGAAGATCCAGAACGAGCGAACGCACGAGGAGGCCGGCCCGCAGAAAGAATGCGAGCGCGGAGGGTTCGTCCGGAGCGAGAACCTCGAGGACGCGCGCCCCCCGGGCAGCTCCATACGCGCGAGCCGCGTCGACGAGCGCCCGGCCGGCGCCGTGGCCGCGGTGCCCCTCGAGAACGTCGAGGGCGAGCAGGAGCAGCGTTTCGTCGCGAACCGCGGCCGAGGCCCGGCCGAGCACGCGACCCTCCTTGTCCCGCGCGACGAACGCGCCCTCGGGGTCCGTCGAGAGAGCGTGAGAAAGATCGGCGGCGGGGGGGAATGGCCCGGCTTCGTCGGGACACGACGCCTCGATCACGAAGGAGCGGGCAGTTTTCGTGGACACCCGCTCGCGAGGCTAGCAGCTTCTCCCAGAGAGGAATCTACGGCGCCCTCGCATTGGATGAGAATCCGTCGCAAAATCGGGGAGCTCGAGAGGATCCGAGAGGAGAGCGATGCTGAAGCGAGCGGTCGGACGGCCCCGGGATGGAGATCCCGCGGAAACGCGTCGCGGCATCCTGCGTGCAGCCGAGGCAAGCTTTGCGACCGCGGGATTTGTGGGTGCGACGACCCGGCAGGTGGCCGCCCGGGCGGGCGTGAACGTCGCGACGCTGCACTACCACTTCGGCAACAAGGAAAAGCTCTACCGGGCGGTCCTCGACTCCGTCGCGAGCGCCGACCTTGCCGTTCCGGGATCCGCGAAAGAACCGGCCGAAAGGCTGGCCGCCGTCGTCGAGGCTCTCTGGGATTTTGGAGCCGCCCACCCGTCGCTTCCGCGGCTCAGCCTTCTGCACCGGCTCGCGGGCCCCGCTTCCGCTCTCGAGACGCCTCTCGATCCCCGCCTCGCGCTCCTGACGCGAACCCTTGCGGAGACGGGCGCGAAGCCGCCGTATCCGCCGGGGGACGCGGCGCGCGTCATCCTCGCGTTTCTCGACAGTGCGCTCGTGGCCGCGCAGGACGGGAGCGACTTTCAGCCCGGAGAAGAGTCGCCGTCAAAGCGCACGCCTTCGGCGTTGGCCTCTTCGTCGGCCTCGCGAGCCGGCGTCGTTGCGGCGGCCCTCCGCGTGTCCGGTCTGGCCTAGTCCAACGGCACCGCTTTCCGGACTCCCGCCGTGCCTTCTTCGAAGCGTCGCAAACCGAGCGTGAGGACGACCGCGTTCAGGCCCGTTCCGACGAGGACGGGATCGAGGCCCACGGGGTGCGCGAAACGCTCGAGCATCGAGGCTCCCCCGCCGAGGAGCATGGCCGCGCCCGCGAATCTCCGGTCGACCCGCACCCGGGGCAGGAACGCCACGAGCGCGGGGAGGATGAGGCCGGACGCGAAGAGCGTGTAGCCGAGCCGGAACGTCTCGACGAGGTCCCTCATGGCGAGCGCCACCGCGAGGCCGAGCCCGCCGAAGAGGACGACGGCGAGTCTCGAAGCGCCGACGCCAGCGCGCGGACCGAGGAGATCGTTCGTGGTCGCGGCCGCCGCCGAGAGCAGCACGGAGTCCGCCGACGACTGCATCGTCGCGACGAGGGCGACGAGAAGAAGTGGCGCGAGCAGGGGGCCCGCGAGGAGGACGACGGTCCGCGGAAAGAGCTCCGCCGGAGGTCCGCCCACGCCCCGCGCCACTCCGGCGAGCGCAATCGTCACGGTCGCGAGACCGAAGACGAATTTCGACAGGGAGGCGCCGAGGGTGGCGCGCCGCGCCCCTCGGGCGTCGCGCGCGGAGAGGAGCTTCGACCACACGTCGCTGCCGACGGCATGGGGAAGTCCCACGAGAACGAGAATTGCGAAGACGTCGCTCCACGAAAATCGCGGCCCCGTCGGGAAGGAGAGGAGCGCGGCCGGAGCGGGCGCGGCGGCGAGGGAGCGCACGGCGAGAGGCAGCGCGACGCCGAGGAGGCCCGTCACCATGAGCGCGAACTGGAGGAGGTCCGTTCTCACGACCGCGCGCTGCCCGCCGAGCGCCGTGTAGGTCACGAAAAGCGCCGCCGTCAGGACGAGGACGGGTGTCGGCTCCCAGGGTGTCGTCGCGACGACGACGACCTGCGTCGCCTCCGTCAGGAGCGCGAACCAGACGATCTCCGCGAGAATGACGAGAAGCGCCGCGACCTTCCTCACGCCGGGCCCGTAAGACCTCCCGATGACTTCGGCGATCGTCGTCGCCGACGTCGCACGCACGCGGGCCGCGAGGAAGAGTCCGAGCGCGAGGAGGCCGAGCGCGCCCGCGAGGTCGAGCCACAGCGCGGGCAGCCCCCGCGCGGCCACGAGCGCCGCGAGGACGAGCGTGGTGGATCCGCCGATCACGGTCGACGACAGCGCGACCCAGACCATCGGGGGAGAGAACCCGCGGTCGCCGACGAGAAACGCGTCTCTCGAGCGCGAAGCGTCCCGCGCGGAGAGAAGGCCGACGAGGAGCACGGCGACTCCATAGAGGGCGAGGGCGAAGGCGAAGGCCATTCTTCTCCGGCCCGTTCGCTCAGTCCGCGAGGACGTCGCGCGCGTAGCCGGCGAGGAGGCGCGCCGCAAACCCGAGGGCGCGTTCGTCGAAGTCGAAGTCGGGCGCGTGGTGGGGCCCGCGAGGACCCTCCGTTCGCGCGGCTCCCACGAACGCGAAGGCGCCCGGAACCCGCAGCAGGAACTCGCTGAAGTCCTCTCCCCCCATCGTCCGGCAGTCGTCCGTGACCGCACCGACGTCCGAGAGAGAGCGGGCGACTCGGGCGGCGCGCACGGTCTCGTCGGGATGATTCACGACCGCCGGGTTGATCCGCGTGTAGACGAGCTTCGCGGCGCAACCGAGGGCCGCGGCCGCGTGCTCCGCGATCCCGGCGACGAGGGACGGAAGACGGGCCGCGATCTCGGCGTCGAACGAGCGGCACGTTCCGCGCAGGGTGACGCGGTCGGGAAGGATGTTGAACGCGGAGCCTCCGTGCACGGACGTGACGGAGACGACCGCGGGCACGAGCGGCGACACGCGCCTGGAGACGACCGTCTGGAGGGCCGTGACGACGTGGGCGGCGGCGACGATCGTGTCCCGGGTCTCGTGCGGCGACGCGGCGTGTCCGCCCGGGCTCGTGACGTCGATGACGAACTCGTCGACCGCGGCCATCATGGCTCCGGTTGCGACTCCGACCTGGCCCAAGGGGAGAGCCGTCCAGAGGTGCACGCCGAAGACGGCGTCCGGCCGGGGATCGTCGAGGACCCCGTCGGCGATCATGGCCTTCGCGCCGCCGGCCCCTTCCTCGCCGGGCTGGAACGCGAACACGACTCGCCCGCGGGCCGGAGGGTCGAGGAGCAGGAGGTCGGCCGCGGCGTCGAGCGCCGCGACATGGCCGTCGTGGCCGCACGCGTGCATCTTTCCGTTCGAGGCGGCGAAGGGAAGGCCCGTCTTCTCCTCGATCGGGAGCGCGTCCATGTCCGCCCGGAGGAGGACGGTCCGCCCGGGGCGGCCCGTGTCGAAGACGGCCGTGACCCCCGTCCGCCCGACGCCCGTCCTCACCGCGAAGCCGCGCGCGCGCATCCGTTCTTCGACGGCGCGCGCCGTTCTCCGCTCCTCGAACGCGATTTCCGGGTGCGCGTGGATCTCACGCCTCAGGAGGACGGCTCCGGCGTCGACGTCGCCGGAGCCGATCGCGATCGGCCTCACGCGGGGATCATAGGATGCCGCCGCGCTATCCTTGACGCATGCCCGAACCCCCGAAGAAGACGTTCACATTCGAGGAAGCGCGTGCCCTCCTGCCCGAGGTTCGCGAGAAGACGCGCCACGCCGTCGAGGCGTTGTCGAACCTCTCCGTGAAAGGGGACGAAGGGACGGAAGGGTCCCGGGAGAAGGCCGAGCAGGCGGTCGCGCGAACGCTCTCGGACTGGGCGAGCGGAATCGAAGAGCTCGGCATCGAGGTCAAGGGACCCTGGCTCGTCGACTTCGATTCGGGCGCGGGTTACTACTGCTGGAAATGGCCCGAGGAGTCCCTGTCGTTCTTCCACGGTTACCAGGAAGGCTTTTCGGGCCGAGTCCGGCTGCAATAGGGCCTCGGGACGAAGCCGGCCGTCAGGCGATCCCGAGGATCCTCTTCCCTTCGGGGGTCATCATCTCGGCGCTCCACGGCGGATCCCAGACGACCTGGACTTCCGCCTCGGCGACGCCGGGCACGGCGGCGATCTTGGACTGTGCGTCGGCTGCGATGGCGCCGCCCATCCCGCAGCCCGGCGCCGTGAGCGTCATCTTCACCTCGACCCGCTCGCCCGCGGCCGACGCGGGAAGGATGCGGAGGTCGTACACGAGGCCGAGGTCCACGATGTTGACGGGGATCTCGGGGTCGTAGACGGCCCGGAGACAGTTCCAGACGGCCGTCTCGTTCACGGGTCCGGAAGGGCCCGGGGCGCCGGCACGCGCCGGAGCGGCCGCCCCGGCGCCGGCGGGAACGGGCAGGCCGAGCGCGTCCGCGTCGCTGCCGGCGACCCGAAACAGGCCGCCGAGCGACGGCGCCTGCACGGTGAACGTCCCGCCGAGCGACTGCGTGAGATAGACGGGTGTCCCGGCGGGCAGCTCGAGGGGCTCGCCGCTCGGGATGCGGATGGCGGCGCAGTCGCGCGAGAGGGTGTGGGCCGTGGGAGTTTGCGGCGTCATGAGATTTCAACCGGCTTTCTGTGGCGCCGCGGGGCCCGCGGCACGGCCATTCTCCCTCAGGAGGGAGGCCGCGGAAAGCGCGAGCGCGCCCGCCTCGATCGCGGCGGCGGCCACGTGCGGCCAGTCGGGCCCGAGGCGAAAGTACAGGTCCTCGCTCCCGAAAGGCCCAAACACACGGCCGAGGGAGCCCATCGACTGGTAGGCGCCGAGGATCTCGCCCTGCTCGGCCGCGGCCGAGCGCTTGCTGACGAGCGACGACAGCGTCGGCGTGGTGATGCCGATCCCGAGGGCGATCGTGGCGATCATGAGGAGGAGGACCGGAACGGAATCCGCGAACCTCAACCCGGCGAACCCGGCGATGAGAAGGACACCGCCCGCCACGACGAGCCTCCCCTCGCCGAAGCGCTTCACGAGCCGCCGCACGAGGACACCCTGAACGATGGCCGAGCACACGCCCACGAAGACGAAGAACCAGGCGACGGTGGAAGGGCCGGCGGAGAGCCGCAGCGAGAGGAACTGCGCGAACGTGGACTCGAACATGGCGAAGGCGGTCGTCGTGACGAGGGAGAGCAGCATGAGAGCGCCGATCTCGGGCCGGCGGAACGCGCGCCCGAGCGTCGCGAACGAGAAGACCGAAAACCTCACGCCGGGGCCGCCTTCGGGGCGCGTCTCGGGCAGCTTGAAAAAAGCCCAGGTGAACGCGCAGAACGAGAGCGCGGCGGCCGCGAGGCCGGGCGCGGCCGGCGAGATGCCCACGGTGAAACCGCCAATGGCCGGCCCGAAGATGAAGCCGAGGCCGAACGCCATGCCGACGAGGCCCATGCCGCGCGCGCGATCCTCGTGGCTCGTCGTGTCGGCAATGATCGCCTGCGCGGTGCCGATGTTCCCGCCCGTGGCGCCGTCGAGGAGGCGCGACGCGAAAAGCAGAGCGAGCGAGTGCGCGAAGGCGAAGAGAAGATAGCCAATCACCGTCCCCGCGAGCGAAAAGAGGATCACGGGGCGCCGTCCGAAGCGGTCCGACAGGCGCCCGAGAATCGGCGCGAAGAGGAACTGCATCGCCGAATAGCTCGACATGAGAAGCCCGAACGCCAGCGGCGTCGGGTGG
>JBBQRP010000002.1:0-202711 GCA_038214715.1 Thermoanaerobaculia bacterium | reverse complement strand
CGGGTGCAACGGGCACTGCCGGAACGAACGGAGCTACTGGCGCCGTCGGCGTTGCTGGTCCGACGGGCGCAGCAGGCACGAACGGTACGAACGGAACGACTGGTGCGACGGGTCCGCAGGGCGTGATCGGCGCGACCGGCGTCGCCGGTGCTACGGGTGGAACCGGCGCGACTGGCTCGACTGGAGCTCAGGGCCCCGTCGGTAACGCGGGCGCGACGGGAAACACGGGCGTCGCTGGCTCAACCGGTCCCCAGGGTCCGATTGGAGTCACCGGAAGCACCGGTGCTGCCGGCGCAGTTGGTGCCACTGGCGTCAAGGGCGCGACGGGTTTAACTGGACCTACGGGCTCGACGGGTTCGATTGGCGCTACTGGTGCGACGGGAACGAATGGGACCAATGGAACGAACGGTGCTGGGGGTGCGACCGGCGCCACGGGTGCGACCGGGACGAAGGGTTCGAGCGTCCTGAGCGGCTCGGGAGCGCCTTCCAACGGATTCGGTTCGGATGGAGACTTCTACATCGACTTGTCTACAAACAACGTCTACGGGCCGAAAACGAGCGGTACGTGGCCGGCGGGCGTTCTCTTCACGGGGGCGACGGGCGCAACGGGTGCCACGGGAGCGACTGGAACCAACGGCACGAACGGTGCCGTCGGAGCGACGGGAGCCACGGGCTCGAACGGTACGAACGGCACGAACGGAGCAGCGGGTGCAACAGGCCCAACGGGCGCCACCGGCGGCTTCAATGGAATCATGACGATTCGCACCGTCACCGCAACCACGACCCTGCTCAGCACGGACCAGATCGTGCTTTGCAACGCCGTGGCGAACACGAACCTCACGCTTCCGGCCGCGGCCTCGAACGTGGGACGAGTCATGATCATCAAGAGACTCAACACGACGGGCTCCACGTGCAACGTGCTTGGGATCTGGGCGACCGACGGAGGCACCCTTCCCCTGGCCATTCCCGAGGACCCTGCCGGGGGCCCCGGCAACGCGGCACAGAACACGGTGATGGTCGTGTCCGACGGGACGACCTGGTACATCCTGGGCTCTCACTGAGGTCGAGTGCGGGCGTCGGCCGAAAGGCCGGCGCCCTTTCCCGTTTTCTCGTCAGACCGGGCGGATTGACGCGGGGCGCGCGAACAGAAAACTCGAGTCGAAGCGCCTCGACAGGCTCACCGCCACCGCGAGGGCCGCGCCTTCAAGGCGTGCGGCCTTAGCGGCCAGACCACCCGCCACCCCGATCCTTCCTCCGAAGCCGTCCGCTTCGAAATCGCGATCTCCGACCCGCTCGACCAGCGACAGTCCCGCGGCCTCGAGGAGGATCTCCGCGGACCGAGCCGAGAAGTAGTTGAAGTGCGGAGGCCGTGTGCTGGCCTGGTAGAGCTGCCGAAGGGGGCCGGTCACGCCCAGGCGAGAGAGAGTGTTCGCGCCGGCGTACAGCAGTCCGGGGACGGGAACCTTCACGACGACAAGCTCGAGCCTGTCGCCGCATGCCTGCACGGTCTCGCGCAGTCGCTCGAGGAGCCTGTCGGGGGTGAAGTGCTCGATCACGTCGAGGAACGTGATCACGCGGGGACGAAAGGAAACGTGCCCCAGGGCTTCCGGTCCGCTCGCTTCCGTCGGCAGGAGATGTGCTTCGATTCCTTCCGCCTCGAGGTCCTTCACGGCGATCTCGGAGATCTCGACTCCGGCGACCGGAGCGATGCCGGCGGCACGGCAGGCCCTCAGGAACCAGCCAAGCCCGGCGCCGTAGTCGATGACCGCGGACACGTCGTGGAGGTGCCGTCTCAGGTGGCTGATGAGGAGGCCCGCCTGCCGAACCCTCGTCGCCCGGAGCGATTCGAGAAACGTGCGGTCGTACCCGGCGTGGTAGTCGGCCGGTCCGCGCCCGTCACGCGTTTCGCCCTCCTGCTCGTGGATCGCCACGCGATGACCGCACGCCCGACAGCGCACGATCTGGAGCCCGGGAAGGACGAGGGGAGCCTCGAGGCGCTCCCCTCCACAGACGGGGCAGCGCCGTGGAAGGATCACTTCGCGGACTGCGCCCTCACCCACGCGAGATTGTTTTGCGCGAGCGTGAAATCGGGCCGGATTGCGAGGGCCTTCTCGAGCGGAGCGACGGCCTCTTTGAAGTAGCCGAGCTTGCCGAGCGTCCAGCCGAGGTTGTTCAGGGTGTCCGCGTCGGCTGGAGCGAGCAACAAGGCCGCGCGATACGCGAGCGCCGATTGGACGTAATCGCCCTGCTGTCCGAATGCGATTCCCAGCTGCCGGCGTCCCGCGGCGTCCGCCCCGACCTCGGGTACCGTTCCCGCAAGGAAAGCCTTCGTCCGCGCGTTCCCTGGCTCCGCTTCCACCGCCACGCGCGCGAGGGTCGCCGCTCCCAACGTGTCACCGACGGCTCCCCTCATGTCCATGAGGAGACCTCTCGCGACCGCAGCGCCGGGGCTCAGGCGAAGGGCGGTCTCGAGATGTGCGGCCGCCTCCGGACCGCGGCCGGACTTGACGAGCCATCGCGCGAAAAAGAGGTGGGTGTCGGGCTGGGTCGGCCCGAGGTCGAGGGCCCGCTTGAAGTGCGCCTCGGCCGCGACCTTATTGCCAAGGGCGTCCTCGACGATTCCGCGGTTGGTCTCGAGGGTCCAGTAGTTCGGCGTAAGCAGGGCCGCGCGCTCGTAGCACTCTTTGGCTTTCACGTACTCGCCGCGTGCCATCAAAGCCGTCCCGTAGTTCATCCAGCCCCGGCCGTTGGCCGGACTCTTCACCGTGACGTCCGCCCAGAGGCCTTCGCCGGTCAGCCACGCGCGGTTTCTCGTGTGCGTGCCGAAGGCGAAGGCAAGGAGCACGGCGGCGGCGAAGGATACGGGCACGGCCGCGCGCCGGACCCTTCCCTCGAGGAAGAGACGGCAGCCCCAGACAACGGAAAGGATGAGGCCGATGTACGGCAGGAAGACGCGATGCTCGTTCAGGGGTTCGGCGAGCGGGATCACGCTCGAAGCGGGCAGGAGCCCGATCGCGAACCAGGCGAGGCCGAACGAGACGGGCCACGCGCGCGGGAGTTTTGCGCACCGGGCGGCCACCCAGACGAGCGCCGCGAGCGCGACGGCGCCCGCGAGGACGCGTGTGTCGTACCAGTTGGGAATGAGAGTCAAATCCGTGTCCGCCGAAAGGCCGATGGGAAGGACGAAGAGGCGGAGGTAGTGGAGCCAGACCCACGACTGTGTCTGCGCGTACGCGAGCCTGTCTCCGCCGCCGTAGCTCTGGGTCGGCGGTGCCATGGCCTTCTCCACGAACCAGAACGTCAACGCCGCCACGACAAAGGCGGGGATCGTGGCACGCAGAGCCGCCTTGACCCGCGAGGTGAACGTCGGCGGCTCCTTCGCACCGGGTGCCGGAGAGATGAATTCCCACGCGAAGAGCAGCGGTGCAAGGAGGACAGCCGGCGTCTTCGCGAGCGCCCCGGCGACCATTGGGAGGAGGTGGACTTGCATGCGCCTCAGGCGCGGAGCGCCCAGATACAGGAGGAACCCGCCCACGATGCCGAGCGCGCTCAGGATCTCGGAACGCGCGTGCATGAGGTTCATCGTCTCGGAGTTCGCCGTGTGGACGCAGAAGAGCGTCGCCGAAAAGAGCGCGAGATATCGATTCAGGGGACCCGGCGCCGCACGCTCCATGATCCGGAGATAAAAGAAGAAGAGCGCGAGTCCGAGCAAGGCGAGCAGGAAGAGCTGGTCGACGTGAAAGATGCGGGGCGAAAGGCCGCGCCCGAGGGCGTAGTCGATGGCGAGGCTCAGCGACACGATCGGGCGATAAGTCTGGTTCTGCGGGAGGGCGCTGAACGTCCGCGCGTCCGTGAAGAAGCGCCCGGCGTTTCCGAGGCTGCGGACGTAGAGGTTGTCCACGAGAACGTGGCTGTCGTCGAAGTGGAAGGCGTTGCCGAAGGTGTTCCCGTACGCCCCGAAAAGGAGTGTGAGGCAGGCTGCCGCTGCGAGGAGGAAACCGGACGTGCCGCTCTTGTCGGCGGCAGGTGCGGCTGGCGTCATCGCTGCGGTCGCCCGGGCTCGCTCTGGACGTCGAGCACGACCGCCTGCAGGAGGAGCTGGAAAGCCAGGATGATCGCGAGCGTTCCGATCATGACCGTACCGGTGGACGCCACCACGTTCGTCTCCCACGAGCGATACCAGTGGTAGATCGACCAGATCGTCCCGAAGACGAGCATCGGAACGCCGGCCGTGATGAAGACGGAAACGACCGTGAAGTCGCGAAGGAAGTACGCGAAACCGATCCGGCGCACCATCCGGCCGAGGAGCCGGCCCGAGAATTCGAACAGGGATTTCATCGGGCTCAGGGAGCTGACCTCGTCTCCGTAGCGGGGGTGCATGTCCACGTCGACGACGACTCCATTGGCGCGGTAGGACTCGCAGAGGAGGCTGATCTCGAAGAAGTAGCGGTCCGCGAGACGATCGAGTCGGATGTGCTTCAGAAGCCTGCTCGACAGGGCGAGATATCCGTTGCAGGGATCGAAGAGGCTCCAGTAGCCCGACGCCGCCTTGACGAGAAACGAAAGTAAGAGGTTTCCGGCCCGCCGCAGAGGGGGCATCGAGGCGATGACCGAGAGGTCCGCGAACCGGTTCCCCTTCGCGAAATCCGCGTCTCCCGCGAGAAGAGGTGCCAGAAACGCGGGGATCAGCGCCGGATCCATCTGGCCGTCGCTGTCCAGCTTGATGACGACGTCGGCTCCGAGTTCCAGGGCTTTCACGAATCCCGTCTTCATCGCCCCGCCTACTCCCCGGTTCGCGGAATGCGTGCAGAGGGTGACGCGGGGATCCGAGAGAGCGGAGACGGCCGCGCCGACCCCATCCGGGGACGCGTCGTCCACGACGACGACGTGTCGGATGTCCTTCGGGATCATTCCGATCACGGATCCGATCGACGCCGCGGTCCTGTAGGCCGGGAGAACGACGGCGAGGACGGGGGCTCGATCCGGCGAGCCGGGGAGGGCCCACCTGTCGTTCGCACGTCGTCGGTTCATGTCGTTAAAGGATACCTGACAGTCTTCGACGGGGATCCGTCGACGGTGCGTCGAAAAATTGTTCGTCGGAGCCGGCGGAACGGGCCGGAATCTCTTCAGGGTTCGCCATTCGCGGCGGAATTCGAGCGACGGCGATACGGTACGTGTCTTGCTTTTGTGTGCACAGGAGGAAACCACAACATGATGTCGTCGCGTTGCGCCCGATGGGCGCTTCTGCTCGTTTTGTGCCCCCTCGGAGGAACCGCTCGCGCGGAGAACGACTCGATCGCGAACTGGGTCGCGCCTCCTTACTGGCACGAGACGAGTGCGTCGGAAGCGTTAAGCGGCCGGCGTGCCCTCGCGTCCGGGCTTCCTTCCGCGCCCGCGCCTTTCGTTGCGATCATGCCGTGTCGGGTAGCGGACACGCGCGGAAACGGATTCACGGGCGCCTTCGGGCCACCCACACTGCCGCCCGCAACCGTCCGTGACATTCCGATCAACGGACAGTGCGGCATTCCCGCCGGCGCCGTCGCGGTGTCGTTCAACTTCACGGTCGTAAACCCTTCCGGCCCGGGCTTCTTCACTCCATGGCCCGCCGGTGGGACCTTCCCGACGGTTTCCACCCTCAACTTTCTCGCGGGCCAGACCGTCGCGAACTCGGCCGTCGTTCCCCTCGGAACGAGCGGCGCGATCTCGATCGCGGCCGGCGTCAGCCAGACGGACGTCGTCGTCGACGTGAACGGATACTACGGACCCAGCGTCGTCACGACGCTCAACGGCTTCGCGGGCGACGTCACGATCAACGCCGGCTCGAACATCTCGCTCACGTCCTCCGCTGGCGTCCTTACGGTCGCGGCGACGGTGGCGGCGGGGCCGGCCGGGCCTTCCGGACCCTCCGGAACCGTTGGCGCGCAGGGCGCGACGGGTGCCACCGGTGCGACGGGTGCCACGGGCGCAACGGGCGCAACGGGCGCAACGGGCGCAACGGGCGTAACGGGCGCCACGGGCGTAACGGGCGCCACGGGCGCCACGGGCGCAACGGGCGCAACGGGAACTACCGGAACGCCCGGAACGAACGGACTCGCGGGCGCTACCGGTGCTACCGGTGCGACGGGAGTCACGGGCGCGACCGGCACCCCCGGGACCGACGCCATCTACTCGGGAGTGAACTGGGGCGTCATCGAGAGGAACACGATCGGCTCGCCCTTTGCCGCGTTGCGCTCGGGTCCTTTCGGCTCCTTCGGCGTTCCCGACGCCCCGCCTTTCGGAGTCGGCAGCCTGAGCTTCCGGGTCGCGGACGGCGCCCAGAAGGTCTCGTTCGGGAACGAAATCGACTTCTTCAACGCGGACGTCTCGGGCCTCGTAGCCGTCGGATTCAACGTCTTCACGACCGGCGAGAATATCGCGCTCGGCCTCAACATGCCGAGCATCACGCTGGAGATCAACCCGAGCGGCGCCGGAGGGACGACGACGTCCTACGCCTCTCTCGTCTTCATTCCCGGCGCGAATTCCACCCCAAACAGGTGGAGCGGTTACATCGACGCGACCACGACGGGGCT
This sequence comes from Thermoanaerobaculia bacterium, assembly GCA_038214715.1. Lineage (GTDB taxonomy): Bacteria > Acidobacteriota > Thermoanaerobaculia > UBA5066 > UBA5066 > Fen-183. Next base: position 196,142 of record JBBQRP010000002.1, on the reverse strand, counting down.
CTGGGGTTTGACGGGCAGCCAGTTCAATTCGCCGCCGACGACCTCGAACTGCGGACTCAACGGACCGCGCTGCACGTTCGCGCAGGTGAAGGCGTTCCTCGCGACCGGATCCGGAGCGAAGATCCTGAGCGTCGCGGTCGCCAAGGGCCGTGACTTCGCCTGGCAGGGCGCGATCGACGGCCTTCGCATCAACGGCACGTTCTACGACTTCGAGCCCCTCGGCGTGAAGGCGGTGCCGGCTCCTTGACGCGTTCTCACGGGGCGAGCGCACGGTTACACTCGCCCCGTGACCGCCCCCGTTCTCCGCTCGGGTCTCGACATACTCCTCTCGGGTGAGCATCCAGCGGCTTCCGCACTGCGCGGAAAGAAGATCGGCCTTCTCGCGAACGCGGCGTCCGTGACGGCAGGTTTCGTCCCGGCCGCCCACGCGCTCCGCTCCGCGGGATACGACGTGAAGGTTCTTTTCGGCCCCGAGCACGGCTTCTGGGGTGCCGCGCAGGACATGGAAGCTGTTTCCTCTGGCGAGCCCGCCTGTCTGCCGGTCGTCTCGCTCTACGGGTCGACCTTCGAAGAGCTGTCGCCCCGTCGGGAGCACCTCGAAGGCCTCGACGTCGTCGTTTCGGACCTGCCCGACGTCGGGAGCCGCTACTACACCTTCGTCTGGACGACGGCGCTCATGATGAGAGCCTGCGCCGGGCGACGGATTCCGGTCGTCGTCCTCGACAGGCCGAACCCGCTCGGCGGCGAAATTCTCGAAGGTAATCTCCCGGAGGAGCCGCTGCTCTCCTTCGTGGGGCTCTATCCCGTGCCCGTCCGGCACGGGATGACGCCGGGCGAGATCGCCCGCTGGGTGAACGCGAGGGAGGGCTTCGGCTGCGACTTGACGGTCGTGTCTTTGCGAAGGGCCGGACGCGCCCCGACGCGCCGCGAGATCGCCGAGACGCCGGCGTGGATCCTTCCCTCTCCGAACATGCCGACTCATGAGACGGCCGCCGTGTATCCGGGAGGCTGCCTCGTCGAAGGGACAAATCTCTCCGAGGGTCGGGGGACAACCCGGCCCTTCGAGCTCGTCGGCGCGCCGTGGCTCGACGCCGATCGCGCGGCGGACGCCGCGAACGCGCTCGGGCTGCCCGGCGTCGTTTTTCGCCCGCACGTCTTCAAGCCTACCTTCCAGAAGCACGCGGGAAAGGTTTGCGGCGGCGCGCAGGTTCATGTGACCGATCGCGCCGCGTACCGCCCGTACGAGACTTACCTCCGATTGCTGAAGTCTCTCCGGGATCTCGACCCCGGAGCCTTCCGCTGGCGAACGGAAAAATACGAGTACCGCGACGACGTCCCCGCGATCGACCTCCTCACGGGCACGGCGATTTATCGAACTCTCGTCGATGGAGGGGAGGCGCTCGACTCGTGGATCTCGACTTTTCCGGCGGACGTCGCGCGCTTTGCCGCTTCGCGCGTCGACAGTCTTCTTTACGCCTCGAGGAAATCCCCGGTCGTTCTCCTCGTCACCGGTGCGCACGAGTCCGGAAAGACGACGGTCGCGGTGCAGCTGATCGAAGCGCTCGCGAAGGAGGGCCTGAGGGTCGGATCGCTCAAGCACACGGACCACGAATACGAGACGGACGTCCCCGGGAAGGACTCGCAGCGCCACCATGCGGCCGGGGCGGAGCCGGCGGTGTTGGTGGCGGGTCGCCGGAGCGCGGTGCACCGTGGGCCGGAAAGGAGTCTTGCTTCGGACCCGAGCACGGGCGCGCCCGAAGCAAACGCGCGGCCTGCTCTATCCGTTTTCTTGGAAGGGGAATACGGCCTTGGAGAGTGCGACGTGGTCCTCGTCGAAGGGTTCCGGAGCGAGCCCTATCCGAAGATCGAGGTGTGCCGCGCGGCCACGGGCCGCGCGCCTCTTTGCGAGGGCGACCCGAATGTCCTGGCCGTCGTGACCGATCGACCGACGAATCACCCTTCGTCCGTTCCGAGACTCACTTTCGAAGAAATCCCTGGTTCCTTTCTTCTCCTTCTGAAGGAATCCCCCGTTTTCTCTTCTCTCTTCGGAGCAGCATGAAAGCCATCCTTGTTCCCAAACCCGGTGGTCCCGAAGCGCTCGTGTGGGGAGACGCTCCCGACCCCGTGGCGGGCCCCGGGGAAGTCGTCGTGCGCGTGCGCGCGACCGCCGTGAACCGCGCCGACCTTCTTCAGTCGCAGGGCAAGTACCCGCCTCCACCGGGCGCCCCTCAGATCCTCGGAATGGAAGCCGCGGGAGAGGTGGAGGGTTCGAACGAGCGTGTCTTCTTCCTTTTGGCGGGAGGAGGCTACGCCGAGAAGGTCGCGGTTCCCCGCACGATGCTCATGCCGATCCCGTCCGCGCTTTCGTTCGCGGACGCCGCGTCGATTCCGGAGGCCTGGTTCACCGCGTACCTGAATCTCTTCCAGGAAGGCGCCCTGAAGCCGGGTGAGCGCGTGCTCGTCCACGCGGCCGCGTCGGGAGTCGGAACGGCCGCGATTCAGCTCGCGAAGCGCGCGGGCGCCTCCGCCGTCGCCACCGCCCGCAGCGCCGCGAAGTGCCGCGCTCTCGAGGCCCTCGGAGCGGATCTCGCCGTGGACACCTCGCGCGAGGAATTCCTGAGCCGGATCGAATGGACGTTCGGGAAGGAATCGATCGACCTCGTCCTCGATCCCGTCGGGGGACCGCTCTTCGCGCCGAACCTCAAGAGCCTGAAGCGTGGCGGCCGCATCGTCCTCATCGCGAGCATGGCCGGCCCGGCGGCCGAGATCGACCTCCGCATCGTCCTCTCGAAGCGACTCCGGATCATCGGTTCGACGCTTCGGAGCCGGCCGCTCGAGGAGAAGGCCGCCCTGACCGCCTCCTTCGTGCGCGACGTCCTTCCCGGATTCTCGGATGGCTCCCTCGTTCCGGTCGTGGACCGGACGTTTCCGCTCGCCGAGGCCGCCGATGCACACCGCCGGATGGCCGCGAACGAGAACGTCGGAAAGATCGTGCTCGTGGTGGACGCGCCGTGACGAGGATTCCCCTCCCTCCCCGGGCGGTCGTTTTCGACCTGGACGGCACCCTCGTGGACGCGTACGCGGCGATCCACGAATCCCTGGGTGTCGTCCTCGAAGCGTTCGGCCGAACGCCTGTCACGCGTGAAGAAACACGCAGGATGGTGGGCCACGGTCTCGAGGTCCTCATCCAGGAGGCCGTGGGACGGGAGAACGTGACCGAAGGCGTCCGCCTGTTTCGCGAGCGATACGAAAAGGTCGGCGTCGAGTCGACGCGCCTTCTCCCGGGCGCCGAGAACGTCACGCGTGCTCTGTTCGAGAGAGGCGTCCGCCTCGCGATCGCGTCCAACAAGCCCGCGCGGTTCACGCGGCCGCTACTGGAAGGTCTCGGGATCTCGAAGCGCTTCGCCTTCGTCGCGGGGCCGGACGACGGATTTCCGCCGAAGCCCGCGCCGCTCATGGTTTTCATGGCGCTGAGCACGATGGGGATCCCCGGAGAGGATGCGGTCTTCGTCGGGGACATGCCCGTCGACGTCGCGACGGCGCGCGCGGCCGAACTTCCGATCATCGCACTTCCGACGGGCAGTGCGACACGAAAAGAGCTGGAAGCGTGTTCTCCCGACGCGATCGTCGAAAATCTCGAAGCGCTGTTGCCGTTCCTTCTGGCCTCGTAGAATCCATTTCATGACGCACTTCGATTCGACAGCCGGTTCTCCCGGTCAGATCCGCTTCTTCAACCCAGGACCCGTGTGGGTTCGGCCGCAGGTGCTGCAAGCCCTGACCGGCCCCATGCTCTCGCACCGCTCCCAGGCGTTCATGGACCTCTACGGTCGAATCCTCGACAAGCTTCCGAAGGTCTTTCGGACCGCCTCTGGCCGCGCGCACACCCTCGCCACCTCGGCGACGGGCGTGTGGGAGGCCGCCCTCGTTTCCTGCGTCGAGGGCCCGGTCCTCTCGCTCGGCAATGGTGCGTTCTCCGAGAAGTGGGGCGAGATGTCCCAGCGCCTCGGCCTCGAGACGGACGTGCTCAATGCCGACTGGGGCACGCCAATCCCGCCGGACGAGGTGAAGAAGAAGCTCGCGTCGAAGAAATATGCGGCCGTGACGGTCGTGCACAGCGAGACCTCCACGGGAGTCCTGAACGATCTTCCGACCATCGCGAAGATCATCCGCGAGAATTCCGACGCGCTCGTTTTCGCCGACTGCGTGACCTCGGTCGCGGGCACGGCCGTCGAGACCGACGCGTGGGGCCTCGACGTCGTCCTGACGGGCTCCCAAAAGGCGTTGGCCCTTCCGCCGGGTCTCGCGCTCTTCGCCATGTCCGACCGGACGCTCGTGGCGGCGAAGAAAAAGAAGTTTCGCGGCCTGTACCTCGATCTCGTCGACGTCGACGCCTTCGCGAGGAAAAAGCAGACCCCGACGACTCCGTGCCTCTCGCTCCTCTACGCTCTCGACATCCAGCTCGACCACATTCTCGAAGAGGGCATCGAGAACCGCTGGGCTCGCCACGAGAGAATGCGCAAGACGGTGGCCGACTGGGCGGCGGTCAACGGATTCACGATCTTTGCGCAGAAGGGCGCCGAGTCTCCCACCGTCACGTCCATGAGCCCGCCTCCGGGCGTCAACGCGGAGGAGCTCAACAAAGGTCTCAAAGCACAAAAGTGGACGACGGGCTCCGGCTACGGAAAGCTCAAAGCCACGAATGTGCGGATCGGCCACATGGGCGACGTCGACGTCGCGTCGGTCGAGAACTACCTCGCTGCGCACGCGGAGGCCGTCGCAGCGCTTCGGTCGAAGCCCGTCGGCGCGGCATGACCGCGGACCGCGTCCTCATTGCCGAGCCGCTCTCGGAAACTGGTCTCGCAGTGCTCGCGAAGGCGGGCCTTTCAGGGGACGTGAGGACGGACCTTTCCCGTGACGCTCTTCTGGCCGCGATCGGAGACTACGACGCGCTCGTGGTGCGGTCCGCGACGCAGGTGGACCGCGAGCTCCTGACCGCCGGGAAGAAGCTCCGGGTCGTCGGGCGGGCGGGCGTGGGGCTCGACAACGTCGACGTCAAAGCCGCCACGGAGCGGGGAGTCCTCGTCGTCAACGCTCCGTCAGGGAACGTCGTCTCCGCGGCGGAGCACACGATTGCTCTTCTCCTCGCGCTTCTGCGCAAGATCCCCGAGGCACAGGTTTCGCTGAAAGCCGGGGAATGGAAGCGCACGAAGTTCGTCGGAACGGAGCTCCAGGGCAAGACCGTCGGCCTCGTCGGCCTCGGCCAGGTAGGCGCGCGCGTGGCCGCTCGCCTGCGGCCCTGGCGGGTCACGCTCCTCGCGTTCGATCCGTTCGTGACCCCGGAGCGCGCGGCCGAGCTGGGCGTCGCGCCGGTGTCCCTGGGCGAGCTTCTGGCCAAGTCCGACGTCGTGTCCCTGCATGCGCCGGGAGGCGCGGAGACGAAACACCTCATCGGCGCCGCTCAGCTCGCCGCGATGAAAAAGGGCGCGATCCTCGTGAACTGCGCGCGGGGGCCGCTCGTCGACGAGGCGGCGCTCGTCGCCGCGCTCGACTCCGGCCATCTTTCGGGAGCGGCTCTCGACGTGTTCGCGGTCGAGCCGCCGATGGACTTCGCCCTCATGAAGCACTCGAAGGTGCTCTGCACACCGCACCTCGGAGCGTCGACGGTCGAGGCCCAGGACCGCGTGGCCGTCGAGACGGTCGAGATGCTGGTCGAGGCGCTCAAAGGGTCGCCGTTCATCGCCGCGGTGAACCTGCCGTTCCCGTCCGGAGGCGACCCTCACGCGGCGCTGCCGTGGATGAGGCTCGCCGAGCAGGTCGGCACGTTCGTCGGTCAGGCGATGCCCGAGGCGCCGAAATCGCTCACGGTCACGCTCGCGGGCGTTCCCGAGAGCATGCGCAAGGCCTGTGTCGTGTCGGCCGTGAAGGGCGTCGTCGCGTCGTTCGCGGAAGGCGTCAACATCGTCAATGCCTCGTCCCTCGCGAAGCTGAACGGCATCGCGGTCTCGGACAGCGTCCGCGAGGACGCCGGCGGGTACGCGAGCCTCGTCACGGTGACGGCCGGCGACCGCAGCGCCTCCGGGACGCTCTTCAGCGAGAAGCTCGGGCGCATCGTCGCGGTCGACGGCCTCGCTCTCGAGTTCTCTCCGGAGGGCACCCTGCTCGTCATCGCGAACCGGGACGTCCCGGGGGTCGTCGGGCGGATCGGAACGCTGCTGGGCTCGCGGGGCGTGAACATCTCGGATCTCGCGCTCTCGCGCGGCCGGGAGGGCCGCGCGGCCGCCGTGGTGCGCATCGACCATACGGACGGGGGCGTGATCGGTCCCGATCTCGTGAAGTCCGTTTCGACTCTCGAGGGAATCGACTCGGTGCGGCTCGTGACGCTCGGGTGAGGCCGTGAGCGCGGCGAGCGAAGGGTTCCGCGTGCGGACGAAGCGGCGTGTCGGTGTCGTGTTCGGCGGCCCGTCGCGCGAGCACGGAGTCTCGTTCGTGTCTGCGGCGTGCCTGCTCGGGAATCTCCCCGCGGAGGCCTGGGACGCGATCCCGCTCTTCGTGGGGAAGAACGGCGTCTGGCACGGGCCTTCGGCTTCGAAGCAGGAGATGGCCCGCCAGCTCGCGCGGCCGTCCCGCGACCTTCTTCTCGACGGCGTGAAGCCGGGCTCGAGGGCCGCGGGGACGTCGGAGATCGTCGACTCCTTCTTCTCGGCGTGGCACGAAGCCGGCGCGGAGGTTCTCTTCCCGATCGTGCACGGGACGTTCGGCGAGGACGGCGTCCTGCAGGGGCTGCTCGAGTCTCTCGGCATTCCTTACGTCGGCTTCGGCGTGGCCGCCTCCGCTGTCGGCATGGACAAGATCTTCATGAAGGCGGCCTTCGGCGCGGCGGGCCTGCCCCAGGTCGAGTACGTCGCGCTCTCGCGAGCGGAGTGGCGGGCGTCCGGCGGGCGGGCGGCCTTCCTCGAACGGTCGGGGGGGCTCGGATTTCCGCTCTTCGTGAAGCCGGCCTGCGCCGGCTCCTCGGTGGGAGTCTCGAAGGTCAAATCGGAAGGGGAGCTCTCTCCCGCCGTCGAAGAGGCGTTCCTCGTGGACGGCCGCGTCCTCGCCGAGCGCGGCGTCGACGCGCGCGAGATCGAATGCTCCGTCCTCGAGGGCGAGGGAGGGGGTCCGACGGAGGCGTCGATGCCGGGCGAGATCGTGCCGGGCCGGGAGTTCTACGACTACGAGGACAAGTACATCGGAACGGAATCGCGCGCGATCGTTCCGAGCGACCTCCCCGAGTCGTTCCGGGCCGATGTCCGCAGGCTCGCCGTCCGCGCCTTCGATGTCCTCGGCGGCGCCGGCTTCGCGCGCGTGGATTTCTTTCTCGAACGCGGAACCCACCGGCTCTTCGTCAACGAGATCAACTCCCTTCCGGGCTTCACTCCGATCTCGATGTTTCCGAAGATGTGGGAGGCCACGGGGTTGCCGCTTCCGAAGCTCCTCGATCGCCTCGTCAGGAGCGCCTTCCAGCGTCCGTCCCGGGGACGCTGAGAGCCTGCCCTTCCCTTCAGCGGTAGAGGACGACGACTCCGGCGAGGCCCATTTCGCCCAGGGTCTCTCGCGCGGCGTCCGCCTCGGCGCGCGTCGCGTAGGGGCCGAACTTGACGCGCTTCAGGCCCTGGAATTCCTCGATGAAGGGGTTCGGATACCGGGTCGCGAGATGCTCCCGCAGCCTGAGCGCGTTCGCCTCGTCGCCGAACGCTCCCGCCTGCACGGCCCAGCCCCCGGCACGAGGCGCAGCGGCAAGGGACGGGGAGTCGGCGGTGTTCACGGTCGTGACGGGCGGCGGTTCGTCGCTGCCGGCGCGGACGCGCGTGTTGTCTCCCAGCATCACGACGCGAAGCGTGACGGGCACGACGCCGTCTCCGACCGACCCGATTTCCTGCGCGGCGGCTTTCGACAGGTCCACGATTCGTCCCGCGACGAACGGCCCGCGGTCGTTGATCTTCACGCGGACCGTTCGGCCGTTCTTCTCGTTCGTGACGTCGACGACCGTCCCGAGGGGCAGGGTCCGATGGGCGGCCGACACCTTCTCGGGCCGGAACGTCTCGCCGGAAGCCGTCGGCAGCCCGTCGAACTCCTTTCCGTACCAGGACGCAAGCCCCCGCTCGCCGGTGCCCGACAGGCCACGGGCCGCACCGGCGGTCCGAGCAGTCGGATGGGACGAACAGGCGGCTAAGAGAAGGATGAGAAGGAAAGAAAGCGAGGAGAAGATTTCTTCGAGAGGGACTAGGGGGCGGCGCCGCCCGCGGCTCAAACCCGAACTTCCTCGCGCGTCTCGCCGCTGGCCGCCTCGGGATCCGTCGCGAGGATGGGCTCGATCTCGACCTCGAGGAATTCGTCCACCTGCTCGGGTGCGCGGCCGATGAATCGCGATGGCTCGGAGGCGGCGATGACCTCGGCGGGAGTGAGTCCGAACGCCGGCTCGGCCGCGATGCGGAAGAGGAGGTCGTTCTCGCCGCCCTCCTGTTTCATGCGGTCGCCCGAGGCCTGCGCGAGAACGCGCATCCTTTCGTGGAGGTCCTGCCGGTCCCCGCCCTTCTTCGCGGCGGCCATCAGGATGTTCTCGGTCGCGAGGAACGGGAGCTCCGCGTCCAACCGGCGCCGCACGACCGCCGGGTTCACGACGAGACCGTCCGTCACGGCATCCCAGAGGAGCAGGATCGAGTCGGCGGAGAGGAACGACTCCGCGAGCGCGAGTCGGCGGTTCGCGGAATCGTCGAGCGTCCTCTCGAACCACTGGGTCGCGTGAGTCCAGTTCCCGTTGTCGGAGATGGAGAGCAGCCAACGCGCGAGGGCGTTGATCCTTTCGCACTTCATCGGGTTCCGCTTGTAGGGCATGGCGGACGAGCCGACCTGCTTCTTTCCGAATGGCTCCTCGACCTCCTTCATGTGCTGGAGGAGGCGGACGTCGTTCGCGAACTTCGAGGACGACGCCGCGAGGCCGGCGAGGGCGGAGAGGACGAGGGCGTCCTGCTTGCGCGTGTAGGTCTGTCCCGAGATGAGGAGCCGGTCCGTGAATCCGGCCTTCTGAGCGATGAGCCGGTCGAGCCTCTCGGCCTTGTCGGCGTCCCCGTCGAAGAGCGCGACGAACGAGGCCTGCGTCCCGGTCGCGCCCTTGCATCCCAGGAACCTCAGCTCGTCGGCCCTGCGGACGAGCTCGCGGTGATCGAGAGCGAGGTCCTGCAGCCAGAGGCACGCCCGCTTCCCGACCGTCGTCGGCTGGGCGGCCTGGAAGTGCGTGAAACCGAGGCAGGGGAGGTCGCGGTAGATCCGCGCGAACCGCGCAAGGCGGCCCATGACCCGCACGGTCCGCTTCGCGAGGAGGCGGAGCGCCTCGCGCAGAAGGAGGAGATCGGCGTTGTCGCCCACGAAGGCCGACGTCGCGCCGAGGTGGAGGACGCCCCTCGCGGCGGGCGCGACGTCGCCGAGCGCATGGAGGTGGGCCATGACGTCGTGCTTCGTCTCGCGCTCGTACCGGTCGGCGGCGGCGAACTCCGCTTCCGTGGGGACGAGGTGGGCCCTCAGGGCTTCGAGCGAGGCCTCCGGGATCGGGAGCCCGAGCTCCTTTTCCGCCTCGGCGAGCCAGAGCCAGAGCTTGCGCCACCTCGTGAATTTCGAGCGCGCGGAGAAGAGGGAGGACATCTCGGCCGACGCATACCGGCTCGTGAGGGGGTTTTCGTAGCGGTCGATGGGAGAGTCGGCCGAGTCGCTCATCACCTCACTCCTCGATCTCATCGTCGGTGGGAAGCCGGAATTCTTTCGACTCGTCATTGCCGCAGACGTTGCAGAACGCGCTCTTGATTCCCTTCTTCTCGTCGTACTCGAAGAAGTAGCAGGGCGTGTCGCAGTTCAGGCAGACGAGGAATTCGACTTCATCGCTCATCGGGGGTCCCGTGGGCGTTCAGGTTAGCATCCCCCGGGCGGCTCGTGCCGCCTCCCGAGGCTCGCGATGACACTCTCCGTCGACTCCGAAATCGGCCGCCTGAGGGTGGTGCTCGTCCACGAACCGGGCCGGGAGATCGACCGTATGGTTCCGTCGATGATGCAGGATCTGCTCTTCGACGACATCCTGTTCGGAGCGCGGGCCCGCGAGGAGCACCGCCGGTTCCGGCAGGTGCTCCGCTTCGTCGCCGACGAGGTGCTCGACGTCCAGGACCTGCTCGAGGAGGTCCTTCGGGACACGGACGCGCGCAACGAGGTGCTCACGGAGCTCGCGACGCTTCTCGCCTGGCCCCCGGCGGTCCTCTTCGCTCTGAACGAGCTGCCGCCCGCGCGGCTGGCCGCGGGACTCGTCGAGGGGATCGAGCGCCCGAATCCGGAGATCACGGGGTCCCTCGACTCGCTGTACCTCCTTCCTCCTCTTCCGAACTGGTTCTTCCAGCGCGACCCGGCGACCGTCGTGGGCCGCCGCGTGGTGCGCGGCTCGATGGCGACGCGCGCGCGCTGGCGCGAGCCCCTGCTCTCCGGCGCGGTGTTCGCCCGGCACGCCCGTTTCGCCGGCTCCGAACCGCGTTTCTGGTTCCAGGAGTTTGCCGCGGGCGAGGGAAGGGACCTCTCTTGGGCGCGCATGCGGCCGACCCTCGAGGGAGGCGACGTTCTCATCATGTCGCCCGAGGTCCTCGTGATCGGCTACTCCGAACGCACGGAGAAAACGACGATCGAGCGGCTCGCCGAGGCGCTCCGGCGCGAAGGGTCGCCCATACGCAAGATCCTCGTCGTCGCGATTCCGCCGCAGCGCGCCACGATGCATCTCGACACCGTGTTCACGCGGATCTCGGCGGGCGAGTGCCTTTGCTACGGCCCGATGATTCTGTCGGGGGGCGCCGAGGAGGCGGACGTCTACGAGGCCGATCTCACGTCGCGGGAGATCACCTGGACGACGAAGGACGACCTCCTCTCGGCTCTTCTCGCGCTCGGCATCGACCTCGAGCCGATCCTGTGCGGCGGCCTCGATCCGATCGACCAGCAGCGCGAGCAGTGGACCGACGGTGCGAACGCGTTCGCGCTCGCCCCGGGCGTCATCCTCTGTTACGACCGGAACGAGCGCACGTCCGAGCGGCTGTCCCACTACGGGTATACCGTCGTCGCGGACGACGATCTCCTCCTCGGCCGCGAGACGCTCGACCTCCGCAAGCCCGGCAAGCACGCAATCCTTCTCTCGGCTCCCGAGCTGTCGCGGGCGCGGGGCGGACCCCGGTGCATGACGATGCCGCTCCTGCGCGACCCGGTGTAGAAAGGATCTCCATGTTCCAGAAAGACCTCGTCTCGATCCACGACCTCGCGTCCACCGACGTCGTGGCGCTGTTCGCGCTCGCGGCAGGCATGAAGGCGCATCCGAAGGACTTCCGGGCCACGCTTTCCGGAAAGATTCTCGCGATGATCTTCGAGAAATCCTCCACGAGGACGCGTGTCTCCTTCGAGGCAGGCATGACGCAGCTTGGAGGCGCGGCCCAGTTCCTGTCGTCGCGCGACATCCAGATCGGAAGGGGCGAGCCCATCTCGGACACGGCGCGCGTGCTGTCCCGGTACGTGGACGGCATCATGGCTCGAACGTTCGCGCACGACACCGTCCTCGAGCTCGCCCGCCACGCGACGATCCCGATCATCAACGGCCTCACGGACCTCCTGCACCCGTGCCAGGCCCTCACGGACTACTTCACGATGAGCGAGAAATTCGGCACGCTTTCCGGCCTGAAGCTCGCGTACGTCGGGGACGGAAACAACATGGCCCACTCGCTGATGTACGGCGGCGCGAAGTGCGGCGTGAACGTCGCCGTCGCGACGCCCGCGGGCTACGAGCCGGACGCGGCCGTCACCGCGAACGCCCGGGCCGACGCGGCGTCGGCGGGGACGACTCTCCTCGTGACCCATTCGCGGGAAGAGGCCGTGGCCGGCGCGCACGTCGTCTACACGGACGTGTGGGCCTCGATGGGGCAGGAGGCTGACCAACAGAAGCGCGTCCGCGATTTCGCGGGCTGGACCGTGACCGATGAGCTCATGGCCCTCGCGGACAAGAGAGCCGTGTTCATGCACTGCCTGCCCGCGCACCGCGGCGAGGAAGTGGCGGCGAGCGTGTGCGACGGCCCCCGTTCCGTGATCTTCGATGAGGCGGAGAACCGCCTGCACGTGCAGAAGGCGATTCTTGCCACGCTTATGGGTCGGCCCTGACGCGCCGGATCGCCCCCGCCGCGGCCTGTCTCGCCCTCCTTCTCGGGGGCGCGTGCCGGAAGTCCGGACCCGCGGCTCCGTCGGCGGCGGCGCCCCGGGACGACCGGGGCGTCGTAACCCTCGAACGCGTCGCCGCGCGTGCGAACGCCGCTCCGACCTCGCAGCCGGTCGCCATGCTTCCGAGGGGAACGGAGGTCAGGATTCTCGAGGACCGCGGCGAGGCCGTGCACGTCGTCGTGGACCGGAGGGACCTCTGGCTTCCGGCCGGCAGTTTCGAGAGAAGGTTCGATCGCGAAGCGCGCGAGAAGCGTGCGGCGGCGATCGCCGGTTTCGCGGCACAGCCGGCGCGGGCGCTGGAGTCCTGCCCGATCCTTCTCGCCCCCGACTACGGCGCTGCCCGCTGGGGCGCGCTCGAGGACGGCGACGACGTGGACGTGGTCCTCGCGGACCACGACTTCTTCGGCGTGAGGCTCGCCGGGAAGATGCTCGCGTTCGTTCCGGCCAGGTCCGTCCGCCTCCTGCCGTCCGCCGTGCCGGCGCTTCCACCGGGAGGCTCGGGGCGGGGCGTCGTACCCGAGATCCAGTCGCTCGGTGTTCCGGACCGGGATCTCCTTGCCACCCCGGGAACCCCCGGGGCGACGCCGACGGCCGGTTCTTCCGCCGCTGGCGTTCCGACGCCGACGGCCGCGGCCACGGTTGGCGGTCTTGCGAACCTCCTCCCGCAGGAGCCTCTCGCGGCGCTGCCCGAGGGTTCCGAGCTTCCCGTGCTCCTCTCGCGCGTCGACGCGCGATTTCCGGATGCGGCCCGCCGCCTTAATCTCAGCGGGGAAGTCGTGCTTCGCCTCGTCGTGGAGGCCACCGGATCGGTCGGCCGCATCGACGTGATGACGACGGGCCCGGCCGGGATGACGGAAGCGGCGGTGGACGCCGTGAGGCGCTGGACATACAGGCCCGCGCGGGTCCACGGACAACCGGTCGCGGTCTGGAAGGTCGTGAGGGTCCGTTTCTCGAGGACCGTCGAGCGCGAGCCGCCCCCGGACTGAGGCACGCCTTAGAGCCGGCCGCCCGCTGCCTATAAACTCCTTCCTGCCCATGTTGGAGATCGTCTACGAGGTCGAGGGACAGACCCGCCGCTTCCTCCTGTCCGGGGGCGACGTCTCCATCGGGCGCTCGAGCGAGAACGGAATCGTCCTGAACGACTTTTCCGTATCGCGGCGGCACGCGCTCCTTTCAGAGCGCGCCGGAGTCTGGACGATCGAGGACCTCAAGTCGACGAACGGCGTCAAGGTGAACGGCGAGTTCGCGCCGAAGTCGCCCCTCCACGCGAACGACGTCCTCTCGGTCGGCGCCTTCACGCTCTACGTTCGCGAGCAGCCGACGACGAAGGTCATCGCGGCGAAGACGATCAGTGACTCGAGCTCCACGTTCGTGCGTTCGATCGCGGACTTCAACCGCGACTACAACCTCGAGGCCTCGGGGACGAACACGAACATTGGCGTGACGGAGGTCGCGGGCACGCTTTCCCATCGCCGGCCGACGCCCGAGAAAGCGCGCGAGAAGATCTTCGAGATCCTCGTCCAGGTCGCGCGCACGCTTATCGAGGCACCGGACGTGGACCAGATCCTCTCGAAGGTCGTCGACCTTCTTTTCGACTTCCTGCCGGCCGAGCGCGCCGTGGTGGTCCTGCGCGAGGACTCTGGGCGCCTCGTGGCGACGCTCGCGAGGCAGAGGGGGCGCTCCGGGTCCGACTCTGGAGAGTCGTTTTCGCACACGATCGTGGAAACGGTCGTGCGCGAGCGCGTCGCGGTCCTCACTTCGGACGCCCTCACGGACGACCGTTTCGAAGCCGGCCAGTCGATCCGCATCCAGCAGATCCGGTCGGCGATGTGCGTGCCGCTCTGGAACCGGGAGCACGTGATCGGCGCCCTGCACGTCGACACGCCCCTCAAGACCGGCACCTTCACGGCGGACGACCTCGACCTTCTCACCGCGCTCGGAAACTTCGCGGCCGTCGCGATCGAGCGCGCGCGCCTTCAGGGCCGCATCGCGAAGGAGGAGCGCATCCGCGAGCGCCTCGCGCGCTACCACTCGCCGGGCGTCGTCGAGGAGATCGTCTCGGAGGGGCCGGCGGGCGTCGAGAAGGTGAGGACGCGCGACGTGACGGTCTTCTTCGCCGACATCGTCGGGTTCACGACGGCTGCCGAGACGATGGCGCCCGAGGATCTGTCGGTCTTCCTCGAGACTGTTTTCACGTTCGCGGCGGACGCGATCTTCGAGCAGGGGGGCACGCTCGACAAGTTCATCGGAGACGCCGTCATGGCGTTCTTCGGCGCGCCGATCCCGCAGCCGGACCACCCACGGAGAGCCGTTGCGGCGGCCGCGAAGCTCATCGAAAGCCTGAAGGCGTGGAACGTTGGGCGCGTGGCCCGCGGGGAGCCGGAGGTTTCCGTGCGCGTCGGCGTCAATACGGGGCACGCGGTCGTCGGCGACATCGGATCCGACCGGCGCGTGGACTACACCGTCCTCGGGAACACGGTCAACGTCGCGGCACGGCTCGAGAGCTCGGTCGCGGGACCTAACGAGATCGTCGTCGGCGAAGAGACGGCGCGGCTCGCGGGCAACGCGTTCGTCTTCGAGCCCCTCGGCGAGCGGCGATTGAAAGGTCTCACGAAGGGCACAAGAGCGTTCCGCGTCGTCCTTTCGGGTGACGGCGCGCCCGTCCGCCCGAAATGAGGGGGGGGCGAGACCCAATCTCAGGTCTGACGTTCGTGACGTCGAACCCCGGGAAAGCCCGCGAGGCCGCCGCGTATCTCGGCCGTCCCGTAACCGCCCAGCCGCTCGATCTTCCCGAAATCCAGTCGCTCGACTTCATCGACGTCGCACGTGCAAAGGCGCTCGTTGCCGCGCGGGCGCTCTCCGTGCCTGTCCTCGTCGAAGACTCCGGTCTCGTCGTCGCGGGCTGGGGCGGATTCCCCGGTCCCTTCACGAAATGGATCACGATGGGCGTCCTCGGCCAGGAGGGCCTCACGAAGATGGTGGACGGCTTCTCAGACCGGGGAGCGGAGGCGGTGTCCGCGCTCGCGGTCGCGCGCCCCGGGCAGGACGAGAGGAGCATCGTCGTCGCGATCGGTCGCGTCCAGGGCTCGATCGCACTCCATCCGCGCGGGGAAAACGGTTTCGGGTGGGACGTGCTTTTCATCCCTGAAGGCGCCACCCGCACGTGGGCCGAGATGAGCGACGAGGAGAAGCGCGTCGATTCTCACCGGGCCAGGGCGTTTGCATCCTTGCGCTCTGTGCTGGACGTGAAAAGATAGAGGAGTCATGAGGCGCGCCCCCGTGGTTCTCGTTGCGCTCGCCCTCTGGGCTGCCGAGGCTCACGGTGGGATGGTCGAGCTCGTGTCGCGCGCGGTGGCGCCGGGAGGGCCCGCGACGGCGGGGGGCTCGAGTTTCGCTCCCTCGCGGTCGCTGAGCACCGACGGCCGATACCTGGTCTTCGAGAGCTCTGCCCCGAACCTCGTTCCCGGCTTCTCGGTGCAACACATTCCACAGATTTCGGACATCTATCTCTTCGACCGCGTGACCGGCTCGACGCGGTGCGTGGATGTGTCGGCGAGCTTCCCGGGGAGAGCGGCGAACTCCGGCGCGTCGGCTCCCTCGATCACCGCCGACGGCCGATGGATCGTTTTTCAGAGCGACTCGACGGACCTCGTTGCCGGAGTCTCGGATTCAAATCAGACAACGGACGTTTACCTTTTCGACCGGCTCGCGGGGTCGACCGTGCTCGTCTCTCACGCGGCCGGGAGCTCGACTGCGGCTTCCGGGCTCTCGTCACTTCCCACGGTGAGCGACGACGGCCGATGGGTCGCGTTCACGAGCTATGCCAACGATCTCGTCCCCGGCCAGACCCCCGGAAACGGAAACGTCTTCGTGTGGAACCGGATCACCGGGGTGACCGTTCTCGCCAGCCACGCGCAGGGATCGCCGACGACCGCCAGTAACTCCGGACCGACGTCCTGTCTGATCTCGACCGACGGTTCAACGGTGGTCTTCGCGAGCTCGGCGACGAACCTCGTCACCGGCAGCGGCGCGTCGCAGCAGATCTATTCATGGGACCGCTCCTCGAACGTGACGCGGCTCGTGAGCCATGTGTCGGGTCTCCCGTCGGCGGGGGCAGGCGGCTTGACCCAGGGCGGCAGTGTGAGCGCGAACGGCCGCTTCGTCTCTTTCCAGAGTACGGCGACGAATCTCGTTCCGCTGCAGACCGGCTCCGGAGCATTCCCGAGCGTATTCCTGTGGGATCGCGACCTCGACGTGACCGTGATCGTCAGCAGGAGTGTGGGCTCTGCGGCCTCGCCGGGTACGGGCGCCTCGGAGGGCTGGAGCCTCAGCGCGGACGGTCGTTTCGTCGTATATCGGAGCGTCGCGACGGATCTCGTCGCCGGCTTCGTCGACGGGAACGGCGTTTATGGCGACGTATTCGTCTTCGATCGGATCACGGCAAGCAACACGCTCGTGAGCCGCAAGGCGGGAACGACATCGACGGGCGGGAACGGAGAGTCGTCCCTTGCCGTCGTCTCCGCAGACGGCTCGAAGATCGCATATTCGAGTCGTGGGAACGACTTCATCGCGTCCCTCGTCGATGGAAACGCCGACGGTGACACGTTCGTCTTCGATCGGATCGCGGGGACGACCGTTCTCGCGAGCCATATCGCAGGGTCGCCGCTGACCACCGGAAACGGGGACACGTCGGGCGCCGCCGTCAGCGGGGACGGAAACTTCGTCGCGGTGCAAACCCTCGCGACGAACCTCTTCCCCGGCGTCGCCGACGGAAATCGGTTCGGCGACGTGATCCTCGTCGACGTGGCCGGCGGGAGCACGACGCTCGTTTCGCTCGCCGACCCCGGCGCGCCCTGCCTCTCCGCCAACGGAGGGAGCGAGGTCTCAGGCGGCTTCCGTTGGCACGCCCTCAGCGCGGACGGACGGTACGTCGCATACGTAAGCGTCGCTACGAATCTCGTTGCGGGGCAGATTGACACGAATCAGTCCCTTGACGTGTTTCTGGCGGATCGTTGGTCGTCGACCTCGAGCCTCGTGAGCCACGCGGCCGGGTTTCCGTCCACGAGCGGCAACTTCGGCACGGGCACCTTCCCGTCGATCAGCGGGGACGGGCGCTGGGTTGCCTTCGTGAGCAACTCGACCGATCTCGTCCCAGGGTATTCCTACGCGGGCTTTTCGAACGTCTTTCTGTACGACAGGGCATCCGGCGCGAACGTGCTCGTCACGCGGCGCAGCGGTGCGCCCGTCTCGGCGGACGGCACCTCTTCCGAGCCGATCGTCAGCCGGGACGGGCGGTTTGTCGTCTTTACGAGCGACGCAACCGACCTCGTGGCGGGCGACGCAAACGGGAAGCCGGACGTCTTTCTCTACGACCGCGTCAGTGACGTCGTGACACTCGTGAGCCATCGCAGCGGCGCGACTGTCTCGGCGAACGATGGCTCCTCGAGTCCCTCGATGAGCGCGGACGGAAGCCTGGTGACGTTCTTCTCGATGGCCACCGACCTCACGGCGGGAGAAACGGGCGGTCCTCCGGGGGCGATCTACGCCTTCGCAAGGGCGACGGGTGCCGTCGTTCTCGTGAGCCACGCGGCCGGAAAGCTGAGTCAGAGGGCGAACGACGTTTCCAGCCTGCCCGTCGTGAGCGCTGACGGACACTGGGTCGCTTACGACAGCCTCGCGACCGACATCGTCGCGGGCCAGATCGACTCCAACGCGATGAGCGACGTCTTTCTCTGGGACAGCTCGTCGGGAAACTCGATTCTCGTGAGCCGGACGGCGGCCTCGCCGGCCACCGCGGGAAACGCATTTTCCGGCGCCCCGTCGTTGAGCGCGGACGGGCGATTCGTCGCCTTTGTCTCCGATTCCGTGAACCTCGGGCCGCTCGTCCCCGCGGGGGTGAGTCAAGCCTATCTTTTCGATCGCGCGTCGGGTGCCATGGTGCTCGTGAGCAGGACGCCCTCGGGAACCGGAGGAAATGCGCACTCGGGTCAGGCGCTCATGGTCAGCGCGGACGGGAGCCACGTCGCGTTCGGGAGCTTCGCGACGAACCTCGTCTCGGGCTTCGTCGTTCCTACGATCTCCATCGCCAATCTCTTTCTCTTCAACCGGGCGGACGGCGGGGTTCACCTCGCGAGCGGAGCGGGGAGCTCGCCGGTCGCGGGCGGCGACGGACAGGGCCTCTTCCCGGGCGACCTCAGCGACGACGGGGGGGTGCTGGTCTGGGAAACGTTCGCCTCGAATCTCGTCCCGGACGATTTCAACCTTGCCGGAGACGTCTTCGCGTATCGCGAACGGTTTGTCGGACCGCCGTCGGGCTTCGCGACGCTCGCGCCGTGCCGGGTCCTCGATACCCGTGGCCCGGCAGGCCCGTTCGGGGGACCGGCGCTCCCGGCTGGCGCGACGCGAACGGTCACTCTCGCGGGCCGCTGCGCAATCCCGTTCGATGCCGTCGCCGTCTCGGCGAACGTGACCGTTGTGACGCCGGCCGCGGCTGGTTGGGTCAGCTTCTATCCCGCAGGATTCTCGGCGGGCGGAACGTCGACGGTGTCCTTCCGGGCGGGGCAGACGCGCGCCAGCAATGCGATCCTGGGGCTTGGCGCGGGTGGCGCGACGGCCGCCGAGCTGACGTCGCCGGGGCCCACCGACGTCGTGATCGACGTGAACGGCTACTTCCGGTAGAGGCGCGGGCGTCGCCGCTGCCGTATACCCGTTCAGCGGCATGCGGCATCAGGGCAGGTTCGTGGCCCCCGTCCTCGGAGGGACATCCGAAACGTGCCTTGCGATCGCTTCCGGATCGTTCGCGGCGAGGCTGGCGAGGCTGCAAGTCACCGACGACGAGCAAGTCGTGGCTCTGAACGGTCCAGGAGGAATGCTCGTCGTCGATTCCCCCTATTGGACCGCGAAGCGCCTCGATGAGAAGCTGCTCGCCCTCTTCCACTCGGGGTGCGCCGTTTCGCCCGGTTTCCTTCCGATCGTTCGCCGCGGCTCTCGCACGGACAGTGGAACCCGCTTGTCGTTTACGATCCCGAATGTCGACGCTGGCTCGTATTCCTACTGCGCCGTCAATCGCGTCGAGCTCGCGGCGTACTCGGGAGGGCCACCGAACTTCGAGACGTGCGCGAGCGGCACTCTCGCGCCGGGCTCCTCGCTCAACCTGACGCTCTTGCCTTGAGCCGGGCAGCCAGCTCGTCGACTTTCTTCAAGAGATCTTCCTTCGGCCCCTGAGAGCGAAGAACCACGTCGGCTACTTCCTCCCGTGCCGCGTCCGGGAACTGGGCCGAGATGCGCCGCAGGAACTCGTTCGGGTTCGTATCGGGACTCCTTCTGATCGCGCGCTGAAGGCGGACCTCTGCCGGCGCGGACACCGTCACGAGGACGTCGAAGCGCTGGCGGCCGCCGGTCTCGACGAGGAGGGTCGCCTCGACGACGCCGAGTGCCTCGCCCTTCGCCTCGAGCTCCGCGAACCAGCGCGCCTGCTCGTCGTGGACGAGCGGGTGGATGAGCGCGTTGAGCCGCGCGAGGGAATCGGGATCGTGGAAGACCTGCGCCGAGAGCTTCGCTCTGTCGACGGAGCCGTCCGCCGCGAGGAAGTCCGGCCCGAACGCCTCCGCGACCGCGCGGGCTCCCGAGCCTCCGGCGCGATAGAGATCGTGCACGATGACGTCCGCGTCGAGGACAGGGATACCGTGCTCGAGGAGTCGGGCCGCCACCGTGCTCTTTCCCGACGCCAGCCCGCCGGTGAGACCGACCCTGAGGATCATCCGCCGATCATCCGCGGCGCACCCGGCAGAGTTCGAGCGTGTTCTTCAGGAGATGAGCGATCGTGAGGGGACCGACTCCGCCCGGCACGGGCGTGTAGCGCGAGGCTCGTGGGAAGGCCGTCGCGGGGTCGCAGTCGCCGACGAGCGTCGAGCCGTTTCTCTCGAATGCGGCCCGCCTCTTCGCGTTCCCGGGGAAGAACTTCTCGAGGTCGGCACGCGCCGTGACACGGTTGATCCCCACGTCCACGAGGACGGCGCCCTCCTTGACGAACTCCCCGGTCACGAAGCCGGGCCTGCCGATCGCCGCGACGAGGAGATCGGCCTCCCGGCAGAGAGCGGGCAGGTCCCGCGTCTTCGAATGCGCGATCGTCACGGTGGCGTCCTTGCGGAGGAGAAGGAGCGCCATCGGCTTGCCCACGATGTCGCTCCGCCCGACGACGATCGCCCGGGCCCCCCGCAATGGCACGCCCTCTCTCTCGAGGAGGTCGAGGATCCCCGAGGGAGTGCAGGGCACGGGCGCGGGCTTTCCTTGCAGGAGCCTTCCGGCGTTCACGGGATGGAAACCGTCCGCGTCCTTTCGCGGGTCGATCGCCTCCAGGATGCGGGCGGCGTCGATGTGGGGAGGAAGAGGGAGCTGGACGAGGATCGCGTCGACCGCATCGTCGCCGTTCAATACGGCGATTGTTTCGAGGAGCGCCGATTCGGACAGGTCAGCGGGGAAGCGAAGGGTCGTTTCGCTGATTCCGGCATCCCGCGCCGCCGCCCCTTTGGCCGAAACGTAGACCGCGCTGGCCGCGTCGTCACCCACGAGGACGACGGCGAGGCCCGGCACGACACCCCGGTCCGCGAGGGACGCGACGCCCCCTTTCACCTCGGCCCGTATTGCCCTGGACACCGCCGTGCCGTCGAGGATGCGAGACGTCATGGTCGTATTGTGGCTGACCGTCTTAACCATCTAAGAAAGCGTGCTCCTCGGACCTTCGGTTGACCGAGGCCCCGCTTGACAGGGACGGGAAGGGGCTGTATTTTTCACAGCCCTGCGGGTGGATGGTTCGCCAGAAGCCCGTTTCTCGTGTGCCGTCGGGGCAATGGTCTTTCGATGCTCTCCTCGTTCGCATCGTGGGACCGTCCCCGGAATCTTCCAGCCGGGGTCGTGATACCCCACCAACCGCCCCGATCGGAGACCGCTGTTCCCGTGAGCACTCGCACGCCGCTTCCCAAGATCTCCGATAACTCTCGACGCTGGATCATCGTCGACGCCGACGGAAAGATCCTCGGCCGTCTCGCGACACTCGTCGCGCGGCACCTCACGGGCAAGACGAAGGCCATCTACACGCCGTTTCTCGACACGGGCGACTTCGTCGTCGTCGTCAACGCCGAGAAGATCGCCTTCACGGGCGCGAAGCTCGGCCAGAAGCTCTACCACCGCCACACGGGTTATCCCGGAGGCCTCAAGACGATCGACGCCGGCAAGCTGAGGGACGCTCATCCGGAGCGGGTCATCGAAGCGGCCGTGCGCGGCATGCTTCCCAAGACGAAACTGGGCCGGAAGATGTTCAAGAAGCTCAAGGTGTACGCCGGTCCTGCCCACCCCCATTCCGCCCAGTCGCCGGCCGCGGTCGCGGTCTGAATTCAAGAGGAGAGACGCACCCCGTGACGAACCTCCAGTACCAGGCCGTCGGACGCCGAAAAGAATCGGTGGCCCGCGTCTATCTTCGCCCCGGCAAGGGCATCGTGAAGGTCAACGACCGCACCTTCGAAGACTTCTTCCCGAACGACGTTCTCAAGATGGTCATCCGCCAGCCGCTGCAGCTCACCGAGACGACCGACAAGTTCGACGTCGTCGCCCTCGTCGAGGGTGGCGGGAGCGCGGGTCAGGCCGGCGCCATCCGCCACGGCATCGCCCGCGCGCTCTGCCTGTTCAACCTCGAGCTGCGCGGCACGCTCAAGAAGGCCGGACTCCTCACGCGCGACTCGCGCATGAAGGAACGCAAGAAGTACGGACAGCGCGGCGCCCGCGCCCGGTTCCAGTTCTCGAAGAGGTAATGGGGGACAGATGAGCCAGATCACGATGAAGGAGCTGCTCGAGGCGGGCGTTCACTTCGGACACCAGACCAAGCGCTGGAACCCGAAGATGAAGAAGTACATCTTCGGCAAGCGCAACGGCATCTACATCATCGACCTCCAGAAGACTCTCAAGTGCTTCCGCGAGGCCGCGGCGTTCATCACGGACGTGGCGTCGCAGGGCAAGAACATTCTTTTCGTCGGGACGAAGCGTCAGGCCCAGGACGCGATCTACGAAGAGGCGAACCGTTGCGGGATGTTCTACGTGAACAACCGCTGGCTCGGCGGCACGCTCACGAACTTCGTGACGATCCGGAAGTCGATCTCGCGGCTGAAGGAGATCGAAGCCATGCTCGTCGAGGGCTCGGACGCGATCCTGACGAAGAAAGAGCGCATCGGCCTCGACCGCGAAAAGGCGAAGCTCTCGAAGAACCTCATCGGCATCAAGGAAATGGAAGAGCTCCCGGACGTTCTCTTCGTGATCGACCCCAAGAAGGAAGCGATCGCCGTCCAGGAAGCCAAGAAGCTCGGGATCCCCGTGGTCGCGATCGTCGACACGAACTGCGACCCTGACGACATCACCCACGTGATTCCCGGCAACGACGACGCGATCCGTGCCATCAAGCTCTTCACGGGCAAGATGTCGGACGCGGTCCTCGAAGGCCTGCACGCGCAGGAAGAGCGGTTCGTCGGAAAGGTCGACCACGCGGACGACGAGCCGATGCCGACCAACTTCCAGGTCGCCGACGCGAGCGCGGCCGCCGCCGTCAAGCCCGAAGCGGCCGTCCTCCCGGTCCAGGTCTGATCGTTTCTTCGAAATGACGGCCGGCGGGGGACAGCGGTCTCCCGCCGGCCTTTTTGACGTAAGGGGTTTTCCATGGCGATTTCCGCAGTGATGGTGAAGATGCTCCGCGACAAGACGGGCGCCGGGATGCTCGACTGCAAAAGTGCGCTCGAGGAGACGAACGGCAACGTCGACGAGGCCGAGAAGGTCCTCCGCAAGAAGGGCCTCGCGGCCGCCGCGAAGAAGGCCGGCCGCGTGGCGGCCGAGGGTCTCATCGGATACAGGGTCGAGGGCGGCACCGCGGCCCTCGTCGAGCTGAACTGCGAGACGGACTTCGTGGGCCGGACGGACCAGTTCAACAAGGCGCGTCACAGCGTCGCCGAGCTCGTTCACAACACCGCGTCCTTCGGCGACACGCTCGACGGCGACGTGGAGGAGCTCAAGGCTCTTCCCGCCCCGAAGCACTTCCCGTACGCCACGGGCACCGTCGCGGAATCCCTGCAGGCGTTCACGGCCGAGACCGGCGAGAACACGCAGGTGCGCCGCTTCGCGCGACTCGTCGCGGGCGCGGGCTCCTCGCTCACGCTCTACGCGCACCCGGGCGACAAGACCGTCGTCGTGATCGAGACGAAGAGGATGCCCGAGGACCTCTCGAAGGATCTCGCGATGCACGTGGCCGCGCTGGCCCCGCAGTTCGCGAACCGCGACGGCGTCTCGGCGAAGGCGCTCGCCGACGAGCGCGAGATCGCCCGGGCCAAGGCCCTCGCGGCGGGGAAGCCCGACGCCGTGGCGGAGAAGATGGTCGAAGGCATGATCGGCAAGTGGTACGGCGAGGTCGTGCTCCTCGACCAGGCGTTCGCGAAGGACGACAGCAAGAAGGTGTCGCAAGTCGTCACCGAACGGGCCGGCGCCGACGCGAAGGTCGTCCGGTTCGTACGCTACAAAGTGGGCGAAGGCATCGAGAAGAAGGGCGGAGACTTCGCCGCCGAAGTCGCCGCGCTCATCAAGTAAGAACGTGGAACCCCGTTACCGCCGGGTCCTGCTGAAACTCTCCGGGGAGGCGCTCCTCGGCAGCCAGTCGTTCGGCATCGAGCCGGAGGTCGTCGCGCGCATCGCGGACGAGATCGCGGAGGTCGCGCGCCTCGGCGTCGAGCTGGCTGTCGTGATCGGCGGCGGGAACATCATCCGGGGCGTTTCCGCCGCGACGCAGGGCATCGACCGCGTCACCGGCGACAACATGGGGATGCTCGCGACGATCATCAACGCGCTCGCCCTCCAGGACGCGCTCGAGAAGCGCGACGTCCACACGCGCGTCATGACAGCCTTCGAAGTCCGTGCGGTCGCGGAGCCCTTCATAAGGCGCCGGGCGATCCGCCACCTCGAGAAGAAGCGCTGCGTCATTTTCGCGGGCGGAACGGGGAACCCGTACTTCACGACGGACTCGGCGGCCGCGCTGCGCGCGAACGAGATCCGGGCGGAGGCCATCCTCAAGGCCACGCGCGTGGACGGGATCTACACCGCCGACCCGAAGAAGGATCCCGCGGCCGTTCTCCTTCCCCGCGTCACCTACCAGGACGTGCTCGAGAAGCGGCTCGCGGTGATGGACGCCGCGGCGATCGTGCTGTGCCGCGACAACAAAATGCCGATCCGCGTCTTCAACCTTCTCGTGCCGGGCAACATCCGCCGCGTCGTCCTGGGAGAAGCGGTGGGAAGCGTCGTCGAAACCGCGAAGGCCTGAACGGGCCTCGCTCAGAGGAGCCGAGTTCCATGCCGACGATTGCCGAGATCAAGAAGGAAACCGAGCGCCGTATGCACGCGTCCCTGGACGCTCTGAAGACGGAGCTGAAGCATCTCCGCACGGGGCGCGCCTCCGTCGGAATCCTCGAGGGAATCCTCGTGGAGTATTACGGCACGATGACGCCCCTGAACCAGGTTGCGAATCTCTCGACGCCGGACGCGACGCTCATCCTCGCGTCGCCCTGGGAGCCGTCGCTTTGCCCGGTCATCGAGAAGGCGATCCGAACGAGCGATGTCGGCCTCAACCCGTCCTCCGACGGGAAGGTCGTCCGCGTCCCGGTCCCGCAGCCGACCGAGGAGCGCCGCAAGGAGATCGTGAAGAAGGCGCATGGCTTCGCCGAGCACGCAAAGGTCGAGATCCGCCATCACCGCCACGAGGGAAACGACGCCATCAAGAAGGAAGCGAAGGCGTCTGCCATCTCCGACGATGACGAGAAGCGCTCCCTCGACGAGATCCAGAAAATCACGGACAAGAGCGTTGCCGAAGTCGAGAACGTGCTGAAGACGAAGGAAGCGGAAGTCCTCGCACGGTGAAGAGATCACAGATGGCTCCGGCGACCCTTGCGACGGCGATCATTCCCGCCGCGGGGTTCGGGGCCCGTTTCCACGAGGGCGGTCCGAAGGCCCTCGTGACGCTTCGCGGCAAGCCGATGCTGCTTCACGCGCTCGAGCGGCTGGCGGCGTCGGGGCGCATCCGGGCCGCGGTGATCGCGATCTCGCCGGGACACGAGGAGGCGTTCGAGAAGGCTCTCGTCGGAGCCCCCGTCCCGTGCCGCCTCGTCGAGGGCGGCGTCACGCGGCGCGAGTCCGTGGCGCGGGCATTTCTTGCCGCGAACGTCGAGAGCGACGACGAGCTCGTCCTCATCCACGACGCCGCGCGCCCTCTCGTGGATCCCATCGAGGTCGCCGCCGTCGTGGACGCCGCCGCGAAGACGGGCGCCGCGATCGCGGGCTATTCCGTCGTCGAAACGATCAAGCGCGTCCACGGCGGGGCGGTCGTCGAGACGGTGCCCCGGGCCGATCTCTTCGCCGCCACGACGCCCCAGGTCTTCCGCGCGGGCCTTCTCCGTCCCGCGGTGGCGAAGGACGGCGGCCCGGAGACGACCGACGACGCACAGCTCGTGGAACGGACGGGAGGAATCGTGACCGTCGTCCTCACGTCGCGCTGGAACATCAAGATCACCTATCCCGAGGACCTCGCCTGGGCCGAGGCGTTCCTCGCGCGCGGCTGACGTGCGGATCGGTCACGGATTCGACGCGCATCCGTTGGCTACGGGGCGCCCCTGCGTCCTCGGGGGGGCGACGATCCCGTCCGACGCGGGACCGCTCGGGCACTCGGACGGCGACGTCGTCCTCCACGCGCTCGCGGACGCACTCCTCGGAGCGGCCGCGGCGGGCGACCTCGGATCGGTGTTCGGCACCGACCGTCCCGAGTGGAAGAACGCCTCGGGAACCGATCTCGTGCGCCACGTGCGCGACCTGACCGACCATCCCGCGGTCGGGAACGTGGACGTGACGATCCTCGCCTCCCGCCCGCCGATTGCCGGACATCGTGACGCGATGCGGGCGAACATCGCGGCGCTCCTCGGCGTCGAGCGGGGACGCGTTTCCGTCAAGGCCTCGTCCGGGAACGGTCTCACGGACTTCGGGAAGGGCCTCGGTGTCGCGGCGACCGTCGTCGTTCTGGTCGCGGACGCCGAATCCGAGTGATCGTCTCCGGATTCCACCCCGTCCGGGAGGTTCTCGAACGCCGCCCTCGTTCCGTCGAGGCCCTCCTCGTCCAGCGCGGACGGAAGGATGCGCGCGCCGGAGAGATCGAAACGCTCGCCCGCGGGAAGGGTGTCCCCGTCCGCATCGTCGCGAAGGAAGAGCTCGACCACGTCGCGGGACGCGCGCACAACGGGGTCGCAGCCCGCGTCGCCGAGCGCGAGTACGACTCCGTCGAGTCGTGCCTGGCGGGCGAGAAGGGGACACGCTGCGTCCTCTTCCTCGACGAGGTTACCGATCCAGGGAATCTCGGCTCCGTTCTCAGGACGGCAGGCGCCGCGGGCGCTTCCGTCGTCCTGACGGAGCGCCATTCCGCTGGGCTCAACGAGACGGTCTCGAAGGCCTCCGCGGGAGCCCTCGAGCGCGTGAAGGTCGGCAGGGTCGTAAACGCCGCGCGGTTCATCTCGCAGGCGAAGGACGCGGGGTTCTGGGTGTTCGGGGCCGCGATGGAAGGCGAAAGCCTCTACTCCGTGGACGTTTCCGGCGACGCTGTCTTCTGCCTCGGGTCGGAAGGGGACGGCCTGCGGCGGCTGACGAAGGAATCGTGCGATCGGTTGGTTTCCATTCCGATGAAGGCCGGAGCGGGGTCGCTCAACGTCGCCGTCGCGGCAGGCGTTCTGGCGTACGACTGGGTGAGGCGCCAGCGCCGCACCCTGCCGAGCCCGGCATGAAAATGGCTTGACGCGATGCGAATCGGACTGATATAAACCACGGTTCGCGCGTTTGCCGAGGTGCGCGAAGCCGTGCCACCGCTTCCATTTACCTCTTTGGGTCGCACGGTCGAGCTCTCTTCGGTGGAATCGCGAACGCTGGCGTAGCTCAATGGGTAGAGCAGCCGATTTGTAATCGGCAGGTTGCGGGTTCGAGTCCCATCGCCAGCTCCACGGAGTCTCCGGGGGCCGGACAACGGATCGACGAAGGACGGGATAGGGGCAGATGGCCGAGCGGTTAATGGCAGCAGACTGTAAATCTGCCGCACTCACGTGCTACGGGGGTTCAAATCCCTCTCTGCCCACCACGCCTCGCGCAGCGAGGCGTGGTGTGGCGCCCACTATTCTTTTCTCGGGGGTACTTTCCCCCCGAACCCCCCCACAAGGGAAAAGAGCGATCACCGGGATCGCCCACGTAGCTCAGTTGGTAGAGCACGTCCTTGGTAAGGACGGGGTCAGCAGTTCAAATCTGCTCGTGGGCTCCATTCCTCAGGGGAACCCTTTCTTTCGCGGGAGTAACTCAGGGGTAGAGTCACAGCCTTCCAAGCTGTTGGTCGCGGGTTCGAATCCCGTCTCCCGCTCCATGAGCATCAAAACGGCTTCGCACAGGGGTGTAGCTCCAACTGGCTAGAGCGGCGGTCTCCAAAACCGTAGGTTCGGGGTTCGAATCCCCGCACCCCTGCCAACGCCGCGAGGCTTCGGACCGGCCGACGAAACGAACGAGAGAACGAAAGCGAACGAGAAGAAAGACCCGAACGTAAGGACGAACGAAAAGACATGAACTTGAGCGAGCGCTGGAACAACTTCCGCGGGTTCCTCTCCGAAGTCCGGAAGGAGTCGGGCAAGGTCTCGTGGCCCGGTCGCGAGGAGGTCGTGGGCACGACCACCGTCGTCATCGTCTATACCGCGCTCGTCGGCGCGTTCCTGTTTCTCGTCGACGCGGCCGTGACGCCGCTCGTGAACAAGCTCTTCTCGGCCTTCGGCAGCTGAACGACAAAGGACGGCACCCGTGAGCACCACCGAACCCCAGGACCAGACGACTGCCGCTGCCCCCTCCGCGGGCGCGACGATGGACTGGTTCATCGTGCACACGTACTCCGGCTTCGAGGACCGCGTCGTCCTCGAGCTGACGAACCGCATCAAGGCCCTCGGCATGGAGACCCACTTCGGCGAGATCCGCGTGCCGAAGGAGACCGTTGTCGAGATGAAAGCCGGCAAGCGCCGCAACGTCGAGCGGAAGTTCTTCCCCGGTTACGTCCTCGTCCAAATGGAGATGTCCGACGAGACCTGGCACCTCGTGCGCAACACGCCGAAGGTGACGGGTTTCGTGGGCGGCTCCTCGAAGGCGCCGGTGCCCCTCACGCAGGAAGAGGTCGACTCGATCCTGCACCACACGGCCGAGTCGAAGGAAAAGCCGAAGCCGCGCTACGTCTACGAGCGCGGGGAGCAGGTCAAGATCACGGACGGTCCGTTCAAGGAATTCACGGGGCTCGTGGAGGACATCAACCTCGAGCGCTCCACGCTCCGCGTCCTCGTCACCATCTTCGGCCGGCCGACGCCGGTCGAGCTCGAATTCGTCCAGGTCCAGAAGCTGTAAGGAACGACCATGGCAAAGAAAGTCACCGGATACGTCAAGCTCCAGATCGAGGCGGGCAAGGCCACGCCGGCCCCGCCCGTGGGTACCGCGCTCGGACCGCAGGGCGTGAACATCATGGACTTCTGCAAGGCCTTCAACGCGAAGACGGCGAAGGACGCTGGGCTCATCATCCCGGTCGTCGTCACGGTCTTCTCCGACCGGTCGTACTCCTTCATTACGAAGACGCCTCCGGCGGCTGTTCTCCTGAAGAAGGCGGCCAAGCTCGAGAAGGGCTCGGGCGTCCCGAACAAGACGAAAGTCGGAAAAGTCACGAAGAAGCAGGTCGAGGAAATCGCGAAACTCAAGCTCGTCGACCTGAACACCGTCGATCTCGCCGCCGCCGTCAGGTCGGTGGAGGGAACGGCCCGATCCATGGGAATCGAGGTCATCGGCTGAAGCCGGGACCAAGAGGCGGAAGCCTCCCGCGCCGGGCCTCTCCCGGCGCGCGGTTCGACGGTGCCCGGGATGCCTCCCGGGGCTTCTCGCCGGCGGACCCGAGGGACGTGACCGACTCCGGAGTACAAACATCATGAGTGGCAAGAAATTCACCGCGGCCGCCGCGAAAGTCGACCAGACGAAGATCTACGACGTGCCCCAGGCCGTCGCCCTCGTCAAGTCGGCGGCGTTCGCCAAGTTCAACGAAACGGTCGAGGTCGCGCTGCGGCTCGGTGTCGACCCGAAGCATGCGGACCAGATGGTCCGCGGCACGGTCGTGCTTCCGCACGGTCTTGGGAAGACGACCCGCGTCGCCGTCGTGGCCTCGGGCGAGAAGATCAAGGAAGCCGAAGCCGCGGGCGCGGACGTCGTCGGCGGCGACGACCTCGTCGCGAAGATCCAGGCCGGCATGCTGGATTTCGAGGCGCTCGTCGCGACGCCGGACATGATGAAGTCGCTCGGCCGGCTCGGCAAGGTTCTCGGGCCGAAGGGCCTGATGCCGAACCCCAAGGCCGGAACCGTCACGTTCGACGTGGCCAAGGCCGTCACCGAGCTCAAGGCCGGCAAAATCGAGTTCCGCGTCGACAAGACCGCGATCATCCACGTGCCGGTCGGCAAGGTGTCGTTCGCCGAAAAGCAGCTCGTCGAAAACACGGAAGCGCTTCTCTCCGCGGTCCAGAAGGCGAAGCCCGCCACCGCGAAGGGGAAATACATGCGCTCGGTCGTGCTCTCGTCGACGATGGGCCCCGCCGTCACGGTGGACCCCGCGACCGCCGAGAAGGCCGAGAAGCTCGTCGGAAAGGGGCCCTCGTGAACGCCGCCCGCACCGCCAAGAACGAAGAAGTCGAGGGGATGGAAGGCACGGTCGCGAAAGCGGCCCACGCGTTCCTCATCGACTACAAGGGGCTCACGGTCCCCGCCGTCACCGATCTTCGCCGGCAGATCAAGAGCGCGAACTCGGACTACGTCGTCGTGAAGAACACGCTCGCCCTCCGGGCGATCGAAGGGAAGCCGCTCGGATCCCTGAAGGAACACTTCACGGGAATGACGGGCATCGCCTACAGCACGAAGGACGTCGTCGCCCTCGCGAAGGTGCTCCACACCTTTGGCAAGACGAACCCGCACCTGAAGGTCAAGGCCGCCCTCCTCGATGGCAAGCCCGTCGCCGCGAAGGAGCTCGAGACCCTCGCGAACCTGCCCTCCCGTATCGAGCTCGTGGGCAAGCTCCTCGGCCTGATGCAGTCGCCGATCCGGCGCCTCGTCGTCGCGCTCTCCGCCCCTCATCGCAATGTCGCCGCGACGCTCGCGGCGATCTCGCTCCAGAAATCCAAGTCCACAGAAACCGCGGCGTAAGCCGAAGAATCAGGAGAAGAATCATGGCTCTCAACGTCGAAACGTTCGTCAAGGAAATCGAGTCGATGTCCGTCCTCGAGCTCAACGGTCTCGTGAAGGCCCTCGAGGAGAAGTTCGGTGTCTCGGCCGCCATGATGGCCGCCCCCGCGGCCGCCGCGGGCGCCGCCCCTGCCGCCGCCGCCGCCGAGGAGCAGACCGAGTTCACGGTGGTCCTCAAGGAAGCCGGCGCGAACAAGATCAACGTCATCAAGGCCGTGCGCGAGGTCAACAGCGCCCTCGGCCTCAAGGAAGCGAAGGACCTCGTCGAGAATCTCGGAGTGGTCAAGGAAGGCGTCTCCAAGGACGAGGCCGCCTCGATCAAGAAGAAGTTCGAAGACGCGGGAGCGAAGGTCGAGGTCAAGTAAGCGTCTCCGCATCGGGTTTCGCCGTCGGGGGATTCTCTTTGAAAGAGAAGGAATCCCGCCGGCGGTGTCGCGAGGCGGCCGCCTCACGCATTCGACGGCCGCTTCCGACCCTTTCTAAGACCGTTTTCTCCCTCTTCCTCTTCGTACGCCGCCGCCCGTTCGGACCACTGGTGACCCAAGGATTGGAGCAGTAATCCAAATGACCAACAGAATCTTCGCTCCTGGCGCGAAAGAGCGCTCGAGCTTCGGCAAGATCCGCTCGTTTCTGCCCCTTCCGAACCTGATCGACGTTCAGCGCAAATCCTACGAGGACTTTCTTCAGATGGACCTCCTGCCGAAAGAGCGGCAGGACGTCGGTCTGCAGGCCGTCTTCAAGAGCGTCTTCCCGTTCAGCGACTTCCGGGAGACGTGCGCTCTCGAGTTCGTGTCGTACCGCATCGGCGACTGGAAGTCCCGGAGCGGCCGCCTTGACGGGTTGGAGCATCTGCGTTTCGCCTGTGAGCACTGCGGCGCGACGGTGCGGGTGAAGGACGCGCGCGCGACGCGCGTCGAGTGCGGCACCTGCGGGCACCCGAACCCGAACAAGGTCACCATCGACGAGGTCTGCGGCACCCCGGTGGAGCTTCGGCAGATGTACTCCGTCGCGGAGTGCCAGGAGCGCGGCGCCACGTACTCGGTTCCCCTCAAGGTCACCTTTCGCCTGAAGGTATTCGACAAGGAGAACGCGCCCACCGGAAAGGGCGCTCCGAAGGAATGGCCGATCCGGGATATCAAGGAGGAGGAGGTCTACTTCGGCGAGATCCCCCTCATGTCGGACAACGGAACGTTCGTCATCAATGGCACCGAGCGTGTCATCGTTTCGCAGCTCCACCGCTCGCCGGGCGTGTTCTTCACGCGCGAGGGCGCGCACACACTCATCGGGAAGATCATCCCGTACCGCGGCTCGTGGGTGGAATTCGAGATCGACTCGAAGGGCCTCTTCGGAGTCCGCATCGACCGCAAGCGCAAGTTCCCCGGGACCGTGTTCCTCAGGGCCCTCGGACTCGAGAGCGACGAGCTCATCCTCAAGAAGTTCTACACCGCCGTGCCCCTGACGTACGAGAAGGGGAAGGCGCATCTGGCCCTCTCGCCCGAGATCCTCCTCAAGGAAGAGCTCCGGCACAAGCACCTGCGCGGCCTCAAGAAGGACGGGCGGATCTTCGCGGACATCAAGCTCACGAACGAGATCCGGGAATCCCTGGGCAAGGGCGAGACCGTCTCGGTTTCCGTCGACGCGGGCAAGCTCGGCCGCGCGCTCTTCGCCGCGGACGTCGTCGACCTCGGCACCGGCGAGGTGCTGTTCGAGACGGGCACCGAGATCCCCGAGGATCTTTCGTCCCAGCTCCAGGACAAGCAGGCCACGGCCGTCGAGGCGATCTTCCCGGATTGGGAGCCCATCGGCGAGACGCTCATTACGACGCTCCGCAAGGACGGCGTGAAGACGAAGCGCGAGGCGCTCCTCGAGATCTACAAACGCATGCGTCCGGGCGATCCTCCGACCGACGAGAGCGCGAAGAACCTCTTCGCGGGCATGTTCTTCGACCCCAGGAAGTACGACTTCTCGCGCGTCGGACGCTTCAAGTTCAACATCCGCGCGGGCCTCTCGACGTCGCTCGACCAGAAGACCCTCACGGCCGAGGACTTCTACGTCGTCATCGACCACCTCCTGAAGCTCAAGCGGGACATCGGGAAGACCGACGACATCGACAACCTCGGCAACCGCCGCGTCCGCTGCGTCGGCGAGCTCCTCGAGAACCAGTTCCGCATCGGCCTCGTGCGCATGGAGCGCGCCATCAAGGAAAAGATGTCCGTCCACCAGGACATCGATTCGGCGATGCCGCACGACCTCATCAACTCCAAGCCCGTCATCGCGGCGATCAAGGAGTTCTTCGGGTCGTCCCAGCTCTCGCAGTTCATGGACCAGACGAACCCGCTGTCGGAAGTCACCCACAAGAGGCGCCTCTCGGCCCTCGGACCGGGCGGACTCTCGCGCGAGCGCGCCGGCTTCGAAGTGCGCGACGTGCACGCGACTCACTACGGCCGCATCTGCCCGATCGAGACGCCGGAAGGCCCGAACATCGGCCTCATCTCGTCGCTCTCGTGCTTCGCCCGCATCTCGGAGTTCGGGTTCATCGAGAGCCCGTACAAGAAGGTCAAGAACGGCCGCGTCCTCGACCACTACGAGATCGTCACGGTCGGCGACTCGGGCTACCGGAAGGGCGAGATCGTCCAGGCCGAAGACCTCGAGGAGATGAACGGCAA
The DNA here is from genome assembly GCA_038214715.1 of Thermoanaerobaculia bacterium. Taxonomy (GTDB): domain Bacteria; phylum Acidobacteriota; class Thermoanaerobaculia; order UBA5066; family UBA5066; genus Fen-183. The sequence continues at coordinate 162,870 of JBBQRP010000002.1, read as the reverse complement.
GCTCAAGAAGAGCCACAAGAAGCCAACGGTGGGCCGCCCGACCGCCTTCTTCCAGCCCGCCTGGGAAGAGGAGAACTACGTCATCGCCCAGGCCAACGCAGAGGTCGACGACAAGGGCCGGTTCACTGAGGAGCGCATCGTCGCGCGAGCGGGCGGCGAGTTCGTCACGGTCGAGAAGGCCCGTGTCGAGTTCATGGACGTGTCCCCGAAGCAGCTCGTCTCCGTGGCCGCAGCGCTCATTCCCTTCCTCGAGCACGACGACGCGAACCGCGCGCTCATGGGCTCGAACATGCAGCGCCAGTCCGTTCCGCTCCTCCGGACGGAGCCGCCGCTCGTGGGCACCGGCCTCGAAGGCATCGTCGCCCGCGACTCGGGCGCCGTCGTCCTCTGCAAGAGGGACGGCGTCGTCGACACGGTCGACGCGCGCCGCATCATCGTGAGGGTCGAGGCGAAGGACGAGGAAGGCAACACGCGCGACTTCGGTGCGGACATCTACCCTCTTCTCAAGTTCCGGCGCTCGAACCAGAACACGTGCATCAACCAGAAGCCCGTCGTCACCGAGGGGGTCCGGGTCATCCAGGGTCAGGTTCTCGCGGACGGCCCCTGCACCTCGCAGGGCGAGCTCGCGCTCGGACGCAACATCCTCGTCGCCTTCATGCCGTGGCGCGGCTACAACTACGAAGACGCGATCCTCATCTCCGAGAAGATGGTCAAGGAGGACTACTACACCTCCATTCACATCGAGGAGTTCGAGATCGAAGCCCGCGAGACGAAGCTCGGCGCCGAGGAGATCACGAAGGACATCCCGAACGTCTCGGAGCACGCGCTCCGCGACCTCGACGAGTCCGGCATCGTGCGCATCGGTGCGAACGTCAAACCCGGCGACATCCTCGTCGGCAAGGTCACGCCGAAGGGCGAGACCCAGCTGACGCCGGAAGAGAAGCTCCTGCGCGCGATCTTCGGCGAGAAGGCCGGCGACGTCCGCGACGCCTCGCTCAAGTGCCCCCCGGGCATCGAGGGCGTCGTCGTCGAGGTGAAGATCTTCACCCGCAAGGACGAAGAGAAGCAGAAGGACGTCAGGGCCAAGCAGATCCTCGACGAGGAAGTCGGCCGGCTCACGAAGAACGCCGACGACGAGATCCGCATCATCCGCACCGAGGCTAAGGAGAAGATCGAATCGCTCCTCTCGGGGCGGACGGTTCTCGAGGACGTGTCCGACTCCCAGGGCAACGTACTCGTCAAGGAGGGCGGAAAGCTCTCCATCGAGAAGATCGGCCAGATGACGCCCCGCATGCTCAAGGGGCTGAAGCTGAAGGACGAAGAGATCCGCGACCAGGTGCGGCTCATCCTCCAGCGGACGGACTCTCAGATCGACGTCATCAAGAAGGTCAGCGCCGACCGCGTGGCTCTCCTCGCCAAGGGCGACGAGCTCGCGCCGGGCGTCAACAAGACGGTCAAAGTCTTCGTGGCCATGAAGAGGAAGCTCCAGGTCGGCGACAAGATGGCCGGCCGCCACGGGAACAAGGGCGTCATCAGCCGGATCCTCCCCGAAGAGGACATGCCGTACCTGCCGGACGGGACGCCGGTCGAGATCGTGCTGAACCCGCTCGGCGTCCCCTCGCGCATGAACGTCGGGCAGATCCTCGAGACGCACCTCGGGTGGGCCGCGAAGGTGCTCGGCATGAACATCGCGACGCCCGTCTTCGACGGGGCCTCGGAAGAAGAGATTCGTACTCTCCTTCGTAAAGCCGACCTCCCGACGGGCGGCAAGACCGTGCTCTACGACGGCATGACGGGCGAGCGCTTCGAACAGGAAGTCACCGTCGGCTACATCTACATGCTCAAGCTGTCGCACCTCGTGGACGACAAGATCCACGCGCGCTCGATCGGCCCCTACTCGCTCATCACGCAGCAGCCGCTCGGCGGCAAGGCCCAGTTCGGCGGCCAGCGTTTCGGCGAGATGGAAGTCTGGGCGCTCGAAGCCTACGGCGCCGCATACACGCTCCAGGAGCTTCTCACCGTCAAGTCGGACGACGTCGAGGGCCGCTCCAAGGTGTACGAAGCCATCGTCAAGGGTGAGGTACCGGACGAGCCCGGCCTCCCCGAGTCCTTCAACGTCCTCGTGCGCGAGCTGCAGTCGCTCTGCCTCGACGTCGAGCTCCTGAAGGTTTAAGGAGAAGAGGAATCAATGGAAGCGTTCTCGACCTCTTCCGCGTTTCCCGGTACGGGCTCGGTGTCTCCGTTCAAGAACCCCGGCCCGCGCGATTTCAACGCCATCAAGATCGCCCTCGCGAGTCCCGAGAAGATCCGCTCGTGGTCGTTCGGCGAGGTCACGAAGCCCGAGACGATCAACTACCGCACGTTCAAGCCGGAGCGTGACGGCCTGTTCTGCGCGAAGATCTTCGGCCCGATCACGGACTGGGAGTGCCTCTGCGGCAAGTACAAGCGCATGAAGCACCGCGGTGTCGTGTGCGACAAGTGCGGCGTCGAAGTCACGAAGTCCAAGGTCCGTCGCGAGCGTATGGGCCACATCGAGCTCGCGGCTCCCGTCTCTCACGTGTGGTTCTTCAAGGGACTGCCGAGCCGCATCGGGCATCTTCTCGACCTGACGCTGCGCGACCTCGAGCGCATCCTCTACTTCGAGCAGTACGTCGTCATCGACCCGGGCCCGCTCGCCGAGGAAGAGAAGCTCGACGAGAAGAGCCTCGTCTCGGAGGAGAAGTTCCGCGAACTGAAGGCGAAGTACGGCCTCGATGCGTTCGTCGCGAAGATGGGCGCCGAGGCGATTCAGGAGCTGCTCCAGAGGGTCAACATCGACGACCTCGCGGAAGAGCTGCGCCTCGTCATGAAGACGGAGACGTCCGCACTGAAGCGGCTGAAGGCCGCCAAGCGCCTCAAGGTCGTCGACGCGTTCCGCCGCTCGGGCCACCGCCCGGAGTGGATGATCCTGAACGTCATCCCGGTCATTCCTCCGGAGCTTCGCCCTCTCGTTCCCCTCGACGGCGGTCGCTTCGCGACGTCGGACCTCAACGACCTCTACCGCCGGGTCATCAACCGCAACAACCGCCTCAAGAAGCTCCTCGAGCTACGCGCGCCGGAAGTCATCGTCCGGAACGAGAAGCGGATGCTCCAGGAAGCCGTCGACGCCCTCTTCGACAACGGCCGCCGCGGCCGCGTGCTGAAGGGCTCGAACAACCGCCCCCTGAAGTCCCTGTCCGACACGCTCAAGGGCAAGTCCGGCCGCTTCCGTCAGAACCTCCTCGGAAAGCGGGTCGACTACTCGGGCCGGTCCGTCATCGTCGTGGGCCCGGAGCTCAAGCTCCACCAGTGCGGCCTGCCGAAGAAGATGGCGCTCGAGCTCTTCAAGCCCTTCATCTACAACCGTCTCGAGCAGAAGGGCATCACGTCCACGATCAAGGCCTCCAAGGAGCTCGTCGAGCAGGCACCGAACGAGGTGTGGGACGCTCTCGAAGAGGTCATCAAGGAGCACCCGGTCCTCCTGAACCGCGCGCCCACGCTCCACCGACTCGGCATCCAGGCTTTCGAGCCCGTCCTCATCGAGGGCAAGGCGATCAAGATCCACCCGCTCGTGTGCGCGGCGTTCAACGCCGACTTCGACGGCGACCAGATGGCCGTGCACGTTCCCCTCTCGCCGAAGGCGCAGGTCGAGGCGCAGGTTCTCATGCTGTCCTCGCACAACATCCTGTCGCCCGCGCACGGCAAGCCGCTGACGGTTCCGTCGCAGGATCTCGTCCTCGGCCTCTATTACCTGACCCGGCGCAAGGACGGCTGCAAGGGTGAGGGCCGCGTATTCTCGAGCTTCGACGAAGTCGTGCTCGCGCACGAGGCTGGCGAAGTCGACACGCACGCCGGCATCGCGGTCCGCTTCACGGGCAGCCTCATCGATCTCGAGAGCCAGGTGCTCAACGACCAGGACATCGTCCACACCGACCCGATCGCCTGCAACCGCACGCGCATCGAGACCACCGTCGGCCGCGTGCTCCTTTCGGCCAGCCTGCCGTCCGAGCTGCCGTTCCTGAACGGCACGTTGAAGAAAAAAGGCCTGCAGGACCTCGTCAACTACTGCTTCGTCCACTACGGTCTCGAGCGCACCGTCGAGATCCTCGACATCGTCAAGGCCGTCGGCTTCACCGTGGCCACGAAGGCCGGCATCTCGATCGGCATCGACGACATGCACATTCCCGACACGAAGGGCGAGCTCGTGAACCGGGCGCGCAAGGAAGTGCTCGAAGTCGAGAACCAGCGCCAGCAGGGCGCGATCACGGATGGCGAGCGCCACAACAAGATCATCGACATCTGGCACCGCATCACGGAATCCGTCGCGGAGGCCATGTTCAAGGAGATGAAGGCCTCGGACGGCGTCGGGGGCAAGGAGTTCAACCCCATCTACATGATGGCCGACTCCGGCGCACGAGGCTCGAAGGAGCAGGTCCGCCAGCTCGCCGGCATGCGCGGCCCCATGTCCAAGCCTTCGGGCGAGGTCATGGAGCAGCCCATCATCTCGAACTTCCGCGAAGGTCTGACGGTCCTCGAGTACTTCATCTCGACCCACGGCGCCCGCAAGGGCCTCGCGGACACGGCGCTCAAGACGGCCGACTCCGGCTATCTCACGCGCCGTCTCGTGGACGTGGCGCAGGACGTCATCATCACGCAGGAAGACTGTGAGACCGTCGACGGGATCGTCGTGTCGGCCATCATCGAGGGCGGCGAGATCCTCGAGCCGCTCCGCGACCGCATCGTCGGCCGCATCGTCCAGGAAGACGTCTTCGACCCGGCGTCCGACGAGGCGCTCGTCTCGGCGAACGACACGATCACCGAAGAGCTCGCCGGCAAGATCCAGGAAGCCGGTATCGAGAAGGTCAAGATCCGCTCGGTCCTCACGTGCGAGACGCGGCGAGGCGTCTGCCGCAAGTGCTACGGGCGCAACCTCGCGACGGGCGACCTCGTCGACATCGGCGAGGCGGTGGGCGTCATCGCCGCGCAATCCATCGGCGAGCCCGGCACGCAGCTGACCATGCGGACGTTCCACTATGGCGGTACGGCTCGCGTGTCCGAGGCAGCCAAGCACGTCGCGAAGAATCCCGGCATCGTGAAGCTTCTGAACGCGACGACCGTCCAGAAGAAGGACGGCACCATGGTCGTCGTCAACCGCAACTCCAAGCTCGTCCTCCTCGACGCCAAGGGGCGCGAGAAGGAGCGCTACTCGCTCGCGTACGGCTCGGTCCTCAAGGTCGCACAGGACGAAGAGGTCAAGCCCGGCCAGCTCCTCGTGAGCTGGGACCCGTTCGCGTCGCCGATCCTGTCGGAGATCGCTGGCAAGGTCTCGTATCGCGACATCCTCGAAGGCGAGAACCTGCGTGAGGAGACCGACAAGGTCACCGGCCTCAACCAGAAGATCGTCGTCGAGACGACCGGCACGACCGAGAAGCGCGCCCCGACGCTCATCGTCACGGGCAAGGGCGGCATCGAGAAGAAGTACAACCTTCCCATCCCGTCCCACCTCATGGTGGGGGAGGGCGACGTCGTCAACCCCGGTGACGCCCTCGCGAAAAAGCCCGTCGAGAAGAAGCGCACGCGCGACATCGTCGGCGGCCTCCCGCGCGTCGTCGAGCTCTTCGAGGCCCGGCGTCCGAAGGAGCCGGCTGTCATCACGGAGATCTCCGGCGTCGTCCATCACGCCGGCACGGTCAAGGGTCAGCAGAAGATCACCGTCGAGTCCGAGGACGGGCAGAAGCGCGACATGCTCGTGCCGCGCGGCTCGCACGTCATGGTCCAGGACGGGGAGCGCGTGGAAGCGGGCGATCCGCTCACGGAAGGCGATCCGTCGCCGCACGACATTCTCGCCGTCAAGGGCGAGAAAGAGCTCCAGCGGTACATGACCGACAAGATCCAGGAGGTCTACCGTTCGCAGGGCGTCGGCATCAACGACAAGCACATCGAGGTCATCGTCCGCCAGATGATGCGCAGCGTGCGGGTCGAGGAAGTCGGCGACACGGAGTTCCTCGTCGACGAGCAGGTCGACCGCTTCCGGTTCAACGAGGAAAACGAGCGCATCCTGAGGGCCGGCGGCAAGGCGGCGCAGGGGCGCCCGCTGCTCCTCGGAATCACGAAGGCGTCGCTCTCGACGGATTCATTCGTGTCGGCAGCGTCGTTCCAGGAAACGACGCGCGTTCTCACGGAGGCGTCCATCGCGGGCCGCGTCGACCTCCTGCGCGGGCTCAAGGAGAACGTCATCGTCGGGCGGCTCATCCCCGCCGGCACCGGCATGGACTACTACCGCAACGTCGTCCTCGAGCGCGAGGAAATCCCGCCTGCGCCCGAGGAGACCGAGGAGCTCTACTTCGACGACGAGACGCCGGTCATCGCGGCGGACCTCGACGACGAAGTCTGACCTCTTCCCGGGGGCACCATGGCCGGTGCCCCCGAACCCCCTCCGAGCCAATCACTGATCTCTTCCGGGTCGCCGAAAGGCGGCCCTCTTTCTTTCTTTGTAAGGGTCGTGGGCGACAATCCCCGCGTGGACGAGATCGAGGTCTTGCACGCGGGCGCGATTGCCGAAGGGCGCGACACGTACGTCGACCCGAAGACGGGCTACGACGTCTTCACGTCGGCGTATCTTTTCCGCATCGGCATCTGCTGCGGGTCGGGCTGCCGCCACTGCCCCTACGGTCACGAGAACGTCGAACCGGCGAAAAGATGGCCGGAGGAGGACGGGGAATACTGACCTTCTACTTCAGGAGGATTGCCTTCGTTCCCGCATCCTCGAGCTTTCTCGCCAGTGTTCCATCCGCCGTGACGAGGGGAGCGCCGAGCCTAACGGCGAGTGCCGCGTACGTCGCGTCATAGACCGAGAGTCCGTGCGCCAACGCAAGGTCGAGCGCGAGCGGAGCCAGCTCGGACGATGAGATGGATTGCAGTGGGAGTCTCATGAGAATCACGAACGATTTTCGCGCCTTATCCGCATCCATCAGGCGTCTGTGAACCCTGCTGCGAAAGACGTTGGCGCACTCGATGAAGAAGAGGTCGGGAACGACGATGACGTGCGGGGGTTCATGCCCGAGGAGCGCAAAGACGCTCTCGGCTTCTTCCGACCCGCTTTCCTCGAGAAAGAGTTTCACACCGACGCTCGCGTCGACGACGAAGGTACCGGGGAGCTTCATCAACGTACGCGCGAGCGCCGCCCTTCATGAAGGAGCGCGAGACTGGAAGGGGCCCGACGGGTGCCCTTTCGAGAAAGGCGAATGGTGCGGGCCTCATCGAGGGCCTGTTGCACCGACAGATTGGTCCCGCTTTCACGGGCAACCGTCGTGAGGAGCCGGACGACCTGCGCATTCATGGAGCGCCCTTCGGCTCTCGCCAGGGACTGGATCTTCGAATAGACCGTATCGGGAACGTTTCGAACGTGCAGAGTCGCCATGAAGAAAACGCTAGCGCGGACTGGCCCCGAAGTGCAAGCATAATGTTTGCACAGAGAAAGCAAGCGGAGTGAGTGTGGTCGCCGTTCCAGCAGTGCTCGGCGCGCGGCTCGTAGTCCACCTCGCCGCCGTAGGCCGGGTCCTTCGCAGACTTGAGGGAATCCGCGGCGAGTCGAATGCGAAGTTCTCAGCCGGAACGCGATTCGTGCCGGAAACGCTTCGCACCGCGGCAATCGCCGTGCGATCTCGTAACATATGAAGGTGCACGGACTTCGACGCCCTTCGGTCCGATCGTGCCGGGTGGGATGGATCACCCGGCATTCGAGCCGGTCCTGAGCGAGGCCGGGCTCCTCGCCCTGCTCGAGAAGACGAGCCGGACGTTCGCCCTGTCCATTCCGCCTCTGCCGGAACCGACGCGGCAGGAAGTCACGGTGGCGTACCTGCTGTTCCGGATCGCCGACACGTTCGAAGACGCGGCACACCGGCCGCCGGAGGACAGGATCCGCGCGCTCGAGGAGTTCTGCGAGCTGCTCGGGGACGCCGCTCCCTCTCCCTCCAGGGCCCTTGAGCTCTCGTCGAAATGGTCCTCTGGCGGCTGGGCCGAGCATGCCGGCTACCGGAAGCTCCTCGGCGAGATTCCAGACGTTCTCGATGCGCTCCGCGGTCTCTCCCCGGGTGCCGTGGACGCGATCCGCGGCCCTGTCGTCCGGTCGGCCTGCGGGATGGCTCAATTCGTGGCCCGGACGCGGGAGGGGTGTCTCGCGCTCGCGTCCCTGGACGATCTGAAGAGCTACTGCTACGTCGTGGCGGGCCTCGTCGGGGAGATGCTGACAGACCTCTTCCTCCTCGGCCGCCCGGCCCTAGAAAGTGCGGCTCACGACCTCAAGAAGCGGGCGGCAAGCTTCGGCGAGGCGCTGCAACTCGTGAATATACTTAAGGATGCGGCCGGAGACGCCGCCGAAGGGCGATCCTATCTTCCCGGAAACGTACCCGTCGCGGAGGTCTTCGCGCTCGCCCGTCGGGACCTCGAAATCGCGGGGGAGTACATTCAGGCTCTCGAGCGAGTCCCGACGCCGAGGGGAATCCTCGAATTCGCGGCCGTACCGGTTCAGCTCGCGTGGGCGACGCTCGAACGGATTCAGGCTAAGGGTCCCGGCGCGAAACTGAGCCGGCCGGACGTCTACCTTCTGGTACGAAGGGTCCGTCAAGTGCTCGATTCCGGTGCCTCCCTGGGTTCTCTCCGCCCCTGACGACAGGCTTATCGCTTGACAGTCCCCGGCGGGGTCTATATTCTTCACCGGTTTCCCCGGGGACCGGCTCGGCTTCCAAGTCGTGTCGCGCCTGGAGAAGGCGTTCGCGTCCGGTTCTCTCATTTCTCTTACCGTCCGAAGGAGTCTCGAAAGTCTCATGCCGACGATCAGCCAGCTCGTGAGGAAGGGTCGGGAAGCCGTCCGTTACAAGACGAAGTCGCCCGCTCTCCAGTCCTGCCCGCAGCGCCGGGGCGTGTGCACCCAGGTGAAGACGACGACCCCGAAGAAGCCGAACTCGGCGCTCCGCAAGATCGCCCGCGTCAGGCTCACGAACGGGATCGAGGTCACGACTTACATCCCCGGCATTGGCCACAACCTGCAGGAGCACTCCATCGTCATGATCCGCGGAGGCCGCGTGAAGGACCTCCCCGGCGTGCGTTACCACATCATTCGCGGAACGCTCGACGCCGTCGGCGTCGCGAACCGCAAGCAGTCGCGCAGCAAATACGGCGCGAAACGCCCCAAGGCTTAAGGAAAGAGAATGCCGCGTCGCCGTGAAGTCCCCAAGCGCGAGGTCCTCCCGGACCCGCTCTACCAGTCCCAGCTCGTGACCAAGTTCATCAACTGCGTGATGGAGCGCGGGAAGAAGTCGACGGCCGAGTCGATCTTCTACGGGGCCATGAAGCACATCGAACAGAAGACGTCCGATGACCCGCTCAAGACCTTCAAGAAGGCTCTCGAGAACGTCAAGCCGGTCCTCGAGGTCAAGTCGCGCCGCGTGGGCGGCTCGACGTACCAGGTTCCCGTCGAGGTCAAACCGAACCGCCGCGCCTCGCTCGCGATTCGCTGGGTCATCTCGTACGCGCAGGCGCGTGGCGAGAAGACCATGCGCGACAAGCTCGCCGGAGAGCTCATGGACGCAGCGAACAACCGTGGAAACGCGGTCAAGAAGAAGGAGGATACCCACAAGATGGCCGAGGCCAACAAGGCCTTCGCCCATTACCGCTGGTAGGACTGCACGAAACTCCTCCGGGTAGAGGGAAACCGGTCGGCCGCTGAGGCCGGACAGGTCCTTCGGGGAAACCCGGACCACGCCTAAAAGCGTGCGGAATTTCCCAGGTCGCGGGCCTTGCCCGCAGGCCACGGAAATTCGACGGCGCAGATACCCCGGGACGGGAAAAACTCGTTATGCCGAGAAATCATCCTCTCGATAAGTGCCGAAACATCGGCATCATGGCTCACATCGACGCGGGTAAGACCACGACGACGGAGCGTGTTCTCTATTACACGGGCGTCAACTACAAGATCGGCGAGGTCCACGAAGGGACCGCGACGATGGACTGGATGGTCCAGGAGCAGGAGCGCGGCATCACGATCACGTCGGCCGCGACGACGTGTTTCTGGAAGGATATCCGCGTCAACATCATCGACACCCCCGGCCACGTGGACTTCACGGCCGAGGTGGAGCGTTCGCTCCGCGTCCTCGACGGCGCCGTAGCGGTGTTCGCCGCCGTTTCCGGCGTCGAGCCGCAGTCCGAGACCGTCTGGCGCCAGGCAGACCGGTATGGGGTCCCGCGCATCGCGTTCATCAACAAGATGGACCGCGTGGGCGCCGACTTCGACCGCTGCGTCGAGATGATGATCACGAAGCTCGGCGCCAAGCCGGCGGCGGTGCAGATCCCGTGGGGCTCGGCCGAGACCCTGCGGGGCGTCATCGACCTCATCGAGGGCAAGGCATACGACTTCACGGACGACTCTCTCGGCGCCGAGTTCCAGACCGTGGACGTCCCGGCCGACCACAAGGCCATGTACGACAAGTACCGCGAGCGCCTCATCGAGCTCCTGGCCGAAACCGACGACGCGCTCATGCAGAAGTTCATGGACGGGCACATTCCGACCGCCGGCGAGATGCGCGCCGCGCTCCGGAAGGCCACGTGCGCCGGCCAGCTCCACCCCGTCGTGTGCGGTTCGGCCTTCAAGAACAAGGGCGTTCAGCAGCTCCTGGACGCGGTCGTCGAATACCTTCCGTCGCCCCTCGACATCCCCGCGATCCGCGGCATCGACGAGGACGGCAAGGAAGTGGCTCTGGACACGCGCGACGACGCGCCGTTCGCCGGCCTCGTGTTCAAGATCATGACCGATCCGTTCGTGGGGCAGCTCGCGTTTTTCCGCCTCTACGCGGGCCACCTCGACGCCGGCTCGGGCGTCTACAACTCCACGAAGCAGACGAACGAGCGTATCGGCCGGCTCCTCAAGATGCACGCGAACAAGCGCGAGGAGATCAAGGAAATCTGGGCGGGCGACATCGGCGCGGCCGTGGGCCTCAAGAACGTGACGACCGGGGACACGATCTGCGACCGGGACCACATCGTCGTCCTCGAGTCGATGAAGTTTCCCGAGCCCGTCATCACGCTCTCGATCGAGCCGAAGACGAAGGCCGACCAGGAGAAGATGGGCATGGCGCTCGCCAAGCTCATGCAGGAGGACCCCACGTTCCGGGTCCACACCGACAAGGAGACGAACCAGACGATCATCGCCGGCATGGGCGAGCTCCACCTCGAGATCATCGTCGACCGCATGGTGCGCGAATTCAACGTCGGCGCGAACGTCGGCAAGCCTCAGGTCGCCTACCGCGAGACCATTCGGAAGGAAGTCAACGGCGAGGGAAAGTTCATCCGGCAGTCGGGCGGCAAGGGCCAGTACGGCCATGCGAAGATCCGTCTTCGCCCGCATCCCGAAGGCAAGGATTACGAGTTCGTCAACGCGACGTCCGGCGGCTCGATCCCGAAGGAGTTCATCAAGCCTATCGACCAGGGCATCCGGGAGGCAGTCCTCACGGGAGTCCTCGCCGGCTATCCGACGGTCAACATCCAGATCGAGCTGTACGACGGCTCGTACCACGACGTCGACTCGTCGGAAATGGCCTTCAAGATCGCCGGCTCGATGGCTTTCCAGGACGCCGCCAAGAAGGCGAATCCGGTCATCCTCGAGCCGATGATGGCCGTCGAGGTCGTCACCCCGGACGAGTTCCTCGGCCCCGTGAACGGCGACCTCAGCTCGCGCCGCGGCCGCATCAACCACATGGAGCCGCGCGTGAATTTCCAGGTCATCACGGCGAGCGTCCCGCTCTCGGAAATGTTCGGTTACGCCACCACCCTCCGGTCCCTCACGCAGGGCCGGGCCAACTACTCGATGCAGTTCGAAAGATACGACGAGGTTCCCAAGGCGATCGCCGAGGGAATTATCGCCAAGGTCTCTGTTTAAGACTCTCGGCTAAGGAAGCGCAGAAGGAGATATCGCGATGGCCAAGGAAAAGTTCGAGCGCAAGAAGCCCCACGTCAACGTCGGCACGATCGGACACGTCGACCACGGCAAGACGACGCTGACCGCCGCCCTGACGAAGGTCCTCTCGACCAAGGGCTTCGCCGTCTCCAAGTCCTATGACGATGTCGCGAAAGCGGACGCGAAGACGTTCCGCCGCGACGCGACGAAGATCCTCACAGTCGCCCTCGCCCACGTCGAATACGAGACCGAGAAGCGGCACTACGCCCACATCGACTGCCCGGGCCACGCCGACTACATCAAGAACATGATCACGGGCGCCGCGCAGATGGACGGCGCGATCCTCGTCGTGTCGGCCCCCGTCGGCCCAATGCCGCAGACGAAGGAGCACGTGCTCCTCGCCCGCCAGGTCAACGTGCCCGCGATGGTCGTCTTCCTCAACAAGTGCGACATGATGGAAGACCCCGAGCTCCTCGACCTCGTCGAGCTCGAGGTGCGCGAGCTGCTCAGCAAGTACGGCTTCCCCGGTGACAAGATTCCGGTCATTCGCGGGTCGGCCATCAAGGCCCTCAACGACCCGAACGGCCCCGACGCCAAGGCGATCTGGGACCTCGCGGCCGCCCTCGACGCGAGCATCCCCGAGCCCATGCGCGCGACCGACAAGGACTTCCTCCTCCCGATCGAGGACGTGTTCTCGATCTCCGGCCGCGGCACGGTCGTCACGGGCCGAGTCGAGCGCGGCATCGTGAAGGTGGGCGACGAAATCGAGATCGTCGGCCTCCGCGACACGCAGAAAAAGACCGTCACCGGTGTCGAGATGTTCAAGAAGCTCCTCGACCAGGGCCAGGCGGGCGACAACGTCGGTGTCCTCCTCCGCGGCGTCGAGCGTACGGACGTCGAGCGCGGGCAGGTCCTCTGTAAGCCGGGCTCGATCAAGCCCCACACGAAGTTCAAGGGCAAGGTCTACATCCTGTCCAAGGACGAGGGCGGGCGCCACACGCCGTTCTTCAACAACTACCGCCCGCAGTTCTTCATCCGCACGACCGACGTCACGGGCTCGGCCGCGCTGCCGGCCGGCGTCGAGATGGTCATGCCCGGCGACGACGTCGAGCTCGACATCACGCTCATCTCGCCGATCGCGATGGAGAAGGGCCTCAAGTTCGCCATCCGCGAAGGCGGCCGCACGGTCGGCGCCGGAACCGTCACGGAGATTCTTGCTTAAGAGATAGAGAGATTGTTTTCGGAGAGGGCCGGGGGATCTTCAGTTTCGAAGAAATCCTCCGGTCTTCACCGGAAGCCTGATCTCGCTCTAAGGAAAGCTGATACCAATGGCCAACGACCGCATCAGAATCCGCCTCAAGGGTTACGACTACAGGATCCTCGACCAGTCGACGACCGAGATCGTCGACACGGCGCGGCGTTCCGGCGCGAAGGTGGCGGGACCGATTCCGCTTCCGACGACGATCGCGCGCTGGACGGTGAACCGCTCGCCGCACGTCGACAAGAAGTCGCGCGAGCAGTTCGAGATGCGGACCCACAAGCGCCTTCTCGACATTTTCGAATGGACCCCGCAGACGGTCGACGCGCTCACGAAGCTGGAGCTTCCGGCTGGCGTCGAAGTCGAAATCCGGACGATGGGCAAGTAGGAAGACGAAAAAGAAGCCGCTTCGTGTCTTCCAGAGACGAAGCGAGGAAAGAAACATGATCAACGGAATTCTGGGACGCAAGATCGGGATGACCCAGGTCTTCGAGGCGGACGGCACGGTCGTGCCCGTCACGGTCGTCGAAGCCGGGCCGTGCCTCGTCGTCCAGCGCAAGACGAAGGACAACGACGGATACGACGCCCTCCAGCTCGGGCTGGTCGGCCGCGTCTCGCCGCGGCGCCTTACGGCTCCCGCGAAGGGTCACTTCGAGAAGGCGGGCGTGCCGCCGACGAAGACCCTGGGCGAGGTGCGGTGCGACGCGGACGAGAAGGCGGCGCCGGGCGACAAGGTGCTCTGCGACATCTTCGCCGAGAAGGAGCACGTCGATGTCGTCGGCGTCTCCAAGGGCAAGGGGTTCCAGGGAGTCATGAAGCGTCACGGCTTCGCGGGCGGCGGAGCGACTCACGGCTCGATGTTCCACAGGGCACCAGGCTCGATCGGACCGTCGGCGTTTCCGTCCCGTGTCTATCCCGGCACGCGCATGTCGGGCCGCATGGGCGGCAAGCAGACGACGATGAAGAACCTCGTGGTCGTTCGCGTGGACGCCGAGAACCACTTGATCTATCTCCGGGGAGCGGTCCCGGGAGCGCGGAACACGGTCGTCAAGATCGTGAAGAAGCTCTCCCGGAAGCCGGCGGCGTAAGGGGACGATGATGGCGACCACCCGCAAGACCCCCACGACCGTCAAGGCGCCCCGCGCCGCGAAAGCTGCTGCGTCCGCGAAAGCGGACGCGAGCCGTGAAAAAGGGGCGTCCCTGACCCTCCCGCTCCGAAACATCAAGGCCGAGAAGGTAGGCGAGGTCACGCTTCCAGAGGAAATCTTCGGGGTCCCGTTCCGCCGGCACCTCGTGTGGGAGGTCGTCAAGCAGATCCGGGCGCGCGAGCACCGGGGCACGCACAAGACGAAGACCCGCGCCGAGGTTTCCGGATCCGGCAAGAAGCCGTTCAAGCAGAAGGGCACCGGGCGTGCGCGGCAGGGCGGCGGACGTCCGCCGATCCACCGTCACGGCGGCACCGTCTTCGGCCCGAGGCCCCATTCGTACGACCTCAAGGTCAACGCGAAGGCAAAGAAGGCCGCTCTGTGCTGCGTCCTCTCCGAGAAGGCGCGCGGCAACCAGGTGGTCCTCCTCGACACGCTCGAGCTGAAGAGCCACAAGACGAAGGACTTCAATACGATGCTCGCGAAGCTCGGAGTCGAAGGGAAGACCCTCATCCTCGACCGCAAGGGGAACGTGAACCTCTTCCGCGCCACGGCGAACAACCCGAAGGTCGAGTCCATGGACGTCCTCGGGATCAACGTGTACGACGCCCTGAACGCCGGAACGCTCGTCTTCACCGAGCACGCGCTTCGGACCGCCATCGAGGTGCTCGCATGAGCGAGAGAACGCTGCAGTCCGTGATCGTCCGCCCCGTGCTCACGGAGCGGTCTACCGCGATGAGCCAGACCCAGAACGTCCTCACGTTCGACGTCGCCCGCGATGCGAACAAGATTCAGATCCGCAAAGCCGTCGAGGCCCTCTTCCAGGTCAAGGTCGACGCCGTCCGCGTCGTCGCCGTGTCCGGGAAGATCAAGAAGGTCGGAAAGTCCATCGGCCGGGCCCAGGATCGCAAGAAGGCCTACGTGAAGCTGGCAAAGGGCCAGAAGCTTCCGGCCCTCTTCGAAGGGGTGTAACGCGCCATGCCCGTCAAGTCATACAAACCCACGTCTCCCGGCCTCCGGCAGCGGACCACGTCCGATTTCTCGGAGATCACGAAGAGGGGCCCCGAGAAGTCGCTTACGAAGGGCAAGCTGAAGACTGGCGGCCGCGACAGCCGGGGCCACCTCACGTCCTGGTGGCGCGGCGGCGGACACAAGAAGCTCTACCGGACCATCGACTTCAAGCGCGACAAGCACGACATCCCGGCCAAGGTCGCCTCGATCGAGTACGACCCGAACCGGTCCGCGCACATCGCGCTGCTCAACTACGCCGACGGCGAGAAGCGCTACATCGTCGCGCCGTCCGGCCTCACGGTCGGCCAGACGATCGTCTCCGGCACGGCTGTCGACATCGTGGTGGGCAACGCGCTGCCGCTCAAGGCGATCCCGCTCGGCACCGTCGTGCACAACATCGAGTTCAAACCGGGCCGCGGCGCGCAGATGGCGCGATCGGCCGGTGCCGCCGCGCAGCTCATGGCGAAGGAGGGCGCGTTCGCCCTGCTCCGCGTCCCCTCGGGCGAGCTCCGCCGCGTGCGCGTCGACTGCTACGCGACGATCGGGCAGGTCGGCAACCTCGAGCACGAGAACATCTCCATCGGCAAGGCCGGACGCAACCGCTGGCTCGGCTGGAAACCGCACAACCGCGGCGTCGCGATGAACCCCGTCGACCACCCGATGGGCGGTGGCGAGGGTAAGACGTCGGGCGGACGCCATCCGACCTCACCGTGGGGCTGGAAGACGAAGGGCAAGAAGACGCGCAACAACAAGCGGACCGACAGCTTGATCGTCAAGCGCCGCAAGTAGGGATTCGAGGAAACACAATGTCTCGTTCCACGAAAAAGGGGCCGTTCGTCGACACGCCGCTCCTCGAAAAGATCACCGCGATGAATGCGGCGGGGGAGAAGCGCGTCCTGAAGACCTGGTCGCGCCGCTCGACGATCCTGCCCGACATGGTCGGGCACACCCTCGCCGTCCACAACGGGAAGAAATTCATTCCCGTCTACATCTCCGAGAACATGGTCGGGCACAAGCTCGGCGAGTTCTCGCCCACGCGCACCTTCAAGGGCCACTCGGGCAAGAAGGTCGAGAAGGGCGCGACGCCGGGAGCACCGGGAGCGCCTGGCGCGCCGGCCGCCGCACCCGCGGGGAAGGGCTAAGGGGAAGAGATGGAAGCCGTCGCTCGTCTCCGTCACTACCGGGGCTCGGCCCAGAAGGTGCGCCTCGTCGCCGACCTGATCAGGATGAAGCCGGTCGGGAAGGCGCTCGCCACGCTGCGCACGACCCGCAAGAGCTGCTCGCCCGACCTCCTGAAGCTCGTCGAGTCCGCGCTCGCGAACGCGCAACAGAACGAGTCCGGCGTCGACGCGGACGCGCTCGTCGTCGCGAAGATCCACGTCGACGAGGCCGGACGCAAGCCGCTCCAGCGCAACTCGATGATCCGCGCGATCTCGAACTACAAGAAGCGCTTCGCGCGCCCCCGGTTCATGAGCGGTCCCCAGGGCCGCATGTGGCTCGTCCCGCGCCCCTTCTGCCACGTTACGGTCATCCTCTCCGACGCCGCCGCGGCGCGGAAGGAAGCCGGACTCAAGGCCGAGCCGCCGAAGCCGCTCGTCAAGAAGCGCCAGGGCCGCGTCGCGGCCGCGGTCTCCGCCGCCGCGCACCGCCCCGGCAAGGAGAACCGCGCCGTCGAGCGGGCGCACAAGAAAGTGGCCTCCGACGAGAAGCGCGCCGAGCGCGTCGAAGCCGCCGAAGCGAGCCACGCCGGGGACACGAACGAGCGAAACGAGAAGAAGACGAAGAAGCCTTCGAAGCCGGAATCGGCCGGGTAACGGGAGTACACGATGGGTCAGAAAGTCCACCCCTACGGGTTTCGCATCGGCTACAACCGGACCTGGCATTCGCGCTGGTACGCCGAGAAGGATTACCTCAAGTTCCTGCACGACGACCTGAAGCTCCGTGACGAGCTCAAGCGCGATCTCGTGAACGCGGCGGTCTCCGAGGTGGAGATCGAGCGCGGGAACAAGCTGAAGATCAACATCATGACGGCCCGCCCGGGCGTCATCATCGGGAAGAAGGGCGCCTCCGTCGACCAGCTGCGCGACCGGCTCCAGCAGAGGCTCGGCAAGGACATCCACGTCAACATCGTCGAGATTCAGCGCCCCGAGACCGACGCCCAGCTCGTCGCCGAGTCGATCGCGATGCAGCTCGAACGCCGCGTCGCGTTCCGCCGCGCGATGAAGAAGGGCATGGAGTCCGCGTTCCGCTTCGGCGCGCAGGGGATCAAGATCCGCTGCGGCGGCCGTCTGAACGGCGCCGAGATCGCGCGGTCCGAGTGGTACCAGGAAGGCCGCCTCCCGCTCCACACGCTCAAGGCCGACATCGATTACGGCTTCGCGGAAGCCCGCACGACTTACGGAAAGATCGGCGTCAAGTGCTGGATCTACAAGGGCGACCTCCACCGCGCGAAGTCGCGGCGGAAGGTGGCTTGATGAGCCGGTCGAACCCGGAGGCCGGGTTCCCCCGGACCCCCTCCACGCCAGTCTCTAAGGAACTCGAAACATGTTGATGCCGTCGAAGGTCAAGTACAGAAAGCAGCAGCGTGGCCGCATGCGCGGAACCGCGTACAAGGGCTCCGAGCTCTCCTTCGGGGAGTACGGCCTGCAGGCCCTCGAGCCGGGCTGGCTCACGGCGCGCCAGATCGAGGCGGGCCGTGTCGCGGTCCAGCGCCACGTGAAGCGCGGCGGGAAGCTGTGGATTCGCGTGTTCCCCGACAAGCCGATCACGAAGAAGCCCGCGGAAACACGCATGGGCAAGGGTAAGGGCGCGCCCGAGGGCTGGGTCTGCGTCATCAAGCCGGCCCGGATCATGTTCGAGATGGAAGGCGTGGACGAAAAGACGGCGCGCGAGGCCTTCGGCCTCGCGGCGGACAAGATCGGGATCAAGACCCGGTTTGTCTCGCGCACGTTCCTCGCGGTGGTGAGGTAAGGACATGACGATGAAGATCCAGGCCATGCTCGACTGGTCCCCCGAGGAGAAGGCCGCGAAGGCGAAAGAGTGGGCGCAGTCCCTCTTCACGCTGCGCCTCCAGAAGGCGACGGGACAGCTCGAGAACCCGATGAAGATCAAGGAGCTCCGGAAGGACATCGCCCGCCTCAAGACGGCGCAGCACATGGGCGCCGCCGAGATAACGGCGGCAGCGGCGCATGAAGTCGCGCATGCCGAGGGCCACGAGGGGAAAGAAGAGAAGAGCTCTGCGAATGTGAAGAGTGCCGGGGGCGTGGCGAAGCACAAGGCGCACGCCGCCGCGTCGGGCAAGGGCGCGAAGAAGCGCGCGGCTGCGCACAAGGCCAAGCAGAAGAAGACGGCCGCGGCCCCGGGCAAGTCCGCGCACACACCTTCTAAGAAATCTTCCGCCGCGCCCGGCAAGAAAGCGGCGGCCGCGAAGGCTAAATCCGCGCGCGCTCCGAAAAGCAAGAAGAAGTAGTTCGTAACAGGAAACAGTGAGCACGATCATGAGCAGCACCCCGAACCCCCAGCCGGCGGCCGGCGCGGCCACAGCCGATCAGCCGCGGCGCACGCGCAAGACCGGGATCGTCGTCTCGAACAAAATGGAGAAGACGGTCGTCGTCGAGGTTTCGCGCACCGTCAAGCACGAGCGGTACGGCCGCTACCAGAAGAAGTCCGCGCGCTTCCTCGCGGACGACCGCGTTCTCAAGGCGCTGCCCGGCGACACGGTCGAGATCGAGGAGACGCGTCCGCTGTCGGCTCGCAAGCGCTGGCGGGTGATCACGATCGTGACGAGGGGCCGCCAGGCGGTTTCCGACACGGCCGACGTTCCCGGCAGTGCGAAGAAGGCGTCGACGAAGGTTGTTCCCGACAAGAAGCTGGCGGGCAAGCCGGCGAAGAGGGCGAAATGATCCAGATGGGGACGATCCTCGAGGTCGCGGACAACTCGGGCGCACGGCGGCTCTTCTGCATCAAGGTGCAGGGCGGGTCCACCGGCGACTATGGCCGGATCGGCGACGTCATCACCTGTTCGGTGAAGGAGTCGAATCCCGACGCGCCGGACACGGTCAAGAAGGGCAAGGTCGTCAAGGCTGTCATCGTGCGCACGGTGCGTGAGCAGCGGCGTCGCGACGGCAGCTACATCAAGTTCGACACGAATGCCGCCGTCCTCGTCAACGCCGAAAAGGAGCCGATCGGAACCCGCGTCTTCGGGCCGGTCGCGCGTGAGCTCCGCGAGAAGAAGTTCATGAAGATCATCTCGCTGGCTCCGGAAGTCATCTGACCATGAAGAAGAAGCAGCCGACCTACACCGGAAAGCGACGGATCCGCAAGGACGACGTCGTCATCGTCCTGACGGGCAAGGACCGCGGAGCCCAGGGGAAGGTCCTCAAGGTGCTGCCCGACAAGGGGCGTGCCGTCGTCGAGGGCGTGAACAAGATCAAGAGGGCCACGCGCGCGAATCCGCAGAAGAACATCAAGGGCGGCATCCTTGAGCGCGAGGCGCCGATCGCCCTCTCTAATCTCATGCTCGTCGATCCCGACGGCGGCAAGCCGACGCGCGTTGGAATCCGTGCCGAGGGCGGCGAGTGGGTGCGCTACGCCAAGAAGAGCGGGACGACCATCGACACGCTCCGGCCGGCGAGCGAGTGAGGACAGAATGAGCACGCCACGTCTCGCCGAAAAGTACCAGAAGGAAGTCATCCCGGTCCTCAAGAAGGAATTCGGGATCGTGAACATCATGGCCGTCCCCCGGGTGGAAAAGGTCGTCCTCAACATGGGGATCGGCGAGGCCATCACGAACGCGAAGCTCGTCGACACGGCCGCCGAAGAGCTCACGAAGATCGCGGGCCAAAGGGCGGTCGTGACGCGCGCGAAGAAGTCCATCGCGACGTTCAAGCTTCGCGAAGGAATGCCGATCGGCTGCCGCGTCACGCTGCGGGGCGAGCGGATGTACGAGTTCCTCGACCGTCTCATGAACGTCGCGCTGCCGCGCGTCCGCGACTTTCGCGGCGTGCCGACGCGCGCCTTCGACGGCCGGGGCAACTACACGCTCGGCGTGAAGGACCACCTCATCTTTCCCGAAATCGACGCCACGAAAATCGACAAGTCCAAAGGTCTCAACGTCACCATCGTCACGACGGCAGGCTCGGATGACCGGGCCCGGGTTCTTCTGAAGGAACTCGGAATGCCGTTCGGCCGATAGCAAGTCAAGGAGCGCTGGCATGGCTCGTCGCGCCGCGATCATCAAAGCGAATTCGAAACTCAAATACGCGATCCGCAAGCGAAACCGCTGCATGCGCTGCGGACGTCCGCGGGCGTTCCTCCGCAAGTTCGGCCTGTGCCGGATCTGCTTCCGGAGCCTCGCGCTCGCGGGCTACGTGCCCGGAGTGACGAAGGCGTCGTGGTGAGGAGGGGACGATGAACATCAGCGATCCCGTCTCCGATCTCCTCGCACGCCTGAGGAACGCCTTGTCCGCCCGGCACGAGAAGGCCGACGTCCCGTCGTCGCGCTTCAAGGTCGAGCTGGCCCGGATCCTCAAGGATGAGGGCTACATCAAGAACTTCAAGGTCATGGACGACCGGGGCGGAAGCCTGCTGCGTCTGTATCTGAAGTACGACGATGCGGGGAACCCGGTCATCCACGGGCTCACGCGGTCGAGCAAGCCTGGCCGGCGCCTCTACGCGGGCAAGGACGAGCTTCCGGAGGTCCTCGGCGGCCTCGGAGTCGCCATCGTTTCGACCTCGCAGGGCCTTCTCTCCGGCAACGACGCGAAAAAGCGCGGCGTCGGCGGCGAAGTCGTCTGCACGGTGTGGTGAGGAACGATCATGTCGCGAGTCGGTAAGAAACCCATCACCATTCCCAAGGGAGTGGACGTCCAGGTCGCGGGTGAGAGCGTCACCGTGAAGGGCCCGAAGGGCTCCGTCACGACGCCCATCCTCGCGGGCATCTCCATCGAAAAGAAGGACGGCGTCCTGAACGTCGTGCGCGGCGGCGAGGAGAAGAAGGACAAGGCGCTCCACGGCCTCAACCGCGCGCTGCTCCAGAACGCCGTTCTCGGCGTGACGGACGGCTTCAAGCGGGAGATCGACCTCGTCGGGATCGGCTTCAAGGCCGAGGTGAAGGGGAAGAACGTCGTGTTCAGCGTCGGCTTCTCGCACCAGGTGACGTTCCCGATGCCCGAAGGCATCAAGGTCGACGTCGCGCCGGACGCGAAGGCCAAGGACATCACGCACGTCATCGTGACGGGCGTCGACAAACAGAGGGTCGGCCAGACGGCGACCGAGATCCGCGGCATCCGTCCGCCGGACCCGTACAAGCTCAAGGGGTTCCGATTCGTCGGCGAGATCCTGAAGAAGAAGGCCGGCAAGGCCACGGGCAAGTAAGGTAAGGAAGCAGGCACCATGCACAAGGCACAGGCCCGGGTCGAAGCGAAAACGCGCATCCACGCGCGCATCCGGCGGAAGGTCAAGGGCACGGCCGAGAGGCCGCGCCTCGCGGTTTCCCGCACCCTTCGCTGGATCTCCGTTCAGGTCATCGACGACGCCGCCGGCACGACGCTCGCGCACGCGACGTCGCGTGAGGAAGGCGTTCGCGGCAAAGCGAAGAGCGCGGCCAACAAGACGGCCGCGGTGAAGGTCGGGGCGCTCATTGCCGAGCGCGCTCAGGCGAAGGGCATCCAGGCGGTCGTGTTCGACCGCGGCGGCCATCTCTACCACGGAAACGTGAAAGCGCTCGCGGAAGCCGCTCGCGAGAAGGGGTTGAAGTTTTGAGCAGCAACGCGCCGACCAATCGTCCTCCGCGCCCGAACCGTCCCGGCGGCCGCTCCGGCGGTCCCGGCGGCCCGCCCCAGCGCCCCGCCGGCGCCCTCGGTGAGGGACGGGCGGGAGCCGACCTCATCGATCACGTCGTGCACATCAACCGCGTGACGAAGGTCGTCAAGGGCGGCAAGAACTTCTCGTTCTCGGCCCTCGTCGTCGTGGGCGACGGCCACGGGCGCGTCGGCTATGGCGCGGGCAAGGCGAAAGAAGTCCCGATGGCCATCAAGAAGGGTATCGAGATGGCGAAGAAGAAGATGATCAGCGTCCCGCTGAAGGGGAAGACGATTCCGCACCCCATCGTCGGCCACTACGGCGCGGGCCGGGTCATGCTCAAGCCGGCCTCCGAAGGCACGGGCGTCATCGCGGGCGGTGCCGTCCGCGCGGTGCTCGAGTCGGCGGGTGTCCAGAACATCCTCACGAAGTCGCTCGGAACCACGAACCCCCACAACGTCGTCAAGGCCACGTTCGACGCCCTGCTGCACCTGCAGCTCGAGTCGACGATCGCGAGGGCGCGCGGACTGGGCAACGGAGCTGCCGACGGCAAGGCCGCCGAGCCCGCGACGGCCGTGCCCCCGCCACCTCCCGTACCTTCCGCCACCTCGGCCGCGCCGCCGGTCGACGTCGATGCCACGGAGAAGATCGGATGAGCGAGAAGAAGAAGGCGGCGCCGTTGAAGCAGATCCGGATCCGCCAGACCAAGTCGGGCATCTGCGCGCCCGTCGATCAGAAGCAGACCCTCTTCGGGCTCGGCCTCCGCCGCATCCGGCAGGAAGTCGTCCGCCTCGACACCCCGGCGATCCGGGGCCAGGTCCACAAAGTCCGCCACCTCGTCGAAGTCGTCGAGGATGGCGCGGCGAGGTAACGCAATGGCGCACGGACTCCACAACCTCGGGCCGCGCAAGGGTGCGACCCAAACGAAGAAGCGCGTCGGCCGCGGTCCCGGCTCGGGCCTCGGCAAGACGTCGGGCAAGGGTCACAAGGGGCAGAATTCCCGCAGCGGCTACTCTCACCTCCGCGGGCACGAGGGCGGGCAGAACCCGCTCCACCGCCGGCTCCCGAAGCGCGGCTTCACGAACATCTTCCGCAAGGAATGGACGACGGTCAGTGTCGAGTCCCTCGAACGAATGTTCAAGGCGGGCGACGCCGTGACGCTCGAGGCCCTCAAGAACGCCGGAGTCAAGAAGACGAACAAGGGCGTGAAGGTCCTCGGCTCGGGTGAGATCAAGAAGGCGCTCGTCGTCTCCGCGCACCAGTTCACCGAGGGCGCGAAAAAGAAGATCGAAGCCGCCGGCGGCCGCTGCGAGGTCGTGGCTCGGTAATGCAGATCATCGAGTCGTTCCGCAACATCTTCGCGATCCCGGACCTGAGGAAACGAGTCCTCTTCACGTTCGGGCTCCTTGCGATCTATCGGATCGGTTCGCACATTCCGACGCCCGGTCTCGATGCGTCCGCCCTCGAAGAGTTCTTCAAGGCGAGCGCCGGGGGGCTGCTTGGATTTCTCGACGTGTTCTCGGGTGGCGCGCTCCGGCGGCTGTCCGTCTTCGCGCTCGGCATCACGCCCTACATCACGGCGTCGATCATTCTCCAGCTCCTGACGGTCGTCTGGCCCTACCTCGAGAAGCTCTCGAAGGAAGGGGAGATGGGCCGGCGGAAGATCACGCAGTACACGCGTTACGGCACGGTCCTTCTTTCGGTCGTCCAGGGGACCGGCATCTCGCTCTGGCTCTGGAGCCAGACGACGCCGAGCGGTCGATTCCTCGCCCTACGCGATCCCGGCTCGGACGCAGGGAAGCTCGGGTTCGTCCTCATGGCGATCCTGACGCTGACGACGGGCACCGCCTTCGTGATGTGGCTCGGCGAGCAGATCACGGAACGCGGCGTCGGAAACGGCATCTCGCTGATCATCTTCGCGGGCATCGTGGCCGGGTTCCCAGGCGCGGTCTTCAACTCGATCCAGCAGGTTCAGCGCGGCGCGATGTCGCTCTTCACCGGGCTCATCCTCCTGGTGTTCATGATCGGCGTCGTGGCGGCGATCGTCTTCGTCGAGCGAGCGCAGCGGCGCATCCCCGTCCAGTACGCCAAGCGCGTTGTCGGCCGCAAGGTCTACGGCGGCCAGAACACGTACCTGCCCCTCCGCGTGAACACGGGCGGCGTGATCCCGATCATCTTCGCGGTCTCGATCATCCAGTTCCCGCAGTACATCGCGTCCGCGATCAAGAGCGACTTCATGAAGAAGATCGCCGAGCAGCTCTCGATCGGGCAGCCGCTCTACAACCTCTGCTACGCGCTCAGCATCGTCTTCTTCTGCTACTTCTACATCTCGATCATCTTCAACCCGAACGATACGGCCGAAAACATGCGCAAGTACGGCGGCTTCATTCCGGGCATCCGCCCCGGCAAGGCCACGTCCGACTACATCGACAACGTGCTCACCCGCATCACGCTCATCGGTGCTCTCTACCTCGTGGTCGTCGCGTTGATCCCCGAGTTCCTCACGATGGGCCTGAAGGTGCAGGGCATCCCGGGTATCGGTCCCTGGCTCGACGCGCACCTGCCGGTCTTCGTCACGCAGGGCCTTGGCATCACGTTCTTCTTCGGCGGCACGTCGCTCCTCATCGTCGTGGGCGTCGCGATGGACACCGTTCAGCAGGTCGAGTCGCAGCTCGTCATGCGCAACTACGACGGCTTCCTGAAGAAGGGCCGCGTCCGGGGGCGTCGCTAGAGACATGCCGTCCGCCGTCGTTTTCTTCGGTCCTCCAGGCTCGGGAAAGGGCACCCAGGCGTCGCGCCTCGCGTCGTCGATGGGTGTTCCCCAGGTCTCGACGGGCGACCTCCTGAGGAGCCACGTCTCGCGCGGGACCGCGCTCGGTGCGATCGCGAAGCCGATCATGGAATCGGGCGCGCTCGTGCCGGACGACCTCGTGACGAAGATGCTGAAAGAGCGACTCGCCGACGACGACGCGAAGAGCGGGGCGATCTTCGACGGCTATCCGCGGACGGTCGCGCAGGCGAAGTCGCTCGACGCGCTGCTCGAGAGTGCCGGAGGGCGGGTCCAACCCGTGCTCTTCATCGACGTTCCGGACGCCACGCTCGTCGAGCGGCTGCTCAAGCGGGCGGCGGTCGAGGGACGCGCGGACGACACGAAAGAGACGATCGCCGAAAGGCTTCGCGTCTACCGCGAGAAGACGGCCCCTCTCGCCGACCTCTACGCGAAAGCGGGCGTTCTCGTGACGATCGACGGGAACCGTTCCGTCGAGGCCGTCGCGGCGGACGTTCGCAAGGCGGTGGCGCCGTGATCACGTGTAAGGGCAAGTCCGAGATCCTCAAGATGGAGCGCGCGGCCCGCATCCTCCACGAGACGCTGTCCGAGTGCATCGCGGCGTGCAAGGCCGGCCGGACGACCGAGGACATCGACCGCGTCGCGGCTTCCGGCATCGCGTCGCGCGGCGGCAAGGCAGCGTTCCCGGGCTATCGCGGCTACCCGAAGACGCTCTGCATCTCGATCAACGACGAGGTCGTGCACGGTATCCCGTCGGCGAAACGCGTCCTCAAGCCGGGGGACGTCGTCGGGCTGGATCTCGGCGCGATCGTCGACGGCTACTACGCGGACGCGGCTCGGACCATCGCTCTCGAGCCGGTCCCCGCCCCCGTCCAGGAGCTCATCGACACGACGCACGCCGCCCTCCTCGCGGGCATCGAGGCCGTGCGGGTCGGCGGCCGGATCGGCGACATCGGAGCAGCCGTCGAGGCCGTTGCAAAGCAGAAGAAGTACGGTGTCGTGCGGGAGTTCGTGGGTCACGGCATCGGCACGGCGCTCCACGAGGAACCGCAGGTCCCGAACTACGGGCCAGCGGGGAAACGGGAGATGATCCGCGAGGGCATGGCGCTCGCGATCGAGCCGATGTTCAACCTCGGCGGCGCGCAGGTCTCGACCGACCCGGATGGATGGACGGTCCGAACGAAGGACGGTCGCGCGTCGGCGCATTTCGAGCATACGGTGGTGGCGACGGCGCAGGGCCCGGTCGTCCTCGGTTTCGGGCGGTTCACGGCCGGTTCGGCGCAGACAGGCGCCCCCGGTCTTCACGAATATCCGCTTCCCGTCGCGGTCTGACGGAAGCGAGACAGAAGGTTTATGTCGAAGGAAGACGCCATCGAAGTGACCGCAACGGTGATCGAGCCGCTGCCGAACGCGATGTTCAAGGTCGAATTGGAAAACAAGCATCAGGTGCTCGCGCACATCTCCGGAAAGATGCGGAAGCATTTCATCCGCATCCTGCCGGGAGACAAGGTCCTCGTCGAGCTCTCGCCGTACGACCTGACGCGGGGGCGCATCATCTACCGGTACAAGTGAATCGAGGTCTCGCATGAAAGTCCGAACGTCCGTCAAGAAGATCTGCAGCAAATGCAAGGTGATCCGCCGCGCCGGCGTGGTGCGGGTCATCTGCGAGAACGTCAAGCACAAGCAGCGTCAGGGCTGAAGAGGAATTCGCAATGGCTCGTATCGCAGGCGTCGACCTTCCCCCGAACAAGCGCGTCGAAATCGGCCTGACCTATATCTTCGGAATCGGCCGGCCGAGCTCCGGAAAGATCCTCGAGACCGCCAAGGTCGACCGCAACACGCGCGTGAAGGATCTCTCCGAGGACGAGGTCTCCCGGATCCGGAAGACGATCCAGGACCAGTACGAGGTCGAAGGCGATCTCCGCAAGGAGACCTCCCAGGACATCAAGCGGCTCATGGAAATCGGCTGTTACCGGGGAGTCCGGCACCGCCGGAACCTCCCCGTCCGCGGCCAGCGCACCCACACGAACGCCCGCACGCGGAAGGGTCCCCGCAAGGGCGCCGTGGCCGGGAAAAAGAAGGCGACTAAAAAGTAGGTAAATGATGGCAACACCAACTGAAGCTTCCGCGACCGCGAAACCGGCTGCCAAGGGCAAGAAAAAGGGACCCAAGAAGGACAAGAAGAACATTCCGCACGCTCTCGCGACGGTGCAGGCGTCCTTCAACAACACGATCGTCTCGATCACGGACCAGCAGGGGAACGTCCTCGCCTGGTCCTCGGCCGGACGTATCGGGTTCAAGGGCTCGCGCAAGGGAACGCCCTTCGCGGCGCAGCTCGCGGCCGGAAACGCCGCTCAGATCGCACAGGAGAGCGGAGTCCGCTCTCTGGACGTCCGCGTGAACGGGCCGGGCGCCGGACGCGAGAGCGCGATCCGCGCGCTCGCCGCCGCGGGCATCGACATCCGGTCCATCAAGGACGCGACGCCCATTCCGCACAACGGCTGCAGGCCGCGCAAGCGGCGGCGGGTGTAAACGAGTTATGCTGGACCAGCCCCATCGCCGTCACGTGGGGCACCGCCAGGGCAATGCAGCCGGGGCGGCGGTAGACACTTTCTAAGAGAATCTTCGTATTCTCTTCGTCCGTAAACCGAGCTCTCGATTCCGGGCCGGGAAGAAGGACGCAATGAAATGACGGAATCGAACGAGAGGTCGTGATTTCCCGTGGCCCGTTATCGTGAATCGGTCTGCCGGCTTTGCCGGCGCGAAGCAATGAAGCTGTTCCTCAAGGGGGACCGCTGTTTCACCAACAAGTGCGCGATCGAGCGCCGGAACTTCCCGCCCGGCCAGCACGGCAAGCGGCGCTCTAAAATCCTCGGGTACGGAATCCAGCTTCGCGAGAAGCAGAAGCTCAAGAGGTTCTACGGCGTCCTCGAAGGCCAGTTCCGTCTCACGTTCGAGGCGGCCGAACGGATGCGTGGCGTCACGGGCGAGAACCTGCTCTCGCTCCTCGAGCGCCGCCTGGACAACGTCGTCCACCGCCTCGGCTTCTCGGGCTCCCGCGCGCAAGCGCGCCAGCTCGTTCGCCACGGGCACGTCCGCGTGAACGGCAGGAAGGTGAACGTCCCGAGCTACGTGGTCGGCACGGGAGCGGTCGTCTCCGTGAAGGAGAAGAGCAAGGCGAACCCGCTCATCGCCGGCGCCGTGGAGACAGCGAAGGGCCGCGGCATTCCCGCGTGGCTCGAGCTGAACGCCGCCGAGTTCCAGGGCAAGGTCGTCAACCTGCCGAAGCGTGAAGACGTCGCGCTCCAGGTCAACGAAAAGCTCATCGTCGAGCTGTACTCGAAGTAATTCCGTCACGAACGCTCCCGCGCGCGCCGCTCAGCGGATAAGTCGCAGGGACAGGAGAGAAACATGTTGTGGAAGGGTTTTCAGCGTCCGAACCGTCTCGAGGTCGATGAGGAGAAGGGGAACTACGGCCGCTTCACGGCGCAGCCGCTCGAGCGCGGCTGGGGCACGACGGTCGGCAACGCCCTCCGGCGGGTCCTCCTTTCGTCGATCGAGGGAGCCGCGGTCACCGCGGTGAAGATCGAAGGCGTCGAGCACGAATTCACGGCCGTCCCGGGTGTCGTCGAAGACGTGACGGACATCATCCTGAACCTGAAGGGCCTCGCGATTCGCCTGCACGAGGACGGCCCGCGCGCGCTCACGCTCGACGTGAAGACGAAGGGCGGCGTGACCGCCGACGCCTTCGAAGACGACGCGCAGCTCGAGATCCTGAATCCCGACGCCCCCGTGGCCACCCTGGCCGACGGAGGCCGGTTGCGCCTCGAGGCCACTGTCAGCAAGGGCCGCGGATACGTTCCCGCCGATCGCAACTTCGACCCCGAAGCGCCCATCGGAACGATTCCGCTCGACTCTGCGCATTCGCCGGTCCGCCGCGTGAACTACCACGTCGAGGCGGCCCGCGTCGGCCAGGCGACGGACTACGACAAGCTCGTCATCGAGGTGTGGACGAACGGCACGATCACCCCGCGCGACGCCGTCGGCGTCGCGGCCGTGCTGATCCGCGACCACCTTGCGATCTTCGTCAACGTGGAAACCGACGAAGCGACCCAGGCGGCCGGCGCCGAGATGCCCCAGAGCGAGCTCGACGCGCTCCTCGACACGAACGTCGAAGAGCTGGAGCTCTCCGTGCGCAGCGCGAACTGCCTGAAGAACGCTGGTATCCGCACGCTCCGCGAGCTCGTCCAGAAGACCGAGAAGGACATGCTCGAGACCAAGAACTTCGGGCGCAAGAGCCTGAACGAGATCAAGGACATTCTGCGCGACAAGGGCCTCGCCTTCGGCATGAAGCTCGAGTCTCCGGCCGGCGCGGGTCGCTGAGGAATCCATGCAGCACAATCGCGCGGGCCGCAAGCTCGGACGGACGACGGCGCATCGCAAGGCGCTCTTCCGGAACCAGCTTTCGTCCCTCATCACGCACGAACGCATCCAGACGACGCTGCCGAAGGCGAAAGACCTCCGGCCGCTGATCGAGAAGATGGTCACGCTCGGCAAGCGGGGCGGACTTCACGCGCGCCGCCTGGCCCTGAAGACGATCCCCGAGGCGAGGACGATCAAGAAGCTGTTCGAGGAGATCGCGCCCCGCTTCAGGGAGCGTGCCGGCGGCTACACCCGGATCATGAAGCTCGGGCGGCGCCAGGGTGACGGCGCCGAGATGGCAATCCTCGAGTTCATCGACTTCGACTGGGCGCACCGGCAGGCGGAGAAGAAGGTCGCGGCGAAGGCGTCCGACGAGAAGAAGGCCTCGCTGCTCGAGAGGGCGAAGAAGCTCGTCTCCGGAAAGAGCGACACGGGCGACAAGGCTGAGAAGAAGGACGAGGGCGCCGAGGGCGATGCCGAGAAGGCCCCGAAGAAGGACAAGGCTCCCGGCGAGAAGAAAAAGGGCTATCAGGCTCCAAAGGGTCCGAAGGGCTCCGGTCCGAAGAGCGGGGGTTCCCACGGCGGCGGCAAGCGCAAGACCGGGTAGGAAGAGAAAGACAAGAGAAGGTTCGGATTCGGATTTTCTTAGAATGGCTGAAGGCCCCGGTTCGCCGGGGCCTTCGTTTAATGAGGCAGGCGGCGCGGCGGCATGCGCGTTCCTCTCTCTGCCTAACCGAGAGCCTTCTCGATCTCCTGGATGAGCACTTTCGTCGAGAAGGGCTTCGTGAGGTAGCTCGACGCCCCGAGGCGCATGCCGAGGTCGCGTTCCGACGGGAGAGTGCGCGCCGTGAGCATGACGATCGGCAGGTGCGATGTCGCGGGGTTCTCCTTCAGGATGCGGCAGACGTCGAAGCCCGTGAGCCCGGGAGTGAGCGATACGTCGAGGAGGACGAGGTCGGGCGCCTCCTCTCGCACGAGGCGGAGGGCCTCTTCGCCGCCGGTCGCCTCGACGGGGTCGAGTCCGGTCAGGCGGAGCTTGAAGGAAAGGATCTTCAGGATCGTGGGCTCGTCGTCGACGACGAGGATCTTTCGGCCCGCGAGTCCCGTAGGCAGCCTGCTCATCGGACCGTTCATCATAGAAGCTCTCGAGCGCCCGTCAGGACGACGACGGCGGCCGCCATCTCGCGGGTGTGCGTGATCGTGACGTGCGCTCCCGCGACGCCCAGCCTCTCGCCGTGGACGCGCGCCCTTCCGAAGAGCGCAAGGCGCGGCGGTCCGCCGGGATCGCGGACGATCGCGAGCTCGTGAAACGCGACGCCCCGCATCCCGGTCCCAAGCGCCTTCATCGCCGCTTCCTTCGCCGCGAAGAGCCCCGCCACATGTTCGGCGTAGGCGGGGGACGCGGCGGGACGCCGGATCTCTCCGGGCCGAAACAGCCTCTCGACGA
Organism: Thermoanaerobaculia bacterium; assembly: GCA_038214715.1. Taxonomy (GTDB): domain Bacteria; phylum Acidobacteriota; class Thermoanaerobaculia; order UBA5066; family UBA5066; genus Fen-183. The sequence goes on along the minus strand of JBBQRP010000002.1, from coordinate 132,030 downwards.
AACGGGGACCATGCCTCTGGATCGCGCGAGCCACGCGGGGGATCTCGCAAAGGTCGACACCGAGTCCGACGACTCCCGATCCGTGCGGCAGGCCGTCACGCGACGAGACGCGGTCCATCAGGCGGGCTCCCTCTTCGCGGGAGCGGACTCACCCCGCCGGGTCTCGCGCCTCCAGGCTTCGATCTCGGAGGCCGCGGCCCAGATATGCAGGAGCCCGATCCCGAGAAGGAAGCTGCGGAAGTACGGCGACTCGAGAAAGGGCTGGGTACGGCCCGGAGACCGGCCGACGACGCGCATCGTCCAGTATCGGCCCCAGGGAGCGATCGTCAGGAACGCGCCGGCCTCGAGGGCGTAAAGCACGAACAATGCTCTGAGCAGAACGCGAATGGAGCGGGCCACTCCGGGATTGTAGAGGCAGGATGCGGAAGGGTCAGGCGGAACGCTCGGCTCCGCGGCGGGGGATTGAACGCGGCATCTCGAGTGCGCCTTCCCTCCGGGCGGGGGCCGCCGCCGGCGCGGCCGGAGCGGGCGCCGCGGGAGCGGACGGCGGCGGTGCCTGCGGGGGCGGCCCGGCCGGCGGCGCCTGGGGGGCCGGCGCAGCGTCGTGCTGGATGACGGGGCCGGGGGAGGATGCTCGGCCGGACGGGGCTTCGCGCGAGCGCTCGATGACGCGCGCCTGCGGTGCGCGCCAGCCCGAGTCGTCGTGCCGCACGCGCGGGCCGTCCTCGGAGCGCCGCGGGATCGGTCCGGGCACCGGTGAAGAGGGAGATCGCCAGCCTTCGTCGCGGAGCCGGGGCGACGCTCCGGCTTCGCGCGACGAAGACCCGTCCCGGCGAACGGGCGTCTCGCCAGGCGCCGTCCCGCGGGAAACGCTGCGCTCACGGGCCTGCCGCCACGAATCGGATAGAACGGGACGCTCCCCGCGGCGTGGGGCCTCGGCGGGGGCCTGCCGGTACAGAGGATCCTGTCCGACGCGGACGGCGGTTCTCCGGAGCTCGTCTTCGGCCGCGGGCGAGGCCGTCCGTTCGCGCTTCAGGATCGCCGTCACGCCCGCACTCACGGGGTTGAGGCGAAAACTGTCCGGTCCCGGCACGCGGCGGATGGCGTCGAGAAGCGACGCGGACGGGTTGCTGCCGCGGTCGAACCTGAGCGGAGCGGTCGCGACATACCCGATTTCGCCCAGCCGGAAATTCACGTGGTCGCCGCGGACGATGTCCCGCACGGGATCCAGCCGCACGGCGATCCGGCCGACCGGAACGTAGTTCCAGCCGCGGGGATCGATCTGGGAGAGGGCGACCCGGCCGCGCAGATGCGGGTAGACCGGAACACGTCCGCCTCCTACGTTCAGCCTGGCGTGACGGGACTGCGGTTCCCACGAGCTGTAGTACCCGATCGGGCACCACCCGACGAAGCCCGGGGTGTAGTTCCAGTACACCCACGCGGGAGAGTAGGTCTCGCCGGGGCACCACATCCAGCCGAGAAGCGCGTCATAGAGCCACGTTCCGTAGTGGTAGGGCAGCCAGCCCCAGGTCTCGGAGGAGACCCACGTGAGGCCGGCCGGCGTCCAGCGCCAGTATCCGAGCGCGTACGGCGTCCAGCCGGCGCCCACACGGGGCCGCCAGCAGGTGCAGCCGCACGTCGAGGAATAAGTCCAGCTGCCCCAGTCGTCGAACGCCGCGTTGTCGTAGTCGTAGCCGTAGTCGGAAGACACGTAGCGTGTCGTGTTCCGGTTGTCCGTCCTTTCGCGGCGTTCCTCGAGAAAGCGCGCGAAACGGTCGCGCGGCGACGAGGACACGTCCACCGCGACCTCGCTGTCGCCGCTTACGAACGCGTATTCGCCCGCACGGACCAGGGCTCGCCCTCCGCGGCCCGCGACGTCGACCTTTCCGGACAGGACGTAGATCTCGGTGCCGCGCCGGCCCGCGTCCACGCGAAAAAAAGCCCTCGAGGCCGCGAGGACCGTCACGTCGTCCGTGTCGAGGCGCAGCGCGCGCTCGCGGGTCGTGGCGTCGCGGACCTCGACGGCGGCCGTTCCGCGCGCGAGATAGAGGACGTCCCGGTCGTCGTCCGATTCGATCGTGCGCGCCATGCGCTCGAACCGGAGGTCCGTGTAGCCGTCCAAGCGCACGACGTTCCCGTCCGCGAGGACCGCTTCCGCGCGCGAGCCGACACCCGTGACGAGGCTGTCGCCGGCGAGGACCGGCATGTTGATTCGTGCGGCGGAGTCGTCTTCGGCCTTCGAGATGAGCGACACGTCTGGCTGCACGTAGGAGAGGTAGGTGTAGCCCTCTCTCTCCGCGTCCGCCCGGCGAGAGGCCGCCGTTGCGGTCAGGATTGCGAAGGCGAGGGCACAGGAAGCGGAGCGGGCGGCGAGCATGTCAGGCCTCCCTATCATCCTATGCGACGACCGTACCAGTCGGTACGGCGTCGTCTCGTCCCCCCGCGGGGACGCTTGACCCCGCATGAGAAGCCCTGCAATCTCGACGAACTGGGTCGCACTCCTGAAAAGGGGAGAGGCCCGTCCCGCACGCGGAGAAAACGTGGCCATTCGAGAGATCGTCAAGTATGGAGATCCGCGCCTCGTCGCGAGGAACCGTCCGGTCGAGGACTTCGCCGACCCGGAGCTCTCGGTGCTCCTCCGGGACCTCAAGGAGACCTGCTGGGCTGCTCCGGGCCTCGGGCTCGCCGCTCCGCAGGTGGGCGTGAACCTCCGCGTTGCCATCGTGGATCTCTCGATCGGGAAGGACCCTTCTCAGGTCCTCGTGCTCGTGAATCCAGTCGTCGTGGACACCCAGGGACTCGTCCGGGACGAGGAAGGATGCCTCTCCTTTCCCGATCTCGTGGAGACGGTCGAGCGGCCCGAGAGGGTGACCCTAGAAGCGCTCGATGGGCGGGGGCGGAAGCAGACGCTCGAAGGCCGCGATCTTCTCGCTCGCGCCTTCTGCCACGAGATCGACCATCTCGACCAGCGGCTCTTCGTCGACCGGCTCTCGGCCCTGAAGAAGGGTCTCATCCTCCGCAAGGTCGTCAAGCGCCAGAAAAAAGGCGCCTGGTAGCGGCGGGAGCGGCCCGGACTAGGCCCCCGCTTTGACCCGCAGCTCGTCGACGAGATTGAGCCGTTGGAGCGTGCGGCCGAGGTGCGCCGCGAACGACATCAGGTGCTCGAGCTCGGGGGAGTCTCCCGGCTTCGGAACGGGTCCTCTCCGGTAGAGGCGGAGCGTGCCGAGAAGCTCCTGGCCGCCGAACACGGGAGCGGCCGTGATCGTCCAGTCCGACGTGGTGTCGCCCGGAAGACGGGGGGCGCGCCCGGTGCGCGGATCCTCCTCCAGCCCGAGCGTCGCGACGAATTCCGGAGGTCGTCCCCCTGGCCAGGCGTTCGAGGCGGCCGCGAAGAGTCCGACGTTTCCCGGACGCCGCATGTGCAGCGAAGCGCCATCGGCGCCGAAGACCGACGCCGTCCGGTCGAGGAGGGGCACGAGGAGGCGTCCGCAAAAATCCTCGCCGGTGACGCCATCTTCCTCGACCTTCGCGGAGACTTCCTGCTGCAGCTCGAGGATCTGGGTGCGGGCCGTGAGGGCGTCCAGGAGCTCCTTGATACGGAGCGCGTTCTTGACCCGCGCCTTGAGCTCGCGCGCCGAGAACGGCTTCGTCACGTAGTCGTTCGCGAGCGCCTCGAACCCCTGGAGGAGGTCTTCCTCCTCGGTCCGGGCGGTCACGAAGATGACCTGGGTTCCCGCGGTCGCACCCACGGTCTTGATGCGGCGGCAGACCTCGTAGCCGGAAAGATCCGGCATCCGCACGTCGAGCAGGACGACGTCGGGGCGCCGCGCGTCCACCTTCTCGAGCGCCTCGGTCCCGGAGAGCGCGCTCTCGAAGTCGCACCCGAGCTCGTACGCGATGTACGACGCGACCTCCGCCTGGTACGGGTCGTCATCCACGAGAAGGAGCAGGGGCGGTGAGGCGGGCGATCGGAACATTTCGCCCCGAGGTATAGCAGAACCAGCGGCGATCAGGGAGCGCTCTTCGCGCGGGCGCCCGAGTCCCTCCCGGCCTCGCTCGGCGGCGGCCTCGCCGCTCCCGTCGCTGGCGAAATCAGGCGCCGTCGTCGAGAATCGCCCGCAATGACGCTTCGCCTCTACAACACCTTGAGCCGCTCCCTCGAGGAGTTCCGGCCGGTGCGCCCGGGGAAGGTGGGCCTCTACACCTGCGGCCCGACGGTCTACAACCGCGTCCACATCGGCAACCTCCGGACGTTCGTGTGGGAGGACGTCCTGTGCCGGGTGTTCCGCACGCTCGGCTACGAGACGACGCAGGTCATGAACCTCACCGACATCGACGACAAGACGATTCGCGGCGCCGTGGCGGCGGGCCTTCCGCTCGGCGCGTTCACGGACCAGCATATCGCGACGTTCTTCGAGGACCTCGGGACGCTCGGCGTGGAGCCGGCGGCCCTCTACCCGCGGGCCACCGACCACATTCCGGAGATGGTCACGCTCGTCCAGAAGCTCGCGGCGCGGGGACACACCTACGAGAGCGACGGATCCGTGTGGTTCCGGATCTCGACGTTTCCGGGTTACGGAAAGCTGTCGAAGATCGACCTCTCTGCGGTCCAGCGCGGCGCGCGCGTGGCCGACGACGAGTACGAGAAGGAAGACGTGCGCGACTTCGCGGTCTGGAAGGTCGCGAAGGAAGGCGAGCCGGAGTCCGCGACGTGGACGACTGCGCTGGGAACAGGCCGGCCCGGCTGGCATCTCGAATGCAGTGCGATGGCGATGAAGTATCTCGGCGAGACGCTCGACATCCACACGGGCGCGGTCGACAACATCTTCCCGCACCACGAGAACGAGATCGCCCAGAGCGAAGGCGCCACGGGGAAGACGTTCGTGAACTTCTGGCTCCACGCCGAACATCTCCTGGTGGACGGCGAGAAGATGTCGAAGAGCAAGGGGAACTTCTACACGCTCCCGGATCTCCTCGGAAAGGGTTTCTCTCCGCGGGCCATCCGGTACCTCCTCATCTCCGTTCCGTACCGGATGAAGCTCAACTTCACGTTCGACGGGCTGAGGGCGGCGACCTCCGCGGTCGAGCGGCTGGAGTCGCTCGATTTGCGGCTCAGGGAAAGAGAAGAGAAAAGGGAAGAGATTTCTTTGAATGGTAAAGAGGGAGAGGAAGCGGGAAGCGGCTTCGGTCAACGAGTCGCGGATGCGCGCGCGGCTGTCTTTTCCTGCCTCGAGGACGACCTGAACACCGCGGGGGCGCTCGGCGCTCTCTTCTCTTTCGTGAAGACGACGAACGTCGATCTCGAGGCAGGGCATCTGTCGGCCGCCGACACAGCCGCGGCGCGCGGTCTTCTCCACGAAATAGCCGGGAACGTCTTCGGAGTCATGGAAAAGACCGCAGGCGGCGGCGGGCCCTCTTCACTTTCCCGGGGATCTCTGTCCGAATCCCTCGAGGCCGAGGATGCGTGGATCCTCGAGCGCATCGAGGCCCGCAAGGAGGCCAAGAAGGCCCGCGACTTCAAGGCCGCCGACGCCATACGCGACGAGCTCCTGGGTAAAGGAGTCACCCTCGAGGACACGCCGCACGGCGTGCGCTGGAAGAGGAAGCCTTGACAGGTACGCGCGCTTTCGGGTCTACTTCGGGCGTCATGATTTGCGTCGCGCGCCGCTGGCACGTGCATCACAGCTGAGCCGGCCGCGCTTCGCGCCGCCGGCCCGTCGAGGTCCGGAGGAGCGCGGGTTTTCCAACGAGTCACCGCAACCCCCTTCGGACCGAAGGGGGTTTCGTTTTGGTCCTGACCGCGGAAGGAACGCTTCTCGTCGCATCCTTTGCTCCGGTGTCGAACGCCGAGGCTTTCGAGGCCGTGCGCGAGGTCGCGAGTCTGCCCTCCGGAGCGGCGGTGGAGCTCCGCCTGGACGGCCTGGCGGAGGAACCGGCATTTTCCGCCCTGCGCTCCGCCTTCGACGGGAGAACACTGATCGCGACCGTGCGCTCGGCCGCGGAGGGTGGGAGCTTCCGGGGCAGAGCGGACGAGGAAAGAGCCCTCCTCGAGGGCGCGCTGGAGGCGGGATTCGATCTCGTCGACGTCGAGTATCGGGGCGGCTCGCGGGGGACGCTGCTCTCCCTTCCTCCTCTCAAGGTAATTCTCTCTTTGCACGACACCGAGGGAATCCCCGCAGACGTGAACGCGCTCGTGGCGCGGATGCTCGCGACACCCGCGCGTTTCGTGAAGGTGGTCGCGACCGCGAACGATTCCCGCGATGCCCGCCGCATCCTCGAGCTCCAGTCCGCGAACGCCGGTGGACGGCTTGCGGTCTTCGCGATGGGAGAGGCCGGAATCGCCACGCGCGTGCTCGCGCCCTATCTCGGCGCGGCGCTCGCTTACGGAGCGCTGGTTCCCGGACGCGCGACGGCGCCGGGCCAGCTTCTGGCGCGGGATCTCGCGGAGATCTACGGAATCGGCCGCGCGCGGCGGGTCTCGCGGCTGTTCGCTCTCGTGGGCGGCGCCGTCTCCCACTCCTTTTCGCCCGCAATCCACAACGCGAACTTCGAAGCCTCGGACGAGGACTCGCTCTACGTCCCGTTCGCGATGCGCATGCTCGGGCGCGAGCTCGAGCCGCTCGTGGCTTCGCTCGATTCTCTTGGCCTCCGGTTGGAGGGTGCCTCGGTGACGATCCCCTTCAAGGGGGAGGCCGCCCTCCTCTCGGAGAACGCCACGGAGGCTGAAGGAGCGGTCAACACGCTCCTGAGATCCAGCGCACCGGGCCAACCGCTCCGGCTTCGCGGCGAAAACACCGATCGTGCGGCCTTCGAGACGGTGATCGAGATCTCTTCGAAAGGCGAGAGGAAGGCGAGGGACGGCACAGGCATCGCCCTCGTCCTCGGTGCGGGTGGAACGGCACGGATCGCGGTGGAGGTTCTGAGAAGGGGAGGCTACGAGGTCTTCCTCATGAACCGGGGCGACGAGCGAGGCGAGGCGCTGGCGAAGGCCGCGGGGGCACGATTCCTTTCGAAGAAGTCTTCCTCCCTGACCCTGAGGCCGGACGTTCTCGTCAACGCGACCCCCCTCGGGCTTCGCGCGGATGACGAGCTTCCCTGCGAGCCGGGACTCCTTCGCCCGGGGATGCTCGTGGTCGACGCGCCGTATCGCGCCGATGGAACCGCGCTCGTGAGAGCGGCGCGCGCCGCCGGAGCGCGCGTCGTGGACGGGCAGACCCTGCTGCTTCTTCAGGCCGCGGATCAGGCGGTGCTCTTCACGGGCCGGGCGACGGCTCCGCGAGACCTGCTTCTCCGTCTCGCGCCGCGCTTCCGGGCCCTGTTCTCGGGCTTCGAGGAATCCTTTCCGTGACGACAGGCCGGCCGGATCCGAACCTCCCGCGCGGCGTGCAGGCGTTTCTCTTCGACGCGGCGGCCCGCAGGCGCAGTGCGGAGGACTCGGTCGTGATCCGCCTGAAGGACGCGGGTCTCCGCGAGGTGATCCTTCCCGTCCTGGATTTCGCGGCGCCGTACGCGGGGGTGACGGCCGAGGGAGACGAGCGTGTTTACCGCTTCCTCGGCCGTCACGGCGAGACGCTCGCACTCAGGGCGGACTTCACGCCCATGGCCGCGCGCGTCCTCGCGCCGAGGCTCGGACCCGCACCCTCCCCAGTGGCCCTCTTCTACCGCGGGGACGTCGTGCGCGACGAAGAGACCGGCGTCGGCCGGCGCCGCGAGTTCGCGCAAGTCGGAGCCGAGCGCTACGGAGACGGACGCCCCGAGGCGGACGTCGAGATGCTCACGCTCGCGCTCTCGTGCCTCGGGGATCTCCCGGACTCGCGCCTCAGGCTCACCCTCGGCTGGGCCGGCCTTCTCGAGCGCATCCTCGCGGCCCTCGCACCCGGGCTCACGGCGGACTCGCTCGCCGGGGCGGCGGCCGCGGCACGAGCGCGGCATGGAACCGAGCTCGAGGAGCGCCTCACGGCCGGGGGCGCCGCGCGGGGAGCCGCCACGGAGGCCGCCCGGTCCCTCCTGGTCGGTTTCGACCCGGCGTCCGGGCTCTTCTCGACGCCCGCTCTTGTGGTCGCGGCGATGGAGCTGCGGCGTGCCGAGGCGGCCGCGAAACGCGCGAGGCCTGGAATCCTCGTCGCCGTCGACCTCGCGGACGCCTCCCAGGCGCCGTACTACACGGGACTCACCTTCAGCCTGGACGCGGCGAATGGCGTGGGCACGATCGCGGGCGGCGGCCGGTACGACGGCCTTCTCGCGCGTTTCGGGGCCGCCGCGCCCGCACTCGGCTTCTGCGTCGGGATCGAGGCGCTCCTCGCCGCGGGGGAGGCCGCGGACGCCGGTCCACGGCCTCTCAGGATCGCCGTCGGAAAAGGCCGCCTCCTGCCGCGGGCGCTCGAGGCGTTGCGTGCGGCAGGCGCGTCGTTCGGCGAGCCGGACGGCCGGCGTCTTCTCGTCTCTTCGTCCGACGGCGCCTTCGAGCTCCTGCTCCTCAAGGACGACGACGTCCCGACGTACGTGGCCCACGGCGGAGCCGATCTCGGAATCGTGGGCAGCGACCGCGTTCTCGAGAGCGGGGAAGAGGTGACCGCTCCCGTGCGGCTTCCCTTCGGCGCCTGCCGGCTGTCCCTGATCGGCCGGGCCGGCGAGGCCTTCCGTCCGGAGGGCGCTCCCGTGCGCGTGGGCACGAAGTACCGGCGTCTCGCGGCGCGCTACTTCGACGAGAGGAAGATCGCGCACGAGATCGTTCCTCTCGCGGGTTCGGTCGAGCTCGCGGCCGCGCTCCGCCTCACCGACGTCGTGGTCGACCTCATCGAGTCGGGATCCACGATGGCCGCGAACGGACTCGAGGAGATCGACACGATTCTCAGGAGCCATGCGACCCTCATTCTGGGGCGCGCGTCGCTCGTCGCGCGCCGGACCGAGATAGCGGAGTTCGTGGAGCGCATCCGGGCGAATGCGGGGAAGGCGTCGCCGCCATGATGAAGATCGTCGACGCGGAGTCGCGTGCGGGCAGGAAGGAGCTGGAGCGGTTGCAAAAGAGCCGCCGGGGGGCCACTCCTGACTTCGCGACGCTGAAACAGGTCCTGCCGATGGTCGAAGACGTTCTCCGAAGAGGAGAGCCTGCGATCCGGGAATACGTGGAGCGATTCGACCTGCCGGCGCTCGGCGGGGATGGTCGGAGGAGAACCGCATCCTTGAACGTTGGAGAGAGGGCCCATCGGACCGGTGTCGGCCGTCCGCCGCGGAGCGACGGCTGGCACCCTTCAAGGAAAATCCTGATCGTTCCCGGCGACGGAACGCAGACTCCTGTGGATGGGTCTTTCCGCACCGCGTTTCGCGTCGCGAGACGAAGAATCGAGGCCTATCACCGCAAACAGCTCGCGTCCGCTCCGTCAGGGTTCACCTTCAAGGACTCTCTTGGCGTCTCTTTCGTCGAGAGGTCCGCGCCGTTCGATTCGGTCGGCGTCTACGTGCCCGGGGGCCGCGCCTTCTATCCGTCTTCGCTCCTCATGGGAGTCGTACCGGCGCGCGTCGCCGGCGTTCGGCGAATCGTCGTCGCGACGCCTCCCCGCGCGTGGGCCGAGAGCCCCGAGCTCCGGTGGGCGGCTGCGGAGCTCGGCGTCGGGAACGTTCTCCTCGCGGGCGGAGCGCACGGGATCGCGGGCCTCGTGTCCGTCGCCGGCGTCGCGAAGATCGTCGGCCCCGGAAACCGGTTCGTCTCGGCGGCCAAGCACCTCGTCTCGGGCCTCGTGGCCGTCGACATGCCGGCGGGGCCATCGGAAGTCGCGATCCTCGCGTCGGCCGACGCGGACCCGGCGCTCGTGGCGGCGGATCTTCTCGCGCAAGCCGAGCATGATCCCGACGCCGTCTGCCTGCTGTTCACGGACTCGAGGAGGCTGGCGGACGCCGTGAGAAACGCGGCGCTCTCGCAGATGGACGGCCTCGAAGAGGATTCTTCTTTGAAGGTGATGAGAGGGGCCTTGCACAGCCGGGGGCGGGTCTTTCTATTCAGGGAAATCTCGCGCGCCGCGTCGGCCTGCTCCGCCGTGTTCGCCGAGCACGTTCAGGTGATGGGCCGCCGCGCGGAGCGGCTCGCTTCCTCCCTTCTTCCGACCGCGGGCGCGCTCTTCGTCGGCCCTTCGACACCGACGGCGCTCGGCGACTACGTCCTCGGCCCGAACCACGTCCTCCCGACGGGCGGCGCCGCGCGCAGCTTCTCGGGACTCTCCGTGCGCGACTTCCTGCGCTGGAGCCGCTCCGTGAAGGCGCCCGGGAGCGCGGCCCGGATCCTCGCGCCCGCGGCCGCGGCCCTCGCGCGATTCGAGGGTCTCGTGGCCCACGCCGGCGCCCTCGACAGGAGAGCCCGGTGACCCCGCGGCCCGCCGCGGTTCGCGAGGAGATCCGGGAGCTTCGCGCCTATGCCCGGACGCTCGAAGGCGGTCCGCCCCTGAGGGCAAAGCTCGACTTCAACGAGTCTCCGTTCGAGATCCCCGACGAGATCCGCGCGGAAGTTCTCGAGCGCGTCGCCGCGAAAAGATGGGGGCTCTATCCGGAATTCGGCGCGCCGCGCGTCAAGACGGCGATCGCCGAAGCAATCGGCCGAAGGCCGGAAGAGATCGTCGTCGGGAACGGATCGGGCGAGGTGCTCCTCGCCGCGGTGTCGATCCTCGCGATGCGCGGACGGCTCGTCCTGCCGACGCCCACGTTTTCCCTGTACGGCCAGATCGCCGCGATCGCCGCCGCGCGCATCGTGGACGTTCCCCGCACGGGTCCGGATTTCGACGTCGAAGAGTCCGCGTTCCTCGAGGAAGCGGCGCGGCCCGGGGCCGTCCCTCTCGTCTGCTCGCCTAACAATCCGACGGGAGGGGTGGTGAGACGGGAGTTTTTGGATTCCCTGCTCGCCGGCGCGTCCGTCGTCCTCCTCGACCAGGCTTATGTGGAGTTCGCGGATCCGCGCGAAAACGCGCTCCCTCTCCTCGATTCGCATCCGAACCTCGTCATCTTCCGGACGCTCTCGAAAGCCTACGCGGCCGCGGGGTTCCGGATTGGTTACGCGATCGCGCACCCCGATCTCGCGCGGGAGATCGAAAAGGCCGTTCTGCCGTTCAGCGTGGACCTCGCCGCCGAGGAGCTCGCGGTCGCCGTTCTCGGGAACGCACAGGTGGCGCGCACGCACGTGCAGAGGATCGTCGACGAGCGGGGGCGCGTCTCCGGGCAGCTCGTCCTCGCCGGCTGCCTCGTGGCGGCGTCTTCGGCGAATTTCCTCTTCTTCCGCCCTCCCGGAGATCGCGCGATCGAAGTGCGGCGGGGGCTGCTCGACCGCGGGATTCTCGTGCGCGACATGACCGCGGCCTCTCCCGGCCGCCTCCGCGTTTCGATCGGGACGCCCCGGGAAAACGATCTCTTTCTCGCGGCGCTCAAGGAGGTTCTATGACCCGGATCGGAACGGTCGAGAGGAAGACGAAGGAGACGTCCGTATCCCTCTCGCTGACGCTGGATACGGCGGGACGGGCCGACGTGGTGACGCCCGTCGGGTTCCTGTCCCACATGCTGGAAACCGTCGCGAAGCATACGGGGATCGATCTCACCGTCCGGGCGATGGGCGATGTCCACATCGACGCCCACCACACAGTGGAGGACGTCGGCCTTGCCTTCGGCGAGGCGTTGGACCAGGCGCTCGGCACCCGGACGGGGATCGAGAGGTTTGGATCGAGCCTCGTTCCCCTCGACGAAGCGCTCGCGCGCTCCGTCGTGGACCTCTCCGGGCGCCCGTACATCGTGTTCGAATCCCCGGTCGATAAGGAGCTCCTTCTCGTCACGGGAGACTTCCCGTTCGCGCTCGTCGAGGAGTTCTGGAAGTCCGCCGCCTTCCGGGGCAAGTTCAATCTCCATGTGGACGTGCTTCGCGCCCGAAACGGCCACCATGCGGCCGAAGCGGTCTTCAAGTCGGCGGCGCGGGCGCTCCGACAGGCGATGGCCGTCACGGGTTCCGGAATCCCGTCGACGAAAGGCACGTTGACCGCGTGAGCGCCGTTTCGCTTTCCGCGGTTACGCTCGTCGACTACGGAGTCGGAAACACGGCCTCCGTCATCCGCGCGTTCCGAAGGCTCGGCGCCGAGGTGGATTTCACGTCGGACCTCGACCGCGTGGCGACCGCCCGCCGGCTCGTTCTCCCCGGCGTCGCCGCGTTCGCCCCGGCCATGGAGCGGCTGCTCGAGACGGGTCTCGAGGCCGCCGTGCGGGCTTCGGTGAGGCGTGGCGGGCGTCTCCTGGGGCTCTGCCTCGGCTATCAGCTGCTTTTCGAGGAGAGCGCGGAACACGGGGTTCATAAGGGGCTCGGCCTCGTGCCCGGAAGGGTCCGTCCGTTCCCCCGGGGCACGCGGTCGCCTCACGTCGGATGGAACCGGCTCCTCAACCGCCGCGGGGACGGCTTCCTCGAGGGGCTCGAAGATGGCAGCTTCGTCTACTTCGTCCACTCTTTCCGGCCCGAGGGCGTGGACGCGGCGGATGTGGCGGCAGCGTGCGACCACGGCGGAGAGTTCCCGGCGGTCATCCAGCGCGGCAACGTCTGGGGGTGCCAGTTCCACCCGGAGAAGTCGTCGGAGAACGGGCGGCGCCTCCTCGCAAATTTCCTGCTCGAGGACGCGGCGTGAGCCTCGCGACGCTGTCGCTCTGGCCCGCGATCGACCTCATGGGGGGACGCGTCGTCCGGCTTCTACACGGAAAGCGCGAGACGGTGACGTTTTTCGACGAGCCTCCGCGTGACGCCGTGCTGCGGTTTGCCGCGGAGGGAGCGGACGGTATTCACGTCGTGGACCTCGACGCGGCGTTCGCCACCGGGGATAACGGGAGCAATCGGGAGAAGATCGACGAGATTCTTTCTGTTTCGGACGCTGCCGGGGTCGCGGTGCAGGTCGGGGGGGGGCTGCGCACGACGACGGCGATAGAAGATTTCCTAGAAAAGTGGAGTGAGGCCCGAGCGGTACTTGGCAGCTTTGCGCTGCTCGAGCGGACTGCGCTCACCGAGCTTCTGAGGAAATGTTCTCCTTCTCCTTCTTCAGCAAGATCTTCCTCTTCTATTTCGTCCCGCATCGTGGTTGCCCTCGACTGCAAGGACGGCCGCCCGCGCGTGCGTGGCTGGACGGAGGACGCGGGCGCCGGCGATGCCGTCTCCGTCGCACGCGGCCTCTGGGCCATCGGCGTCACCGCGCTCCTCGTCACGGACGTAACGCGTGACGGTGCGATGACGGGGCCGAATCTCGAGCTGCTTTCGGCCGTGCGCGCCGTGTTCCCGGGCGAGATTCTGGCGTCGGGGGGCATGCGTGGCGAAGAGGACCTCGCGGGCGTCGAGCGTGCCCTTGCCGGGGGCGCCCGGGGTGCCATTTTTGGCCGGTCCCTGCACGGTGGCGCCACGACCGTCGCGCGCCTCAGGGCCGCGCGCGACCTCGGGAGGACATCGTGACGCTCGCCATCCGGGTGATTCCGTGCCTCGATGTCGCGAATGGACGCGTCGTGAAGGGAGTCTCGTTCGAGAACCTGAGGGACGCGGGAGATCCGGTCGAGGCGGCGGCGCGCTATGAAACGGAAGGGGCCGACGAGGTTGCCTTCCTCGACATCGCCGCGGCGAGCGAGAAACGCGGAACGCTGGTGGGTCTGGTTTCCCGCGTGGCCGAGACTCTGTCGATCCCGTTCACGGTCGGGGGAGGCGTGCGCTCGCTCGAAGACGCGGACGCGCTCCTCAGGGCGGGAGCCGACCGCGTCGTCGTGAACACGGCCGCCGTCGAAGACCCGTCCCTCATCACGCGCCTCGCCGGGAGGTTTGGAGCGCAGTGCGTCGTCGTCGCCATCGACGGAAAGCGCGTGCGCGACTCCCGTGGGATCGCGTCCCTGCGCGTCACGACCCACGGGGGAAAGCGGCCCGTCGACCGCTCCGTGATGTCCTGGGCGGCCGCCGCGGCGGCGGCCGGCGCGGGCGAGATCCTCCTCACGTCCGTGGACGCGGACGGCACCCAGGCCGGGTTCGATCTCGAGATGCTGCGAGCCGTACGCTCCGCCGTCGACGTGCCCGTCGTGGCGTCCGGAGGCGCGGGCCACCTCGACGACTTCGCGCGGGCCGTGCTCGTCGGAGGCGCCGACGCCGTGCTCGCCGCCTCCGTCTTTCACGACCGCGTCTTCACGATCGGAGCGGTCAAGGAGGCGATGCGGCGCGCGGGTCTCACGGTCCGTCCGGCACCCGCGCGCGCGCGGTTGCTGCTCCCGCGCTACGACGAGAACGGGCTCGTGCCCGTGATCATGCGGGACGTGACGACCGGAACGGTGCTCACGCTCGCGTGGGCGAACGCGGAGGCGATCGCGAAGACGAAAGAGACGGGCCTCGCGCACTTCTACAGCCGGTCCCGCAAGGCGCTGTGGAGGAAGGGCGAGACCTCCGGAAACATTCAGCGCGTGGCGGGAATCTCCCTGGACTGCGACGACGACGCGGTGCTCTACGACGTGCGCCCCTCGGGCCCCGCCTGTCACACGGGCGCCGCGTCGTGTTTCTCCCGCGTGGAGTCCTTCGAGAGTTCCGGAGCCGGCGAGGTGATCGGGGTCGCGGAAGAAGCCACAAGAGCGGGCACACTCGACCTCACCGCGCTCTTTGCGGTCGTGAAGAGCCGGAAGGAATCCCCCATCGAAGGCTCCTACACGAATCGCCTTTTCGGCGAGGGCATCGCGCGCATCGCCCAGAAGGTGGGGGAGGAGGCGATCGAGACGGCCCTCGCGTCCGTGACGGGCGACGGCGGCACGCTTGCGGGCGAAGCCGCGGACCTCCTCTATCACCTCGCGGTCCTCTTGACGGCCCGGGGCGTTGCGCCGGAAGAGGTCGCCGCGAAGCTCGCGGAACGGCAGGGTGCTCCGAGGAGCGTGAAGCCGTGACGCCCGCGGGACGTCTCGTCGTCGTCGAGCGGCCGGCGGACTTGACGACCCCGGTGGCGCTCATGCGCGGACTTCTCGCAGGGGACGGCCCGTGTTTTCTCCTCGAGTCCGTCGAGGGGGGCGACCGAGTCGCGCGTTGGTCCTTTCTCGGCGCCGCGCCGTCTGGAGAAATCTGCGGCCGCGACACGGATCCGTTCGCGGCCCTGAGGGCGGTCCCCCGCGCCGGAGCCCGGGAGGGCGCGGACGACCTCCCGCCGTTCACGGGAGGGGCCGTCGGGTACGCGGGCTACGACGCGATTCGCCGCCTCGAGCGCCTCCCGGACGTGAACGTGGATGCGGTCGGCCTCCCGGACGCCTGGTTCGGCATCTTCGACACGATCGTCGCGTTCGACCACGTAAGGCACCGGCTGCTCTTCGTCACGCACTCCGGGGAACGCGGCGAGGACGCGGCGCGCGCCCGCCTGAAGGCGCTCGAGGAGAGAACGCACGCTCCGGCCGGCGAGACGGGGCAGACGGCGCCGGCGTCTCTCGTCTTCGAAGAAGCCTCTCCCCGGTCCTCCTACCTCGCGGCGGTCGAGCGCGCGAAGGAGCACATCCGCGCGGGGGACGTGTTCCAGGTCGTGCTCTCTCGGCGCTGGTCCGCGCCGTTCACGGGCGACGCGTTCGCGGTCTATCGGGCGCTGCGGTCGATCAGCCCTTCGCCGTACCAGTACTTCCTGAGGACGCCGCACGGCGCCATCTTCGGAGCTTCGCCCGAGCGCCTCGTGCGCGTCGCGGCGGCTCCCGGCGGCGCCGCCCTCGAGACGGTTCCGCTCGCGGGGACGCGACCGCGCGGGGCGACGCGCGAGGAGGACCTCGCGCTCGAGGCGGAACTCCTCTCGGATCCGAAGGAAAGGGCGGAACACGTCATGCTCGTCGATCTCGGCCGGAACGACCTCGGCCGCGTCGCGAAGGCGGGGAGCGTGAGCGTCCCGGACTTCTTCCGTGTCGAGCGGTACTCCCATGTGATGCACATCGCGTCGCGCGTGACCGGAGTCCTCGCGGACGGCAAGGACGCCGTCGACGCCCTCATCGCGACGTTTCCCGCCGGGACGTTGACCGGCGCGCCGAAGATCCGCGCGATGGAGATCATCGAGGACCTGGAGCCCGTGAGGCGGGGCGCCTACGGCGGCACCGTGGGGTACCTCGACTTCGCGGGGAACCTCGACGTCGCGATCGCGATCCGCACGGCCGTCGTCGCGAACGGCGTCCTTCACGTGCAGGCGGGGGCCGGGATCGTCGCCGACTCGGACCCCGAGGCCGAGGCGACGGAATGCGAGAACAAGGCGCGGGCGCTGATGCGCGCCGTCGAGAATGCGGGGACGTACCGATGATCCTCGTCGTCGACAACTACGACTCGTTCACCTACAACCTCGTCCAGATCCTCTCGACGTTCGACGGGGACGTGCGCGTCGTGCGCAACGACGCCCTGTCCGTCGACGCGATCCTCGCCGCGAAGCCGGACCGGATCGTCGTGTCCCCGGGTCCGGGCCGCCCGGAGAACGCGGGGATCTCCTGCGAGCTCATTCGCAGAAACGACCGGATTCCCCTCCTCGGGGTCTGCCTCGGCCACCAGGCCCTCGGCGCCGTCTTCGGGGGCACCGTATCGCGGGCGCCCGTTCTCATGCACGGCAAGACGTCAGAGATCGCGCACGACGGGGCGGGCCTCTTCCACGGACTCCCGAGCCCGTTCACGGCCACGCGATATCACTCGCTCGTCGTCGAGAGGGGCTCGGTGCCGTCCGTGCTCCGGATCACGGCCACGACCGGCGACGGACTCGTGATGGGTCTCGCGCACGTCACGCGGCCCCTCGTCGGCGTACAGTTCCATCCCGAGTCGATCCTCACGGACGAGGGAACCCGGCTGCTCGGGAACTTCGTGGAGGGTCGGCTGTCGTGACGACCGCGGCGCATCGCGCGCTCCAGACGGTTGCGCGCGGCGGAGATCTCTCGCGCGCGGAGGCCCGGGCCGCCGTGTCCGCGCTCCTCGACGAAGACGTGTCTCCGGCGATCGCGGGAGGCCTTCTCGCGGCGCTCGCGGCACGGGGAGAGACGGTCGAGGTCGTCGCGGGCGCCGCCGACGCGCTGCGGGCCCGCGCGACGCGGCCGCCCGTGGACGAAGAGCTCGCCGGCCGTTCCGTCGACGTCTGCGGAACGGGAGGGGACGGGCTCGGGACCTTCAACGTCTCGACCGCGGCCGCATTCGTCGTCGCAGGAGCGGGGGCGCCCGTTGCCAAGCACGGAAACCGCGCCGTTTCCTCGGCCTGCGGTTCGGCCGACGTCCTCGCGGCCCTCGGAGTCGAGATCGAAATGCCGCCGGAGGTCGCCGCGGAAGCCCTCCGTCTCTCGAACGTCACGTTCCTCTTCGCTCCGCTCTACCACCCGGTCATGCGAAACGTCGGTCCCGTGCGGCGTGAGCTCGGTGTCCGCACGCTCTTCAACCTCGCCGGACCACTCTCGAACCCTCTCGGCGTGAGGCTCCAGATCGTGGGCGTGGACCGCCCGGAACGCGTGCCGGTGATCGCGGGCGCCCTCGCCGCGCTCGGCGCTTCGCGGGCTCTCGTGTTCTCGCACGAGACCGGAGGCGACGAGCTGCTGCCGTTCGGCCGCACGTTCGCCGCGGACGTGCACGGCGAAACGGTGGATCTCCTCGAGCTCGGCGCCGTGGACTTCGGGCTGGAGGAGGGTGGCGCGGATCCTCTCAAGGGTGGCGACGCGCAGACGAACGCGGAAATCCTGCGCGCGATCCTGGGAGGATACCGGCGCGACGCGCGCGACGTCGTGCTCATGAACGCGGCGGCGGCGCTCGTCGTCTCGGGCACCGCCGCGGACTACCGGGAGGGCGTCGCGAGGGCCGCGCGCTCGATCGACGAAGGAAAGGCGCGCGCGGCGCTCGACGCGCTCGTCAAAATTTCGAACGGGGGCTGACCGGAAGAGGAAGAGCTTCGGTTTTCCTGGAAATGGAAGAAGGGGACGACGACGTGGGGACCAGGGCCTCGATTCTGGGTGACATTCTTGCGGCAAAGAGGATGCGCCTCGCCGCGGGGGAATTTGCCGCGGTCGGGAGCGCGCTCGCGGGAGCGCTGCAGCCGGACGGAAATCGCTTCAAGGCGGCCCTCTCTCCCTCTTTCTCTTCAAAGCAAGTCCTTCCTCTCCTTCTCGCGGAGATCAAGCACCGCTCTCCGAGCGCGGGGCTGATCCTGCCCGACGCGGATGCGCGCATCGGTGCCGTCGCGCGCGCCTATCGGCGCGGTGGCGCGGCCGCTCTCTCCATCGTCGTCGAGCAGGACTTCTTCGGGGGAGATCCGTCGTGGCTCCCGCGCGCGAAGGCGGCGTCGGGCCTGCCGGTACTCATGAAGGACTTCATCGTGGACGAAGTCCAGCTGGACTTCGCCCACGCGCTGGGCGCGGACGCGGTCCTCCTCATCGTGGCGGCGCTGGACGACCGGGAGCTCGAGCGTCTCCACCGTGCCGCGCGCGTCCGCGGGCTCGCGATCCTCGTCGAGGCGCACGACGAAGACGAGATCCGGCGCGCGCTCGCCGCCGGGGCCGAAATCGTGGGCGTGAACGCCCGCGACCTTGGGACGTTCGCGGTGGATCTCGCGGGAATGGCCCGCCTCGGTGCGTTCCTTCCGCCGTCCGTCGTGCGCGTGGCCGAGAGCGGGATCCGAACGCGTGCGGACGTCTCGACCCTTGCGGCAAGCGGATACGGCTCGTTTCTCGTCGGCGAGACGCTTCTCAGGTCGGACGACCCGGCACGCGCCCTCCGGAAGCTGCGTGGCGAGAACGCGACCGAGGTCAAGATCTGCGGCATCACGCGGGAGGAGGACGTCGAGGCCTGCCTGGAGCTCGGCGTCGACTGGATCGGACTCGTCTTCGCGGAAGGGTCTCCGCGTCGACTGACTCGTGAGCGAGCAAGACTTCTTCGAATGATGGCTGCTGGAGAGGAGGTCGCGCGTCGAGCGCATGGCGCCGCGGCGGGAATTTCCAAGGGAGTCGTCGCGGTCTTCGACGATCGGATGTCCGAGAGCGAAATCACGGGCGCCGTCGAACACGTGCGGCCGGACGTCGTTCAGATGTCGAATCCTCCTCTTCACCTTCAAAGAAGGTTCTCTTCGACCTCTTCGTTCTGGAACTCGTTTCGGGTCGGACGCGACGACTTCGCGGCGGTGAACGCCCGCGAGGGGGCCGCCTTGCACTTCGACACGTCGGTCGGCGGCCGGAGCGGGGGCACCGGGACGACCTTCGACTGGAACGTGCTGTCGGCCGTGGAACGGTCCCGCCCGCTGATTCTCGCGGGCGGACTGAGTCCGGCCAACGTCGCGGAAGCGGTTCGAAAGGTGAGGCCCGACGTCGTCGACGTCGCATCGGGAGTCGAATCCGCGCCCGGGATCAAGGACCGGGAGAAAATCGCCGCGTTCGTGAGGGAGGTCCGTGGTGCCTGAAGAAGCCGAGAACCCGTTCCGGCCACCGGAGGCCGACGCGCAGGGGCGCTTCGGCGCGTTCGGGGGTCGCTTCGTTCCGGAGACGCTGATGGCGCCCCTCGAGGAGCTGACGCGCGCCTGGAAGGACGCGCGGCGCGATCCCGCTTTTCGCCGCGAGCTGGACGGCCTTCTCAGGTCCTATGCGGGACGCCCGACGCCCCTCACGTTCGCGAAGCGTCTTTCCGAAATTCAGGGGGGGGCGCGGATCTTCCTGAAGCGCGAGGACCTTCTCCACACGGGAGCCCACAAGATCAACAACGCGCTCGGACAGGCGCTCCTCACGAAGAGAATGGGAAAGACTCGCGTCATCGCCGAGACGGGAGCCGGACAGCACGGCGTGGCGGCCGCCACGGCGTGCGCGCTGCTGGGGATCGAGTGCGTGGTCTACATGGGGGCGGTCGACGTGGAGCGGCAGGCCCTCAACGTCTACCGGATGAAATTGCTCGGCGCGACGGTCGTGCCCGTGACCGGCGGCTCGCGCACGCTGAAGGACGCGATCAACGAGGCCATGCGCGACTGGGTCGCGACGACCTCGACGACGCACTACATTCTGGGGTCGGTGCTCGGTCCCCACCCGTTTCCGACGATGGTCCGGGACTTCCACTCCGTGATCGGGCGGGAGGCCCTCGCGCAGAGCCGCAGGATCCTCGGGGCTCTTCCCGATCTTCTCGTGGCCTGCGTCGGAGGCGGCTCGAACGCGATCGGTCTCTTCCGCGCGTTCCTTCCCTTCCGGAGCGTCGAGATGGTGGGCGTCGAGGCGGGGGGGCGAAGCTTCGCGCCCGGCGAGCACGCGGCACGATTCGGCTCCGGTTCGGTCGGAGTTCTCCACGGCACGCGGACACTCATCCTCCAGGACGCGGACGGGCAGGTCCTCCCGACGCACTCCGTGTCCGCGGGACTCGACTACCCGGCGGTGGGGCCGGAGCACGCGCTTCTCGCCGAGCTCGGGCGCACACGCTATGTCTCCGTCCCCGACGACGCCGCGCTCTCGGCGTTCCACGTCCTCGCGGAGACGGAAGGAATCATTCCGGCTCTCGAGACGGCGCACGCCGTGGCGTGGGTCCTCGAGGAAGCGCGCCGGCGTCCGAAGAGCGCCACGATCCTCGTGAACCTTTCGGGGCGGGGCGACAAGGACGTCGTCCAGGTAGCGCGCCGGGAGGGGGTCGCGTTGTGAGCCGGATCGCGCGGGCATTCGCGAAGGCGAAGAACGAAGGACGGGCCGCGCTCGTCGTCTTCGTCGAGGCGGGCGATCCGGATCTCGCGACGACGCGCCGGCTCCTGCCCGCTCTCGCGGAGGCGCG
Source organism: Thermoanaerobaculia bacterium (assembly GCA_038214715.1). Classification (GTDB taxonomy): domain Bacteria; phylum Acidobacteriota; class Thermoanaerobaculia; order UBA5066; family UBA5066; genus Fen-183. The sequence goes on along the minus strand of JBBQRP010000002.1, from coordinate 111,302 downwards.
TGCCGACGTGATCGAGCTCGGGATCCCGTTCAGTGATCCGCTCGCGGACGGGCCCGTGATCCAGCGCGCGTGCGAGCGCGCGCTCGCGGCGGGGACGACGCTTTCGCTCTCTCTCTCCACGCTCGCGGAGCTCCGCGCCGCGGGATTCGAGACGCCCGTCGTGATCTTCAGCTATGCGAATCCGATCCTCGCGATGGGGGAGGCCGAGTTCGCGCACCGGGCGGCGGGGGCCGGCGCGGACGGCGTCCTCGTGACGGACCTGCCGCCGGAAGAGGGGCGGCCCTTCGCGTCGGTTCTGAAGAGCGCGAAGCTCGACCCCGTGTATCTCGTCGCTCCGACGTCGCCGGACGAACGCATGAGGAGGGCGGGATCGCTTTCGCGCGGATTCCTCTACGTCGTTTCGCGGGCGGGCACGACGGGCGCGCGCCGGGCCCTTCCCGTGGAGCTGCCCGCGCTCGTGGCTCGCGTGCGTCGCCAGGTTCCGCGCCTGCCTGTGGCGGTGGGCTTCGGCGTGTCGACGCCCGAACAGGTCCGCGACGTCGCGGCGCTCGCGGACGGCGTGGTCGTGGGGAGCGCGGTCGTTGCCGCGATGGAAGAGGCGCGCGTCTCCGGGCGGGATCCGGTGGAAGCCGCCTCGCTTCTGGTCCGCTCCCTGTCGGCGGCCACCCCGAAGGGTTGACGGTGTCCGGGAGCGGCCCGGCCCTGGGGGTGCGGATCTCGGGCGCCGACCGCCGGGGACTCGCCGCACTCGTCGCCGGGGAGGTCCTCCGGTTCACGGAACGTGACGCACTGCAGGCTCTCCGCCATCCGCACGCCTCCGAGGCGGTGATCGAAGAGATCCTCTCCTCGAAGACGCTCGTGGCGTTCCGGACCGTGCGCAGGCTCGCCGCGGCGCACCCTCTCACGCCTCGGCACGCGGCTCTCCGCTGCCTCGACGACCTCCTGTGGCGGGACCTCCTCGACATCGGCCGCGAGGCCCGCACGCCTCCGCCCGTGCGCGTGGCGGCGAACCGGAAGCTCGAGGACGCGCTGCGCTTCCTGGCGGTCGGGGAGAGGATCGCGGTGGCCCGGTTCGCGCCCACCCCGCTCTTTCCGGCCCTCCTCGACGATCAGGACCCGCGCGTTCTCGAGGCAGTACTTTCGAACCCGCGGGTCGTCACGGAGGATCTCGAGCGCTGGCTCGCGACGGGGCATCCCCGCCCCGACGCGCTGGCGCGTCTCGCGCGCGAACCGCGCTGGGCGCTTCGGCCGCCGGTCCGGATCGCGCTCCTCACGCACCGGTCGACGCCCCGCGCGACGGCGCTCTCTCTCCTGACCTCGGCCTCGCGGAGCGACTGGCGCCGTCTATCCGAGGACCCTCAGGCGGATGCGCTTCTCGCGGCCTGTGCGCGAGAATTGCTCGAAAAAGGCCTGAAGTTCGTTGACAGAGACGGTAAGTCACCTTAGGCTAACACGTTACGGGGAATCGGGTGACTGCGGAAACCGCTCAGGAATTCGGCGAAGAGCTTCGCCGGGAACGGGAGCTTCGAGACGTGAGCCGCGAGCAACTCTCGGCCGCGACGAAGGTGTCGATCCGCCACATCGCGGCCCTCGAGACCGGACGTTACGAGCAGCTTCCCGCCGGCGTCTTTTCGAAGGGATTCGTGAAAGTCGTCGCGCTCCATCTCGGACTCGACGCCGAGCGCGCCGTCGCCGCGTTCCGGTACGTGCACGCAGGTTGGGAAGAGGATTGCGCGAAGCGCCAGCGTCAGGTGTCGACGAACACGGCCGGACTTCGGCTCTCGACTCCGCGCCGCGCGGTGTCTTCCTCGACGACGCTCCGTGGGATCGCGATCGCGCTCGTTCTCGCGGCCGTCACGGGAGCGGCCGCGTTCCTGAGGACGCGCGGTGCGGATCGCCGCGGTCCTGCGGCCGCGGCCCCGGTGGCTCGGGCCGAGAGCGGACCGGCGTCGCTGGCGCTGCCTCCCGCGGTGGCGGCCGCGACGGTCGCTCTTCCCGCCGGGACCTCGCTGCCCGCCGCGTTCTCGCCCTCCAGCGCGTCTCGCGGCCGGACGCTCTCCCTCACGTTTCGCGAGGAGTGCTGGGCGGAGGTCCTCGTGGACGGCCGGCTCGTCGTGCGTGGCCTTTTTCCGAAGGGCTCGCGCCGCGAGTTTGCGAACGGCGGAACGTTCACCCTGACGCTCGGGAACGCCGGGGCCGTGGACGTCGTCGTGGACGGCCGCTCGCTCGGATCGCTCGGCGCGAATCACGAGATCGTCAAGAACTACGTCATCGACGCCGCCCGTAAGGGCTGACGCGCCGCGCATTCCGGGGCGTAAGCTCGGGACGTGGCCGAATCCGCTCCCGAATCCGAGCTTCTCGCCCAGATCGAGCGCGGCGAAGCCTCGGAGCAGATCCTCGATTTCGCCGCCCGCGGAATGGTCCCGCTCCCGCCGGAGGAGCTCGTCCGCGCGATCGCGACGATCATGGCCTCGGGGGACCCGCGCATCGCCGCGATTGCGGCGAGCTCGTTCAAGCAGTTCGACGCGGAGTCGCTGAAGGCCGCCGTCCTGAGCGACGGCGTGCGCACGGAACAGCTCGCCGCCGTCGCGCAGCACACGAGCGATGCGGAGGTCCTCGAACCTCTGATCCGGCACAAGGCGGTTTCGGACGAGACGCTGGCCTGGCTCGCGGAGCGCGTGGACGCCCCCCTCCAGGACATCATCGTCACGAACCAGACGCGGCTCCTCGCGGCGCCGGTCATCGTCGAGCGGCTCTTCGAGAACCCGAGGCTCTCCCCCGAGATCCGCCGCCGGGCGGACGAGTTCCTCGAGGAGTTCTTCCTCAAGGCCGAGCGCGAGCGGGAGGCCGCGGGCGAGATCGAGGAGGCGGTCGAGGACGAACCCTCCCCGGCGGTCGCCCCGGCGCCCGGCGAGGAGGTCGACGAAGCGGGACTCACGGAGGCCTCGAAGAAGAGCCTTTTCGCGCGGGTCGCGACGATGTCCGTCGTTCAACGGATCCGGATGGCGTACCGGGGAAACAAGGAGGAACGCATGTTCCTCGTGCAGGACCGCAACCGGCTGGTCTCGGCGGCGGTCCTGAAGTCTCCGAAAACGCGCGACGGCGACGCGGAGACCATCGCGAACATGAAGAGCGTGGCGGAAGACGTCCTCCGCGGCATCACGTTTCGGCGCGACTGGATGCGCCACTACGGAATCATGCGGAACATCGTGAAGAATCCGCGTGCGCCGATCGACGTCACGTTGAACCTCGTCGTCCGCCTGAACTCCAAGGACCAGAAGACGCTTGCGAGCGACCGGAACGTGCCGGACGCCGTCCGGGCGTTCGCACGGCGCGAGTGCTCCCGGCGTGAGGCGTGATCCCGCTCACGGTTTGTTTGAAATTTCGGGTGCGGGTGTGAGAATCTGCCACGTGCCTACAACCGGGATCGCAGGGGCGATGCGCCTCTCGAGGATTCGTTGACGAGTTATTACGACATGCTCGGAGCCTCTCGTGACGCTTCCCCGGAGGAAGTCCGCTCGAGGTTCAGGCTGCTCGCGCGGGACAGCCACCCCGACCGGTTCCAGGACCCCGTCGAGAAGCAGGCGGCCGAGGAGCGGTTCCAGCATCTGACGGAAGCGATGAACGTCCTCACGAACCCCGTGAGGCGCAAGGCCCACGACGCCGAGCTGGACAAGAACCGGCCGCACTCGCAGGATCCCGCGGCGCTCGCGCGCGTTTATCTCTCGAAGGGTGTCAAGTCGTACCGCGAGGGGAACTTTCCGGACGCGATCACCCAGTTCGACCTGGCCGTCAAGCATTACGACAAGGACGCCAAGGCGTTCCACTACCTCGCTCTTTCGTGCATGAAGGTCGTCGGTCAGGTCCGCCGCGGGGTCGAGGCGATCGAGGCGGCGATCAAGGTCGACGGCAACAATGCGCTCTTCCATCGCGACGCCGGCAAGCTCTACATCCTGGCCGGGCTCAACGCGAAAGCCGAGCGTCACCTCGAACAGGCGCTCTCGTGGCTGCCCGACGACGCCGAGACCCAGAAGCTTCTCCAGGACGTGCGCCCGAAGAAGGGACCGAGCGACGAGCGCCGTGTTCCGAGCGGTGTCTTCGGGCGGAAGGGATAATCGCGGCGTGAGCGTTTCTGCATTCGGACTCACCGACGTCGGCCGCAAGAGGCGGCACAACGAGGATGCCTACCTCCTCGATGCGGAGCGTGGCCTTTTCGTGGTAGCAGACGGCATGGGCGGCCACGCGGCCGGGGAGGTCGCCTCGCGGATCACCGTCGAGGCGATGCAGGAATACATCGCCGCCACCGAGGAAGAGCACGAGAGCTCGTGGCCTTTCGGTTTCAACAGCCGCGTGTCGGTCGAGGGAAACCGGCTGACGACGGCCGTCGAGAAAGCGAACGAAAAGGTCATGCGTGCCGTGCAGAACAGGCCCGAGCTGAAGGGGATGGGCACGACGGTCGTGGCCGCGCTCTTCGACGCCGATCGAGCGACGCTCGTTCACGTGGGTGACAGCCGCGCCTACCTGTTTCGCGACGGAGAGCTCCGCCGCCTGACGGACGACCACTCCTGGGTCCAGGAGCAGGTCAACGCGGGAATCCTCAGCGAGGAGGAAGCGAAAAGCCACCCTCTCAAGAACGTCGTCACACGTGCCCTCGGCGGCGCGACCCACGTTTCGGTCGACCTGATCGAGGTTCCGGTGCGGCCCGGCGACCGTTTCCTCCTCTGTTCAGACGGACTCACGGGAATGGTGCCCGACGAGGACCTTTTCGCCCACTTTCGCTCCGACGGCGTCATCGAAAAGACGGTCCGGCAGCTCATCGAGACCGCAAACGACCGCGGCGGAGTGGACAACATCACCGCGATCGTCGTCGAGGTCCTCGGCATGTCCGCCGGCAAGGAAGAAGGGCGCGCGGCCGCGAGCGATCCGATAAGGCGGCCCGTCTCCACCTCGGGTGAGAGCACGGCCGTCAACATCGACGTGGCGGGGACTCCACTCCCCGTGACCGGTCCCGAATCCAAGGACTGACCTGCCCGATGCCGGCCCGTCGACCGCGACGCGGCGCCGGGCCGCCGGTACCGCTACCGCGTCCTCGTGCTCACGGAGGACGGTCTGCTCGGGGAGGCGTTCGAGGCGACGGTCTCCGGACGCTGATCGCTCGCGTCGTCACCGTTCCTCACCGGAAGAGCCCCGGATTTCACGCGCGCGAAGAACTCCTCGGTGGCCGGGCCGATCGCGATGGACGCGAGTTCCGACGGGTCGTCGAGGTACCAGTCGGCCGGGAGATAGCGGCTGTAGGGCTCCTGGAGGAAACGCCGGCAGGCCAGGACGACGACGCCCGTGTCGGTGCCCGAACGGATGAGGCGCCCCGCGCTCTGGACGACCCGCGTCATTCCCGGAATGACGTACGCGTACTCGAATCCGCGCTCGAACCGCTCCTCGAAGTAGCGGCGCATGCGCTCCTGCTCGAAGCGGACCATCGGCAGTGCGGGCGACACGACGACGACGGCCTGAAGCATCTCGCCCGGATAGTCCACGCCCTCGGCGAACGCGCCGCCCGAGACGGCGAAGACGAGGAGAGGAGCTCCGCCGTCGCGCATGGCCGCGAGGACGGAATTCCGCTCGAGCTCGGTGGACCGGTCCGACGGCCGAAGAATGCGGCGGCCGGGTAGGGCGGGGAGATGCCCGCGCACCTCGTCGAGGAACCGGTACGACGGAAAGAGGGCGAGGACGTTACCCGGGCACGCCCGCGCCACGTCCGCGACGAGAGCCGCGAGACGCGGCGCGCCCCGCCCGCGCGCCGCGTATGTCGTGTCGACGTCCGGAGCGATGAAGATGGAGCGATTCTCCCGCGGAAACGGGGAGGGAAGCCGGAGCACGGTCGTGCGATCCGGGTCCAGCCCGAGGAGGTCGCGGTAGAACTCCGGGGGTGAAAGCGTGGCCGACATGGAAACCGTTGCGGCCGCCGCGTTCAGCGTTTCGCCGAGGAGCTTCGAAGGATCCTTGCAGAGGATCGCGAGGCGGTCGCCTCCCCGGCCTCGGGCCGCGAGGACGTCGAACGCGGGGTCCGGACGCCCGTCCGACGGCTGCGCCCTCTTGCTCACGTCGTGGAAACGCGCGAACGTGAAGTAGAGGTCGAGGACGGGGTCGTCGGGCACGCGCTCGCCCCCGGTGCGCAGGTCGGCGAGGTGCCGCACGAGGAGGGACTCGAAGTCGAGCCTCAGGTCGTCGAGGCGCGCGTCGTCCAGCGTCACGAGGTCCACCGCCTCGTCGCCCTCGTCGGGCAGCGTCGCGGCCGCGTCCGCGACGAGCTTGCGCAGGCGGCGTGCACCTTCACCCGCATCCCACGCGCTCTTCGCGTTCGAGGTCCCGATCCTCCTCTCGAGAGCCGCGAGCGCGGCGTCGGAGAGCTCCGGGGAGTAGTACCCCCGCCCGCGGTCCACGAGGTTGTGCGCCTCGTCGACGAGGAGGAACGACTGCGCGAGGCTCGACGGCTCGCGTGCGCCGGCGAGCGCGACGACGGGGTCGAATACGTAGTTGTAGTCGCCGATGACGACGTCCGCCTCCTCGGCGAGCTCGAGCGACACTTCGAACGGGCAGACGACCTCGTTGCGGGCTTCCTCGAAGACGGTGTCGGGATCGAGGTGGCGGTGGCTCTCGAGCAGTCGCTCCCTGAGGCCGGACGCTTCCATCTTCGCGCCGTAGTCCTTGGCGTACGCGCAGTGGTTCTCGTGGCAGAGAACGACGTCGTTCGCGCACATGCGCTCTTTCGCGCGGAGGCGCACGGAACGGAACGACTCGCCGTCGATCGCGGCGAGCGTCTTCATGTAGATGTCCTGCTGCGTCGTCTTCGCGGTCAGGACGAAGAGGCGGCGGTGCGACTGGAGGGCGCCGACGAGGAGCGGATAGAGAGCGGCGGCCGTCTTCCCGATCCCGGTCGGAGCCTGGGCGAGGAGATGCTCGCCCAGTGCGGCGGCGCGAGCGGCGGCCACGGCCATCTCCTTCTGGCCCGGCCGGTAACGTGCGTGCGGAAAGACGAGCGTCCGGGCCTCGGCTGCCTTCGCCTCGGCCAGGGCCTGCTCCTCGAGAAACGCGTCGAGGAGGATCCGTGTGCGCCTCACGAGGTCCTCGAGCGTCTTCTCGGGTTCGTGCGCAACATCGACGAGCTTCGTCGCCCCTGTCTCGATGTCCGCGAGGACGAGCCGGCCGTGCACCTCGCGGCCCTCGGCCTCGGCGACGGCCTGCATGTACCAACGGAGCTGGAGCTGGAAGCGCTCGAGCCGCGGCGAACCCGGCAGCTTCGAGAGGTCCTCCGCGAAATGGAGGGACTTGACCTCGTCCACGACGACGCGTCCGTCCCTTTCGAAACGGCCGTCCAGCCGGCCCTCGAGCACTGCCGTGAAGTCGTCCACCGCGTATGTCAGGCGGATCGCTTTCTCGACCGCGTAGCCCGGGACGCTTTCGAGGTGCTCGCCGAGCACGCGCCGATGAACCGCCTGGCCGATCCACAGCCGCTCGAAGCCTTCGCCGCGGTCGAACCCGCCGCGGCGTGCGACGCCTGCGAGGAGCGCGCCGGGGGAGAGCGTGATCGTCTTCTTCTCGAGGTCGACCGTGAGCGCCACGCGCGATTGTAGGGTCGCCTCGGTCCCTCCGGAGGATCGTTTGGTTAAAATGAACCGATGCCACGGATCCCCCGCTTTCGCAGCCTCGCGGCCCTTGTTGTTTTTGTGTCGAGCGCGGCCTTCGCGCGCCCGGCGCTCTGCGCCCGGAAGGCGGCGAAGCCCGCGAGGCCCGCGACGCTCGAACAACGCCTGAACGCGCTCCTCCGCCGGGGGCCGGTGCGGCGCTCGGAGATCGGCGTCGTCGTGACCCGGCTCGGAGACCCGGGCCCTCTCGTCTCCCTGAACCCCGAGAGGCCGCTCATTCTCGCGTCCACGACGAAGCTCTTCACGACCGCGGCGGCGCTGGACCGCCTCGGGCCCAACTACAAGTTCCGGACCCGGCTCTATCGGGACGCGGAGGTCGGCCGGGACGGCGTCTTGCCCGGCCACCTCGTCGTGATCGGAGGGGGCGATCCGGGAATTTCCGGCCGCTGGTACGACGACGATCCTCTTGCGGTCTTCCGGCCGTGGGCCGCCTCGCTCGCGAAGAAGGGCCTCAGGAGCGTGCGGGACGGCCTTCTTCTCGACGTCTCCTTCTTCGACGACGTCCAGTCGCATCCGGAATGGCCGGGCGAGCAGGAGCAGCGCTGGTATCAGGCTCCCGTCTCGGCGCTTTCGTACAACGACAACGTCGTTCTCGTCCGCGCGTCGGGCGGGGTCCGACCGGGCAGCCCGGCGCTCCTCGGCTTCGATCCCCTCGGGCCCCCTCTCCTGAACCTGATCTCGAACGTCGTGACGGCCGCGCGAAAGACGTGGGTCGGTGTGCGGCGCGAGGCAGGCAGCCACACGGTCGTGGCCGCCGGGCGCGTCGGACGGAACAGGACGTGGGTCGGCGACGTGACCGTTCCGGATCCGCCGCTCTATTTCGGAGCGGCCCTCGCGCAGGTGCTTCGGGAAGGCGGAATCCGCGTCGACGCCCCTCCGACCGTGCAGACCGAGCCGTCCTCCGTCCCGCTCGCGCTCTCCGGGCGGGTGCTCCTGCACACCCACGAAACGCCTCTCCTGTCGGCGCTCGCCGTCTGCAACAAGCGCTCGCAGTCGTTCTTCGCCGAGCAGATCCTGAAGACGCTGGGTGCCGAGAAGCGTGGGCGGGGCACATGGGAGAACGGACGGGCCGAGGTCTCGGCGTTTCTCTCGTCGCTCGGGCTCGATCCGACGCGGTACCAGCTGGCTGACGGTTCGGGCCGCGCGCGTTCGAACCGGGCCTCCGCGGCCGCCTACGTGGATTTCCTCACGGCGATCGCCACGCGATGGAAGCTGTTCGAGACCTTCAAGGACACTCTCGCCGTCGCGGCGGGCCCGGACGGAACCTTGCGGCACCGCCTCGCGGGCGACGCGACCGCCGGAAAGGTCTGGGCGAAGACCGGGAACGTGGCGGGGGTCGTGACCCTGTGCGGGTACGTTCAGGCGCGCAGCGGCCAGACGTACGCGTTCAGTATCCTCCTGAACGGCGGGTGCTCGGACGGGCGCGGGCACGCCTTTCAGGACCGCTTCGTGAGCGAGCTCGCGACCTTCGGCTGACGCGCGCCTCGCCGGGCGGGACGTTCAGACGGCGCCGGGGCCGGTTAAACTGGTGGGATGGACTATCGCCTCCTCCTGAAGAACGTCGAGAAGACTCTCGAAGCGATCGAGGGAGGCGAGGACGTTCTTGTCACGATCGTGAAGGTGGGCGAGGCGATCGTCCGGAACTTCCAGAACGAGCTCGGAATCCTGGGGGGACGTCTTTACGTCCGGCACGAGAACCAGTACGTCCTCGAGCGAGGCTTCGGCCGCTCGCGGCGCGTCCAGACGGGGATCTCCGTCTCCGCGGAATACGGCCCGATTCGCCGGGCCGAGGAGGACGGGATGGCGCTCGCCGATCTCGAGGACCCGTCCATCGACAAGGAATTCGAGAGAAGCCTCGGGGTCTCGCGCTTCGCGGCGGTGTCGTTCGGCGAGGAACGCTTCCTCCTTTCGTTCGACGTCCATCCGAAGGCCCGGGAGGAGGACCTCCTTCTCGCGCTCGGGATCATCCGGACCGTCGTCGACTCGAAGGTCCGCACCGAACGCCTCGAAGGGCTCCTGCAGGACGCGCGGCGCATCCAGCAGTCGATCCTTCCCCGGGCGATTCCGCAGGTCGGCGATTTCGAGCTTTCGGGCCTCTCCGTCCCCGCGGAGGCGGTGGGCGGGGATTTCTACGACTTCATTCCCCTGGGCGATCTCAGCTTCGGCGCGGCGATCGCGGACGCCTCGGGTCACGGGCTCCTTGCGGCGCTCCTCGTGCGGGACATCTATGTCGGCCTGAGGATGGGGATCGGGAGCGACTTCAAGATCGCGAGGACGATCGAGCGCCTGAACCGCATCCTCAACAAGAGCCGACTCACGACGAAATTCGTCTCTCTCTTCTACGGCGAGTTCGAGACGAACGGGGACGTCGTCTACGTGAACGCCGGACACCCGTCGCCGCTCCACCTCGAAACCGCGACCGGGACGTTTCACGAGCTCGCGTCGACGGGGATGGTCCTCGGGCCCGCACCCGACGCGGTGTACAGCCGGCGCGCGACGCACATGGAGCCGGGCGACGTCGTGCTCCTGTACACGGACGGCGTCGTCGAGGCTCACGATTCGAAGGGGCGGGAGTTCGGGGTAGCCCGCCTGAAAAAGCTCCTGCACGAGGCGCGGCGCGAGTCGGCACGTGAGGTCGTCCAGCGCGTCATCAACGCGGCGCGTTCCTGGTCGCACGGGGCTCCCACGGAGGACGACATGACGGCGGTCGCGATCCGGCGCGTGCCGCCGCCCCGCTCCGATTCCCGCGGAAAATCCGGAGAGTACCCGCGGGTCAGGTGAGGGACGCCGCGTCCCGGAACCACGCCGCCGTTCGCGCGAGCCCCTGGGGAAGCGCGACGAGGTCGGTGAGGCCCAGCGCGGTGCGGCTCTTCGAAACGTCGAGGACGCTCCGCACCTGTTCCCCGGGCTTCGCGGCTCCGCGCAGGGGTTCCCGGGTGACGCCGCACGCCCGTGCCACGAGATCGTAGAGCTCGTTCACGGAAGTCTCGACGCCGTTTCCGACGTTGACGACGCCCCCGACGCGCCGCGCGGCCGCCGCGAGGTTCGCGCGCACGACGTCGCCCACGAACACGAAATCGCGCGACTGTGTCCCGTCGCCGTTGATGACGCACGGACCGCCCTCGAGGAGCGTTTTCATCCAGATCCCGATGACTCCCGCCTCGCCCCGCCCGTCCTGGCGAGGGCCATAGACGTTCGCGTAGCGGAGAGCAGTCACGACGAGGTCGCTGCCGTGGGCGAGCCCGAAGAGATACTTCTCGCCGGCCAGCTTCGCGACGCCGTAGGGCGACACGGGATTCGTGGCGTGGTTCTCGTCGGCGGCGAAGCCCACGGGGTCGCCGTAGATCGCGCCGCCGCTGGACGCGAAGACGATCTGGGAGACGCCCGCGTCGAGAGCCGCCTTCGCGACGCGAATCGTACCGAGAACGTTGATCTCCGCGTCGAGGACCGGGTCGTCGACGGATTTGCGCACGTCGATTTGCGCGGCGTGGTGGACGATCGTGTCGACGGCCTCTTTCCGGAGCAGGGGAGCGAGGTCGAACGTGCGGATGTCGCCCTCGACGAACCGGGCGCCTCCGGGGAGGCGGGACGCGTGGCCGGTCGAGAGGTCGTCCAGCACGACGACGCGTTTGCCCGCCGCGAGGAACGCGTCGGTGAGATGGGAACCGATGAATCCGGCCCCTCCGGTGACGAGGACGGATTTCGTCTCGGGCATCATGTGCGGGGAGGATAGCGTGAGAGGCCTACGACCGCTCCCCGCGACGTTCTTCAGGCGTGAGACCGCGAAGGTCGCCCGGGACCTCCTCGGCTGCCGTCTCACCCGCAACCTGCCGGACGGCGGCTCACGCAGCGTGATCGTCGTCGAAACCGAGGCGTACCTCGGCATCGCAGACCCTGCGGCGCACACCTGGAACGGCCGCCGCACGGCGCGCGTCGAGCCCATCTGGGGCGAGGGCGGCCACGCGTACGTCTATTTCGTCTACGGGATGCATTTCTGCATGAACGTCGTGACGCGGCGGGCGGGCGTGCCGGAGGCCGTGCTGCTCAGAGCCGGGATCTCCGAGGAAGAATGGGAGGAGGTAAGAGGAGGACCCGATTCCAGGCAGAAATCCTCTCTCTCTGGTCCTGCAAAGCTCTGTGCCTATCTGGATGTTACGACCGCGCTCTCGGGCGCGTCATTTTCCGGTCCCGACCTCGTCCTGTCGCGCGGCCCGCGTGCGCGCTTCGATTTGCTGGCGGGGCCGCGAGTCGGCGTGGACTATGCGGGCGACGCGGCGACGTGGCCTCTGAGGTTCGCGGTCGCGGGCTGTAAGGCGGTCACGAAGCGGCGGAAGCTCTCGCCCTTCGCCTCCGCCCTCACCTCATGATCGCGACGACGTCGAAGAAGGGCTCGAAAAGAGCCGGCACACCGCTCGCGGTCGCGCGGCGGCGGGCCTCCTCCCGGGTGAGCGACCCCGTGAAGATGCGCCAGGCGCCCTCGAGGTCCAGCGCGATCCGGGCGCGCGGCGCGTTGGAGGATCCCTCCTCGAGCACCCATCGGCGGGCGTCGCGCCTCAAGGAGTAGATGCGGTCCCGCCCCCCAAGAGAGACCGCGACCTCGATCGACGTGCCGTCCTCCGCGCTCACGTCGCGATACGTGAAGGGGAGAGCGCGCGCAAACGTGTCGAGCACGGGCACGGCGTAGCGTTCGTCGGCGAGGAGCGCGAGTCCAGCCGCGAGCCGGATCTGCTGCTGATGGTGCCAGTGCTCGGTCAGGTCGCGCGCGAGGTCGAACCATGCGGCCGACTTGTTCTCTCCGGCCCACGCGACCGCGTAGACAGCCATTCCGTGAGGGTCCGTCGCGCGCGCGGTCTCCTCGAGGCGGGTCCCGGCCCACTCGAGGAGCTCGATCACGACGCGTGGACTCAGCCGCCGGCTCGCGTCGACCCACGTGGCGTTCAGGCCATTCAGGAACCGCACGAGGTCGTCCCGCCCCTTGATCGGGACGGCGGGAGGCGGCGGCGCGTGGCCGTCGCGCTGGGCGGAGATCCGGCGCAGCTGCCCGTCGAGGATGTGCGCCGCGATTTCGCGGATCCGCCAGGCGCGGCTCGTCGTCGGGAAGTCCCACGCGCCGGCGGGGAGACCGCGCAGGACATCGAGAAGCTCTCCCTGGAGCGGGAGAAAGAGGTCCTTCACGATCGTCGGGTCGAGGGAGCGCGCCATCTTTCAGAGCGTCTTGATGTCCGCGATCGCCGAGGCGGTCACGAGGCAGTTCTTACCGCTGCGCTTCGCCTGGTAGAGGGCCTGGTCGGCGCGCTCGATGAGAACGCGCTTCGTCCCGGCGTCCTCCGGGAAGCACGAGAGTCCGAGCGAGATCGTGACGCTGAGCGCGTGGTCGACGTTCGGGGCGACGAAAAGGTGCGCCGCCACGCGGTTGCGCAGGCGATCCGCCACGATCCAGGCCTTTGCAGGCGTGGTCTCGGGAAGGACGAGGGCGAACTCCTCGCCTCCGTAGCGGGCGACGGTGTCCATCTCGCGGACGCCCTTCGTCAGCTCCTCCACGATTCCGCGCAGCACGAGGTCTCCGACCGGGTGGCCCCAGCGGTCGTTGATCTTCTTGAAGTCGTCGATGTCGAGCATGACGAGAGCGAGCGGCTGTCCGCTCCGCTCGTGACGCGCGAGTTCGCGCGACAGGGTCTCCTGGAAGTAGCGATGGTTGAACGCCTCGGTGAGCGAATCGCGCACGGACATCTGGCGGGTCGTCTCGTAGGCGCGGGCCGACTGGATCGCGGTGACGGCCTGGTTCGAGAAGATCTCGAGGGCCTGGACGTCCTCGAGGCGCGGCACCAGGCCGCTCCGCGGCTGATCGACCTGGAGCACGCCGACGAGCTGGTCTCCGGCCGTGAGCGGCACGAAGAGCAGATCGTTCGGGTGCCAGGCGCCGGCAGCCGTACTGCGGCGGCGCCGGTCGATGCGGCCGGAGTCGTCGACGAGGCCGCCCGCGTCCCTCCGGTCGAGGTGACTCACGAAGTACGACTTCGAGATTCGATAGCGCTCGCCGAACCACCGCGCGAGCTCCTCGCGCGCGACCTTCCGCGGCGGCGCTCCGGGGGACGAGTCGTCGAGTCCGACCTGCGCGCGGCGCTCGAAGACGTTCTCGGCGGCGTCGAAGAGCGAGAGGACGACGACCCGGTAGCCAAGGCTGTGGTGGACGGCCTGGACGATGCTCTGGACGAGGAGCTCGAGCGTCAGATGCGACTTGAGCTCGTTCGAGACCTCGAGGATGCGTTGGAGCATCTCGGCGCGCCCCTGAAGACGCTCGTTCACGGTCTGCATCTGCCGCCTCAGGTTGCGGTCCTGGAGCGCGAGCGCGACATGGTCCGAGACGACCGCGAGCTCCTGGAGCATCTGCGGCGTCACGAGCGAGGGGTCGTCGGATTCGGCAATCAGGACTCCCGCGATGAGCGCGGGAGTCTGGAGCGGCAGGAAAACCTGGTATGCGAATCGCGGATTCAGGACGAGGTCGCGGTCCGGGCCGCTCGCGACACGGGGCGTGGGAGAGGCGGGGAGGAAGGGGGATTCGAGGTCCTTCTGCCCGGCGAGCCAGTCCAGGAACGGACGCCGTTCGAGCGTCACGTCCCCGCCGAACGACACGACGGCCTGGCCGTCGGGATCCTCCTCGTAGGAAACGGCGGCAAGCGCGCGGATCGGAAGGGCCTGGCGAAGCGCCTCGAAGAGGCGCGCGAAGATCTCCTCGCCCGCCGCGACGCTGGACACGATCGCCGTGAGCTCGCGGAGCGTCGCGAGCTCGCGGTTCTTGCGCGAGAGCTCCGTGGCGCTCGAACGCGCCTGCGCGAGCTTGCGCGTCACGACGATGACCGCGACGAGGAGCCCGAGCGCCACGACCGCGACGAGCGCGGGCCTCGGATCGAGACTCCACATCACTTGAAGGTGATCACGCCGCTCTTGTGCAGCTTGTGGAAGACCCGGTTGACCTCGGCCTCCGGGAACGGAGAGATCCGGGCGATCGAGCGGACGTCCCAGATCCCGTTGATGCGTGAGACGATGAACGCTTCGGGAGGCGTGAACGGGAAGTTCATCAGCTCTTCCATCGGCTTGCCGAGAACGGGAATCGAGCCGGCCGGGATCCGGGGAACTGCTTCGGAGGAAGGGGAGGGCGCCAGAGGTGCCGAAGACGCCATCGACGCCATCGACGCCATCGACGTCGAAGACGCCATCGACGCAGTCGCCGGCCCTGCGGGTGCTGCGGGTGCTGCGGGGGCGGACACGGGCGGCGTCACGGCCCTCGACGGGGGCGGCGTCGCGACGGCGCCGGCCGCGGGCATGGAGCCTGAAGAGGGCGCCGATGCCGACACCGGTGCCGCGGCGGCCGGTACGGGCGTTCTCCCGGCACCGGATGGCGGGCCCGACTTCAGGCTCGGAAGAGTGTCCGCGCTCTCGCCGGGCCGGAGGGGCGGCCGGCGGGACATGCCTCCTCCCGAATCGGGTCCGCGCTTGAGGAACTTGTTGAAGTCCGTCGGCACGGGCGTGCGCGGCCCGGGAGCCGTGTAGCGGGCTTCTTCCTTCTCCGGCGGGGGAGCAAATCCGTCCGGGACCGTGTGCAGGTCTCCGGACATCAGCGGGTCGAACGACGAGGAGTCGTCCTCGATCGGTTCGGGCTCGACGAATACGGGCTCCGAAGTCGTCTCCTCCCGCTCGCCGACGAGGAGCACGTGACCCGTGAGCATCAGGTCGTAGATCAGCTTCGCGACGTGGAAATCTGGATTGTGGGTTTCCAGCGCGATCTGGTCGATGGCCCGCCGGCCGTTTGTCGCGGCGAGGATCATCTTGTCCCTCTCGGGGAGCTCCTCCTCGACCGGCATGACCATCGCGGGAATGACACGCATCGTTGGGATTCGCGTCTTGATGCGCTGCCACTCGTCGTACCGGCGAAGGCCCTCCATCACGATCCCGGTCACGTCCGTCGAGATCGGGACCATGGGAAGGCTCGGAATCTCACCGTCGATGAACGCGAAGGATCCCTCGGTCCACAGGAAGATGTCGTAGATCGTTTCGGCCGCCTTCAGCCTCACCAGGTCGGCGAGCTCCTCTTCCTTGATGGCTCCGATCATCACGAGGATCTTGCCGAGCAGGATCCGGGATTCCTGCTGGACTTCGAGCGCGCGGATGAGCTCCTCTTCGGTGATGAATCCGAAGCCGACGAGAAAGCGCCCGAGGTGCTCACGTTCGAGCGTCGACGAGGACGACGTCACCCGGCCGTTGTGGAAGTAGATGCGCTTCTCGCCGGGCGCGCCGCGCACCACGAGGGTTCCGGTCTTGACGCCGGTCGAGAGCCACTGCAGCAGCTCCGACAACTGCATCGTGCGCAGATTTCCTGCGATGGCCATGCGGGGCGATTGTAACGCGTAAGCGCCTGACGGGAGCGGATTTACTCCATTGGGGGGTTGTAGGAAGGGATTCCGGTCACGGCCTGTCCGAGGACGAGCGTATGGATGTCGTGCGTGCCCTCGTACGTGAACACGGACTCGATGTTCGCGAGATGGCGGAAGACGGGGTATTCGCCGACGATGCCGTTCGCGCCGAGGATCTCGCGGGCCAGCTTCGCGCACTCGCGTGCGACCCACACGTTGTTCCGCTTCACCATGGACACGTGCTCGGGCTTCATCGTGCCGGCGTCCTTCATCCGCCCGAGGCGGAGCGCGAGGAGCTGCCCCTTCGTGATCTCCGTGATCATGAACGCGAACTTCGCCTGAACGAGCTGGTGCGACGCGATGGGGCGGTCCTTGAACTGCTTTCGGCTCTTCGCGTAGTCGAGCGCGCACGTGTACGTGGCCATCGCGGAGCCGAGCGCCCCCCAGGAGATGCCGTACCGCGCCTGGGTCAGGCAGGAGAGCGGCCCCTTGAGACCCTCGACGCCCGGCAGCACGCTCGCGGCCGGCACCCGTACGTCCTCGAAGGAAAGCTGTGACGTGACGGAGGCCCTCAGGGACATCTTCATCCGGTGCTCGGGCGCGGTGAATCCCTTCATCCCCTTCTCGACGAGGAAGCCGCGCACGGGGCCGTTGGTGTCGCCGACCTTCGCCCATACGACGGCCACATCGGCGATCGAGCCGTTCGTGATCCAGGCCTTCGCGCCGTTGAGGATCCAGTCGCTCCCGTCCCTTTTGGCGACGGTGCGCATGCCAGAAGGGTTCGAGCCGAAGTCCGGCTCCGTCAGGCCGAAGCAGCCGATCTTCTCGCCCTTCGAAAGCGGCGGAATCCAGCGGTCCTTCTGCTCTTTCGAGCCGTACGTGAAGATCGGGTACATCACGAGAGAAGACTGGACCGAGACGAACGAGCGGAGGCCCGAGTCGCCGCGCTCGAGCTCCTCTGTGATGAGGCCGTATGCGACGTTGTTCAGCCCGGGCAGGCCGTATTCCGAGATCGTGGATCCGAAGAGGTTCATCGCGGCCATTTTCGGAATGAGCTCCTTCGGAAAGCGCCCCTCGTAGGCGCACTCCTCGATGATGGGAAGGATGTCCTCGTCGACGAAGCCGCGGACGAGGTCGCGCACGGCCTTCTCGTCCTCGGACAGCATGTCTTCGATGCCCAGGAAATCGACTCCGGCAAAGCTCACGGTGCCTCCAGCGGCCGAAGAGTACCGGCTCCCGGTGCTAATGTCTCCCCATGGCGAACCCCGCGTGGAAGGTGGCGTCGGACGTGGCGGACGGCTATGTCTCGCTGAACCCCGTCGTCCTCAAGAAATACGAAAAGCACGAGGTGGACTCGCTCATCAAGGAGCTCGAGAAGCTCACGCGAGACACCCGCTCGCAGGTCGTCCCCCAGGACGACGCCGACGCAAGCGCGACCCGGAGCCGGAGGCTGCTTCGCCTCTCGCAGGCGAACGTCGTCCTCCAGAGCTGGAAGATGAGGATGGCGAAGTGACGATCGCGGAGCTTTCCTCTCACGTCGGCGAGACCGTGACGCTCAAGGGCTGGCTCTACCACGGGCGCAAGGGCGGGAAGATCTGGTTTCTCGTCCTGCGCGACGGGAGCGGCTACCTCCAGTGCGTCGTTTCGAAAGCGGACGTACCCGAGTCCGTGTGGGAGGCCGCGACGCGCGCGACGCAGGAATCGACTCTCGAGATCTCGGGCCTCGTGAAGGCGGATCCCCGGTCGCCGGGCGGGGTGGAGCTGGGCGTCACGGACGTGAAGATTCTCGATCTCACGAAGGACTGGCCCATCACGCCGAAGGAGCACGGGGTCGACTTCCTGATGTCGCAGCGGCATCTCTGGCTGCGGTCGGCGAAGCAGGTCGCGGTCCTCAAGGTACGGAGCGAGGTCGAGAGCGCGATCCACGATTTTTTCTACTCCCGCGGCTTCACGCGCGTCGATTCGCCGATCCTCACTCCCGCGGCGTGCGAGGGCACGTCGAACCTGTTCGAAACCCAGTATACGGACGATGAGAAGGCCTATCTCTCGCAGTCGGGACAGCTCTATCTCGAGCCCGCCGCCGCGGCGCTCGGCAAGGTCTATTGCTTCGGGCCCACGTTCCGGGCTGAAAAGTCCAAGACGCGGCGGCACCTGCGCGAGTTCTGGATGGTCGAGCCCGAGATCGCGTTCCTCGAGATCGACGGCCTGATGGACCTCGCGGAGGAGTTCGTGAAGGAACTGGCGGCGCGCGTCGTCGACCGCCGGAAGGAGGACCTCGAGCGGCTGGAACGCGACGTCTCGAAGCTCGAGCCCGCGCTCTCGAAGAGGTTCCCGCGCATTTCGTACCGCGAGGCCGTGGAGATCCTCCAGAAGAAGGGTTTTCCCGTCAAATTCGGGGACGATCTCGGAGGCGACGAGGAGACCGCGCTCACGGAGGGATTCGACACGCCCGTCATGGTCACGCGCTATCCGACGTCTATAAAAGCGTTCTACATGCAGCCCGATCCGTCGGATCCCGAGGTCGTCCTCGGGCTCGACATGCTCGCCCCGGAAGGCTACGGCGAGATCATCGGCGGATCGCAGCGCATCCACGACCACGAGCTCCTCCTCTCGCGCATTCGGCAGCACAACTTGCCGCTCGAGGCCTTCCAGTGGTACCTCGACGTGAGGAAGTACGGCACGTTTCCGCACTCGGGATTCGGCATGGGGCTCGAGCGCTTCGTCGCCTGGATGTGCGGCGTGCCACATCTCAGAGAGTGCATCCCGTACCCGCGGATGCTGTACCGGATCTATCCGTAGGGCGCTCAAGGTAGAATCGCTCGTTCGTCGTCGCGCTGGAACGTACCGCGTGCGAGACCCGAGCCCTCTTCACCTTCGATGAAAAATCCCTCTCATCTTTCGCTCCCGACCGTCGGCATCGTGTCGCTCGGATGCCCCAAGAACCTCGTCGACACCGAGGTGATGCTGGGCCACCTGCAGCGCGAGGGGATGACGCTCGCCGACCCGGAGAAGTCGCGCGTCGTGATCGTGAACACGTGCGGGTTCATCGACTCCGCAAAGGAGGAATCGGTCGAAGCGATCCTCCGCGAGGTCGCGCGCAAGGAAGCGGGGGAGATCGACCGCGTGATCGTGGCGGGCTGCATGGTCCAGAAGTACGGCAAGGAGCTCGCTGCCGAGATTCCCGAAGTGGACCACTTCATCGGCCTCGACGAGCTCGAGAAAGCTCCTGCCGCCGCGCTCGGGCTCCCGACACTCCCGCGCTTCACCGACAAGCCTCTCGCGACGCGTCTCTACGACGACCTCGCGCCGCGCGTCCTCACGCACCGCAAGGGCTATGCGTACCTGAAGGTCGCCGAGGGTTGCAACAACCCCTGTACCTTCTGCACGATCCCGCAGATGCGCGGCCTCATGCGCTCGCGCACGTTGGCGTCGCTCGTCCGGGAGGCGCAGGGGCTCGAGGCGCAGGGCGTCAAGGAGCTCGTCCTGATCTCGCAGGACACGACCCGCTACGGCGAGGATCTCGGCCTCGGCCGGACCGGCCTCGCGCAGCTGGTCGAGAGCCTGCTGAAAGAAACGTCGTTCCCGTGGATCCGGTTCCTGTACGCGTATCCGAAGACTCTTCATCCGGGAATCTTCGAATTGATGGCAAAAGAGACCAGGTTCGTGCCGTACGTCGACATGCCTCTCCAGCACGTCTCACGGCGCATCCTGACCTCGATGAAACGGGGGGGCGATTCGGCCGGCTACCTTCGACAATTCGAAGAAATCCGAAAAATCGTCCCCGCCATCGCGCTCCGCTCGACATTCATCGTGGGATTCCCGGGGGAGGAAGAGAAAGACTTCTTAGAGTTAATGGACTTTGCGAGGGCCGTCCGCTTCGACAACGCGGGAGTCTTCACGTACTCACCCGAACCGGGATCCGGTGCGGAATCGCTCGGGGACCCCCTTCCACTCGAAGAAAAATCTTCGCGCCGCGACCGCCTGATGGAAGTTCAGCAGAAGATCTCTCTTTCGAAGAACCGCGCGAAGCGCGGCAAGACCCTCGATGTGCTGCTCGAAGGTCCCTCGTCCGATACCGATCTTCTTCTCGAGGGCAGGATCGCCGGGCAAGCCCCCGAGATCGACGGCCGTGTCCTGATCAACGACGTTCCTCCGGGCTGGACGCCGCGCGTCGGGGAGATCGTTCGCGTCAAGATCACAGAGGCGCACGCCTACGATCTCGTCGGACGCATCGTCGCGACCGGCACGCCCGCACTCGCTTAGGATCCGTCCGCTTGCACGTCGTCAAGGATCCCTTTCGCCCGGTCGATCTTCCGAAGGGCGGCGTCGTGACCGTCGGGAATTTCGACGGCGTCCACCGCGGCCACCAGGCGATGCTCGAGACCGTCTCCAGGCGCGCGCGCGAGCTCTCCGTTCCGAGCGTCGTCGTGAGCTTCGATCCGCACCCGCTCAAGGTTCTGCACCCCGAACGCGCCCCGAAGATGATCCAGACGCTGCGCCAGCGCGAAGAGGCGATCGAGGCGGCGGGCATCGACGCGCTCGTCCTCGTGCCGTTCACCCGGGACTTCTCTCTCACGCCGGCCGAGAATTTCGTCAAGGAGCTCCTCGTGAAGCGCCTCGCGGTGAAGGAAGTCCACGTGGGGACGCGCTTCATCTTCGGCCGGGACCGCCTGGGAACGTTCGACCTCCTGAAGGCCGCGGGCGAGACCTCGGGCTTCCGGGTGGCCGGTCTCCCCGACGTGAGCGACGCGGACGGCCCGGTTTCCTCCACGAGGATCCGTAACGCGCTTCACGAGGGGGATGTCGCCGGCGCACGCGCTCTGCTCGGGCGGCCCTACGCGATGGACGGAATCATCGCGAAGGGAGACCGGATGGGGCGCAAGATCGGGTTTCCGACCATGAACCTCAAAGCCGACAACGAGCTGTTCCCGAAGGACGGCGTTTATTTCACGTCCGTGAGGATCGATTCGTTCGAGCGCACCTTCGCCTGCGTCACGAACATCGGATGCCGGCCCACGGTGTACGAGGACTACGCGACGACGATCGAGTCGTACATCCTCGATTTCTCGTCGGACGTGTACGGCGAGCGCGTGCGGCTCTGGTTCCACGATAGGGTTCGCGACGAGCAGACGTTCCCGTCCATGCTCGACCTCACCGCCCAGATCCGGCGCGACGTGGAAGCCACGCGCCTCCACTTCCTGAGGCATCCCCTTCCGTGACCGCGGAGATCCTGCTCCGCGGCGGTGCTGCCGTGGCCGCCCTCGTCCTCTCGCGGGCGACCGCGGGCCGGGCCGCTCTCTTCGTAACGGGCGTCCTCTCGGGCTTCGCGGTCTTCGGGGCGCGCACGGCCACGATGCCGTCCGCCTTCGGAGCCGCGCTCCTTGCCGCGTGTCTCGTGGCGCTCGTGGCTCTCGGCGCGGCCGGGGCGTCCGGCCCTCGCGCCTGGCCCGCGATCACGGGTGAGGGCATGGCGGCTGGCGCGCTCGTGGCGGTGGGCGCCGCGACGTCGTCCGCCGTGTCGGCCCGCCACCTCTCCGGCTGGCAGGCTCCCGCGCTCGTCGCGATCACGGTCGCGGTCGTGGCCGCATTCGCAGCCGAAGCCACGCGCGCGAGCGCGGAGGCCGGGTGGCGTGAGGCGGCCGCGTGGACGTCCGCGGCGGCGCTTCCCGTCCTCCTGGCCGCCGCGTTCGGGGGCCTCTTCGCGGGCGTCGCGCGTGCGTACGAGCCTCTCGTCGTCGCGGGGACTCTCGCCACCGCCGCCCTCGCGTGGGCACCCGCGATTCTCGCCGAACGCGCGCGTGTCTCGAGGGAGCTCGTCGAGGAAGTGACGCTCGGGCTCCTGCCCGAAGAAGACGCGCGGGCGCTGCGCCTGCCCTGGTCGCGGGGATTCGAGAAGACGTTCGGCCGCCCGGATGAGCGGCGCGAGTACGTGAGGAGCGCGCTTCTCCTCGCCGTCGCTCGGCACCAGCAGAGGCATCGCACCGGCGAGGCGGAAAGGCTGCGCCAGCTCGAGGTCCTGACGTTCCGGACCCGGCTCCGGAGGACGCAGGACGCGCGGGCTTCGCGTTTCGACAAGCGGGAGTCGGGTGAGTTCGGAGAGGCGCCGTCCCCGGAGAATCCGGGCCCGGTCTAGCCGGGACGGCTCGCGGGGCCCCTCACACCCGGGGTCCGTCCGCGTCCCAGAGCGTGGTTTCGCCGAAGGACTCGAGGACGGACCGGATCTTCTTCGCGTCGCCGACGGCCGCCAGAATCCCGGTCGAGGGGTCCAAGAACTCACGCGCCGCGAGGCGCGCGGCCTCGCGTGAAACTCCGTGGACGCGCTCGCGCCATGTGGACCACTCGTTCTCGGGCAGGCCGTGGAGGATTCGGGCGATCTCGTCCTGTGCGACGCCGCCCGGGGTCTCTCTGGGAATCGGGAAGCTCCCGAGGAGGAACTTCCGCGAACGGTCGTGCTCCTCGTCGGTCGGGCCACCCGCGGCGAAGTCGCGGATCAGGTCGAAGAGCCCGGAGCACGCCTCCCGGGTCACCTCGGTCCGGCAGTCGATCGACGCGCCGAATTGCCCGCCCGCGACTCGTGCCGAGACGGAAGAATACGCCCCGTACGTGAGGCTGCGCTCTTCGCGCAGGACGTGGAACAGGCGCGAGGAAGCGCCGCCCCCGAGGGACTGGTTTGCGACGAGAGCCGCGATGAAGCGCGGATCCTGGCGGGCGACGGCCGTCCTCGCGAAGAGGAGGTTCGTCTGCACCGAGCCCGGCCGGTTCACGAGGTGGATCGCGAATCCGGGCACGATCGGTGGGGGAGGAACGGTGGCGGACGGGGAAAGCATTCCCGAGGGCAATGCCGAGAACGCGCGCCCGGCGGCGCGGAGGAGGACGTCGGGCTCCGCCGCGCCCGCGAGGATGAGCGTCGCGTTCGAGAGCGAGAAGCGCGAGGACGCGAACGCCGCGACGGCGTCGCGGTCGAGTGACGCGAGGCCCTTCTCGGTCGCCGTGAGCCGTCCGTAGGGGTGGCCCGGATAGAGCTGGTCGAGAAGGCGCTCCCTCGCAAGAAAATCGGGCTCGGACCGCTGCTCGGCGAGCACGTCGATCTGGCGTCGCCGGTTCTTCTCGAACTCGTCCTCCGGGAACGTCGATTCCGTCAGGACCTCGGCGAGGAGCGCGAGCCCTTCGTCGAGATCCTTCTCGAGAACGAAGAGGCGTGCGACCGACGAATCGGTTCCGGCCGAGACCTCGAGGATCGCCGCGAGGTCGTCGATCGTCTCCCCGAGCTCCTTCGCGTTCCGCCGGCGCGTTCCGCCGAGAAACGTTTCACCGGTAATTTCCGCGAGGCCTTCGCACCCCGCCGGATCGGCCGCGCTGCCGGCGCCGGGAAAGAGAACGGCGGCGGCCACGGTGGGGCGCCGACCCCATCGGGCCACACGCACGGCGATGCCGTTCGCGAGCCGGGTCCCCTGAAAGACGGGCAGCGCGAAGGGGAGCGGGGAGGAAGGCGCAGGCGGAAGGAGCCGCGCGCTCACGACGCCTCCCGGGCGCTCTCGGGAACGACGGTCACGACGGAGCGGCGGGCGGCCACGAGGAGCCGCGCGGCGGCCTCGCGGACCGCATCCGCGTCGAGGGCGAGGACGGTCTCGACGTCCCGCGGAAAGAGCCCCGGGTCTCCGTCGTAGACGCCGTACTCGGACAAGAGAAAGGCGATCGCGTGAGTCGTCTGAGTGGCGCGCACGGCGCTCGCGAGGATCATCCGCCGCGTCCGCTCCATTTCCCGCGGCGTCGGGCCGTCGGAGGCGAACCGCTCGAGATCGAGGAGGATCTCCGCCTCGAGACGCTCGAGCGACACGCCCGGCCTCGCGAGCGCGAAGAAGCGGAACAGCGACGGTCCGCGGCGCTCGTCGAGCGACACCGAGAGCGAGAGCGCGAGCGACTCGTCCTTGACGAGGCGGCGCCAGAGCCGGCCCGACTCGCCCGCGCCGAGAACGCGCTCGACGATGGAGAGGGCGAAGAAGTCGGCCTCGCGGCGGGCCGCCACCTTGAAATTCACATGGAGCGCCGGCATTGCCGCGTGCATGTCTCTCACCTCGCGTCGCCTCTCCCCCGCCGGGGGGGGCTCCTCGAACGTGAACGGCGGAGGCGTCTCGCGCTCGGGAACGTCCGCGAACCAGTTTTTGACGCGCCGGAAAGCGTCGGCCGGCTCGACGTCACCGACCACGGCGAGGAGCGCGTTGCCAGGCGCGTAGTACCGCGCGTAGAAGCTCCGGGCGTCGTCGAGGGAGGCCGCGCCGAGGTCGTCCATCGATCCGATGACGGAGTGCTTGTACGGAAACGCGTCGTACGCGAGGTCGTCCGCGGCCTCGAACGAAGACGCATAGGGCTGGTTGTCGACTCGCATCCGCTTCTCTTCCTTGACGGCCTCTCGCTGGTTGTCGAGTTTCTCCTGTGTGAGAACGAGTGTGCGCATGCGGTCGGACTCGAGGAACAGCCCGAGGTCGAGGCATTCGGCTGGCAGCGTCTCGAAGTAGTTCGTCCGGTCTTCGGACGTCGTCCCGTTCATCGAGCCTCCGGCCTCGGCGACGAGGCGGAAATGCTCGCCCTTGCCGACGTTCTCCGAGCCCTCGAACATGAGGTGCTCGAATAGGTGGGCGAAGCCCGTCTTGCCGTCCGGCTCCACGCGGCTGCCGACGTCGTACGTGACGTCCACGGTGACGAGAGGAATTCCGCGCTGCGGGGACACGACGACCGTGAGGCCGTTCGCGAGCCGTTCGACGTGGAACGGAATTTCGAGATCGAGAGGAGAGCGGATGGGAACCTCCTGTGAAACCCCTTGCGACAGACGTTCGTAATATAACGATTGTGTTGAGGCGCCGTGCCGTCGCGCTTGCCGCGCTTTCCGTCCTGAGCATGTCTCCCGCCGCGCGCGGGCAGGACACGGGCGTGAAAACGGAATCGGCGCTGCCGAAATTCCGCGTCGAGGCGGTTCTTTACGACTACGAACCGGTCTCGGACCGGCACGAACGATTTGCGGAGTTCTTCTACGGTGCGCTCGCCGCGGAGTGGGCCCGGGGGAATTTCGGCGCGAAGGCCGAGGTGCGCGGACGCGACGGGCGGTTCCGGCCCTACTTCGACGGCTCGGTCTGGCTCGAGGAGGGCTGGGCGTCGGTCACGACGCCGCTCGGGACCGTGAGGGTCGGCAAGCTCCAGAGGGATTTCGGCCTCGAGGACGACTCGTTCATCGGAACGCTCTTCGCGGCGAATGGGGTCACGCGCAATCCGGACTGGGGCGCGGGCCTTTCGGGCGAGAGGCGGATCGGCTTCGACACGCTCGGATGGAGCGCCCGCTACTACGGCCAGAACGACCGGGTAGCCTGGGAGGACGACGGGCGCGGCGTGGAATCGGACCCGCAGCGCATTCTGCGCGACGGACTCGAAGCGCGCGTCTTCTACGTCGTGAACAAGGGGCTCTGGTCGCTGAAGCCGGGATTCTCGGTGGCGACCGCGTCGCTCGACGAGCGCGCGGGTCCCGCCTCGTTCCGGAGAACGGATGCGGCGCTCGACGTGACGGCGACCCTCGGGCCTATTGCCCTCCTCTTCGAAGGCTTCACGCGATCGGGCCAGCGCTGCGTTCCGGAGGCGCCCTGCCGCCTCGGCTACGACGACGCGACGGCCGGACTCGCGGGCCTACGCGCGGAGTTTCCGACGGTCACGTATCGTTACCTCTATTCGGTCTGGCGCTATCGGGGCGCCGGGTCGACGGAGCAGCTCCATCTGCCCGGTGTCGTGTGGAGTCCACGCAAGGGGCTATCGGCGACGATCGAGTACAGTGCCCGGTCGATGAAGACGTTCGCGGGCACGGCGGTCGTCAAGGCCTTCCAGCTCGGTCTTTCGGTCGCATTCTGAAGAATTCCGCGGTGCGCAAACCCTCGAGGAGCTCATGAAGAAAAGGTTCCTGATCATCGGAATCGTCGTGGTGGTGGCGGTCGCCCTCGGCGCCTATTTCTTTACGCATCGCGGGCCGGCCGACGCGAAGTACCGCAAGGCGAAGATCGATCGCGGCGACGTCGTCGCCACCGTGACGGCGACCGGAACCCTGTCGGCCGTCACGACGGTCAAGGTGGGCAGCCAGGTCTCCGGCATCATCGCGAAGCTCTACGTCGACTTCAACGCGGTGGTCAAGAAAGGTCAGCTCCTCACGGAGCTCGACCCGACACCATTCCAGCAGACGGTGGACCAGAGGCGGGCGGACCTCGAAAAGGCGAAAGTCGAGCTTCGGAACTCGGAGATCTCGCTCACCCGTTCGAAGAACCTCGAGAAGCAGCAGCTCCTCGCCCAGTCCGATCTCGACGGAGCGCAGACCGCCCGCGACTCGGCCGCGGCCGCCGTCGCGCAGGCGCAGGCGGCTCTGAAGCAGGCCGAGACGAACCTCTCGTACACCCGGATCCTGTCGCCCATCGACGGCGTCGTCGTCGACCGTCAGTACGACGTCGGCCAGACCGTGGCCGCGTCCTTCCAGGCTCCCGTCATCTTCACGATCGCGCAGGACCTGACGAAGATGCAGGTTCTCACGAACATCGACGAGGCGGACGTCGGCCGCATCAAGGTCGGGCAGGAGGCTTCGTTCTCGGTCGACGCCTTCGCGGACCAGCCGTTCAAGGGGGCGGTCTCGCAGATCCGCCTTTCGCCCCAGACGGTCCAAAACGTCGTGACGTATCCGGTCGTTCTCGATGTCGCGAACCTCGACCTCAAGCTCAAGCCCGGAATGACGGCGAACGTCCAGGTGCCGGTCGACGTGCGCAAGGACGCGCTGCGCGTCCCGAATTCGGCGTTGCGCTTCCGCCCAGACAATGCGGACCTCGTCGTCGATGTCCGCAAGGCGCCTTCCTCCACGCCGCCGGCGGGCGCCGCTGCGGCGAGCCGGCCGGCGACCTCCACGCGGACTGGTCCTCCCGGATCGGGCTCGACGGGCGGACGGCCTGGCGGCGCGGGCTCGCGCTCCGGGGCGGGAACAGGCACGGTCTACGTGGAGGTCGCGAACACGGGCGGCAAGCTGAAGCCGGTCACGGTGAGGACCCTCATCACGGACGGGAACCTGACGGCGATCCGCACGGAAGAGCTCAAGGAAGGCGACGAGGTCATCGTGGGGCTTGCGACGGCCCGGGCCGGCGCGCCGCAGGGGGCTCCCGGTGGCGGGCGCCGGCCGTTCTGAGGGCGTGACCGTGGCACGGCCCGTCATCGAAATCGAGAACCTGACCCGCGTCTATCAGATGGGCGAGACGGAAGTGCGCGCGCTCGACGGAATCTCGCTCACCGTCGAGTCGGGCGAGTTCCTCGCGGTCATGGGGCCGTCCGGGTCGGGCAAGTCCACGTTCATGAACATCGTGGGCTGCCTGGACCGGCCGACCGCCGGGCGATACGTGCTCGAGGGCGTGGACGTCTCGGGCCTCGACCGTGACGAGCGCGCGAGCATCCGCAACGACAAGATCGGGTTCGTCTTCCAGAGCTTCAATCTCCTGTCACGGACGAACGCTCTCGAGAACGTCGAGCTTCCCCTCCTCTATTCGGCGAAATCGAAGATCACCGAGGAACAGGCTCGAGCCCAGGCCATGAAGTGCCTCGAGCGCGTGGGACTCGGCCCCCGGTGGGATCACACGTCCGCCCAGCTCTCGGGGGGACAGCAGCAGCGCGTCGCGATCGCGCGGAGCCTCGTGAACAATCCGGCGATCGTCCTCGCGGACGAGCCGACCGGCAACCTCGACTCGAAAACGTCCGAAGAGGTCATGGCGATCTTCCAGGAGCTGAACGACGAGGGAAAGACCGTCGTCCTCATCACGCACGAGCCCGACATCTCCGAGCACGCCAAGCGGATCGTGACGTTCCGCGACGGGAGGATCCTCTCGGACGTGCCCGTGACGGCGAGGCGGGTCGCGACGCGGGCGGCCGCCTCCGCGAGTCCGGCATGACGAAGACTGGCAACATCCTGAAGGTCGCATTTCGCGCGCTCTCCCGAAACAAGCTGCGCTCTCTCCTCACGGCGCTCGGAATCATCATCGGCGTGGCGTGCGTCGTCGCGACGATCGGGATCGGGGAAGGGGCGCGCCTGCAGGCCGAGAATCAGCTCAAGTCGCTCGGCACGAACTTCCTCATGATCTTTCCCGGCACGACGACGTCCTCCGGGGCGCGGACGGGGTGGGGCGGAAGCTCGCGCCTCTCGAGCGACGACGTCGACGCTCTGAGACGCGACGTGTCGAGCCTCTCCTATGTCTCCGCGACGATTCGCACGGTCGCGCAGGTCATCTACGGCAACCAGAACTGGTCCACGTCCATCCAGGGCGGCGAGGTCGACTGGCCGCTGATCCGCTCGTGGAGTCTCGCAAGCGGTCAGTTCTTCACGGATCAGGACAATCGCTCGGCGAGCAAGGTGTGCGTGCTCGGGCAGACGGTGAAGACGAACCTCTTCGGGGACGAGGACCCGATCGGAAAGTCGATCCGCATCAAGAACATCCCGTTCCGGGTGGTCGGCGTGCTGGAGTCGAAGGGCGGCTCCACGATGGGACAGGACCAGGACGACATCGTCATCGCGCCTTACGAGACCGTGCGCAAGAAAATCATGGGCACGACGGCCGTGGGCGCGATTCTCGCGTCCGCGTCCTCGAACGAG
Organism: Thermoanaerobaculia bacterium; assembly: GCA_038214715.1. Classification (GTDB taxonomy): domain Bacteria; phylum Acidobacteriota; class Thermoanaerobaculia; order UBA5066; family UBA5066; genus Fen-183. The sequence goes on along the minus strand of JBBQRP010000002.1, from coordinate 82,539 downwards.
CTCGTCGCTCGCGCGCAGGAAGAAATCACTTCGCTCCTCCGCCAGCGGCACCGCATCAACAAGGCCGCCGGTCAGGACGACGACTTCATGATCCGCTCGCAGACCGAGATGCTCAACCAGGCCGAGGAGCAAAGCCGGACGATGAGCGCGCTGCTCTGGTCGATCGCGGGCGTGTCGCTGCTCGTGGGCGGCATCGGGATCATGAACATCATGCTCGTCTCGGTCACGGAGAGAACGCGCGAGATCGGGGTCCGGATGGCGATCGGCGCGAAGGGCGGAGACATCCGCGCCCAGTTCCTCGTCGAGGCCGTCGTCCTCGCCGTCACGGGTGGCGCGGTGGGAATCGCGCTCGGAATCGGGATCCAGCGCACGGTCGCGCGCTTTGCGGGTTGGCCGGTCTCCGTCCAGGCGAACGCGATCTGGCTGGCGTTCGTGTTTTCGGCCCTCGTCGGCATCGCGTTCGGTTTCTACCCGGCCCTGAAGGCCAGCCGTCTCGATCCCATCGAGGCCCTGCGCTACGAGTGAGACCGAACCGCGCTAACCTTTCCGCGTGATCTCCGACGATTCGCGAGCGGGCTCGCCGGTTCCGGGCCTCGTGCGCCCCGGCGGAGCGCGAGGCTCCGGGAGCGCCTCGGCGTGGTCCCCGCGCCGATCGCTCGTGGCTCGGCTCCTCTGGTACGTCGTCCCCGTCGCCCTCATTCCCACCGCGGTTTACTGGTTCGCGGTGGACCGGATCGGCCGCGAGCACCAGCAGGGGATCCGGTCGACGCTGCTCGGCGAGGCGCATCAGCGCGAAGAGCTCGCCCTCTCCGAATCCGCGGCCGATCGGCTCCGCCAGATCGGGGACGCCTCCGGCGACGTCGTCGCGATCGTCCGGCGCGCCGCCGAGAAGGCGCGGAGGGCGCTCCTCGACGGCCCGGATCCGGGTCTTCCAGCGGAGGCTCTCGTCGACGACGCGGGCGGGCTCGTGCGCACCGCGGGGCACGGAGTGAGCGCCGCCATGGTCAGCCGCGCGGCGAAGGTGCGCGTGGACGCACGGAGAGATCTCGCCGCGACCCGGCGCCTCGAGGCGCCGTTCGTCGTCCTCGGCCTCGGGCCCGTGGATCTGTCCGCGCTCTCGATCCGCACCGCCTCCGGCGTCCTTCGTGTCGTGCCGGGTCTCGACCTCAGTCCTGGCGGGAGGCCGGTCATCGATCCTGCGTTCGGGTTCCCGAGCGCGTCCGGCCGGCCCCTCCTCGACCTTCCCTTTCCCGGCAGCGGCCCGCCGCCGGTCATCTGGTCCGACGTCTACGAAGACTCGTACGCCGGCAGCGGGAGCACCGTCTCGGCCATCGCGCTCGTGCGCGGACCGGACGGCCGGATTCTCGGAGAGGTGAGCGCGGACTGGACTTTTTCGCGCCTGTTCCAGGGATCGGACGACCCGAAGCACCCCGACGATGCGGAGTTCGTCTTCACGGCCGGAAGGGCGGTCGTAGCGGCACCCGCAAAGCGCACGTCTGCGCAGGACGTGAGCGAGGTCGCCGACGTCGTCGCGAAGCGGGGGAGCGGCGTCTTCGAGACGAGGATCGGGCAGCAGGTGTTCCTCCTCTTCGTCAGGAAGATTCCAGAGCTCCGGTGGACCTACGCGAGGATGACGCCCCGCGCCGCGCTCGAGCGCAAGGTCGCCGCCCAGATCGACCCGATCTTTGCGGCCACGCTGCGCAAACGGAACGAGGTGCGCCTGCTGTATCTCGCGCTCGTCGTCGTCTCGGCCGCCGCCGTCGTGGTCGCGATGCGCCGCGCCTTGACTCCGCTCCGGCGGGTCGCGCGGGTCGCGGATTCGATCGCGTTTGGCCGCCCGACTGAGCGGCTGCCCGAGGGAGACCGGCTCGACGAGGTCGGCCGTCTCTACCGAGCCCTGACGGATCTCGACCGGCGCGTGCGCTGGCGCATCGCGTCGATGGAGGGGGTCCAGCGGCTTGCCCAGACGGGCGCGCTCATGACGCGTCCGGAGGAGACCTTCGCTCAGCTCACGCGGCAGATCGCGGCCCTCGTGGGCGCGACGAAGGCCTGGCTCTGCCTCTGGGACCCCGAGACGCGCTCGCTCGTCCTGACCCCTCCCGGCTTCGGCGTGCCCGACGAGGTGCTGCGCGGCCGGCGGGTCGGGCTGGACGATCAGAGCCTCGCGATCTTCTGCTATCGCACCGGGGAGACGTGCCTGCAGAACGACGTTTCCTCCGACGCCAGGATGTCCCGGTTTCTCGTCGAGGCAATCGGCATCGAGAAGAACATCGTCTTCGCCCCGCTCAAGGCCGAGGTTGGCATTCTCGGAGTCCTCGCGGTCGCCGACAAGCCCGGCGGCTTCGACGCCGAGGACCAGTCCGCGATCGACGGATACGCGGGAGAGGCGGCCCTCCTGCTCCGGAACTCCCGACTGTACGAAGAGCTGCAGCGCAGTTACCAGAGACTCAGGGACGCACAGCGGAACCGGGACTTCTTCCTCCAGAACATCAACCACGAGCTCCGGACTCCGCTGACGGCCATCCTCGGCTGGAGCGAGGTCCTCACCGAGGACAAGCCGGACAAGGAAACCGTGAAGATCGCGGTGGACCAGATCAACCGGTCGACGCAGTTCCTCCTCGCGCTCATCGGAGATCTTCTCGACCTCTCGCGGTTCGAGGAGGGTCGCACGCGGCTGGAGCCGGAGATCGTGGATCTCGGTCCGCTCGTCACGGACGCCGTCGAGCCCGTTTCCATCATGGCCGAGGCCAAGGGAATCCGGATGTCGCTCAAAGTGCCAACCGCGAAGACGCCGGTTCGGCTGGACCCCCTCAGGATCCGCCAGGTGCTCTGGAACCTCGTCCACAACGCCGTCAAGTTCACGCCGAAGGGTGGAGAGATCCGCGTCGAGGCGGACACGGACGACCGCGGCATCACGTTCTCGGTCGCGGACAACGGAGTCGGGATCGACGCGAAGGACCTCCCGGTCATCTTCGAGCGATTCCGGCAGGTGGACGGCTCGGCGACCCGTGCCTTCCGGGGAATGGGGATCGGACTTGCTCTCGCGAAGGCCTACGTCGAGCTCCACGGCGGGACGATCGCCGTCGACAGCCAGCCCGGCCACGGGACGTCGTTCCGCGTGCGCCTCCCGCGGATCTCCGCCGGCCCGGCGGCGCCCGCGGCCTGAAGCGTCAAGAGCCGGATGGACGCGCTTGGAGGCGGTGGGACTCTGCGGCTGCGTTGTGCCCGAGCTTCTCTTCGATGTCCGCGAGCCGAGCGTGGGCCCGCGTGACGCCGCTTCGCGCCCACGCGTTTGCCGGATCTGCCGCGGCGACGGCCTGCCGGAGAGCGAGAGCCCGCGTGTACAGAGCGCGCCCCTGGGAGAGGTCTCCCGAGTCGACCGCCAGGGATCCGAGCGAACCGAGGCTGAAGGACAAGTCCATCAGGGCTTCCGGGGAGTCGGGATTCCCGGCGAGGCGGGCCTCGTCGAGGGAGATCGCCTCTTCGTAGAGCGCACGCGCGCCCCCGAAATCGTTCATTCGGTGGAGAAGCCCGCCGAGGGTCTTGTCCGAAAGGGCGAGGTTGCGCCGGTCCCCACCGCTCGCGGAAGGATCCCTCGCGAGGCCTTCGAAGAGATCGCGTTCCTTGCGTCTCAGCTCGATTGCCCGGGCCCAGTCCTTTCGGTCGGAGTGATAGTCCGCGAGCGAGTCATAGCTCCGGGCGACGCCGCGGCGCGCGTCTCGCGAGGACTCATCCTTCGCGAGGAGGCCCCGGCGGATCTCGAGCGCGCGCTCGTGCGTCGCGAGCCCGTCGGGGTGGTCCCTCCCGAGGAGATACGCGAACACGTCGAGCTCGGAGGCGAGGTTGGCGCGGTCCTCATCGGTCGCGCCGGACGTCTTCACGAGCGGCTCGAGAAGACGGATCGCGGAGCGGTGGCTTTGAAGCGCGCCGCTCTTGTCGCCGAGCGTCGAGTTGGGTCCCCCCTGGACGCGCCCGAGCCGCGCGTAACCGGCTGCGACTTCGCGGGCGAGAGCCGGGTCGGTCCCGGCTTCGGCGGCGAGCGCGTCGAGATACTTCAGCGCCGTGGATACGAGAGTCGCCCGTGCCCGCGTGGAGCCGGGCAGTGGCGCGATCGCGTCGTGGAGCTCGAAGAGCACGGACTTTGCGAGCGAGCGGACGTCGTCGAAACGGCGCCGCGCGATCGCCTCGCTCCTTCGCGCGTGCCGGGCCTCGCGGAGCGCGATGCCGGCGCCGGCGGCCAGGGCGACGATGACCGCGGCGGCGGCGGCGGCTCCGACGAGGTGGCGCCTCAGGAACTTGCCCGCCCGGTAGCCGAGCGTGTCGGGCCGTGCGAGGACGGGACGGCCGTCGAGGAAGCGGCGGAGGTCGTTCGCGAATTGCTCGACGCTCGCGTACCGCCGCTCTGGCTCTTTCGCGAGGGCTTTTCCGAGGACCGTTTCGAGGTCCGTGCCGAGAAGGGGCGCCGTCGATGGAGGGACCTGGTCCAGGACGGCCCGCTCGAACTCTCTCGGGTCAGCGTGGGCCGTGCGGTACGGGAGGGCGCCGGTCAGCAGGCGGTAGAGGACGACGCCGAGGGAATACACGTCGCTCGCCGTCGCGATCCTCTCGCCGCGCACCTGCTCGGGGCTCGCGTACTCGGGAGTCAGGAGGCGATGGACGGTCGCCGTGCGCTCGCTGGACGAAACGTCGAGCAGCTTCGCGAGTCCGAAGTCGAGGAGCTTCGGGACGCCGTCCTTGGTCACGAGGATATTTCCCGGTTTGAGGTCCCGGTGGACGACGAGGTTCTGGTGGGCGAACTGCACTGCTGCCGCGATGTCGAGGAACAGCCGGATGCGTTCCGCACGGGCGAGTGAGCGACGATCCGCGAATTCGAGAAGGTGCTCGCCGTCGACGAACTCCATCGCGAACCACGGGAGCCCTTCCTCCGTCGTCCCTCCGTCGTAAAGACGGGCGATGTTCGGATGCTCGAGCGTGGAGAGGATGTGGCGCTCGGAGTGGAAGCGCTCGAGGAAGAGGTCGGAGGCGAGGTCGATCCGGACCACTTTGAGCGCGGCGCGGCGCTCGAATCCCACGCCGCGGTGCACCCCGAGGTAGACGTCGCCCATTCCGCCCCGTCCGAGGTCGCCAACGACTTCGTAGGGGCCGATCCGGGCGGGCCTCGCCCGTCGCCGCGCGGCCGCGGGGCCGTCCGGCAGGCCCGCGACCTCCGCGAGAACGACCGATTCGAGGCGGCCCGCCGGGGCCGAGGCATCGAGCAGGGACTCGACGTCGCGTCTCAGGTCTTCGTCGTTCCCGCACGCGGAGGAGAGGTACGCGGCCCGCTCGTCTTCCGGGAGATCGAGGGCGCCGTAGTAGAGGGTGCGTGCCTCGAGGAACCGCTCGGCGCTCACGGCGTCCCCGCAATCTCCCGGTGCAGCCACGCCTCCGCATGCTTCCATTCACGGCTCACGGTCGCGTGGGAAACCTCGAGAACTGCGGCCGACTCCTCGATCGTGAGGCCCGCAAAGAGGCGGAGTTCCATGAGGCGTCCCTGCCTTTCGTCGAGGGCGGAGAGCTTCGAGAGAGCGCGGTCGAGGTCGAGGAGGTCGAGGCTCCGCGGCGGCGCCGCGGCCGCCGCGGCGGCCTTGTCGTCGAGGCCCAGGAGGATCTGCCCGGAACCCCGCTTTCCGGCGTTGCGCGCCCGGGCGTGGTCGACGAGCACCTGTCGCATCGCGCGGGCCGCCACGCCGAAGAAGTGTGCGCGGTCCTTCCAGTCGACGGACACGCCCCCCACGAGCTTGAGATACGCTTCGTGTACGAGGGCCGTAGGCTGAAGCGTGTGGCCGCCGCGTTCTGAGCGAAGCACGGCGCCTGCCCGCCTCCGAAGCTCGTCGTAGACGAGGGGCAGAAGCCTTCCCAGCGCCTCCCCGTCTCCCGCGCTCCACTCCCGGAGGAGCGTCGTGACGTCGCCCGCGGGAGCGTTTCCGGGGCGATCTTCCATGAGGTGAAGTGTGAACCAATCTCGCATTCCTAGGCGAGGGGGTTATTCGCCCCCTGGAGGATGCATGCGAAACCGCCTTGCTCTCGCCGGGACGTTCCTCGTGGTGTCGGCTCTCGCGCTCGCCCCGCGCGTCGAGGCGCAACCCGGGCCCTCGGTCCTTCTGATCCCGGGCACTGTGAACGCCGGCGGACTCAACAACACGCGGTTCGTTTCGGACCTCGCCATCACGAATCCCTCCTCCCTGCCGGTCACGGCGACTCTGATGCTCATTCCGGCGAACGGAACGACCTTCGCGTTCGCCACGCTGAACCCCGGGGAGACGGTCGTCTATCGAAATGTCCTCGACAGCCTGTGGGGCGCACAGGGCGCCGGCGCGACGCAGGTCATCGGCACGGGCCCGCTCCTCATCCGGGCGCGCACCTACAATACGGCGGCCTCCGGAACCTACGGCGTCGCGTTGCCCGTCTTCGCGATCGACAGGGTGTTCTCCGCAGGCGACTCGGCGCAGAGCCTCTGGATCAGTCAGTCGGCGAGCGGATCCTCGGGCTACCGCACGAACGTCGCGGTCGTGTTTCCGGACGCGACAGGCGGCGCCGCGACGGTGAGCGTCTACGACGCCGACGGCAACCTGGCGGGAAGTCAGGCTTTCGAATCGAGTGAGGCGGGCTTCCAGCAGTTCTCCGTCTCGAGCTTCGCGGGTGCCGTCCCCGTCGGTCGCGCTGAAATCCGGGTCTCGGGCGGACGCGCGGTGGCGTATTCCGTCGTCGTGGACAACGTCACGGGGGATTCGTCGCTCTTCTCGTTCGACGCTTTGCCCGCGGGCGCGCAGGACGTCCTCGTGAACGGCGTGGCGCGGGCGAACGGACGAAACGACACCTTCTTCAGGACGGATGGCCGCTTTTACAACCCGGGTTCGATCGACGCGACGGTATCGGTGGCTTTTCACGCGAACCAGAACAGCAATTCCTCGCCCATGACTCGAACGTTCACGGTCGCCGCGGGCAAGATCCGGGACGTCGTCGATGTCCTGGACTCCCTGCTGGGCTTGCCGGTCGGCTCGGCGGGCGCCCTGCGCTTCACGTCCGATGCGCGCGTCGCCATCCTCTGCCGCACGAGCAACGTGGATCCGTCCGGTGCGAAGCCCGGCACGTTCGGCGCGCAGCAGAAGCCTACGCCGCTCCTCTCGTTCCTGATGTCGGCGGACGCGGGAGCGGTCGTCACCGGCATTCGTCAGAATACGGCGTTCCGGACGAATGTCGGCTTCGCCGCGGGAGCGGACGGGGCCTCGTACACCCTGACCCTGAAGGACGCGTCGGGCGCGACGGTCGCCTCGACGACCCGCTCACTTGGAACCCTTGGCTGGACGCAGCCGAATGTCGGGGACCTCTTTCAGGGGACGCCGATCCCGGACGATGCCACGCTGCTGGTGCGGGTCACGTCCGGCAGCGTGGACGTCTTCGATTCCTCTATCGACAATGCCTCCGGGGATCCGGTCGTCTCGCCGATCATGTCTTTGCCGGAAGCGATTCCTTCCGCCGCGACGATCGGGCCCGCGGGGGGCTCGATTCGGTCGAGCGACGGAAGGCTGACACTGAAAGTGCCGGCGGGCGCGCTGAAACAGCCCGCGGCCATGTCGTTCGCGACGGCCTCCTCGGATGCCCCCAACGGAATCGGCTCCGCCTACGTTCTCACCGTCCCGCCGGAAGTGGAGGGCAAGGCGCTTCTCGTTCTGAGCTATTTCCCTGACGACGCGGCCGGCTCCGGAGCGGGCGCGCTGTCGCTCGCGGCCCGGGGAGGCGATGGGTGGTACATCATGCACGGCGGCAGCATCGACGTGGCCAGCCACACGCTCGTTGTTCCTCTCGTGTCGATCTCCCCTCCGTCGGGCCCGTCGGCGCGCGCCGCGGCCGCCGGAACACAGGACATCACGATGGCGATCCTCAAGGCGTGGAAGATCGTCCCGGAGAAGGTCGTCGTCCGAACGGGCGGCAAGGCGACTTTCAAGGCCTACTACGCAGGACCGCCCACGACGAAGTACTCCCCGTTCGATCCCAACAGGGGTTTCTACGAGAAGGCTTCCGATCCGAGTGTCGTGAAAGTCACGTGGATCGCCGATCAGGGGGGCGGTGTGACATACGGAACGCTGGCGCCGAGCCAGACCTCCGCCACGTACACGGCACCCTGCAAGGCTCCGCCCATCAATCCCATCCGGGTGAGACTCGTCGTCTCGGACCCCCGCCTCGTCGACACGACGAGCGCCGCGGACAACCCCGCGCTCGTCTACATCCTGCCGAGGTACTGGGTCGGGGAAATAGACATCGCGACGGATCGATGCGGGGCAAACGGAGGTGGTTTCTACACATACAAGAACGCCGCAATCAATTTCTCTCTGAACGAGGACCTGAGCGTGACCGACGTCGTGTCAGGGGCCAGTGTCGCGCCGACCATCGTCCCCGGTCCGAAATGCGGCAACGACACCTGCTCCTATTTGCCGGGGCCCGCTCCGCCACCCCGGCTCTTCGTTTCCGACGCCAAGGCGAACGGGCTCTCCACCTCGTACGGGACGCCGGAGTTTTCCATCCTGGTCAAGATTCCACTCACCCCCGAAGTGACCGAGACGTGCCCGGACGGGACCAGGGTCATTCCCGGCCAGGGCCAGAGCCAGCCGATCGAATTCTCGGTCGCGATTCCATATGCTCCGAATTTCAGCTCCGTGGACCCGCTCGGACATGTGGGAGTCACCACGCGTCTGCGAGCCCTGCCGGACGACGGATGCCCTTGACCGGGACGGCGACGTCCGGGTCGTAAACGTTCTGGCACCGAAATCGCTAGGTTCGCTCCAAAGTGAGCGAGACTCTGCACATCCTGCGCATCCCGGTCATTCTCAATACCCAGGCCGGGAGCGGCTCCGCCACGGAGGACGAGATCCGCACCGCCTTCACCGCGCAGGGACTCTCGGTCGATTTCTCCAACGCGGGAGCCGGTGGAAAGGGCGATCTCGCGTCCCTCGTCCGCGACTGCGTGCGGCGGGGGTGCCCGGTCGTGGTCGTCGGCGGAGGAGACGGCAGCCTTCACACCGCCGCGGGAGTGCTCGCCGGCACGGAGAGCGCGCTCGGGATCCTTCCCGTCGGGACGCTGAACCACTTCGCGAAGGATCTCGGAATTCCGCTTGCGCTCGGAGACGCGGTCGCGGTTCTCGCGGCGGGGGCCGTGCGTCGGGTGGATGTCGGCGAGGCGAACGGGCAGGTCTTCATCAACAACGCGAGCGTCGGCCTCTATCCGTCGGTGGTCCGGCGCCGGGACGTGATCCGGCAGCGCCTCGGGCGAAGCAAGTGGACGGCGTTCGCGATCGCGGTCTGGCGGGCGCTCCTGAAGTACCGGCTCCTTCGGGTCCGCGTGATGGTGGACGGCCGCGACTACGACCGGCGCACGCCGTTCGTCTTCGTCGGAAACAATTCCTACGTGATGGACGGCCTGAACATCGGCACGAGAGAGGCTCTGGATGGGGGAGTCTTGAGCCTCTACATGGCCCGGCGTGAGAATCCTCTCCGGCTCCTCCTCCTCGCCCTTCGAGCCCTCGTGGGCCGGCTGAAACAGGCCCGCGACTTCGAGTCTTTCGCCGCGAACGCCGTCACCGTTCGAACGCGCCGCTCGCGCGAGCACGTGGGGCTCGACGGCGAAGTCGTCGTTCTCGAGGTTCCAATCCACTTGACGGTGCGTCCGGAAGCCCTCCGGGTCGTCGCCCCGGCGGCTTGACGTGCGCACCCTCGTGCACCTTTCGGACCTTCACTTCGGGGACGTCGACGCCCGGACGCTCGAGCCTCTGACGAGAATCGTAGGGTCCCTCGCGCCCGATATCGTCGTCGTCTCCGGCGACCTCACGCAGAGGGCGCGGCCGCGCCAGTTCCGCCAGGCGCGCGCATTCCTCGACGGGCTCCCGGGGCCGCAGGTCGTGGTTCCGGGCAACCACGACATCCCCCTCGTGAACCTCCTGGCTCGCTTCGCTGCGCCTTTGGCGAGATACCGGTCCGCGATCTCGGCCGACGTCGAGCCGTCCTATATCGACGCGGAGGTCGCGGTGATCGGGCTCAACTCCGCCAGGTCCGGGACGTGGAAGGCCGGCCGCCTGAACGAGGAACAGCTCGCGAGCGCGCGCTTGCGGCTCACGGCGCTCCCGGATTCGATCGTGAAGGTCGTCGTCACACACCACCCGCTCGACCTGCCGCCGGGCGGACGTGAGCGGGACGTCGTCGGCCGCGCCCGGAAGGCGATGGCGGCATTCGCGGACGCGCGCGTGGACGTCTTTCTCTCCGGCCACCTCCACGTAGGGCACGCGGGACGGACGTCCGAGCGCTTTCCGATGGAGGAGCGCTTCGCCCTCGTGGTCCACGCCGGCACGGCGACGTCGAACCGGCAGCGGGGCGAAGAGAACTCGTTCAACCTTTTGCGCCTCCAGGGCGGGAGAATCGGCATCGTGCGCTTCAGCTGGAGTCCCGAAGGGGGAGCCTTCCTTCCCCAACCCGAGGAACGCTGGGAGAGGTGTCCGCGCGGCTGGGAAGCCGCGTGAGCGCGTTCGTCGTCCTCGGTGCGATCTTCTTTGTCTTCTTTATCTTCTGGGGAGCGATCCATGCTTTTTTTCCGCCGTTCCTGACGCTCGCGAGGGCCGGGTTCGGGCGCCTCGCGCGGTGGCTCCGCGGCCAGGCTCGCTTCGGACCCATGCTCGGGCGTCTCGATCCCCTGCGCGCGTACCTCCCCCTGCTCCTCGCTCTCGCGATCGGCACGGCCGTCATCGTGTTCGCCGCGGATGCCTTTACGGACCTCGCCTCAGCGCTGCAAACGAAAAGCCCGGCAGTTCAGCGGATCGACGTGGGAGCCAACGAATGGTTCCACGGGCGCCGCAGCCCCGAGGCGACCGCGCTCTTCGTGACGATCACGACGGTCGGCGGCGGCCTGGGAATGTCGGTTCTCGTCGCCGCCCTCCTCGTGCTCCTCGTGCGGCGCGGGAAGAAGCGCTGGGCCGTTTACCTCGCCGCTACGTCGCTCGGGGGCGCCCTCCTCGACCAGCTCCTGAAGTACCACTACATGCGGGCGCGGCCGGACATGAAAGAGGCGCTGCTGGGCGCGAAGGGATATTCGTTCCCGAGCGGGCATGCGATGGGTGCGACCGTAATCCTCGGGGCGACGGCGTACCTCGCCGCGAGAGCGATCGGGGGCTGGCGGAACAAGTCGGCCGTGCTCGCGGCCTTCGCGACCCTCGCGCTCGCGATCGGACTCTCCCGGATCTACCTGGGCGTCCACTGGGTGTCGGACGTTGCCGCGGGCTTCGCGGCGGGCATCCTGTGGGTGACGGCGACGACGACCGGCTACGAGCTCTTCCGGCAGTACCGCCTCGTCCGCGCGACGAGACCCGTAACGGTCGCCCCTGTCATAGAATCCGGCTCGTGAAGCTTTTCACAAGCTTCAGGGGTGCCCGATGAAGACTCCGCTGCCATCCCTGTCCGTCCGGAATGCGGTTCCCGGGAGGATCGAGCCGCCGCTCGGCCCCGGGATGCCCTCGACGTCGGGGGCCGACTTTCTGACCACGAAGCTCGACGTCGCCGTGCAATGGGCGCAGTCGAACTCGCTCTGGCCCATGCCGTTCGGGACGGCCTGCTGCGCGATCGAGTTCATGTCGGTCGTCTCGTCGCACTACGACCTCGCCCGTTTCGGCGCCGAAGTCGTTCGCTTCTCGCCGCGCCAGGCGGATCTCCTGATCGTCGCGGGCACGGTCGTCGACAAGCTCGCGCCGGTCTTGAAGAAGGTCTACGACCAGATGGCCGAACCGAAGTGGGTCATCTCGATGGGCGTCTGTGCCTCAACGGGCGGCTTCTACCGCGCGTACCACGTCGTGCAGGGGATCGACGAGATCGTCCCGGTCGACGTCTACGTCGCGGGCTGCCCGCCGACCCCGGAGAACCTCATCCACGGAATCATGGAGCTGCAGAAGATGATCCAGTCGGGAGACCTGGCGCGGCATCGCGCATCCAGGACGTTCGTCCCGATCCGGGTCGGCACGGACCCGGATCTCTCGATTCCGGCGTACTCGGACGGCGTGATGGCGCACACGGCTGGAAAGAAGGAGCTCCCCTCGATCGGCGAAACGGCGGAATCCGAGCTGGGGGCTTCGGCCCGGACGGCGGCGGGAGACGGCAACCGATGAGCACGACGCTGAGGGGATTGGATCGCTCGACCGTTTCCTTCGGGCCGCTCCTCGAGCAGAAGCTCAAGGGCCGTGTGACCGTCGAGGAGCGCCCCGGCTTCGACATCCCGACCCTCGTCACGGACGCCGGAACCCTGAAGGAAGCGGCGCTCTTCCTCCGCGACGACCCGGCTGCCGCGTACGATCTATTCCTCGATCTCGCGTCCGTCGACCGCTCGAAGCTGCCGGGACACGTCGAGGGGGGGCCGGGCGGCCGCTTCCAGGCGAACTACATTCTCTATTCGACGAAACGGAACGAACACCTGAGGCTCCGCGTCAACCTGCCGGAGAAGGATCCGGCGGCCCCGTCGCTCACGGGCGTCTGGCCCGCGGCGAACTGGTTCGAGCGCGAAGCCTGGGATCTCATGGGGATCCGCTTCGACGGACACCCGAATCTCCAGCGCCTCCTTACGCACAACGGTTTTGTGGGCCATGCCCTGCGCAAGGACTACGACAAGGGCCAGCGCTGGCTGTGCACCGAGGAGGACCTCCTTCAGACCGAGCTCGCGGCGAAGACGGACGATCCCGCGGACATGTTCGAGACGATGACGCTGAACTTCGGCCCGTCTCATCCGACGACGCACGGCACCCTCCGGATCGTGATGCGCGTGGACGGGGAGCGGATCGTCGCGGCCGAGTCGGAGTGCGGATACCTGCATCGCTGTTTCGAGAAGATGTCGGAGACGCACACGTGGGTTCAGGTGATCCCGTACACGGACCGCCTCAACTACTGCTCGCCCATGATCAACGGCAACGGTTACGCCCTCGCCGTCGAGAAGATGCTCGGCATCGACGTTCCGCAGCGCGCGAAGGCGGCGCGCACGGTCCTGAACGAGTTCAGCCGGATCATGGATCACCTCGTCTGCATCGGCGCGAACCTCGTCGACCTCGGCGCCCTCACGAACTTCTGGTACGCGTTCCAGCCGCGCGAGGAGATCTACGGCCTCCTCGAGGCCTGCTGCGGCGCGCGCCTGACGTCGTCCTACGCCCGCATCGGCGGGCTCGCGAAGGATCTCCCGGAGAACTTCGTCGAGTGGTCCCGGTCGCTTCTTCCCACGATCCGCGACCGCGTCGCCGACGTCGACGGCCTCATCACGAAGAACAAGATCGCCTGGAAGCGCCTGCGCGGGACGGGCGTCGTGACGAAGGAGCAGGCGCTCGCCTGGGGCTTCACGGGGCCGTGCCTCCGCGCCTCGGGCGTCGCGTACGACGTCCGTAAGGACAATCCCTATGAGATGTACGGCGACGTCGATTTCGACGTTCCGATCGCGACGGAGGGCGACAATTTCGCGCGGTACATCGTGCGCATCGAGGAGATCCGGCAGTCGATGCGGATCATCGAGCAGATCCTCGCGAAGTTTCCGAAGGGGCCGATCAACTCCGACGACTACCGGGTCATCCTGCCTCCGAAGGAAATGGTCTACAACGAGATGGAGGGGCTCATCTACCACTTCAAGCTCGTCTTCGAGGGCGTGAAGGTGCCGGCCGGAGAGATCTACTCGTACACCGAAGGCGCGAACGGCGAGCTCGGCTTCTCGCTCGTGTCGGACGGCAGCGGCTTCCCGTATCGCGTCAAGGTGCGGCCCCCGTGCTTCCCGCTCTTCGCGGCCTACGAGAAGATCATCAAGGGCGGTATGGTGTCGGACGCCGTCGCGACGCTCGGGCTTCTGAACATCATCGCCGGCGAGCTCGACCGGTAGGCAAGGAAGAGGCGAAATGGCAGCACGCGTCGTCACGCTGAAGAGGCCCGAGCCCACCGTGCTCGAGCACCTCTATCTCCCGGAGATCTTTAAGGGCCTCGCGCGGACCTTTTCGCATCTCCTGAAGAACTTCCTGAACATGAAGGGCCTCCCAACGATTCAATTCCCCGAGATGCGGCGGAAGTACTCCGAAAGGTTCCGCGGCCGGCACATCCTGAAGACGCGGGAGGACGGCTCGCTCCGGTGCGTCGCGTGCTACATGTGCGAGACGAACTGCCCCGCCGACTGCATCAAGATCGTGGCGGGGGAGCACCCCGTCCTCGCGTACGAGAAGTATCCGACCGTCTTCGAGATCGACTTGCTCCGCTGTGTCATGTGCGGCTACTGCGTGGACGCCTGCCCGAAGGACGCGATCTGGATGACGAAGGACTACGAGCTGGCCTTCTTCGACCGCAAGAGCGCGGTCCTCGGCATCCCCGAGCTGACGGAGAAGCCCTCCGACACGGATGCCGCGGGCCCCGGCTACGGCTACCGCCCCTACGAGGGCGAGAGCCCGATGAAGAAGGCCGGCGAGTTCGAGCCGTCCGGGATTCCGCTCCTCCCGGCGCTCCGGGAACGCGGTCTCGCGATCAATCGCATGCCGCCTCCTCCGCCCCCGAAGCCAGCGGCGCCGCCACCCGCCGCGAAGGCTGGTTGAAGGGCGTCCTCGATGAGCTGGCTCGCGCTTCTGGCGTTGGCTGTCGTGGTCGCCGGTGTGGCCGCGGTCCTGTGGTTACAGCCGACGGGCGCCCGACCGGTCGCGAACACTCACGTAATGGGTGTCGCGCGATTCATATTGCTCGCCTTCGCCGCTCTTCTTGCCTACCTCGCTTTCCGGGCCCGCGGGCACTGAAGAGCCCTGTCAACAGCCCTTGCCACAGTGACGCATTGCGGGCACTCATCGTGATCGGCTGTAGCCCGCCACCGCTCGTCTGGCCCGCGATCGGAGGAACAGATGGCTGAAGAACGGGTTCGTCGAGCCGTGAAGGGTCTCTGCGGCGCACTCGCGATCTCGGCGGCGCTCGTGCCGGCGCCCGTCGTGCGGGGCGCGGGTGCGGCCGCTTCGAAGCGGTTCTCCGTGGGAGATCTCGAGAAGATCGTCCGCCTGTCGTCGCCCCGGATCTCGCCCGACGGGCGCTCGGTCGCCGTCGTCGTCACCCGCGCCGACGTTGCGAAGAACAGATGGAGCTCAGAGCTCGACCTCGTCGACGTGGCGACCGGCTCGCGCCGGGTCCTGACGCACGATCGACAATTAGTCTCCCACCCGCGCTTTTCCCCTTCGGGCGACCGCCTCGCGTTCCTCGCGCAGGACGGAACGGGGAAGGACGCGCTGTCCCAGATCTTCGTCCTCCCGATGGCGGGTGGCGAGGCGTCGAGAATCACGAGCGCGAAGACGGGCGTCCAGCACTTCGCGTGGCGGCCGGACGGGAAGGCGTTCGCCTACGCCGCCGAAGACGAACGGAAGAACAAGGCGGAGATCGAGAAGGGCCACGACCTCTTCGAGGTCGGAAGCGACAGCCTCTTCGTTTCCGAGGCGCCGATGCCCGTCCACGTGTGGCTCGTCCCCGCCGAGGGAGGCGAGGCGCGGAGGCTGACCTCGGGCTCGTGGAGCCTTCCTTCGGCTCTTCCGCCCAGCCCGCCCTCGTCGCCCCTCTCGTTCTCGCCGGACGGGAAGCTCCTCGCCTTCGTGCGCGTCGAGACTCCGCATTCGGGAGACAACGACCAGGCGACGATCCGCATTCTCGACGTCGAGTCGGGAGCGATGAGGGGCCTCACCGGGAAGACGCACTTCGAGGGCTTTCCGGTCTTCTCGCCAGACGGGACGAAAGTGTCCTACTGGTGCCCCCGGGACCGCGACCCGAATAACGTGAACGACGTCCACGTGACGTCGGCGGTCTCGGGAGGTGAAGGGACGAACCTCACGCGACCGATCGACCGCTGCCTCTACGCTTCGGTCTGGACGCCGGACGGAAAGGCACTGCTCGTCGGCGGGAACGACGGGACGCGGGTCTCGCTCTGGCTCGCGCCTCTGGACGGAGCGCCCCGGCGGCTGGACCTCGGGGACGTCTCCCCCTCGTGGTCCTTCTTCGTGGACGCGACCGTCGGACAGAAAGGATCGATCGCGTTCGTAGGAAGCGACCCCGGGCATCCGGCGGAGCTCTTCCTGATGGCCTCATCGACGGCGGCTCCGAAACGCCTGACGGAGCTCAACGCCGAGATCGCGGGTCGCGATCTCGGGAAAGTCGAGCCGTTCTCGTGGCAGGGGCCCGACGGATGGAAGGAGGACGGCGTCGTCGTCCTGCCCCCAGGTCTCGCTCCGGGGACGAAGGTGCCGCTCGTCCTCCTCATCCACGGCGGACCGCAGGCGGCCTCGACGCGCGTGTTCTCGCCGGCGGCGCAGCTTCTTGCCGCGAAGGGCTGGGTCGTCTTCTCGCCGAACTACCGGGGCAGCGACAACCTCGGAAACGCCTACCAGAGAGCGATCTTCAACGACGCCGGCGACGGCCCGGGCCGGGACATCCTCTCGGGCGTCGATGCGCTCGTGAAGAAGGGCTTCGTCGATCCGGCGCGGATCGCCGTGTCGGGCTGGTCCTACGGCGGCTACATGACGAGCTGGCTCATCGGACACGACACGCGCTGGAAGGCCGCCGTCGCGGGGGCTCCCGTGACGGACCTCGCCGACCAGTACGCCTTCTCAGACTTCAACGTCCAGATGCGTTACGCGATGAAGGGGTTGGCGACTCCGTTTTCTGCGGGGGGCGGCGCCCTCTACCGCGCCCAGTCTCCGATCGCGTACGCGATGCGGGCGAAGACGCCCACGCTGATCCTCTCGGACACAGGGGACTTCCGCGTTCCCTATACGCAGGCGTTCAAGCTCTTCCGCGCGCTGAAGGAGGCGGGCGTCGAAACTTCGTTCGTGGCGATCCCCGTGGGTGGCCATTTTCCGGGCGATCCCGTGCGGTCCGCCGAGGTGTGGCGCCGCTGGGTCGACTGGCTCGAACCGAGACTCGAGTGATGCCCGCCGGCCTTCGAGCCGCTGGGATTCCGGCACGCGCCGATGCCGAAGGACGTGCCCTGCCTCACGGCGAACGTCTTCATGAGGTTCGTCCTCGCGGAATGGCCGGACCCGGGAGGGGGCGCGCCGCTTAGCGGGAGGCGGGCTTGCCGCCGATCAGGACGCGCGGCTGAACGTAGCTCGTCGTCCGCGAGACCTCGTCCGTGAGCGCGAGGGAAAGCGTCTGCGGCCCCCCGCGAAGTTTAAGGCGTGCTGTGTACGTGAAGGTCTTGCCCGACAGGTTCGCGAGTTCGGCCTCGGGAACGTCGATCGGGACCCTCTCCGTCGTCACGGCGGACAGCCTGCCGTCGTCCGTCGCCGCCGCGGAGGTGAACAGGACCCGCCCCTGGACGCGGCCACCCTGAGGCACGAGCGTCAGCGTGTCGAAGGGGATCTTGAACTCGAGGGGCACGATCCAGAGCTTTCCGTCCTTCGCGGGCGTTCCGACGCGCAGCGAGGCCCTGAGCGGGTTGAGGGTCTTCGGGAAATGGACGCCGGACAGGACGGCGTCGGCGATCTTCTGATCGGGCGTGCGTTCGACGACGTTCCGCCGCGTGAGCACGCGAAGGCCCGCGCGCTTGACGGTCACGCGGATCGAGCGGGGGATGCCGGGCTTCGAAGAGCTGCTCTCGAAGCCGAGCGAGTAGTACGACGTCCACGCGGGCTCGAGGCTTTCGAGGGCGAGTGCGAGATTATTCCGCCCCACGATCGCGGCTCCGCCCGTCTGATCCGCGAGAAGGTGCAGCGCGGACTCGGAGTCGAGCGTCGCGAGCCCTTCGTTCACGCTCGAACCCGTGCCTCCGAATTCCGCAGAAAACGTGGTGTCTCCGGTGAGGCCGGACGCATCCACCATGAACAGGGACACGCCCGCGCCGTTCGCGGCCTCCGAGAGAAGCCGGAAGGAGGACGAGCGGTCGAAGTCCTTCCACGTCATCTCGTTCAGGTTCGCGCCGTTCCCGATCCTCACGCCCCGCGAGATCCGGTCGTAGCCCTGCTGGAAATACTCCCACACCTCGCGTCCGGGCGCGGGCGGCAGCTTCTCGGTGACGAAGATGAGGATCTTGCGTCCCTCGATCCCCGAAAGCGTCGCGACCGTCGAACGCGCCGCGTCGAGCGTGGCGTCCACGTCGTGCGCCTGCCCGTCGCACCAGGCGCGCACGGTCGAAATCGCGGCGTCGATGAGCGGCCCGCGGCTGCGCGGGTCGGCGTTCAGCGCGGTGTCGATCATCCCGAAGAACCGGTTCTTCTCGCGCGAGGGCAGGTCTCCGTGCGTCGACTCCGTCTTGAGGGCCGCGAGAACGCCGGACAGGACCGGGCCGTCGTTCGTGAACGCCCCGCGCGGCCTGAGCGCGCGGTCCCAGGAGACGACCTGCGCCTCCACGCGTGGGCCGACGGTGCGCGGCAGGAACTCGCCGAGACTGTCGACGACGCGGTTGCGGTTCGGCGCCGTCATGTGGAGGAAGTCGAGGAACACGACGAGGTGCGCGCCGGCAGGCCCGGGTGCGGGAGCGGCCGCTGCCGGCGGCGGCGCCGGGGAGCCGTCGGGCGCGACGGCCTCGGGCGCCGGCGGCGCCTTGACGGTCGCGTTCCTCACGAGCGAGAAATTCGAGACGACCTGCGGCTTGCCTTCCTGCGTGACGACGAAGTCGAGGGGCGTCAGGTCGGTGACGGGCCGGCCCTTCGCGTCCGTGACGACGACGTCGACGTTCGTTATCGAGACTTCGACGGAGCGCACGACGGGCGGGACGGGGTCGCTGGCGAGGACGCTCCGAGGATCGAGCGCGGACGCGAGGAGGACGGCGAGTGCGCGTTTCATCGCGCGCGACCTTACCAGACGAGGCGCGCGCCGAGACGGAGCTGATACGGCCGGCCGGAGGCGTCGAGAGGAAGGAAGCTGCCGGCGGCGCGGGGGCGCGTGTCGGGAGAGCCGACCCGGGCCTCCGGCGGGATCGCTTTGAGGAAGATCTCGTTGACTTCGATCGCGGCTTTGAGGTGGACCTGTCCCTGCGGCGTGGGATCCCCGAGCGTGAAGAGGGAATCCGGATCCCCCTGCTGGTGAAAGAGCCTCTTCTCCTCCGGGAGGCCCGACAGATCGAGGACGGGAGTCGAGAGAGGCTCCAGGGAGAAGAGCCGGAACCGCTCGATCAGCTTCGGACGGGGGGCCGGCTGCGGCGCGGAATCTTTCTGCAGAATCGCGTCGCCCGTCGAAAGCGGGGCGGCGTGTGCAGCGCCGGACGCGAGGGCCGGGAGGAGCGTCAGGGCGAGAAGCCAACCGCGCACCATGTCCAGAACGTAAATTATCCGCCCGTTCCGCGAGGGCGGCGTGAATTATTCGACGGAGGTCAGTGAAGGTAGGAACCTCCGTTGAGAGGGATCGCGATGCCGGTGGCGTAGGAGCCGAGCGGCGAGACGAGGTAGAGCACGGCGTTCGCGACGTCCTGGGTCGAGGCCACTCGGCCGAGCGGGATCTGCGCGCGCACCTCTTCGCCCCCCGCCCCGGTCAAGGCTTCCCTCACCGCCTCGGTCTGGACCCAGCCGGGGCACACCGCGTTCGCGGTGATCCCGCGGGAACCTTCGTTACGCGCGAGGCAGCGGGCGAGATTCACCATCCCGGCCTTGGAGACCGCGTAGTCGGGATGGTCGGTCTCGGCCCGGAACGCGGAGCGCGACGCGATCATCACGATCCGCCCCCAGTGCTCCTTTCGCATCGCGGGCAGGCAGAGAAAGCTGAGATGCGCAGCGGACTCGAGGTTCACGGCCATCGTCTCCCGCCAGCGCGTGAGGAACACCGCATCGTCGGGCTCCTCGAACGCGTTCCTGCGATAGAAGCCCGCGTTGTTCACGAGGATCGAGGGCGCGCCGAGGCCGTCCGAGACTTCCCTGATGAGGCGGCGCCTTTCCTCCTCGAGGCCCACGTCCGCCGAGACGAGGAGAGGAGCCGCGTGGCCCGCGGCAGCGATGCCGTCCGCCACGGCGCGGGCGGCGGCGCCGGACTTTCCGAAGTGGAGGGCGACGCGCGCGTTCGCGGCGGCGAGCGTGCGTGCGATCTCGGCTCCGATGCCGCGCGAGGCGCCCGTGACGAGGGCGACACGACCCTCGAGGTCGATCGCGAGGCCCTTCGTCACGGGATGCGCGCCTCGTTACGGCGCCGCATGAGCGCGCCGATCGCGCCCACGAAC
This sequence comes from Thermoanaerobaculia bacterium, assembly GCA_038214715.1. Classification (GTDB taxonomy): domain Bacteria; phylum Acidobacteriota; class Thermoanaerobaculia; order UBA5066; family UBA5066; genus Fen-183. The sequence goes on along the minus strand of JBBQRP010000002.1, from coordinate 62,348 downwards.
TCGCCGTGGGGAAGGAAGCGCGCCCGGGCGCCGCCAACCGAAGTCGCGAACGCGAGGATGTCCTTCAGGGCGACGTTACGGAGAAGAGTCGACCCGGCGTACACGACGTCGAGCGGTCCGGGAGCGGCTTCCTGCTTCGAGAGCGCCGCCGCGAGGAGCGCGACGTTCTCCCCCACGAGGCCCGTGATGGCATGCGCGATGTCGCGCGAATCGCGCGAGGACACCCGGCCGAGGTTGGACGCCGTGAGGTTTCCATGAAGCGAGATCTCACCGGTTTGATAGAGATCCCGGACCAGGAGATCGATCCGTCTCCGGTCGCCCTGTCCGGCGAGCGTCGAGAAAGCGTCGTGGTCGATCTGGCCGAGAAGAAGCTGGCTGAACCCGCGCAGCGTGCCGCCCCCGAGGCCCGTGCCGCCGGCCCGCGCGACGCGGCCCTCCTGACCGACCCGCAGGATCGACGTGCCGGTGCCGAGGCTCACGAGGAGGTGCGGCATCGTTGGGACGAAGTCGGCCCGGGAGAGGAGGACGCGTTCGCCCTCTCCCCACGCCTCGAACTCGTCCGTGATCGCGATCGGCCCGTGGCTCTTGAGAGTGTTCTGGAGACGGCCGGCTCCGGCGCCGGTGGCCGCGAGCGAGGCCGCGGGATGGGCGGCGAGGAACGCGGTCAGGAGCGACAGGTCGCCGCTCGGGCCGACGTACGTCTGAAGCCTTTCCGGGAAGTCCGCGCTTCCACCGGCCGGAACGACGACCGCCTTGACGAGCGTCGCGCCGACGTCGAGACCTGCTTCCTCGCGCTCGGCCATCACGACTTCTGCGGCGTCGAAGCGGGGGAGGCGGGGAGCGAGGAGAGCGGGAGCGTCGAGACAACGCGACTCGCGATCTCGCCGTAGCCGTTCGCTCCGGGGTGGAATCGGTCGGACGAAAGCCGGTCGGGACGCTCGTCGAACAGGTCGGCCGTCGGGACGACTCTCGCACCGGCGACGCCGTAGCTCGCCTCCTCGAGGGCCACGTTCCATTTGAGGAGCGTCTCTTTCGCCAGCTTCCTGTCGAAGTTTTCGGGGAAGGGGTCGTAGACGCCGATGATCCGGATCGGCGAAGAACTATTCGCTTTGCGGACAAGAGAAAGAATTTTTCGAAGGTTGAGAGAGGCCTCGGTGAGGGCGGCGGCCGTCGGATCACCCGCCGTCTCGCTCGGGAGCGCCGCGCCGCGGATCGAGTGGCTGAGGTCGTTGCCGCCGATGGACATGAGGATGAGCTGCGCCCCCGCAATGCGGCGCTGAGCTTCCGGGTCGGACACCTTTCCAAGCAAATCTCCCGTCTCCGCCCCATCGACGCCGAGGTTCTCCACGGAGACGACGAGCCCTGGCTTGCGCAGCGCCGCCGCGACGCGTTCCGGATAGCCACCGCCCCCCGTCGCGTCGCCCGCGCCGCGCGTGAGGGAATCGCCGAGCGCGACGATGCGGAAAGAGCCTCCAGGCGCCGGGAGGCCCTGGGCCGCCGCCGCCACGGCGGGCGTCGGCGCGGAAGGGTCGACAGGCTCGCCGAGCCGGCCCCGCAGGGCAGCCGTGAACCCGGAGGCGAAGACTCCCGCCGCGCAGACGCCGAGCGTCGCGGGAAGAAACCACAGCAGGAGTCGGCGGGATGCGCGCGTCACGGATCCGTATTCTGCCGGAAACGGAAACCGCGCTTGACGCATGGCGTACAACTGTCTGCCGTGAGCGCGTCCGAGGTCGTCCTTTCCGCCGTGGGGCTGGCGAAGAGGTACGGCCGGCGAGACGTCGTCTCGGACGTGTCGTTCGCGCTGCACCGCGGTGAGGTTTTCGGATTCCTGGGCCCGAACGGGGCCGGCAAGACCACGACGATCCGAATGCTCGTCGGCCTCGTGAAGCCTTCCCGCGGCCACGTCGTGATCGACGGGCACGACGTGGGGAAGGATTTCGAGGCCGCGATGCGGCGCGTGGGTTGCATCGTCGAGACGCCCGACCTCTACAAGTTCCTCACTGGGCGCGAGAACCTGGAGCACTTCGCGCGGATGATCGGGGAGGGAGCGTCTTCTCGTATCGAGGAGCTCGCCCGGCTCGTCCACATGGACGAACGCCTCGACGGACTCGTGCGCACCTATTCTCTGGGCATGAGGCAGCGCGTCGGCATCGCGCAGGCTCTCCTCTCCGATCCCGCGGTCCTCATCCTCGACGAGCCGACGAACGGCCTCGATCCCGCGGGAATCCGGGAGATGCGCGAGCTCGTGCGGCGCCTCGCAGGAGAGAAGGGCCTCGCGGTCTTCATCTCGAGCCACCTCCTTTCGGAGGTCGAAAAGATGGTGGATCGGATCGCGATCGTCCACCGGGGCCGCACGCTCGCGGCCGGGACGCTCCTCGAAGTGACCGACAACGGGGCAAAGTCGCTGGAGGACCTCTTCCTCGAGATGACCCGCGGGGAGACGGTATGACGCCCCGCATGAAGCAGCTCGAGGCGGGCCCCGGGAGAGGGCGATGCGCGTGATGATGGGGCTCGTCGAGAACGAGTGCCTGAAGATCCTCAAGAGGAAGAGATTCCGGATCATTCTGATCGTCCTCGCGGCACTCCTCTGCCTCGTCGTGTTCGCGCAGAACCGGCAGATCCAGAACCAGCGGAAGGATCACCCCGAGCGCGACTGGCGGGCGCAGGTCGAGAAGCGTGCGGGCGACCTCGAGCGGCAGATGAACCAGAGGCGGGGAGTTCCGCAGCAGTGGAAACGCTGGATGCAGTACGAATCGGCCCGCCTTCGCTATCACCTTTCCAGGAATCTTGACCCGAATGTCCTGACTGGCCCGATGTTCACGAGGGCGTTTGCCGGAGTCGGCAGCGTGCTGCTGATCCCGCTCCTCATCGCGGTCTTCGGAGCCGACCTCGTGTCCTCGGAGTTCGCCGAAGGGACGATCACGCTTCTTCTGACGCGGCCCGTCGCGCGCTGGAAGGTGCTGGCGTCGAAAGTCGCCGCGATGATCCTCTTCACGACTCTGACGCTCGTTGCCGCGTTCTTCCTCGCATGGGGGATCTCCGGCTTCGCGTTCGGGTGGGCGGGGTGGGGTGCACCGATCCTGACGGGCTTCCGCCTCGGGGGCGCCTCGCTCACGGCCGGCCTCGACCTCTCGGGTGTGCGCAGCGTCCCGCTTTGGCTGGACACGTTCGCGGCGTGGGGACTCGCGTGGTTCTCCGCCCTGGCCGTCGGGTCCGTCACGCTGCTCCTGTCTGTCGTTTTCCGTTCGGCCGCCGCCGCGATGGGTACGATGATGGCGACGCTCGTCGGGGGGACGATCCTCTCCCGCGTCGCCTCGGACTGGGACGGAGCCAAGTGGTTCTTCGTGACGAACTTGCCGCTGCCGGATTTCTACGCCGGCCTCCCCACCCCGTTCGAGGGAATGACGCTGATGTTCTCGACGTTGGTGCTGGGGGCGTGGGCCTTCGCGGCCCTCGTCGCGGCGTTCCTCCTCTTCACGCGGCGCGACGTCACCGCGTAGCGGACCAGCCCACACGGCCGCGCGCAGCCTAGAATGGGGACTCGATGACCGACTCGTCTGCATCGTCCGTCGTGAACTCCCTCCTCGAGGATTTCGGGGACAACGCCGCCTACGCACTCGAGCTCTACGCCCGCTACCGGCTGGACCCCGCCGCCGTGGAGGAGAACTGGAAGCGCGCGTTCCAGGAGCTCGAGGAGCGCGTCCCGCACGCGCTGGCGGGAACCGAGGCTCTGCGCTCGGCATCCGTTCCACTTCTTCTCCAGACGGCGCCCGCCGCGGATACTTCCGGCGCCCCCGCTCCCGCCGCAGTCCCCGCCGCCTCTTCGGCCTCCGCGCCCGCGCGTCCCGCCGTTCCGGCGGCGCGGCCCGGCGAGGTCGCGGTCGCGATCGCGGGCGGCGCCGCGACGATCGCGCGAAACATGGAGGCCTCCCTCGGCGTCCCGACCGCGACGACGAATCGCGTCATCCCCGTCAAGACGATGGAGGAAAACCGCCGGATCCTGAACCGGCACCGCGAGGCGCTTGGCCTCTCGAAGGTTTCCTTCACGCATTTCGTCGCATGGGCGATCGTCCGCGCGCTCGAGAAGCATCCGACGATGAACGACGCGTTCGGCCAGGTGGACGGGAGGCCGGCCCGGATCCGGAAGCCCGCCGTGAACCTCGGCATCGCGATCGACATCACGAAGAAGGACGGGACGCGGACTCTGCTCGTTCCGAACATCAAGGGCGCCCAGGAGCTCGCGTTCGGCGCGTTTCTCGCGGCGTTCGACACGCTCGTCGCGAAGGCTCGAAAGGGCGCGATCGAGCCCGACGCGTTCGCCGGCACGTCGATCTCACTCACGAACCCGGGCACGATCGGGACCACGGCGTCGCTGCCGCGCCTCATGCAGGGTCAGGGCGCGATCATCGCGACGGGAGCGATGGGCTATCCGGCCGAGTTCCAGGCGATGCCCGAGGAGGCGCTTTCGACGCTCGGCATCTCACGCGTCATGAACGTCTCTTCGACGTACGACCACCGGATCATCCAGGGCGCCGAGTCGGGGCTGTTCATCGCGACCCTGCAGGAGCTCCTCCTCGGCGGCGGGGGGTTCTACGAGCGCATCTTCTCGGACCTGAAGGTCCCGTACCGGCCCATGCGGTGGGAAAAGGACTCTTCGACGCCGCTCTCCGCGGGCGGGCGGGGTCTCGAGGCCGTTGAGAAACAGGCACGCGTCCTTCAGCTCATCAACGCCTACCGGGTGCGCGGCCACCTCGTCGCGGACCTGAACCCGCTCGGCAGCGACGACGTCCCGTACCACCCCGACCTCGATCCCGCGACGTACGGGTTCACGCTGTGGGACCTCGACCGCCCGTTCATCACGAATGGCCTCGGAGGCCGCGACCGCGCGACGCTGCGCGAGATCCTGGAGGTCCTGCGCCAGACGTACTGCGGAAAGATCGGCGCCGAGTTCATGTACAACCAGGATCCCGCGCAGAAACAGTGGCTCATCGACCGCATGGAGTCGACGCGCAACCGTCCGCTTCTCGACGCGGACGACCGGAGGCGCATCCTGAAGAAGCTCGTCGAGGCCGAGAGTTTCGAGAAGTTCCTCCACACGAAATACGTCGGCCAGAAGCGGTTTTCCCTCGAGGGCGCAGAGGCCACGATCCCGCTCCTCGACCGCCTCCTCGACCGTGCGGCCGAGCAGGGGCTCGGCGAGGCCGTGATCGGAATGTCGCACCGCGGGCGCCTCACGGTTCTCGCGAACACGATCGGGAAGCCCGTCGGGCGGATCTTCTCGGAGTTCGAGGGCGAGGTGGACCCGGAATCGATCCAGGGCTCGGGCGACGTGAAATACCACCTCGGGGCGACCGGAACGCACGTAGCCCCGGGGGGCGCGCGGCTCGGTGTCTCCCTCGCGCCGAATCCCAGCCACCTCGAGTTCGTGGACCCGGTCGTCGAAGGAATGGTCCGCGCGAAGCAGACGCGCCTCGGCGAGGACCGCCTGCACAACAAGGTCCTTCCCGTGCTCCTGCACGGGGACGCCGCGTTCGCCGGGCAGGGCATCGTGGCCGAAACGATCAACATGTCGCTGCTCCACGGCTACCGCACGGGCGGCACGGTCCACGTCATCGTGAACAACCAGATCGGCTTCACGACGAATCCCGCCGACGCGCACTCCTCGCCTTACTGCACGGACGTCGCGAAGATGGTTCAGTCGCCGGTCTTCCACGCGAACGGCGACGATCCCGAGGCCGTCGCCCACGTCGTCGACATCGCGATCGAGTACCGCAACACGTTCCGGCGCGACGTGGTCATCGACCTCGTCTGCTACCGACGCTACGGCCACAACGAAGGCGACGAGCCGAGCTACACGCAGCCCCTGATGTACCAGAAGATCAAGAACCACACGTCGGTCGCGCACCTCTATTCCGAGGCCCTCGTCAAGCAGGGCCACATTCCCGCCGCCGACGTCGTCGCGCTCTGGGCCTCGGCGAAGGCCGCGCTCGAGCGCGCGTACGACGAGGCGCGGGTCAGCGCGAAGTCGTCCGGAGCGGACTCGCTCACGGCCCCGCCCGCGCCGCGCCTGCAGCCCGGAGGCGACGCGCGTGCGCGCTTGTCACGGATCGTCCGCGCGGTCTCCACGGTGCCCGAGGGCTTCGAGGTCCACCCGAAGCTGAAGAGTGTCCTGAAGAAGCGCGCGGACTATGCGAGCGGGGAGCCCGACATCGACTGGGCGGGCGCGGAAACGCTCGCCTTCGGCATGCTCCTCCTCGGGGGAACGCCTGTGAGGCTGTCTGGCCAGGACTCGGGGCGTGGGACGTTCAGCCAGCGCCATGCGGTCCTCGCGGACGTCGCGAGCGGCGCCGACCTCGTGCCGTTGAACACGATCTCTCCCCAGCAGGCCCGCTTCGAGGTCATCGACAGCCTCCTCTCGGAGGAGGCCGTCTTGGGATTCGAGTTCGGCTACGCCGTAGCGGACCCGTCGACCCTCGTCCTCTGGGAGGCGCAGTTCGGCGACTTCGCGAACGGGGCCCAGGTCATCATCGATCAGTTCGTCTCCGGGTCCGAACAGAAGTGGAACCAGCGCTGCGGCCTCGTGCTGCTCCTGCCCCATGGCCAGGAAGGGCAGGGGCCGGAGCATTCCTCCGCGCGTCTCGAGAGGTTCCTCACGCTCTGCGCCGAGGACAATCTGCGCGTCGCGAACGTCTCGACTCCCGCGCAGTACTACCACCTTCTGCTCCGGCAGATGTCGAGCGAGGAGCGCAAGCCTCTCATCGCGTTGACGCCGAAGAGTCTTCTCCGCCATCCGAAAGCCGTGTCGACGCTCGGCGAGCTCGCGGACGGTACGTTCCATCTCGTGCTCGACGACGCCGCGTTCGTCTCGGGCGGAGCGTCCTCGGTGCGGCGCGTCGTGATCGCGAGCGGGAAGCTCCTTTACGAGCTGATGGCGGCGCGGGACAAGGCGGGTCACGGCGACGTCGCGGTCGTGAGGCTCGAGCAGTTCTACCCGTTTCCGGGGCGCGAGCTCGGCCAGGTCCTGGGCCGGTATCCCGCGGACGCGGAGATCGTCTGGTCGCAGGAGGAGCCCCGGAACATGGGGGGCTGGCACTTCGTGCGCGAGCAATTCCTCGACGGCTGCGTCGAAGGCGTCGGGCCCGGCCGCCCCCTGAGATACATCGGCCGCCGCGAGCTCGCGAGCCCGGCGCCGGGCTCCCACCACGCGTTCCAGGTCGAGCAGGACGCGCTCGTCGCCGAGTCGGTGCGCGTCGGCGTAAGGGAGCGGGCGGCGGTCTGAGTCCGGAAGAGCTGGTCCTGCGGGAACGGCATCGCCTCGTACGCGCCCTAGTCCCTTTTCGCGCGCTCCATGAATCCGTTCAGCTCGGCGAACGGGGCGGCCGCTTCACCGAACGTGAACGTGCCTTTCTCCAGGATCTCTCTCGAGGCCCTCAGGAAGGCCCCGAGTGAGGCCCGGTTCAGCGCCGAGCCGACGCTGATTCGGCGGACGCCGGCGGCGGCGAGGTTCGCCACGGTGAAAGCGCTTCGCGTTCCACCCGCGAGGACGTTCACGGGTTTTGGGTGGACGGCGGCGCAGACGGCCCGGACCGCGTCGAGATCGGGCAGCGAGGGCGCGTAGAGGACGTCGGCGCCCGCCGCCGCGAAGGCCTCCAGCCGGCGTATCGTGTCCCGGAGATCCGGGTTTCCGCGCAGGAAATTCTCGGCCCGCGCGACGAGCGCGAACGGGAAGGGAAGCGCGCGCGCGGCGGCGACGGCGGCGGCGACGCGCTCGACCGCGTGTGCGAACTCGTAGAGAGGCCGGCTCGGGTCCGCAGTCGCGTCCTCCACCGACCCTCCTACCAGCCCAACCGAGGCCGCGAGGCGGATCGTCTCGGCGACCTTCGCGGGATCGTCGCCAAAGCCGTTCTCGAGATCGCCCGAGACCGGCAACGGCGTGGCCTCCACGATGGCCCGGGCGTGCGCGAGAGTCTCGTCACGCGTCACGCCCCCGTCTCCATCGCGGCGACCAACTGAAAACGCGAGGCCCGCGCTCGTCGTGGCGAGGGCCGGAAAGCCCAGCGCGGCGAGCATCCGGGAGGTTCCGGCGTCCCAGGGATTCGGAATGACGAACGTACCCGGCCCCGCGTGCAGCGCCTTCAGCCTTTCCGCCTTTTCGCTCTGGCTCGGAGTCATGGTCCTCTAGAATTATGCGGCAGCAGTGTTGGCTCCGAGCCACGATGAAGGAGAAGGACCCGTGAAGCTCCCTCGCCGTTTCCCAGCTCCTGGCCGTACCGCTCTCTTGGCCGGGTTCGTCCTCTTCGCGCGGTGTGGTGCCGACGCGGTCGTCATCCGCCACGACCGGGACGACGCAGCCGCCCTGAAGCTCGCGGAGGGGCTCGACGCGGTGTGCCGCGTCCTGCCCGACGGGGGTGCCACCCTCGTCGCGCCCACTTGGCTCTTGACCGCGGCCCACGTCGCGGCCTCGATTGCTTCCGGCGGGCGCGTGGAATGCGGGGGCCGGGCCTACGTCGTCAAGCGGGCCGTGCTCCATCCCGAGGGCTCCGCGCCCCGCGGTACTCCTCCCGAGGTCGATCTCGCTCTTGTCGAGCTGACCGCGCCGGTCGCGAACGTGAAGCCGCTCGGGCTCTATCGCGGGGAGACAGAGCTTGGCCAGACGCTCGTCGTCGCTGGTTATGGCGACTTCGGCGACCCCCGCCGCGGCCTTACGCGCACGGACGGAAGGCTTCGGGCCGTCACGAACGTCGTCGACGACGCGGGCCCGCGCCGGCTCTTCATGAAATTCGACGCGCCTCCCGCCGGATCGGAGTTCGAGGGAGTGGGCGGCCCCGGCGACAGCGGAGGGCCTGCGCTCCTCACGGAGAACGGGGCGACGTTTCTCGCAGGCGTCAGCACGGCCTCGATGAACGGGAAGCCGGGCCAATACGGCGTGACGGACGTCTACGTCCGCGTGGGCTCCTTCGTCCCTTGGATTCTCCAGACGATGGGTCCGGCCGAGCCGGTCGCGGGCCGGGCGGCCATCCTGCGCGTCGCGCGCGAGGTCGCGGAGAAGGCCCGCTATGCAACGTTCATCACGCTTGGCGAAGACGGCCAGCCGCAGGCGCGAATCGTCGACCCGCTGGGGCCCGACGAAGACTTCGTCGTCTGGGTCGGGACGAATCCCGCGACGCGGAAGTTCGCCGAAATCGCGAGGGACCCGCGCGTGACGATCTCCTTTTTCGACCCCTCGGGGCGCGCCTACGTCACCCTCGTCGGAACCGCGCGGATCGTGGCGGATCCCGACGTCCGGGCGAAGCACTGGAAGAGCGCGTGGGCGTCTTTCTACAAGAGCGAGAGCCGCGGAGCGGACTTCGCGCTCATCGCCGTCGTCCCGCGCCGCCTCGAGGTGGTCAGCGAGACGCACGGACTCCTCAACGATCCGAAGAACTGGCGGCCCGTCTCGGTCGAGTTCCCCGCGAAAGCAGCACCCTGAATGCCCGGCTCCTTTGCGTGGGGCTCCGAACCCGATATCGTGAGAGCGCGATGAGCGACAACGAACGCGACTACCTGCTCGACCTCGGCTTGATCCTGAGGGAAAGCGCCGTGCAGGCCCGGCAGCGCGCGATCGAGGCCCGAGGCACACCCGCGGAGGCCTATGAAGAGGGCCGCGCGATGGCGTACCACGAGATCGCCACGCTGCTCCTTCAGAGGGCCGCGGCGGCGGGACTTCCGCCCGAGGCCTTCCGGCTCGAGGGATCCGACCCGGAACGCGAGAACTGATACCCGGATTCAGTCGCCTCGAAAGTCCGGGCTATGATCCGTGTTCAACAAAAGGGGTCACAAGTGAAACGTTCGCTCTTGTGCGGGGGTCTGCTTCTCGTTTTCGCGTTCTCGGGAACCGTTTCGGCCCAGGATACGACCAGCGAGCTGGGCAAGCCCGTTGCGGCCGGGCTCGGGAAGCCCGACGAGATCTCGATGAAGAGGGCCGGGAGCACGATCCGGGACCTGCGCACGCTGCCGCAGACGAAGCCCGTGAAGTTCGAGCGCCCGGAACGCGAGGAGCCGGAGATCGAGCGCGTCCAGCTCCCGGGCGGCCCGCCCGTGACTCCGAGCAGCCCCGTGCCGCCGGGAAGAAACACCCCCGCTCCCCCCACGGACCAGAACTTCGACGGGCTCGATTTCGCGACGTGGGGTGCCGGGCACCCGCCGGACACGAACGGCGACGTCGGCCCCACCTACTACATCCACACCGTCAATACCTCGATCGGCATCTATGCGAAGACGGGCGGAGCCCCGGTCGCGGCATTCACTTTCAACACCTTCATGAGCCAGGGCAACTTCGGCAACCTCTGCGACACGAACAACTTCGGCGACCCTGTCGTGCTCTACGACTCGTTCGAGGACCGCTGGTTCATCACCGACTTCGCGTTCAAGCTCGACGTTTCGGGCAACGTCGTCAACCCCCCCGGCTCCTTCCAGTGCCTGGCGGTCTCCAAGACCTCCGACCCCGTCCTGGGCGGCTGGAACTTCTACTCGATCAACACGGCCGGGGGCCTCGGCGACTATCCGAAGTTCGGCATCTGGCCCGACGGCATCTACATGGCGGCGAACATGTTCGGCTACCCGGCCGGCGGAGCGTTTCAGAGTCCGCGCGCTTACGCCTTCAACAAGGCCCAGATGTACGCGGGGGCCCCGAGCGTCCAGGTCGTCACCTTCAACGCTCCGTCGGCGGATTTCACTCTCCTGCCGAGCAATGCGCGCCTCCAGGCCGGCACACCGCCTCTCGGCACGCCGAACTATTTCGTCTCCTCCTGGGAGTTCACGAACGCGCTGACGGTCTACAAGATGCACGTCGACTGGGACCGCATCTCGCTGTCGACTTTCACCGGCCCGGATACACCCCTCGCCGCGACGAGTTGGCCGAACGCGGCCGTGCCGAACGCGCCGTCGCAGGGGGGCAACGCCCTCGACGTACTCCAGATCCGGGCGATGATGCAGAACCAATACACGAACCTGGGCGGCGTCGAGTCGCTGTGGGCCGCCCATACGGTTCGCAGGGGCAACACCGCTGGCTTCGCCGCCCCACGCTGGTACCAGGTGGACGTTTCGGGCGGCACCGTCGCGGCGAACATCCCGCAGGCGGCCACGCACGACCCCGACGGCGCGAACGTCATCTACCGCTTCATGCCAAGTCTGGCCGTGGATCGCGCGGGCAACATGGCCCTCGGCTACAGCACGTCGAGCGCCACGACGAAGCCGGCCATCAAGTATGCCGGCCGGCTGGCGGCCGACCCGATCAACACGCTGCCACAGACCGAGCAGCTCCTCGTCCAGGGCGCGGGAACACAAACAGGCAGCTGCGGGGGAACGTGTGCGCGCTGGGGCGACTACAGCGCCATGACGCTGGACCCGAACGGCTGCACGTTCTGGTACACGAACGAGTACTACAACGTCGACGGTCTGAACAACCTGACGCGCATCGGCTCTTTCACCTTCGCTCCGACGTCCTGCACGCCGCTGGGCGCCGGCGGGACGGTGTCGGGAACGGTGACCGCGACCGTGGGCGGTGCTCCGATCGGCGGGGCGACGGTGACGTTCGGGAGCCGGACGGCGACGACGGACGGGAGCGGTTTCTACTCGTTCACACCCGTTCCGGCCGGCACGTACACTTCCCTGATCGCGAGCGCCCCCGGCTTCGATCCGAGCACGGCGAACAGCATCGTCGTGACCGACGGAAACACGACGACGCAGAACTTCTCGCTCGCCTCAGCGCCGGCCAGCGCCTGCCTGACCGACACGACCCAAGCCGACTTCCAGACCGGCGTGGCGACGAGTCTCGACCTGACGACGAGCCCGGGCGACGCGAAGCTGTCGAATGCGCCCTCCCTTGACCAGTCGAACACGGCTGGGACCACCACAGGGACGGGCTTTGGGACGCCCGCCTGGACCGGTCAGACCTTCATCCCGGCGGTGACCGGCCAGCTCGTCCAGGCCGACGTTCAACTCTTCTGCAATGGTTGCGGAGCGACTCCCCCCAACCTCACGCTTTCGGTTCGCAACACGAGCGCCGGCCTCCCGACAGGCGCGGACCTCGCCAGCACGACGATCCCCGGCTCCGCGTTTGCGACCGGCGCGGCCGTCACCTTTACGGCCACCTTCGGTTCGCCGGCAGGGCTGACCTCCGGAACGCAATACGCTTTGATCCTGCGTCCTGTGTCGGCCCCGTTGGGGAGCGGCTATTTCTGGATTCGCGCAAGCCCCAGCACGTACGCCAGCGGCCAGCGGGTTCTGTCGGGGGACAGCGGGGGGACCTGGTCGGCCGACTCGACGCGGGACTACAACTTCAGGACCTACATGTTCACCGGCTTCGCGGCGTCGGGCGACCTCGTCTCGTCGCTCAAGGACAGCAATCCCGCGCCGGGGTTCACGTCGACATGGACGACGCTCTCCTGGACGGCCTCGGCTCCATCCAACACGACGGTCCGGTTCCAGGTCGCGGCGAGCAGCTCGGCATTCGGACCCTTCAACTTCGTCGGCCCCGACACGACGGCGGGGACGTTCTTCACGACGACCGGCGCCTCGCTCTCCCAGTTCAACGGAATGCGGTACCTGAGGTACAAGCTCTACCTCGACACGGCGGACACGGCCGTCACGCCGACCTTGAGCGACGTCGGAATCTGCTTCGCCTCCGTCTGCATCGCGCCCGCGACGCCCACGATCACGCCCGGCGGCCCGACGACCTTCTGCGCGGGCGGCAGCGTCACGCTGACGTCGTCCAGCGCGTCGGGCAACCAGTGGTACCTGAACGGCAACCCGATCGGCGGAGCCACGAGCCAGGCGTACGTCGCCACGGCCTCCGGCAGCTACACCGTCGTCGCGACGATCGCCCTCTGCCCGAGCGCGCCGTCGGCGGCGACCGTCGTGACGGTCAACCCGCTGCCCGCGACGCCGACCGTGACTCCCGGCGGACCCACGACGTTCTGCGCGGGCGGCAGCGTCACGCTGACCTCCTCGAGCGCGTCGGGCAACCAGTGGTACCTGAACGGCAATCCGATCGGCGGGGCCACGAACCAGGCCTACGTCGCGACGGCTTCGGGCAGCTACAGGGTCGCCGTTACGGCCTCCGGCTGCACGAGCGCGCTGTCGACTGCGGCCGTCGTCACGGTGAACCCGATCCCCGCGACGCCGACGATCACGCCCGGCGGACCCACGGCGTTCTGCTCGGGTAACAGCGTCACGCTGACCTCGTCCAGCGCGTCCGGCAACCAGTGGTATCAGAACGGCAACCCGATCGGGGGCGCCACGAACCAGACCTACGTTGCGACGGCCGCGGGAAGCTACACGGTCATCGTGACGGCGGCCGGCTGCGCGAGCGCCGCTTCGGCCGGGACGTCGGTCACAGTCAATGCGATTCCCGCGACGCCCGTCATCACCGCACCGACGCCGGTGGGTCCCGGCTCGACGGGTAATACGGCGAGCGTGCCCCTCAACGCGGGCTCCACGTACGCGTGGACGATCTCGAACGGGACGATCACGAGCTCGACGACTTCCCCGGCGATCACGTACACGGCCGGGGCGGTCGGAATCGTGATGCTCTCGGTCGTCGAGACCTCGGCCACCGGCTGCGCCTCGAATACCGGGACGGTGAACGTGACCGTCGCGGGCGCCAACTTCCACGCCCTGACGCCCTGCCGCATCCTCGACACCCGCAATCCGGACGGCCCGTACGGCGGCCCGGCGCTCACGGCTCTCTCGCCCCGGACGTTCCTCGCCACCGGGCAGTGCGGCGTCCCGGCCGGCGTGAAAGCCCTGTCGGTCAACGTCGCCGTGACGCTTGGTACGGCGAGCGGCGACGTCTCGATCTACGAGGGCGGATTCGTTTCGAATCCGACGCCGCTCATCGATTACTCCGCCGGCCAGACGCGAGCCAACAACGGAGTCGTGGCTCTCGATGGCACGGGCAATTTTGTGCTGAAGACCGGTCAGGCGACCGGCACGGTGCACGTCATCGTCGACGTGAACGGCTACTTCCAGTAGCGGAACTGCGACCGGCCGGGGGAGAGCCCGGCCGGACGGGCTCGATCCACCGCTCCGCCCACGCGGCCATCGCGTCGATCGCGTGCGCGAGGTCCCGGCCCTTCTTCGTCAGCGCGTACTCGACGCGGACCGGCGTCTCCGGCACGACCGTGCGGGCGACGATGCCTTCCTCCTCGAGCTCCTGAAGCCGTTCGCTCAGCATGCGGTCCGTGATCTCGGGGATCGCGTTGCGCAGGACCGCGTAGCGGCAGCGGGCGCGCAGCAGCAGGAAAACGATCGCGCCGGTCCAGCGGCGGCCGATCAGCTCGATGCCCCGGTGGAACCGGCCGCAGAGGGCCAGGTCGTGGGACCGGGGGACGCGCATCTTCCTCACGGGAAGGAGGATAACGGGGGTGGCACCTCGTTACAAGTAGATACTTGACTTATAGTCGCTATACTTTATATAGTCGCCCTTCCGGAAGGTGCCAGCAGCCCTGGCCTCGGGAAAGGAGATCGATTCATGGATACAGGAATTCTCGTCCTCCGGCTCGCGCTGGGCCTCCTCCTGGCGGCTCACGGCGCCCAGAAACTCTTCGGATGGTTCGGAGGCCATGGGCTGGCCGGCACCGCCGGTTTCTTCGAGGGCCTGGGGTTCCGCCCGGGGCGCTTCTTCGCGGTGGCCGCCGCGGCGGGTGAGATCGGGAGCGGCCTCCTGATGGCGCTGGGTCTTTTCGGCCCTGTCGGCCCGGCCATCATGGTCTCCCTGATGATCGTGGCCGCGGTGAGCGTTCACTGGCCGAACGGCCTCTTCGCGTCTGCGAACGGGATCGAGGTGCCGCTCCTCTACGGCATCGGAGGCGCGACTCTTGCCCTGACGGGCCCCGGCGCCTTCTCTCTCGACGCGCTCCTCGGCCTGTCGGCGGCCTTCACTCCGGCTGTCGACGCGGCCTTCCTGGCCGCCGGCGTTCTCGGCGGTGCCGTCAACCTGGCGCTCAGGCGCAAGACCGCCCCGGCTCCGGCCGCGGCGTAACGGGCTCGCGCCCGGAAAAGGATCACCATGGCGACTCGGAACCGTTCGAAAAGCGTTCTCGGAATCGAGCAGGCGCCACCCCGGCACTGGGTCGGCGACGGTTTCCCTGTCAGCTCGATGTTCTCGTACGACTCAGCGCCGCTTCTCAGCCCGTTTCTGCTCCTCGACTACGCGGCCCCGGCCCAGTTCCAGCCGGCGCTCGCGCCGCGCGGCGTCGGGGAGCATCCGCACAGGGGCTTCGAGACCGTGACGATCGCGTACCAGGGCGAGGTCGAGCACCGCGACTCGGCCGGCCACAAGGGGCGCATCGGTCCCGGCGACGTCCAGTGGATGACGGCGGCGTCGGGCATCGTCCACGAGGAGATGCACGGGAAGGAATTCACGAGGAAGGGCGGCACGCTCGAGATGGTGCAGCTCTGGGTGAATCTGCCCGCGAAGTTCAAGAAGGCGCCGCCCGGCTATCAGGACGTGCTGCGGGGCCGGACGCCCGTCGTCCCGCTCGCGGGCGAAGCGGGCTCGGTCCGCGTGATCGCGGGGGAGTTCGAGAAGGAGAAGGGGCCCGCGCGCACCTTCACGCCGATCGACGTGTGGGACGTGAGGCTCCGGGCGGGGAAGACCGCGCACCTGAACGTGCCTCAGGGGCAGTCCACCGCGCTCCTCTTCCTGCACGGCGGCGGCTTCGTCAACGGGTCGAAGTCGGTCGACGAGGGCGCCCTCGCGGTCCTCGCCCGCGAAGGGGAGACGCTGTCGATCGAGGCAGCCGCGGACTCGACGATCCTGCTCCTCTCGGGCGCGCCGATCGACGAGCCCGTCGTCGGCTACGGTCCGTTCGTCATGAATACGGAGAAGGAGATCCGGCAGGCCGTCGCGGACTACCGCAGCGGCCTCATGGGGCATCTCGACTGAGGCGAATACAATCCCGCAGGCGTGACGAATCCGCTCCTGAACGACCGCGACGTGGCGTTCCAGCTCTACGGCGTCCACGACGCGGTGTCCCTTCTCGCGCTTCCGCACTTCGCGGATCATTCCCGCGAGACGTTCGACGCGTACATCGGTCTCTGCGCGCGATTCGCGCGCGAGACGGTGTTCCCCGCGTTCAAATCCATGGACGCGGAGCCGCCGACGCTCGTGGAGGGGCAGGTCCACGCGCATCCCCGTCTTCGCGACATCCTCGCGAAGATGCGCGAGGTCGGCGTCTTCGCGGCGTCGCGGCCGTTCGACGTGGGCGGCCAGCAGCTGCCGCTCACGGTCGCGACGGCGGCGCACCTCTACGTCATGGCCGCGAACCCGGCGGTCTACAGCTTCGCGGGACTCTCGACGGGAGCGGCGCACCTCATCGAGGCCTTCGGGAGCGACGACCTGAAGACGCGCTACATGGCGCCGCTCTACGAAGGGCGCTTCACGGGGACGATGGCCCTCACCGAGCCTCACGCGGGCTCGAGCCTCGCGGACGTGGCGACGCGGGCGACACCGGCCGGCGGACACTACCTCCTGTCGGGCGCGAAGATCTTCATCTCCGGCGGCGATCACGACCTGACGGACAACGTCGTCCACCTCGTCCTCGCGCGCATCGACGGCGCGCCGGCCGGCATCAAGGGCGTCAGCCTCTTCGTCGTCCCGAAGAGGCGCGTCGCGGGCGCCGGCCTCGAACCGAACGACGTGAAGATCTCGGGCCTCGTCCACAAGATCGGATGGCGCTGCCTGCCCGCGGTGCTGCTCTCGTTCGGTGAGGCGGGCGACTGCCGCGGCTGGCTCGTGGGGGAGCCGCACCAGGGGATTCCCTACATGTTCCAGATGATGAACGAGGCGCGCATCTCGATCGGAGCGGACGGCGTCGCGAGCGCATCCGCCGCGTACCTCGAGAGCCTCGCCTACGCGGAGTCGCGCCCGCAGGGGCGGCCGGCCGCGAGCAAAGACCCGCGGTTGCCGCAGGTGCCGATCCTGGAGCACGCGGACGTGCGACGGATGCTGCTGCGCCAGAAGGCGATCGTCGAGGGCGGCCTCGGCCTCGTCCTCCAGACCGCGCTCTACGCGGACCGCGCCCGCCACGCGGCGACGGCTGAGGAACGGGCGCACGCGCAGGCACTCCTCGACCTCCTCACGCCGGTCGCGAAGAGCTTCCCGGCGGAAAGGGGCTTCGAGGCGAACGCGCTCGCGCTCCAGGTGCACGGCGGCTACGGCTACACGAGCGAGTACCTGCCGGAAGCCTGGCTACGCGACCAGAAGCTGAACTCGATCCACGAAGGGACGACGGGCATCCAGGGCCTCGACCTCCTCGGGCGGAAAGTGCTGGCGAACGGCGGTGCGGCGCTGGTCGCGCTCGAGCAGCAGGTCTCGGCCGCCTGCCGGCGCGCGGAGGCCGCGGGCGTCGACGCGGCGTGGGTCGCCGCCGTCCGGGAAGCCGGTGCGAGCCTGAACGCCTTGACACGCGAGTTGGGCGCGCGCGGCGGCGCGGGAGACGTCGAGGGCCTGCTGCGACATTCGGCGGACTACCTCGAGCTCTTCTCGACCTACGCGGTCGCGTGGCAGTGGCTCCTGCAGGCGGCCGGCGCGAAGGAAGGACTCGCGCGTGAAGCCGGGCCCTGCGACTTCTTCGAAGGGAAGCTCGCGGCCGCGCAGTACTGGCTCCGGACGGAGCTGCCGAAGAACGCCGCGCTCGTCACATTGTGCCGGGAGAACGAGGACAGTTACGCGCGGATGAAGCCGGGCTGGTTCTGACCGCGGGGAGCTGCCCGCTCGCCCGAGGGCGGGGCCATGCCATGATCCGCCGTCTCAAGAAAAAGACGGAGGCCCCGAGTGCCCACTCTTTCTAAGCAAATCTTCTGCTCGTCTCTTCTTCTCTCCGCTCTCCTCGGCGCCTCGGTTGTGCGCGCGCAGACGTCGACCCCGACACCCCCTCCCCCGAAGTACCCCGCGTACCCAAGCGAGATCCCGGCCGCGTTCACGCCGACGTACGACGGCTGGGACTACGTGAAGCGCACCGCGGAGATCCCGATGCGCGACGGCGTGAAGCTCCACGCCGTGATCCTCGTCCCGAAAGCGGCGCTCGGCGGAAAGACCGCGCCGATCCTCCTCACGCGCACGCCCTACGACGCGGACAAGATGACGACCGCGAACGAGAGCGCGCACCTCGGCCCGACGCTCGACGGCTACGACAACGCGGTCGAGACGATCGTGGAGGGTGGGTACATCCGCGTCGTGCAGGACGTGCGGGGCAAGCACGGCTCCGAGGGCGACTACGTGATGAACCGCCCGCTGCACGGGCCGCAGAACCCGACGCCCGTGGACCACGCGACCGACACGTACGACACGATCGACTGGCTGGTGAAGAACGTGCCGGAGTCGAACGGAAGGGTCGGCATCCTCGGGATCTCGTACGATGGGTTCCTCCCCCTGATGGCGCTCGTCAACCCGCATCCGGCACTCAAGGTCTCCGTGCCGATGAACCCGATGGTCGACGGCTGGATGGGAGACGACTGGTTCCACAACGGCGCGTTCCGGCAGGGCGGCAACCTCGCCTACATCTATGACCAGGAGGCGACGCGCAAAGGCGACGCGAAATGGTTCACGAGCCGCTTCGACGACTACGAGACGTTTCTCGACGCCGTATCGGCGGGCGAGCTGGGTCGGAGGAGAGGGCTCGAGCAGGTCGGCTTCTGGCGAAAAATCCTCGAGCACCCTTCGTACGACGCGTTCTGGCGCGACCAGGCCGTGGACCGTGTCCTCGCGGCGCTGCCCCTCACCGTGCCGGTGATGCTCGTCCACAGCCTGTGGGACCAGGAGGACATCTACGGCGCGCCCGCCGTCTACCGAGCCATCAAGCCGAAGGACATCGCGAACGACAAGGTTTTCCTCGTGATGGGGCCGTGGCATCACGGGCAGGAGATCAAGGACGGAAGCGCGCTCGGCGCGATCCAGTTCGAAAGCAACACCGCGCTCACGTTCCGGAGGGAGATCCTGCGCCCGTTCCTCGATCAGTACCTCAAGGACGGGGCCCCGCCCTCGGGGCTCGCACCCGTGACCGCGTTCGAGACCGGAACGAACGTCTGGCGGAGGCTTCCGGCCTGGCCTTCGGGCTGCGCGACGGGTTGCACCGTGAAACCGACGCCGCTCTACCTCGCGGCGAACGGCAAGCTCGGCTGGGCCGCCCCGGCGCCCGGAACCGTGTCCGCCTCTTCGTTTCAGGAGTACGTGTCGGACCCTGCGCGGCCGATCCCGTTTCACGCGCGCCCCATCGTTCCGGGCAGCTTTGACCACGGACAGAGTTGGAGGGAGTGGCTCGTCACGGACCAGCGTGAGGCATCCTCCCGCACTGACGTCGCGGTTTTCACGTCGGAAGTCCTGACGGCGCCGTTGAAAATCAGCGGCCAGCCGATCGCGAGCCTTTTTGCATCGACGAGCGGGACGGACTCCGACTGGGTCGTCAAGCTGGTCGACGTCTACCCGCCGGAGGTCGCGGGCCAGCCGCAAATGGGCGGCTACCAGCTCGCGGTGGCGATGGACATCTTCCGCGGTCGCTACCGCGAGAGCCTCGAATTCCCGAAGGCGCTCACTCCTCACACGCCTCTTCGTTACCGCTTCGCGCTGCCGACGGCGAATCACGTCTTCCTGCCGGGGCATCGCGTGATGGTTCAGGTGCAGTCGAGCTGGTTTCCGCTCTACGACCGGAATCCCCAGACCTTCGTGCCGAACATCTTCTGGGCGAAACCAGCGGATTACGTGAAGGCGACGCAACGCGTCTACCACGCCCCGGGGCAGGCCAGCTTCGTGGAACTTCCGGTGGCGACCGGTCCGTAAGGAATGACCGATCTCGCGAACCGCTTCCAGCTTCTCAGGGACGGGACGGCCCACCCGTCGGTCTTCCGCTGGAACCGAGCGATTCGCTGGGAGAAGCTGCGCGCCTGGCTGGCCGGGCCATCCGCCGGCGTCCTCCCGAAGGGCGCGGCCCGGATCCTGCTTCGTGCGGGAAAGACCGTCGGGAGGTGCCGAACTGTCCTCCAGGGGAATCGCCGGGCTCCTGATCGCTTCCCTTCTGGCCTCGGGCTGCTCGAGCTCCCAGAAAGTCGAGAAGCGCGCCTTTCTCGCTGCCGGACTCGCGTTGCAGCGCGAGGCGCCTGAGCCCTCGTTCGACGACCTGAGGAGCGAGCTGGACCTCTTCCTGAACGACGAGCTCCAGGATCTCAAGGACCGCACGAAACGACAGGAGGAGAAGGAGCTCAGCTTCTACCGCAAGGTGTACACGATCGGCGGAGGCGCGGCGTTTCTGGCGGGAACCTCGGGGACGCTGAACAACCCCGACAACCGGACCGCGCAGTACACGATCGCCGGCGTGAGTACGGTCATCGCGCTCACGGGATTCGGGCTGTACATCACGCGAATGGGTGAGATGAAGGACTGCCGGGCCTTCCTCGATCGCGGAGGGCAGGAGCTCTCGGATTGGGGGCGACTCCACCTCATTCCTTCCGATGCGAAGGTGCCGCACGAGCTGTGGGTCGATTATGTGAACCGGATCGCTGCGATCCGCGCGCGCGAATCCTGCCTGCGCGTCCGTTGAGTCCCGCGCTCCCGAATCTTCCCGGCTCACCGGCCCGCTTCTTGCAGCGAGCCAAGACGCTGCGTGGGTCCGGCTTCGGCCGGACCGCAAAGGAGCGTCATGCGCCCTCTCCCGACCCGAAACACCCTCATTTCCGCGATCCTCTCGGTTGCGGCGGCAGTATTCTCGCCCGCTCTTCTTGCCCAAGATTTCTCGAACGGGCAAGACTTTCAGCAGACGGTCGCGCGGGTCGCGTGGCTGACGGGCGAGTCTTCGGTCCAGCGCGGCGACGATCCCGACCACTGGGCGAGGCTCGCGCTGAACGTTCCCATCACGATCGGGGACCGCGTCTACGCAGGACCGACCGGCCGCATGGAGCTCGAGGCGCCGGGGCTCCGCGCCTTCGTGGCTCCCGGCACCGAGGTCACGACCTTGAACCTGACCGAAGACGTCCAGCAGTACTCGATCTCCCAGGGCACGGCGACGTTCCGGCTCTCGCACCTCGACGACGAGGACGTCGTCGAGATCGACACGCCGAACGCGACGATCACGCTCGAGGTGACGGGCCTGTACCGCGTGAGCGTCGACGAGAACGGAAACACCCGCGTGGCCGTCAAGCGAGGAGAGGCGCTCGTGGCCGCCGGCGGCGGCGAGGTCTCGCTCCGCACGGGAGACGAGATGCACGTCGACGGACTCGACGAGCCGGAGTACGACGTCTACGCGCTCCCGGCCGCGGACTCGTGGGATCGCTGGGTGGACTCGCGCGAGCGTCGTCCGCACGTCGTCGCGGCCTACGACTACGCGAGCGAGGACGTTCTCGGAGCAGGCGACCTCGACGCGTACGGGCAATGGCAGGACGTTTCCGGATACGGCCACGTCTGGTCGCCGTCGAACGTCGGCGCCGACTGGGCGCCCTACCGCGTCGGCAGGTGGATCTGGCAGGACCCCTGGGGATGGACCTGGGTCTCGGATGAACCCTGGGGCTGGGCTCCCTATCACTACGGCCGCTGGGTCACCCGCGCGAACCGCTGGTACTGGGTGCCCGTTCCCCGCAACGTGCGGCACGTCGCCTACGCGCCCGCTCTCGTCGCTTTCGTCGGGGGCGGCCCTGGCTGGTCGGGTTCGATCTCGACGGGCTCGGGCGGATTCGTCGGCTGGTTCCCGCTCGGCCCGCGCGACCCGTTCGTGCCGTGGTGGGGAAGACAGGCCGTGTCTCCCGTCAGGGCGGGCGGAGGCGTCTACGCGAACCGCGCGTTCGTAACGGTCGTGAGCCGCGGTGCTTTCGCCGGGGCGCAGTCGACGCAGGCCGGCAGGACTCGCGATGCACGCGTCCTTCAGGACATCGGAAGGCAGCCCGTTCTGCGTGGGCCCCTACCCGTACTGCCTACGGCGCAGTCCATCCGTCCCGTCTTCGCTCAGGGAGCGGGTCCGCGCCCGCCGGAGCGGATTTCGGCGCGCCCCGTCGCGGTCCGCCTCGCGCCGCCCCCCGCGCCGCCCACTTTCGCGGAGAAGCTGAACGTGATTCGCGAGAATCGCGGAGCCCCTGTGACGCCGTCGGCTGCCGGCAACCTCGCCTTGCGCTCGCCCGCGGGCGTGCGTGCCGCGGTTCCGATCCGGCCCGTCGTGAGGGAGGGCGGCCGCGTTGTGCTTGCGCCCCGACGCGACGCCGTCGAGGCTCCGCCGCCGGATCCCATTCGGCCCGGCGGACGCGCGCTCGCTTCGCCGCAACTCCCGTTCATCACGCATCCTTCCGGTTCGCGCGAGAGCGTGCCGCCGATGCGCGTCGCGCCGGGAGCCGTTGCGCTCCCGGCCGCCTCCGAGGCGAAGCCCGAGCGTGCGCGCCCTCCCGCGCGAATCGAGCGGCCGCCGACATTCCAGTCCGCGCCGGCGCCGCAGCCCGCGCCGCCGCCGCAGCCCGCGCCGCCGCAGCTCCAGCCCCGGGCGCAGCGCCAGGCTCACGTCGACCCGCCGCCTCCCGCCCCCGCGCCGCCCCAGCCACAGCAGGTCCAGCCGCAGCCCCAGTTCCAGCCACAGCCTCAGCCGGAGAGGCGCGAGTTCGTTCGCCCGCCGCGCCGGGTCGCGCCGGCCGGTCCCGATCCTCTCCAGGAAGGTCGCGGGAAAGAAGGGAAGCCCGAGAAGGGGGAACGGGACAAGGGCGACAAGGCTGAAAAGGGCGACAGCAAGGACAAGCCCGAGAAGGGCGACTGGAAACACTAGCCCGGGAGAGGCCTCAGAAGACTTCCTTCACCGGGAAATAGACGCCGTCCTTCGCGAAGGGGACGTATTCGTAGCCTCGCCCGATCGGGTCGTTGTGGAGGGTCGTCGTGTAGTCGATGCCGAGCGCTGAGTAGATCGTCGTGGTGAGGTCCTCGATGCGGATGTCGCGGTTGCCGCTCCAGCCGTAGTCGACGACCTTGCTCGCGGTCGCGTCCGTGGCCCCGATCGACCGGCCGCCGTTCACGCCGCCGCCCGCGAAGACGACGGACATTCGCTGGAAGTGGTCGCGGCCGCCCTGCGCGTTGACGGGGCCCACCGTTCGTCCAAACTCTCCGATCATGACGACGAGAGTCTCGTCGAGCAGAGTCTTTCCGGCGGCGACGCCGGGGGCCGCGGCGAGATCGGACAGAAGCGCGCCCACGGCCGGATCGAAGAACTTCATCTGATTGAAGAGCCCTCCGTTCGCGGCGTAGATGTTCGCGTGGTTGTCCCAGCCGCCGACCGTGAGCTGCACGAAGCGCGTGCCCTGATTCGCCGCGAGGAGCTGCTTCGCGATGATGGCGGTCGCCCCGAACTGCGTGGAGCCGTAGCGCGCGTAGTCCGCCGCGTTGTAGCTGAACGTCGCGTTGACGGTGGGGCTGTCTGCGAGGGCCTTCGCCTGCGTGTAGAAGTCGGCCATGTCGGCCGGGACGTCGCCGAAGGGGGAGCCGGGCGCCCGGTCCGTGTCGATCGTCTGGAGGAGCGAGTAGCGCTCGGCGAAAACGGCCGCGTTCGGAGGCTTGACGCTCTGGAGGCCCGCCGTCGAGACGGACGGGACGACGAGCGGCGCGTAGCGCGACGACATGTAGCCCGAGCCGATCATCGAGCTCGTGCCGAGGCCGACGAAGCCCGGCAAGATGTCGCCCGGCTTGCGCTGGGCCTCGGTTTCAAGCGAGACGACCGAGCCGATGTGCGGCGAGACGTCGCCGAGGACGCCGGTCGGATTTCGGGATTTCTGCGCCCAGTTCTGCGCGAGGCCATGCACAGCCGCCCAGGAGAGTACGGAGCGGACAAAGACGAACTTGTCGAGGTGAGCGGAGATCTTCGGCATCAGGCCCTGCGCGAAACGTAGGCCGCCGAAGCTCGTGGGAGCGAACGCGGCGGGAGTCCACGCGCCCTCCTTGAGGTCCCACGTGTCGGAGTGGCTCGGCGCGCCTGCCATGAAGATGAAGATGCAGTTTCGCGCGGTGCCCTGCAGCGCCGGAGCGGAGGCCGCCTCGAGGCGCGGGGGATTGAGAACGCCCGCGAAGTACGAACCGACGATCGTGGTGCCCGCGAGGCGGAAGAGCCGCCGCCTCGAGAAACCTTCCCCGCGGACGGGGAACGACCCGCCGAGGGTGCAGGCGTCGCAGATCTCCTTGTGGGACGGCATCGCTGGTCTCCCGTCAGTAGAAAGCGAACTCGAGCTTGTTGAAGAGGGCCCACTGGAGATTCTCGGTCTTCGGACCGAGCGTCCCGCTCTTGAGGTACGCCACGGCGCCCGCCTTTTCCGCCGCCGTCGGCCAGCGCGAGAGCGTGCCGAGCCACAGGGCGTCGACCACCTCGTCGAGCTTCGTCGTGGCTTTCAGGGTGCGCGACACGAGGGAACTCGGGTTGGACTGGAGGACGCGCGGCAGGATCGTGTTCGCGTCGTTCATGAGGGCGAGCGCCTGGAGCGCCGACGTGTCGGACGAGCGGGGATTCGTGTCGCGGTTCCCGCGCATGAAAGTATTGAGAAACGCGTTGTAACGCGTGCCGCCAGCCGCCTCGAGGGGGTCAGGCAGCTGCATCGCGCGCGCCGCCGGCGTCGTCCACCCCTGCACCGTGAGCGCGTCCGGGCTCGTCCCCGAGGGCCAAACGCCGCTCGCCGTGAAAACGGCGTCGAGGAGCTGCTCCGACGTCATCCGGCGCGTGATGCGGCGCGCGAAGTACCGCGTGTAGGTCTCGTTCCAGGATCCGGGCGTGTAGCGCGAGGAGAGCTGGTACGCGTCGGAGTTCGCCATCTCGCGCAGCATCGCGCGAAGGTCGTAGCCGCCGGCGACGAACCGCGCTGCGAGCTGGGCGAGAAGCGCCGGATGGCTGGCCTGGAGCGTCTGTCCCGGCGGCAGGACCGCGGGGTCGAGGCGGTAGAGGTCGAAGCCGTCGGCGGGTTCGACGATCCCGACTCCGAACATCGCCTTCCAGAGGTAGTTCACGGTTGCGCGGGGGAACTGG
Organism: Thermoanaerobaculia bacterium; assembly: GCA_038214715.1. Classification (GTDB taxonomy): domain Bacteria; phylum Acidobacteriota; class Thermoanaerobaculia; order UBA5066; family UBA5066; genus Fen-183. Next base: position 37,344 of record JBBQRP010000002.1, on the reverse strand, counting down.
GGGTGTGCCGTGAGCATGCGCGCGAACTCTTCGCGAAGCGGCTTGCCCGGCTGGGGCTTTTCGCCCGTGAGATAGAAGGCGGGGTCGACGCGGTTCGACTGGCCGGCGACTGGGGCCCGTACCGGCCGGTTCCCGGAAGTCGTGTTGAGGAGGTACGCCCCGGTCGTGTTGTCGCTGAGCAGGTACTTCCTTTGGGCCGAGACGGGATCCATCGCGGTCGCGACGGTCGTCTGCGCGAAAAACGCGGCATTCTTCCAGAAGTCCATCCGCGTCTTCGTCGAGAGGTAAACGTTCACCGCGTCCGTGTGTCCGGCGCCGTTGTGGCAGCCGGTGCAGTTGACCTGCATTCCGAGGAACTTCTCGCCGGCGGCCGCCGCCTGGTTGTCCCACGTGTCCTGCGTGACGCCCATCGTCGCGATGTTCCGGACCCAGAAGTTCGGTGGGCCCGCGGCGAAGCTGTCTCCCGTTCCGGAGAGAACCTCCCGCGCGAGCTGGTCGTACGGCTTCGCGTGCGCGAGGGAGGCCTTCAGATAGGTCGCGAACGCGTCGCGTCCGAGAGCCTGCTCGACGCCGTTAGCCGAGGTCGTCTTCACATTCTCGAGAAGATCGCCGAGCCACATCGCCCAGCGGTCGTTGAAGGCGTCGGAGCGGAGAAGGTCCTCGATCGCGAGGGCGCGCTTTTCGGGTCGCTGGTCGAGGACGAAGGACGCGACCGCGGCCGGCGACGGAATCTGACCCGTGAGATCGAGCATGACGCGCTTCAGGAACTCGGCGTCGGACGAACGCTCCGTCGGGGTGACACCGTCTGCCGCCATCTTGCCGAAGATCTCGAGGTCGATCGGGCCGCGGCGCACCCTCGCGGGAGTCGACGCGCCCGAGGCGCCGACCCGGGCGTGGCTGGGCGCGAGGGCCGGCGCGAAAACTGTTGAGCGGGAGGCGCGCCCCTCGCGCACGAGCTCGTCGGGGCCGCGTGGGACGACGAAGCGGCCGACCCCCGCTTGGGTCACGGCGCCGAACGGGCAGTCGCCTGCCGTCGAGGAGAGAGCGGACGGCTCGGGCTCAGGTTCGTCCTCGGCGTGTGCGAAAGACGGCGGAAGGGCGAAGCCGAGCGTCAGGAGGGTCAGGGCGAAGCCCGCCACCGCTCCATTCCGGTAGACGTGGGCCGCCGACCGATCTCTCCTGGACATGGAGACCTCCCCGAGAACGGGTCTCAGTATACGGGGGAGGCCCCCTGTGAACGTCCTAAATCCGGGAGCGTCAGCGGAGGGACTCCATGATCGCGTCGAGCGCCTCGCGGCCCGGCCTCAGCTTTTCCAGCGGGAGCCGGCTCAACGGCTCGGCCGTGGCGCCGAGCGTGTCCTGGAGCGAGGGCTTCGACGGGTCGATGTACAGGATCCCGGTGAGGATCTCCTGCTTCGCGTGGCTCTCGTGGATCGTCTTGAGAGCCGACTCCCTGTCGGTGGGGTCGTAGTCGCGCCCCACGCTCCGGAACTTGAGAACGCTGCCGTCGGGGAACGCCACGTCCTTCGTGTGTCCCTGGGGGATCTCGGCGAGCGTCTCCTCGAAGAAGGGAACGAAGCCGATCTCGTGGACGGGCGTCTCGTGCTCCTTGGAGTACTTGTAGCTCTTCGTCGAGCCCTCGTGATCGTTGAACGTCACGCACGGGGAGATCACGTCGATGACGGAGGTGCCCTTGTGGGCGATGGCCGCCTCGAGGATCGTCTGGAGCTGCTTCATGTCGCCGGAGAACGAGCGCGCGACGAACGAGCCGCCGATCTCGATCGCGAGCGAGCAGCAGTCGATCGGAGTGAACTCGTTCACGGCGCCGCCCTTCTGCTTCGCGCCAAGATCCGCGGTGGCCGAGAACTGGCCCTTCGTGAGGCCGTACACGCCGTTGTCCTCGATGATGTAGACGAGCGGCAGGTTGCGCCTCACGAGGTGGACGAACTGGCCGATTCCGATCGACGCCGTGTCGCCGTCTCCGGAGATCCCGATTCCGAGCAGGGACTGGTCGGCGACGAGCGCGCCGGTCGCGAGGGACGGCATCCGGCCGTGTACCCCGTTGAAACCCCAGGCGCGGTTCAGGAAGTAGGCGGGCGTCTTCGACGAGCAGCCGATGCCCGAGAACTTCGCGACCTTGTGGGGCTCGATCCCCATCTCGTAGAACGCGTTGATGATCTGTTTCGTGATGACGTCGTGCCCGCAGCCGAGACAAAGAGTGGACTTGCCGCCCTCGTAGTTCGCCTTTGGGAAGCCGATGCGGTTCGTCTTCGGGGCCGCTGCGGCCGGGGGAGCGGGAACTTTCGGAGGCGTCGCGCTCATGCGTCGAGCCCTCCCTTCTGCGCGTCCGAGCCGCCGGCCCGGGACGCGGGTGCGTCGTTGAGGACTCCGTCGATCACGGTCGTCGCGTCGAGGGGAAGGCCGTTGTACTGGCGGACGGAGAGGAAGCGCGTCGCGAGCTCGGGGTGCTCGTCCCTGAGGATCGTCACGAGCTGCCCGTCGCGGTTTTGCTCGACGACGTAGATGCGCTCGTGGCGGCGCATCCAGTTGATCGCCTCGGCGTGCAGGGGAAGGGAGCGGAGCCGGCAGTAGTCGAGGGACACGCCGAACGCCGACGCGAGCTTGTCGCGGGCCTCGATCGTGCCGTAGTGGGACGTGCCGTACGCGAGAAGACCGGCGGTCGCGCCAGGGTGGTCCTGGATCTCGGGCTTCGGCACCATCGTCCTCGCGGTCTCGAATTTCTTCACGAGGCGGTCGACGTTGTTCACGTAGTCCTGGGGCTTCTCGGAATACTGGGCGCGGTCGTTGTGGCCCGACCCGCGCGTGAAATACGCGGCGTAGGGATTCGGCGTCCCGGGAAGGGTCCGGTACGGTATGCCGTCGCCGTCCACGTCCCGGTAGCGTCCCCACGTCTCCTTCAGTTTCTCGATTCCGGCCGCGTCGAGCACCTTGCCGCGTGCGAAGGGAGCCGTCGGATACGCAAAGGCATCGGACATCCAGTTGTTCATCCCGAGGTCGAGATCCATCATCACGAAAATCGGCGTTTGGAGCTGCTCGGCGAGGTTGAACGCGTCCTGCGCCATCGTGAAGCATTCTTCGGGCGAGGCCGGAAACAGCAGCGGGTGCTTCGTGTCGCCCTGCGAGTTGAAGTAGCAGAGGAGAATGTCGCCCTGCATCGTGCGTGTCGGAAGGCCGGTGGAAGGCCCGGTGCGCTGGACGTCGAAGATGACCGCAGGGACCTCGGCGTAGTAGCCGAGCCCGATGTACTCGGACATCAGCGAGATGCCCGGGCCCGACGTGGAGGTGAAGGAGCGGGCGCCCGCCCAACCGGCCCCGAGCACCATGCCAATCGAGGCGATCTCATCCTCGGCCTGCAGGACCGCGACGTTCTTCTTCTTCGTCACCGGATCGACGCGCAGGTCGTCCGCGAACTCGATGAAGGATTCGCAGAGAGAGGACGACGGCGTGATGGGATACCAGGCGCACACCGTCGCGCCCCCGAAGACGCATCCCAGCGCCGCGGCTGCGTTGCCCTCGACGATGATCTTGCCCTCGGTCGCGTTCATGCGCTCGACGCGGAACGGGATCTTGGCCGGAAGGCCCTGAGCCGAGAAATCGAAGCCGAGCTTGACAGCGCTGATGTTGAGGTCGATCGCCTTCTGCTTGCCCTTGAGCTGTTTCGCGATGGCCTTCTCGGTCTCCTGGAGGTCGATCCCCATGAGCTCGGCGACGACACCGACGTAGATCATGTTCACGATCAGCTTGCGCAGCTTCGCGTGCTCGGGCGCGGACGTGATCTTGACGACGAGCTCCGAGAACGGGACGGCGTAGTACGTCACGTCCTCCCGCTTCTTGCCGGGGTTCTCGAGCCCGAGCTTCTTCTCGTAGACGACGTGGGCGCCCGCGCGGACCTCCCGGACGTCGTCGTCGGCCGTCTCGGGATTCATGCAGACGAGGACGTCGAGATCCCGCTTGCGCGCGATGTAGCCGTCGCGGTTCGCACGGATCGTGAACCAGGTGGGAAGCCCCTGGATGTTCGAGGGAAACAGGTTCTTGCCGGAAACGGGGACGCCCATGCGGAAAATGGACCGCATGAGGACGCTGTTCGCCGTCTGCGAACCGGACCCGTTGGCCGTCGCCACCTGCAGCGAGAAATCGTTGACCACCGCCTCGCCGGACGCGCCGGCCCTGGAAGTCGTCTCGGTGAGAACGCTCGACATACGGCTTGATCCTCCGGGGCCGCGGACCTCATTTGCCCTCGCGGGCCGCGGCAGGAACTGAGCCGCGATCTTAGCGTTCCCGGCCGCGTGGAACAATCACCCCGTGCGCGTCGTGTCTCTGTGCCCGTCGATCACCGAGACGCTCGTCTCGCTGGGATCGAGGGGCGATCTCGTCGGCATCACGCGCTATTGCATCCATCCGAAAGAGGCGCTCAGAGGGATCCGGCACGTCGGCGGGACGAAGAATCCCGACCTGACGGCGATTCGGGCTCTGAAACCCGATTTGGTGTTCTGCAATTCGGAAGAGAACAGGAAAGAAGATATCGATCTGCTTAAGAGAGAGTTCGCCGTGGATGTCTCGCATCCGCGGACCGTCGCCGAAGTCCCCGCCTTGCTTCGGCTTTTCGGAAGACGGACTGGGAGGGAAGAAGAGTCGGAGAAGATTGCCTTGAAGGTGGAAGAGGCTCTGGAGCGCGTCGAGATGAGGTTGCGCCTCGGGCCGAGCGAAGCGCGCCCGGCCGCCCGTTTTACCTACGTTTACCTGATCTGGAAGGATCCCTGGATGACCGTCGGTCCCCGCACTTATGTTCGCGATCTTCTGCGCCTGGTGGGCGGGTCGAATTGCTTAGAAGGTGAAGAGACCGGAGAGAAGGACTATCCGATAGTCTCAGAATCCGAAATCCTTGCCTCCTCTCCCGAATTCCTCATTCTTCCCGACGAGCCCTATCGCTTCCGCGAAGCCGACGCCGCCTGGTGGCGGGAGCGGCTGCCCGCGTCACGCGTCGTCCTCGTGTCCGGCGACGACTTCTGCTGGCACGGGGTGCGCACGCTGCGGGGGCTCGACGCCGCGGCGGAGCTGGCCGCCACGGCCTCGCGAGCCTGACGGTCCGTCAGGAGCGGTTCGCGCTGACGATCGAGACCGGTCCGTTCACCGTGGAGAGCCTGACGACCGCGTCCGATCCGCCGAACTCGATAAGCCGGCTCCGGCTCCCGTCCTCGCGGTGCGCGCGTTCGCAGGCAGCTGCGCGGCAGGAGAGCGGTGAGTGGGTCGAGGTCTCGACTCTCACGGAAGACGCGTACTCGTCGGGCATCTCGAGAGTGAGAGGTCCGTTCTTCGAGCCGGCGTCGAGGCCCTTGCCCTCCCAGCGGCTGCCCGAGAGGACGACCGAGACCGGTCCGTTCGCCGCGCGGATCCTCACGTCGCCGGACGCCTGTCTGAGCGTGACGGGACCGTTGTCCGCGTCGACGTTCAGGGTGCCGGAAAGGCCGCTGAGAGAGACGGGACCGTTCGAAGTCCGGATCGCGATCGTGCCGGAAAGATCGCTCGCGGAGACCGGACCGTTCACGGCTTCGATCGAGAAGTCGGCGTCCCTCGGGGCCGTCACGATCAGGAATCCCGCCCACGCGCCCTCGTCCGGTCCCTCCACGGAGATACGGCCGCCCGTGTTCTTGACGGCGATCTTCGGGAGCAGGGCCGCAGCCTCACCGACCTCGTCGCCCCCCGCGACCTTGCAGGCGGTGACCGTGAACGCGTTCGCGTCCCCGCCGCGCACGGTGACGCCTCCCCGCCGGGAACTCGAGAGCACGAGGCCCTTCGCCTGCGCCCTTGAAATCGAGATCGTCTCCTCCGCGCGGGCGGTCTCGAGGCTACCGAAACGGACGTGGAGCGCCGCGCAGCTGCCCGCGCCGTCGCCCCCGTCGACCGTCATCGAATGGTCCCGCGTGTGCTCGGAGTGGTTCCGCTCGTGCTCGGCGCGCACCGGAGCCGAAGAGAAGGCGAGGGCGGCGAGGGTCAGGACGACGGGGGCGAGAGATCGGCTCATGGGGCCTCCTTGCTGGAAAGAAGGACGCCAGCCCCGCCCCGAGGTTACGCGGGCTTCGTGCCTACCGCCGCCGCATGAGGTCGAGAAACTCCTCGCGGACCGCCTTCTGGAGGAAGATTCCCCGGATCGCCGAGGTCACGGTCACCGCTCCCGGCTTCTTGACCCCGCGCATCTCGACGCAAAGGTGCCGGGCCTCGATCACGACCATGACGCCCTGCGGCTTCAGCTCCTCTTCGAGGAATCCCGCGACCTGCTCCGTCAGGCGCTCCTGGAGCTGGGGGCGGCGCGCGAAGAAGTCGAGGAGGCGCGGAAGCTTCGAGAGGCCGACGATCTTCTCGTTCGGGATGTACGCGATCGTGCCGTGCCCGTAGAACGGCACGAAGTGGTGCGCGCACATCGAATAGAAGGGGATCTCCTTCTCCATGACCATCGCCGTGTACTTCTCGTCGTTCGGGAACGTCGTGATCTTCGGTCGCGTTCCGACGTCGAGGCCGGAGAAGATCTCGAGGTACATCTTGGCGACGCGGAGGTCCGTGTCGATAAGGTTCGGGTCCTTGTCGGGGCACAGCCCGAGGATCCGGATGATCTCCTTGACGTGACCCGCGATCTGCGGAATGCGCGGATCAGGCTTCACGCCATTTTCGAGGGCGAACGAGGGATCCTGGGTGAGGTTTTGCGGGCTCATGCGGGCATCATACGGGTCGAAGGGGAGGACGGATGACCGCAGAGAGGAACCGCGATACGCGCGCCGCCCGGGCGACACGCATCGTCGCCACGATTGCAGGCAATGCGGAGCGTCCGGGGGCGCTCGCCGCACTCCTCGACGCCGGCGTCGACGTCGTCCGGCTGAACGGCGCCCACTGCGCCAGCGGGGAAATCGCGCGCCGCGTCGCGCTCGTCCGCCGCGTCTCGCGCTCGCGCAGGTCGCCGACGGGAGTCCTCCTCGATCTCGGCGGCCCGAAGATCCGCGTGGGAAACCTCGCCGCCGAACCCGTCTCTCTCGTGAACGGACAGACAGTGGAGCTCGTTCCGGGCGGACAAGCGGAACAGCCGCGGGGAGGCGGCGCGCGCCTCGCCGTGACGTACCCCGCGCTCCTCAGGGACATCGAGGCGGGAGCCGAGATCCGTCTGGACGACGGGCGGATCCGGCTGCGGGTGGACAGGCGCGTGCGGGGAGCGCTTTTCGCGACGGTCGAGATGGGGGGACGAGTGAAGAGCGGCGCGGGAGTGAATTTTCCGAATTCCGCACTCTCCGCTCCCGCGCTCACCGCGAAGGACCGGCGGGATCTCGACGAAGGCCTCGAGGCAGGCGTCGATTTCGTCGGGCTTTCGTTCGTGCGCAGCGCCGCGCACGTCGCGCATCTGCGGCGGCTCCTCGAACGGGTGGATCCAGAGCGCCGGCCCTGGATCGTGTCGAAGATCGAGCGGAAGGAGGCGCTTGCCGCGCTCGACGCGCTCGCCGCCGTCTCCGACGTCCTGATGGTCGCGCGAGGGGATCTCGGCGTGGAGATCGGGCTCGCGAACGTGCCACGCGCCCAGCGCGAGATCCTCGCCGGGGGCCGGCGCCACGGCGTGCCCGTGATCGTCGCGACGCAGATGCTCGAGTCGATGATCGAGAACCCCACTCCAACCCGGGCGGAGGTGTCGGACGTGGCCGGCGCGGTCCACGACGGCGCGGACGCCGTGATGCTGTCCGGCGAGACCGCCGTCGGCGCATGGCCCGTCGAGGCGGTCACGGCGATGGCGGAGATCGCCCGCCAGGCCGAGGTGCCGGACGCAGGGTTCGTCCGCGAAGGCGTCTGCCCTCCGCCGGCCGACGACTTCGCGGCCGTCGTCGCGCATACGGCGGCCGCAATGGCGCGCGACGCGCGCGCCGCGGCGATGGTCGTCTACACGGAATCGGGGCGGACGGCACGCCTCGCTTCGAAGAACTCTCTCTCGATCCCCGTGTACGCGTTGACGTCGCAGGAACAGGTGAGGCAAAAGCTGACGCTCCTCCGCGACGTGATCTCGTTCCGGGTTCCGGAGACCCGGAGCGTCGAGGCCCTGATCCGCGCCGGCGACGCCGTCCTCTGCCGCCTGAGCGGTCTCGCGGGCGCGGTCGTCGTCGAAATATCCGGCACTGCCCTCGCGGAAGGCGCGACGAACACGGTAAGGGTGCGCCGCCTGCCCCGCTGAGCGCGTCAGTCGCCGTCGGAGGGATCGTCGCCTGTTGCGGGCGGCATCGGCGGCATCGGCGGAACGCCCTTCGACGCGATCTCGAGATCCTCGCCGTCCATGTCGTCCGGGTCGTAGGCCACTCGGAGATACGACAGGAGCGTCGGGGCGAGATCGACGGTCCGGGCCACGCGGAGAGTTCCGGGCGTCACGCCGGGGCCCGCGAAGAGGAACGGGACGACGGTCTCGCTCCGCGAAAGGGATCCGTGGCCGGCGGCATAGCCCTTCGTGAAGCCGTAGCCGTCCTGGGGCGAGATGAAGACGTCGGGGGAGCGCGGAGAGTCGAAGAACTCGGGAAGCTGGACGACGAGATCGGGAAATTCCGTCCCGGCCGTGCCCTCGAGCCACTCGTCTGCATCGTGGGGTGTGCCGACGAGGTCCGCGGCGGGCGAGCGCGTGTAGCCCAGCGGATCCTCTCCCTCGAGGACGCGATAGAGGTAGTGGGACTCGGCTCCGTCGCGGTCCTCCCGCACGATCTGGGCGCGGCCGGCCGGACCGTAGATCGCGACCGTGCCCGCGGACGGGCCGCGCGTCACGACGAGACGCACTTCGGGAGCGCGCGCGAGCGTCGCGGCGAAGCGCGAGGCGACGGGAATCGTCACCGGGGGCCGGAAAGGGGCGTGGGGCTTCCGCCGGCGCCGCGACGCGCGAAACGCGTTCGGGACGTCCTCCGGCATCCGGGTCGCGGGGAGCCAGATCATGACGCCCCGGTAAGCCCCGACGGCGATCATCGCGCCACCGACGTCGTACGCCTTCTCCTTCCGCACGGCCGGCACGAGGACGCAGTTGCCCTCGCTGCAGTCCGCCTCCGTCGGGTTTGCACTCAGGGCCCGGTTCACGAGCTCGTTCGCGTCGACGGTCGTGCCGTAGGAACGGTTGCCGTGGTCGCCGACGACGACGAACAGGATCCTCTCGTCGAGGTGCCTGCGCTCGAGGCGGCGCAGGAGACGCCCGAAGGCCGTGTCGATCGCGGTCATCGTCTCGCGGAATTCGCGGCTTTCGAGGCCGCTCACGTGCGCGACTTCGTCCGTGCCGACGAAGTGCGCCCAGACGAGCGGCGGGACGCGCCCCACGGCGGCTGCACCCGCGTAGGCGTCGCCGACGTCGTCGAGCGTCTTGCGGTCGAGGAACGACCATTCGTTCCGCGCGTACGACGCGATGAGCGTGATCCGGTTCCGGGCGTGCACCGAGGCTCCCCGTGCGATCGGCGTCGTCACGGCGACCGTGTCGCCCGGGAGGCGCTCGAAGAGGGTGCGCGCCTCCGGCACGAGGTAGTCGGTCGACGAGAAGACGCCGAGAATGTTCGTGTGCGCTTCCCGGACCCTCAGGTGCCGGTCGAGCCAGATGTTCGCGGGAATTCCGTGATGGCCCGGGAGGAGCCCCGTCTCGAGCGACGCGAGGTTCGGGTACGTCTCGCTCGGCACGGAGGCGACCGCGGTCTCGACCCTGAGGCCCCGGTCCACGATGCGGGCCTTCAGGTTCGGAAGGGCGCCCGAGGAGACGAGCCCGTCGAAAGCCTCGCCCGAGAGCCCGTCGAAGAGGAGGACGCAGACGGATGGCCCGGGATCCGCGGCCACGCGTTCGGCGGCCGTCCGAGTCCGGCCGTGGATCGAACAGCCCGGCTCCGGCGAGACGAGCACCGCGATTGCGGCGCACGCGGCGGTCCGGGCGGCGAGGGAGGTCGGACGGCGCACGGCAGAAGGGTACCGGATGGCGCGCTCCGCAGGTTTTCGATCGACCTGCACGATAATCGTCCCGGGTCCTCCCGACGAAACTCGAGGAGCGAAAAACTAATGGAGCAACCGCCGAGAGCCCCTTCCGGCCTCAAGCCTCTCTTCATCGTTCTCGGCGTGCTCGCGTTCCTGGGCTGCGCGGGTGCGATCGCCCTCTTCGTCATAGGCGGCCGGATCGCAAGGACCGTCAAATCGCGCCTCGACAGCTCCTCGGCGGGAGAATCCGTCGGCCGCGTGGTCCAGAGTCTTCACACGGTGGCGCGCGAGGAGAAGAGGCCTCGCTCCTTCGGGTGCGGCCTCCTCTCCCGCGAGGACGCCGCCGCGATCGCCGGGACCGCGGTGACCCGGGTCGAGTCCACGTCCACGAGCTGCGCATACTTCGGCGTTCCCGATCCGTCGATCCAGCCGGAGGCGATCGCGCTCAAGGGGCTGCCGGGCATGAGTACCGATCCGCAGGTCTCGAAGATGATCGACCAGGCGACCGCGGGGTTGCGGGCGAGCGTCGAACAGCAGGATCCTGGCACGCGCGCGGGACCGGGCGGCGAGCGGCTGCTCTTCAGCATCGATTCGACCTCGGCGCTTTCGGCGACGATGGAGCTCGGAAGCAAGGGTCGAGACCCGAAGGCCGGCGGCGAGGACGTGCCCGGAATCGGGGACGACGCTTACTTCCTCACGATGCACCGCATGTTCCTGGTGAGGAAGGGGGCGGGCTACCTCCTCGTTCAGCCGCAGTTCGTGAAGGACCCGCGCGCCGTCTGCATCGCGGCGGCGAGGAAGGTCCTCGCGTCGCCGGATTTCGGGCCGTGACCGCACGCTCTTCGCCCCGCGGCTCCCGGTGACGGCCGCTGCTACCATGAGTGCGTGACCGCGTTCCAGGGTGCCGATCTGCACTGCCATTCGACATACTCGGACGGCCTCGAGTCGCCGGCGCAGCTCGTCTCGCGCGGAGTCGACGCGGGCCTTTCGGTGCTCGCCCTTTCCGATCACGACGCGATTCACGGCCTGCCGGAGTTCGAGGCCGCGGCGAAGGGGACGGGTCTCGTGACCGTGACCGCGAGCGAGCTCTCGACGCGCTGCGATGGGGACGACGTGCACGTTCTCGGCCTGTTTCTGGATCCCGAAGAGCCGGATCTGGCGGGGAAGCTTTCGCTTTTCCGCGAGGACCGCGATACGCGCGGGAACGCGATGGTCGAGAAGCTCCTCGCCCTCGGGATGCCGCTCGACATCGCGGAGATCCGCGCCGTCGTGGGAGACGGGGCCTTCGGGCGCCCCCACATCGCGCGGGCGATGGTGGCGAAGGGATACGTCGAATCGCTGGACGAGGCCTTCGACCGGTTCCTCACACGGGGGAAGCCCGCATACGTTCCGAAGCCGAAGTGGACGCTGGAAGAAGCGATCGCGGCCATCCGCAAGGCGGGCGGTCTGTCCGTCGTCGCGCATCCGATCTGGTACCGCGATCCCGAGAAAGTCGTCGCGTTCGGTGTCGCCGCCGGGCTGGACGGGCTCGAGGTCATCCACGCGGACCAGGACGGCCAGAAGGAGAACGCCTTCGGACGCCTCGCGGAGCGCGAACGGCTCCTCAAGTCGGCGGGATCCGATTACCACGGCCCGCCCGAGGGGCGGAAGCGGGTCGGAGCCTGCCGGCTCGACGAGGAGAACTGGAACCGCATGGTCGAGGCCGCGACGAAGAGGCGGGCCGAGAGCGGCCGTCCGCCGCTCGAACTCCGTCCCCGCTAGGTTCCCGCCCGAGATATTCTTCCCGGCCCGATGTCCGCCCTCGCACCCGCCGGCTCCGAAGTGCTTCCCGCTCGCCCCGACGCCGAGCGGAGTCTCCTCGGCTCGATCCTCATCGAGGGCTCCCTGTTGTCCCGTGTCATGGAGTTCCTCGTGCCCGAGGACTTCGCGAGCGAAGCGCATCGGCTCGTCTACGAGGCCTGCCTCGCGCTCGCGGACCGGCGCGAGGGGGTGGACCTCATCATGGTCCAGAGCGAGCTCGAGAAGACGGGACGCCTCGAGAAGGCGGGAGGCCCGGCGATACTCTCGGCGCTCGTCGACCGCGTGCCCGACGTCGAGAACGTCGAAAGCTACGCGCGGCTCGTGCGCGAGGCGTCGCTCCGGCGGCTCGTCATCTTCCAGTCGCGCCGCGCGATCCGCGACGCCGTGTCCGCGCCCGACGCCGAGACGGTCCTCGAGAACGCACAGCGGGACCTCGTCGAGATCGCGAAGGGCTCCATCCGGGGCGGATTCGTAAAGCTCTCGACGATTGCCGAGAAGAACGAAGTCGAAATCCAGGCGATCCACGGGCGCGGCACGATGCTCACGGGTCTGCCGACAGGATTCACGCGGCTCAACGCGCTCACACAGGGCTTCCAGAAGACCGACCTCATCGTCGTCGCCGCGCGCCCGGGCATGGGGAAGACGGCCTTCGCGCTGAACATCGCGTCGTACCTGACGATTCACCAGAAGCACGTCGTCGGTTTCTTCTCGCTCGAGATGTCGGCCGAGCAGCTCGGATTCCGCATCCAGTGCGCGGAGGCCCGGGTCAACCTCCAGCGCCTGCGCGAGGGACGGCTCTCGAAGGAGGAGAAGAAGGCGCTCTTCTTCTCCACGCAGCAGATGCGCGAGGCGCAGCTGTTCGTCGACGACACGCCCGCCGCCACGCTCCTCGAGATGCGCGCCCGCGCCCTCCAGCTGAAGCAGCGGCAGCACGGTCTCGACGCTCTCTTCGTGGACTATCTCCAGATCATGGGAACGCGCGGGAAAGTCGAGAACCGGACGCAGGAGGTCAGCGCGTTTTCGCGGGGCCTGAAGGCCCTCGCGAAGGAGCTCTCCGTTCCCGTCATCGCGCTCTCGCAGCTCTCGCGCCGCACGGAACAGCGCGGGTCCGAGAAGGAGCCGGTGCTGTCGGACCTCCGCGAGTCTGGCGCGATCGAGCAGGACGCGGACGTCGTGCTTTTTCTGTCGCGGCCCGAGTACTACGACAAGGACACCGAGCAGAAGAACGTCTGCGACGTCATCATCGCCAAGCAGCGCAACGGCCCGACGGATCGCTTCACGCTCGGCTGGTCGGGGGAATACACGCGATTCTCGGACCTCGCGATGATGAGCGAAGGCCCCGGACTCTGACCTCGCCCCTCCGTCCCACGCACGCGGTCGTCGACCTCGACGCCCTCGCCTCGAACTACCGGGCGATCGCGCGCGCCCTCCCCGCGGGCTGCGTTCCGATGCCGGTCGTCAAGGCGGACGCCTATGGCCACGGCGCCGCTCACGTCGCGCGGAGGCTCGGGGAGGAGGGCGCGCGGATCTTCGCGGTCGCGGTCGTGGAGGAAGGGCTCGAGCTGCGCCGGGCGGGGATCTTGCATCCGATTCTCGTGATGGGATGGATCGGAAAAGATCAGCTTGCTTCCCTCGTAGACGGGAGGCTCACCCCCAATATCCATTCGGTGGATCAGGCGAAAGAGCTGAGGATTTTCCTGGAAGGGAAAGAGGGGAAGGCGCCCCTGTCCGTGCATCTCAAGCTGGATACGGGGATGACGCGACTTGGAGCGCGCGCCGAAGACGTTCCCCACGTTTTAGACATTCTCGAAAACGGGAAACAGAAAATTCATATGGAAGGGGTATTTCAGAACTTCGCCTCGAGTGACCGCTGGGACGATCCGCAGAACGAGGCGCAGTCCCACACGTTCGGAGAAATCCTCGCTCTGGTCCGTTCCCGCGGCCACCGGCCCGCCATGATCCACACCGACAACAGTGGGGCGACGATGGCGCGGTTGTTGAATCACTCTGAGGTGACCCATGTCCGCCCCGGGCTCGCCCTCTACGCACGGGTCCCCGGCCTCTCCTCCGAAGCAAACGATTCTCTTCGGGACGTCATGTCCTTCGTCTCCGTCGTGGATCAGGTGAAGACCGTGCCCGCGGGAACGCGCGTGGGGTACGGCGGGACGTTCGTCTGCGCCCGCCCGACGACTCTCGCGATCGTCCCGGCCGGTTACGCCGACGGCGTGCCCCGTTCGCTGTCGGGCGGCGGCGCCGTGCTGATCTCCGGACGAAGGTGCCCGCTCGCCGGCCGCGTTTCGATGGACCTGACGACCGTGGACGTCACGGACCTGCCCTCGGCTCCCGCGAGGGGTGACGACGTCGTGTTCTTCGGCACCCTGGGGAACGCCCGCCTGCCCGTCGAAGAGGTCGCGGCCGCTGCCGGTACGGTCTCGTGGGAGGTCCTGTGCGGCGTCGGTCCGCGCGTCCCACGTATCATCGTCTCCGGAGGCCGGATCGTGGCGCGGGAGTCCAAGTTTCTGTGAACGCATTCTTCGAATTCTTCGGGCGTGGCATCCTGGGCGTCACGGAGGGCGTGGGGCGTTTCTTCGTGCTCCTCGGCCTCACTCTCCGGGGCGCGGTGACTCCGCCCCTCTCGCCCGTCTCGACCGCGCGGCAGGTTGTTCGGGTGGGGGTCGACTCCGTTCCGGTCGTCCTCCTGACCGCTCTCTTCACGGGCGGTGTTCTCGCGCTCCAGACCTTCAAGGGCTTCCAGCGCTTCCACGCGGAGGGTTACATCGGATCGGTCGTCGCGCTCTCGATGCTGCGCGAGCTCGGGCCCGTCCTGACCGGCCTCATGGTCACGGGCCGGGCCGGCAGCGCCATGGCGGCCGAGCTCGGCTCGATGCGCGTGACCGAGCAGATCGACGCGCTCGTGTCGCTCGCGACCGATCCCGTGCAGTACCTCTTCGTCCCGCGCGTCCTCGCGTCCATCCTCGTCGTGCCGATGCTCGTCGTCCTCGCGGACGCGGTCGGCATCCTGGGAGGGTACCTCGTCGCCGTCGGCTATCTCGGCGCGAATCCCGTCATCTACATGAACAACACGTTCCAGTTCCTGTCGATGGAGGACATGACCTCCGGCCTCATCAAGGCCGCCGTGTTCGGCTTCCTTCTGTCTCTCGTCGGCTGCCAGTGCGGGTACGACACGAAGGGCGGCGCCGAGGGCGTCGGCCTGTCGACCACGAAGGCCGTGGTGATGGGTTCCCTCGCGATTCTCATCGCGGACTTCTTCCTGACGAAGGTGCTGTTCTGAGCGCGGCGAAGGGAGACGTCCCGGCCGTGAAGCTCACGAGGGTCACGAAGAGCTTCGGAGCGAAGACGGTGCTTTCCGGGCTCGACCTGACGGTGAGGAAGGGTGAGTCGCTCGTTCTCCTCGGCCAGTCAGGCATCGGGAAAAGCGTTCTCTTGAAGCACGTCGTCGGGCTCCTTCAGCCCGACTCGGGCACCGTCGAGATCGACGGGGAGGACCTCTGGAAGGTGTCCGCACGGGACCGCGACCGGATCCGGCGGAAGTTCGGGATGTCCTTCCAGGAAGGCGCGCTCTTCGACTCGATGAGCGTGGGCGAGAACATCGCGTTCCCCCTGACGCGCCACACGAAAAAGACGAAGAAGGAGATCGCCGATCGCGTCGCGGAATGCCTCGAGCTCGTGCGGCTTCCGGGAATCGAGGCGAAGCGCCCTTCGGAGCTGTCCGGCGGAATGCGCCGGCGCGTCGGGTTCGCGCGCGCGATCGCGCTCCAGCCCGAGATCCTCCTCTTCGACGAGCCCACGACCGGGCTCGATCCGATCACGACCGACGTCGTCGTGAAGGTGATCGAGGAGATGCGTGCGCGGCTGAAGCCGTCCGCGATCACGATCACGCACGACCTGAAGGTCGCGTTCGGAATCGCCGATCGCGTCGGCCTCCTGTCGGGAGGGAAGATCCTCGTCGACATGGCCCCGAAGGAATTCGAGACGTCGAAGGATCCGCGCGTCGCGGCCTTCGTCACCGGCGACAGCGAGCTCGCGCCACCGGAAGCCGAGCCCGAGCGCCGCGCCGCGGCCGCCGAGGCACATCCATGAGGGAGACCGCATGACGACCACCGCGAAAATCGGAGCGTTCTTCGTCACCGTTCTCCTGGCGCTGGGAGTGCTCATTCTCAAGATCGAGGACATCCATTTTGGAAAGAAGGCGCGCACGAACTCCGCGGACGCCCACTTCAAGGACGTCGCGGGCCTCGACGACAAGTCGGCCGTCCGAATCGCGGGCGTCCGCGTCGGCAAGGTGGACGGAATCGCGCTGCGGCCGGACGGAACGGCCGTGGCGCACCTCGCGCTCGACCCGAACGTGGAGCTCCACCAGGGCGCGATCGCGCAGGTTCGCTCGCTCGGGATGCTCGGTGACAAGTACGTCGAGCTCAGCGCGGGCGATCCTTCGGCCCCGCGCCTTCCGAACGGGGCGGTCCTCGAGGGATCTTCCGGCACGGGCTTCGACGACATCACGAAGCTCGCGGCCGACATCGGGAAGGACCTCAAGGAGGTGTCCGGCGCGATGGCGGGTTCGCTCGGCGGAAAGCCGGGCGAGGACAAGCTGAACCGGATCGTCGACAACCTCGGCCGGCTCGCGGAGTCCCTCAGGGGACTCGTCGACGCGAATCGGGGAAACGTCGACGTGATGCTCGCGAACCTGCGGGCGCTCTCGGAGCAGATGAAGCTCACGGTCGCGCGCGTGGACCACATGCTCGACGAGAACCGCGCCGGAGTGAAGGACACGGTCGCGAACATGGATGAGGTGACGGGGAAGCTGAAGACGACGGCCGACAACCTCAACTCGATCACGGGGAAGATCGACACGGGGCAAGGCACGCTCGGCAAGCTCCTGAACGACGACGAAACGCACAAGAACGTGAACGACGCGCTGAAGTCCGTGAAGGACGGGGTCGAGTCGCTCTCGAGCTCCCTCGGGCGCCTGAATCGCCTCCAGCTCGACATCGGTTTCCGTGCCGAGTACGCGACGCGCTCGCGGGACGGCAAGTACTACTTCACGCTCGACGCGATCCCGCGCGAGGGCAAGTTCTACAGGCTCGAGATCGGCGCGATCCCGAACGGAAAGCGCGAAGACGTCCTCGAGACCTCCACGGTCACGTTCCCGGACGGGAGCAAGCAGACGATCACGACGACCGGACAGCGCTTCGTCGACCAGTTCGTCCTCTCCGCTCAGCTCGGATACCAGTTCCACAACACGATCCTCCGGGCGGGAGTCTTCGAGGGGCGGGGCGGGCTCGCCGTCGAACAGGCCTTCCGCGCCGATTCGTTCCGCCTCGCGGGCGAGATCTGGGACTTCACGCGGCCCGAACTGAACGGGCATGTGAAGCTCTACTCGAGGTGGAACGCGAGCCCGAACCTCTACGTGACGGGCGGCGTGGACGACCTGCTGAATCCCGGCCTGAGATCGCCGTTCATCGGGGCCGGCATCCGGTGGAAGGACGAGGACTTCAAGGCGCTCGTGGGCAGCATCCCGATCCCGAAGTAGGCGGGGATGGCCCGGCGAGCCGCGACCGTCTTCTCCTGCACCGCCTGCGGCGCGCAGAGCCCGCAGTGGATCGGGCGCTGCCCGGAATGCGGCGCGTGGAGCACGCTCGTGGAGGAGGCGTCGGCGGAGGCGCCCGCGCGCCGACCGGCCCGCGCCCCTTCGGCTTCTGCCGGGGCCGTCCGCCTCTCGGACGTCGCCGCGGCCGCGGTGCCGCGCATTCCCACGGGCGTCGCCGACATGGACCGCGTTCTCGGAGGGGGGCTCGTGCCCGGCTCCGTCGTCCTCGTGGGAGGCGAGCCCGGCATCGGCAAGTCGACGCTGCTCCT
Organism: Thermoanaerobaculia bacterium; assembly: GCA_038214715.1. Taxonomy (GTDB): domain Bacteria; phylum Acidobacteriota; class Thermoanaerobaculia; order UBA5066; family UBA5066; genus Fen-183. Next base: position 19,698 of record JBBQRP010000002.1, on the reverse strand, counting down.
GCAGGTCGCCTCGCGTCTCTCGGACCGTCTCGGAAGCGTTCTCTACGTCAGCGCGGAGGAATCCGCCCAGCAGGTGAAGATGCGCGCGGACCGCCTCGGCGCCTCCGCACCCGGCCTCTTCCTGCTTCCCGAGACCTCGCTCGAGGTCGTTCTGGAAGCCGCGAAGGCCCGCGCGTTCGGAGCGATCGTGGTGGACTCGATCCAGACGATCGCCTCGTCCGAAACCCCCGCCGCGGCCGGCTCCGTCACGCAGGTGCGCGCCTGCGCCGGGCGCCTGCAGGCGCTCGCGAAGACCACGGGCGTTCCCGTCTTCCTCATCGGTCACGTCACGAAAGACGGGACGCTCGCGGGCCCGAAGACGCTCGAGCACCTCGTCGACGCGGTTCTCTCGTTCGAGGGCGAGCGCTTTCACGCCCACCGAGTCGTTCGGGCGCTCAAGAACCGCTTCGGTCCCGTGCACGAGCTCGGGATCTTCGAGATGACGGGGTCCGGCCTCGTCGAGGTCGCGAACCCATCGGCGCTCTACCTCGGGACGGGCGCGGGCTCGCGGCCCGGCTCCGTCGTTCTCGCCGGGATGGAGGGGACGCGTCCCCTCCTCCTCGAGGTTCAGGCGCTCACCGTCGAGGCGAAATATGGGAGCCCGCGTCGCACGTCCATCGGCTTCGACGGCACGCGCCTCGCGCTTCTCCTCGCGGTTCTCGAGCGTCACGGCGACGTGAGGCTCTCCTCGTACGACGTCTTTCTGAACGTGGCGGGCGGCGGCGAGAGCGCGGAGCCCGCCGCGGACCTCGCGGTCGCGGCCGCGGTCGCGGGAAGCTTCCGCACGCGCGCGCTTGCGTCCGGCACCGTCGTCTTCGGCGAAGTCGGCCTCCTCGGCGAAGTCCGGGCGGTCTCGGACGCCGGGCTGAGGCTGAAGGAAGCGGTCTCGATGGGCTTCCGCTCCGCGCTCATCCCGGCTGGCAACGCGGGCGAGGCGAGCGCCTTCCCGGACATCTCGGCCGTGCCGCTCCGGAGCGTCGAAGAGCTGCTCTCGCGAACCTGACGCACGCGGTTCCGGGCTCTCCCGTTGATTTGGCTGCATCATGGCCGCATACGGGCCCCCGTGTCACCGTGATGGCCTGGAGAATCTGATGACGAAGAAACTGGACCTGACCCGACTCGACCTTCAGGACGCCCTCGACCTCGCGATCCTCGTCGAGCAGGAGGCGATGGAGCGCTACGAGGAGCTCGACGCGCAGATGCGGTCGACCCATACGGACGAGGCCGCGTCCTTCTTCCATTTCATGGCGAAGAGCGAGGCGAAGCACGGCGCCGACCTGCTGACCGAACGCGCGAAGCAGTTCGGCAAGGCGCCACGCCGCGTCGACCGGTCGCTCCTGTGGGACGTCGAGGCTCCCGGCTACGAGACGGTCCATTCGTTCATGACGCTCCGCGAGGCGCTCAAAGTCGCCCTGGACGCGGAAGTGAAGGCGTGGGAGTACTTCGACGAGGCCCTGAAACTGCCCCTGAACCCGGCTGTCAAAAAGCTCTTCGAGGAGCTCCGCGCCGAAGAGGTCGCCCACCAGGACATGGTGAAGGCCGAGATCGCGAAGGCTCCTCCCGAGCCCGCGGCGGTTCCCGAGGACTTCGCCGACGAGCCCGTCGCTCAGTAAGTCCCGGAAGGGGAGGGACGTTCCGCTCAGGCCGTCCGGGCGTCGAAGGGCGTGCCGGTCAGCGTCTCGTAGGCCTCGACGTAGCGCGCGCGCGTTCCGGCCACGACGTCCGCGGGCAGCTCGGGCGCGGGAGGCGTCTTGTCCCAGCCGGTCGTCTCGAGGAAGTCGCGGACGAACTGCTTGTCGTAGGACGGCGGCGAGCCTCCGGGCTTCCAGGTTTCTTTCGGCCAGAAGCGCGAGGAGTCGGGGGTGAGCGCCTCGTCGATCCACACGATGCCATCCGCGTCGTCGAGTCCGAACTCGAACTTCGTGTCCGCGAGGAGAATCCCGCGCTCGTCGGCGTAGGCGGCGGCCCTGCCGTAGAGCGTGAGCGTGAGATCCCTGAGGCGGCCCGCGAGCGCCGCGCCGAGGGCGGAGGCCATCGCGTCAAAGGAGACGTTTTCGTCGTGGCCGCTCCCGGCCTTCGTAGCGGGGGTGAAGAGCGGGGACTCGAGGCGGTCCGCCTCGCGTAGTCCGGGCGGCAGCACGTGGCCGCAGACGAGCCCCGTGGCCTTGTAGTCTTTGAGGCCCGAGCCCGCGAGATAGCCGCGGGCCACGCACTCGAAGGGGATGACACGGCACCGGCGCGCGAGGACGGCACGGCCCTTCAGGAGGTCACGGTGCCGGGCGAGGACGCCCTCGAAGCGAGAGGCGTCGGTTTCGACGAGATGGTTCGGAACCACGTCGGCGAATTTTCGGAACCAGAAATTCGAGAGTCCCGTCAGGATCCGCCCCTTGTCGGGGATCCCCGGGTGGAGAACCGCGTCGAAGGCCGAGATCCGGTCCGTCGCGACGAGGAGGACGCGGTCTCCGAGCTCGTAGACGTCTCGCACCTTTCCGCGCCGCGGCGCCGCGAGCCCCGGAAGGCACGTCGTGAGCAGTGGCTCATTCATGCCGTGATTCTAGGGGCAGCGGCCGCGTTAGACTTCGAGGGCTCCGGGCGAGCGCCCGGCGGAGGATGCATTGCTCAAGATCTCGATCCAGAGCGGCAAGGCGAAGGCGCCCCGCGCCGACGCACTCGTCGTGTTCGCGGCCGGAGACGGCCGCACGAAGGCCCTCGGCACGGTCCCCGCGGACGTCAGGGCCCGAGTCGCCGCGGCGGCCCCCGCGGCTCCCGCCGCCGACGGAGCCGTCTTCACGCTTCCCCTGGAGGGCCGGCGCGCGGCACGTCTCTACGTCCTCGGGGCGGGAAAGGAAACCGAGATCTCGCCCCGAAAGGCGCGCGGGATGCTCAGGGCCGCCGTGAAGACACTCAATCGAAGCGGTGAAACGTCGGCGGTTCTCGACTTTCCCTTCACGCTCAAGCGGATGGATTCCGCCGAGACGCGGGACTTCCTGCTGCGCTCGCTCTTCCTTTCGGATTACGGCTTTCCGCACTACAAGACGGGGGAGTCCGAGAAAAAGACGCTCGCCTCCGTGTCCCTGGAGCCGACCGGCGCCTTCCTCAAGATCGAGAGCGGCGAAATCGAGAACGCCCGGGCCGTGTCGCGCGTGGCGCGCCTCGTGCGCGATCTCGGCAACACGCCTTCGAACGACATGCGCCCCCGCGACTTCGCAGATCGGGTCCGGAAGGAAGCGAAGGCGCGAGCCGTCAAGGTGTCGGTCCTCGACAAGAAAGCGATCCGCAAGGAGCGCATGGGCGGGCTGCTCGCGGTCAACCGCGGAGCCGTGGAAGAGCCCCGTGTCGTCGTGCTCGAGTACAAGGGCGGCCGGAAGGGCGAAGCCCCCGTGGCGCTCGTCGGAAAGGGCGTCACGTTCGACTCTGGCGGCATCTCGCTCAAACCGGCCGACAAGATGGGCGAGATGAAGTGGGACATGATGGGCGCCGCGACCGCGATGGGCGTCGTGCTCGCCGCCGCGGATCTGAAGCTCCCCGTGAACCTCGTCGCGGTCGCGGCTCTCACCGAAAACCTGCCCTCCGGATCGGCTTACAAGCCCGGCGACATCGTGCGCTTCCGCAATGGCAAGACCGCGGAGATCGACAACACGGACGCCGAGGGGCGCGTCATCCTGGCGGACGCGCTCGACTACGTCTCCTCATGGAAGCCGTCCGTGATCCTCGACTACGCGACGCTCACGGGAGCGGCGCTCGTCGCCCTCGGGCTGGAGGCGGCCATCGTGTTCACGGACAGCGACGCTCTCGCGAAGGAGCTCGTCGGCGCGGGCGAGACGACCGACGAGCGGCTCTGGCGCCTTCCGATGTGGGAGGAATACAAGGAGAACATCCGTTCGGACTGGGCAGACATGAAGAACACGGGAGGGCGCTGGGGCGGATCGATCAACGGCGCGATGTTCCTGAAGGAATTCGTCGACGCGAAGACTCCGTGGGCGCACCTCGACATTGCCGGAACCGCCTATTACGACCGCGACTACGCGGGATATCCCGTCGGGGCGACGTCCTTCGGGCTCGGCATGACGCTTCGCTGGCTGCGCTCGAGACAGGCGGGTACGGGCGCCCCGCGCCGCGGCCGCTGATTCGTGCTCACGTCCCTCCGCGTCCGTGACCTCGCGGTCCTCGAGGACGTCGAGGTGGCGTTCGCGGGTGGGCTGACGGTCCTCACGGGCGAGACCGGAGCGGGGAAGTCGCTCGTCGTGGATGCGCTGACGCTTCTCGCGGGGGGCCGCGCCGACCCCGCGCTCGTGCGGGCCGGCGCTGAACGCCTCGTCGTGGAAGGAGCGTTCGAGTGCGACGATCCCGAGGCCCGCGCTCTCCTCACGGAGGCCGGCCTCCTGGAAGGCGGATCCGGGGGTCCATTCGAGGTCGTCGTGCGGCGCGAGGTCGCGGCCGGGGGCAAGGGCCGTCTCCTCGTGAACGGCTCGCCGGCCGCTCTGAGGACGCTGCAGGAGGTCTCCCCGTGTCTTCTCGTCCTCCACGGGCAAGCGGAAGCGCGCGACCTTCTCGACCCGGACGCGCCGCGCCGGCTCCTCGACCGGTACGCCCGCCTCGACGAAAAGGCTGCGGCGACCGCTGCCCTCTTTCGCGAATGGCGTGCGCGGCAGGGTGACGTCGAACGCCTGCAGGGTGCGGCCGCGGACCGGGGGAAGAGGCTCGAGCTCCTGGACTTCCAGATAAGCGAGATCGACGCCGTAAAGCCTGTGGAGGGGGAAGACGAGGAAATCTCTGCTGAAAGGAAGACGTTGGGGAGCGTCGAGAGATTGGGCCAGCTTCTCTCTCAGGCGTCCGCCGCGCTGGAAAACGACGAGACGGGAGCGCTTCGGGCCGCCGCCGCGGCGCGCTCGGCCCTTCTTTCACTCGAAGAAATCGACTCTTCGTACACCGCCCGAAATGCGATGCTCGCGGAGGCGGTCGAACGGCTGAAAGAGCTCGCGTTCGAGACGTCGCGCGATCTCGAGCGCCTGGAGGCGGATCCGGCCCGTCTCGCGTTTCTGGCCGAGCGTCTCGACGCTCTCGCGAAGCTAAGGCGGAAGTACGGCCCGACCCTGACGGACGTTCTCGCGAGACGCGAGGCGCTGGGGCGGGAAAGGGACGAGCTTTCGGACCTCGACGCCGCGGTCCGGAAGGCCGAGGAGGCCGCGGAGAAAGAATTCACGGCGTACCGCAAGGCCGCGCTCGATCTCTCGGCGGCGCGCGAGGCCGCCGCACCGGGGCTCGGGCGAGCCGTGGAGACTCACCTTCGGGACCTCGCGTTCCTGAAGTCGTCGTTCTCCGCGTCCGTCACGCGCCGCGAAGTCGCCGGGAGCCCCTTCAAGGCCGGCGGCCTCGACGTCTCGTTCGGATCGCACGGGATCGACCAGGTCGGCTTCGTCTTCGCTCCGAACCCGGGAGAGCCGGCCCGTCCGCTCCAGAAGATCGCCTCGGGCGGCGAGCTCTCGCGCATCCAGCTCGCGCTCGCGGCCGCGCTTGCAGCGGAGGAGGCGATAAGGGAGGTCGAGCCGCCGCTGGGGCGGGGGCCGGTGAGGACGTTCGTCTTCGACGAAGTGGACGCGGGAGTCTCCGGCGCAACCGCGGAGGCCGTGGGACGAAAGCTGCGTGCGCTGGCCGCGCGCGAGCAGATCCTGGTCGTGACGCATCTCGCACAGGTCGCAGCGGCCGGCGAGCGGCACTTTTCGGTCTCAAAGGAAGCGGCGAAGGGCCGCACCCGCACGCGCGTCGAGGCGCTCGACGGCGGGGGACGGGTCGAGGCCGTCGCGGCGCTCCTCGCGGGAGCGTCCGTGGGGGATGCGGCCCGGGCCCAGGCGCGGCAGCTCCTCGCGGGATTTCCGGAGGTGCGGAGGGGCCGCGCGACCGCCGCCCGACGACCGGACTGACGCTTCTTTTTTCGACCCGGAAAACTTTTGCAGCGGAATCCCCTGCGATCCGGCTTTGGAGCCTCGTAAAGGTCTCTTCTAACTTGAGTTATTACTTTTCAACGGTTCTGTGGAAAAGCCTGTGCGTTTCCCCTCGATAAGAGGCTCCGACCGCCGTTTTTACATGGTTTTTTCCGCCTCGCACAGGCGCCTGTGCACGAGCTGGATTCGCACCCTTTTCGGCTTTGGTATCGTGCGATTAGGATGGCGATTCACTCCTATCGCGGCGTGTCGCCGAAGCTCGGCTCCCGCGTCTTCATCGCGGACACCGCGTCCGTCATCGGCGACGTCGTGCTCGGGGACGACGTCTCCATCTGGTTCTCTTCCGTCGTCCGAGGGGATTGCTGCCATATCCGGATCGGTGCGCGGTCGAACGTCCAGGACAATTGCACGCTCCACGTGACGAACACGACGGGTCCCCTGACTCTCGAAGAGGAAGTGACGCTCGGCCACAACGCCGTCGTGCACGCCTGCACGATCCGAAGGGGTGCGCTCATCGGCATGAACGCGACGGTCCTCGACGACGCCGACATCGGTGCGAGCGCTCTTGTGGCGGCGGGCGCGGTCGTTCTCCCCGGGACCGCCATCCCGCCCGCGACGCTCTGGGCCGGGAACCCGGCCAAGTGGAAACGCGACCTCACCGCGGACGAAGTCGAGGGCCTGAAGACGTACTGGATGAACTACCTCGAGTACAAGGCGGAGTACCTCCGCGGCTCCTCGTGATCGCGGGCGTCAAGGGCACACGCGACCTCCTCCCGCCCGATACCCGGGTGTGGAACCGTGTCGAATCGGTCGTGCGCGAGGTGTTCGCTCTCTACGGATTCGACGAGATCCGGACGCCCGTCCTCGAGTCGACGGAGCTCTTCGTGAGGAGCGTCGGAGAGTCGTCCGACATCGTCCACAAGGAGATGTACACGTTCACGGATCGCGGCGATCGCTCCGTCACGCTGCGCCCGGAGAACACGGCGGGCGTCGCGAGGGCCTACGTGGAACACGCTCTGGCGCAGGCGGGCCGGCCCTTCAAGCTCTACTACATCGGGCCTCAGTTCCGGTACGAGCGCCCCCAGAAGGGGCGCTATCGCGAATTCCGGCAGATCGGGGCGGAGGTGCTGGGCGACCCAGAACCGCTCATGGACGCCGAGCTGATCTCGATGCTGTTCGATTTTCTCCGCCGGCTGGGTTTCGATGGACTGTCGGTTTCCCTCAATACCGTGGGGACGGACGCCACGCGGCCCGCGTACGTCGATGCCGTGAGGACATTTTTTTCTTCGAATGAAGGAACCCTGGGTGAAGACGACCGGCGGCGCCTCGCCGAGAACCCACTGCGCGTCCTCGATTCGAAGGACCCCGCGGTTAAGCTGCTCATCGCGTCGGACAGTTTCCCGAAGATGGTCGACCTCCTTCCAGCGCTCGATCCCGCGTCGGACAGGCACCACCGGGAACTCAAGTTGCTTCTGCGGAAGTCCAACGTCCCTTTCAAAGAGGATCCCCTCCTCGTCCGCGGCCTCGATTACTACACCCGCACCGTCTTCGAGGTGACGGCCGAGGGGCTCGGCGCCCAGAACGCGCTTCTCGGCGGCGGTCGCTACGACAAGCTCGTGTCGGACCTCGGCGGCCCGAAGACCCCGGGCATCGGCTTCGCGATCGGAGAGGACAGGCTCGTCGAGGTCCTCCCCGAGGAATTTCGAAAGGCGGCTCTCGAGAGCGGGCGTTCCGTCGCCGTCGTTCCCGTGGGAAGCCCGGACATGCACGACGCGTTCGACGTCGCGGCCGAGCTGCGGCGAGCCGGGATTGCCGCCAACCTCTTCTCGGGCCATCGAGGGCTGGGGAACGCGCTCAAGGCGGCCGAAAAGACCGGCCTCACCCTCGTCCTTCTCGTGGGCCAGAACGAGACGGCGCGAGGCACGATCGTGCTCAAGGACCTCGCGGCGCGATCGCAGGAAGAGCTGCCGCGGAGCTCGATCGTCGAGACGCTCCGGGCACGTCTGTAAGATCCGCGGCCATGTCCGCTCCCTCACGCACCCCTGCCGGAACCCTTCGCCTTGCGCACGTCGGCAAGACCGTGCGTCTCCTGGGCTGGGTCAACCGGCGCCGCGACCACGGCGAGCTCGTCTTCATCGACCTCCGCGACCGCTCGGGCATCGCCCAGGTCGTTTTCGACGCCCGCTTCGTGCCCGCCGCCGAGCTCGTCGAGATGGCGAAGGAGCTCCGCAACGAGTTCGTCCTCGACGTGACGGGCGAGGTCGTCGGCCGGGAGGGGAGCGCGGTCAACCGGGAGCTCCCGACCGGCGAAGTCGAGATCCGCGCGACGTCCCTCACGATCCTGAACCGCTCGGAGACTCCGCCGTTCCCGATCGAGGACGGCATCAAGGCGGCGGAAGATCTGCGCTTGAAGTACCGCTACCTCGATCTCCGGCGCCCCGAGGTGACCCGTCGGTTCGTGACGCGCAGCGAAGTCGCCCACGAAATCCGGAACGTTCTCCACGGCGAGGGATTCCTCGAGATCGAAACGCCCATCCTCACGAAGTCGACCCCGGAAGGGGCTCGCGACTTCCTGGTGCCGTCGCGCACGACCCCGGGCGAGTTCTACGCGCTTCCTCAATCGCCTCAACTCTTCAAGCAGCTCCTCATGGTGTCGGGCATGGAGCGTTACTACCAGATCGCCCGCTGCTTCCGCGACGAGGACTTGCGGGCCGACCGCCAGCCCGAGTTCACGCAGGTCGACATCGAGATGTCCTTCCCCGAGGAAGAGACGGTCTACGCGCTCGTCGAGAAGCTCTTCGCGGCCGTGTTCCCGCCGAACGGCATTCCCTGCCCGACGCCGTTTCCGCGCATGACCTATGCGGACGCGATGGAGCGCTTCGGCATCGACCGCCCCGACACGCGCTTCGGACTCGAGCTGAAGAGCCTTGACGGAGCCAGGTTCGAAGAGAATCTTCCTTCGAAGGTGGGGAGATGGAAGGGGCTCTGCGTCCCGGGCGCGACAGCGTTCTCCCGCAAGCGCCTCGACGACATCGAAAAAGGAGCCCGGGCGGCGGGAGTCGCGTGGTTTTTCTGGGTGAAGACGGCGGCCGGCGGAAGCTGGAATTCCAATTCCAAGAAAATCTTCAGCGACGAATCCGTCGGCCAGCTGCGCGTTTCGTGTGGCGCGGGCGACGACGATCTCATTCTCATCGCGGGAGGAACGGCGAAATCCGTTTTCGATTTTCTCGGGGCGCTCCGCCTCCAGGTCGCGCGGGAGGAGAAGCTGATTCCCGAAGGGAAATGGAACTTCCTCTGGGTTACCGATTTCCCGCTCCTCGAGTGGCACGAGGAAGATGCACGCTGGTACGCGACGCATCACCCCTTCACCTCGCCGCGCGAGGAGGATCTCGCGTTCCTGGAGTCGGAGCCCGCGCGCGTTCACGCCCGCGCCTACGACGTCGTCCTGAACGGACTCGAACTGGGCGGCGGCTCGATCCGGATCCACCGGTCCGACGTCCAGTCTCGCGTCTTCACGCGGCTCGGGATCGGCGAGGAGGAGGCCCGCGTAAAGTTCGGTTTCCTGCTCGACGCCTTCCGCTTCGGCGCGCCGCCGCACGGCGGAATCGCCCTGGGCCTCGACCGGATGGTGATGCTTCTCACGGGCGGAACGTCGCTTCGCGACGTCATCGCGTTTCCGAAGACGGCTTCCGGGTCGGACCTGATGACGGGCTCGCCCAGCACGGTCGACGACGCGCAGCTGAAGGAGCTCGGGATCGCACTTGCGAAGCCGCCGAAAAGCTGAAGCACGGTCCTCCTTCTCGTTCCGTGCGGCGGGTGCGAGGACCGACGTCGTCGTGGGCGAGGGCACACTGAGCTCCCTCGGCGCGCGCCTCGGCCGCATCGCACCGGGGCGCTGGTTTGTCGTCTCTTCCAGGAAAGTCTTTCGCCTGCATGGCCACCGTTTGCTGGCGAATGGAGGCGTCGAGAGGGTCTTGAGCAAAGATCCTCTCTTCGTTCCCGACGGCGAAGCCGCAAAGACCTGGATCGTCCTCGGGCGTCTTCTCGAGGAGCTGGTGCGGCGCGGCCTGCGCCGCGACGGAGGAGTCCTCGCTCTCGGCGGAGGTACGGTCGGCGACGTGGCCGGGCTCGCGGCGGCGCTTGCGCTGCGCGGGGTTCCGGTCGTGCAGGCGCCGACGACCCTTCTCGCGGCCTCCGACAGCGCCCTCGGAGGAAAGACGGGAGTGGATCTGCTCTCCGGGAAGAACCTCGCGGGCACGTTCCACGCGCCGCGTCTCATCCTCGTCGATACGGCGGCCCTCGAAACGCTGCCTCCGCGGGTGTTCCGTTCGGGCCTCGCCGAGGTCGTCAAGACGTCGTTCCTCGACGCCGGCTTCCACCGTGCGATGGCGCGTCTCGAGGCGCCGCTCGCGGCCCGCGAAAGCGGCGCGGTCGCGGAGGCCGTGCGGTGGTCGCTTCGGGTGAAGGCGGCGATCGTGGCACGGGACCCGTTCGAGAGAACGGGCGAGCGCGCCACATTGAATCTCGGGCACACAGTCGGACACGCGATCGAAACGGCGTCGGCCCACCGCATGCCGCACGGCGAGGCCGTCGCCTGGGGACTCCTCGCCGCACTCAGGCTCTCCGTCGCCCGGGCGGGCCTCGAGTCCGGTGCCGCGGACGCGCTCGCGGCGCGCGTCCTGCGTCTCGTGGCGCCTCCCCGGCCCTCCGGCGCCGTGGTGCGGGCGATGCCGGAGTTCCTCCATTCGGACAAGAAAAACGATCGCGGCGGACTCCGCGCCGTTCTCCTCGAAAGAGCGGGCCATCCGGCTCTCGCGAGGGTGGAGCCCGCCGAGCTGGCGGGGGCTCTCGACGAGGCTCTGGAGCGTTACAATAGGGTTGGATGGGTGTCGCCCGGGTTCCGCGCCTGAGGATCGTGACGGCTCTGCTCGTCGCGCTGATCCTCGTCTCGATCGTCCCTCTCGCCCTCCTCCACTTCAGCCTGATCGGAATCAACCGCGACGCGCTCGAGACGGCCGAGAAGAAGTATCTGAAGAACAGCTCGGTGACGCTTGCGGACAGCTTCGACACCTACATCACGAATGCGCAGTCGCAGCTCAAGAAGATCGCGGATGGGATCCGCCTCGCGAGCTCGATGTCCACGGATCCGTTCTTCTACCTCTCGAAGAAACAGCTCCTGAAAGAGTACTCCGACGCCGAGTCGAGTTTTCCGGTGCTCCGGGCACTCGACCGGGACGGCGTGGCGTCCGAGGCGGACGCGGGCGGTCTCGACGAGGACGTGGAGCGACCCCTCCGGCAGGCCTACAACGCGGCCATGCGCGGGGAGTCCTACGTCGCGGACCCCATCTTCCCGAAATCCTATCCCGATGGTGCGCTCGTGCTCGCCGTGCCCGTCCGGCCCGCGGAAGGCCAGCAGCCGATCGGAGTCGTGGAGGCGCTCCTCTCGCTCCGGCCGATCAAGGCGAAGCTGGACGAGGAAGGGCGGGGAGGCGTGCTCGCCTACGTCGTCGATCGCTCCGGCTCGCTGATCCTCGCGAGTGACCCCTCCTCGTTCCGCTCGAAGGACGTTCACGAGCTCGATCTCGTGAGCGAGTTCATCGCTCATCCCGTGAGGATCACGAAGTCGTACATCCGCGGGCAGGGCGCCGGGGCGCACCGCGTTCTCGGTACCCTCGCGACGATCCCGACCCCCGACTGGGGCGTCATCGTCGAGAAGGACGAGGCCGCGGCCTATGCGTCCGTGGCGCAGATGAAGAGGGAGTCCTCGAAGATCGCGATTTTCTCCCTTCTGTTCGCCGCGTTCGTCGCCGTCGTCGCGTCGCGCCTCCTCGCGCATCCCCTCGTGGAGCTCGTGGACAAGGTCCGCTCCATCGCCGAGGGCAGCTTCAAGCAGCGCGTGAGCGTCCGCGGCGTCCGCGAGCTCGCCGAGCTCTCCGAAACCTTCAACTCGATGTCCGATTCGATCGAGAGGTCGGTCGACAAGCTCAAGCTCGCCGCGAAGGAGAACCAGGACCTGTTCATCAACTCGGTGCGAACGCTCGCGGCCGCGATCGACGCGAAGGATCCCTACACGCGCGGCCACTCCGAGCGCGTCGCGCGTTATGCCGTCGTCCTCGCGCGGCACATGGACCTCTCACCGGAGGAAGTCCGGGTGGTTCGACTGTCCGCCCTCCTCCACGACGTCGGAAAGATCGGCATCGACGACCGGATCCTCCGCAAGCCGACCGCGCTCACGAGCGAGGAGTTCGAGATCATGAAGACGCACCCGGCGAAGGGCGCGCTCATCATGGGCCAGATTCCCCAGCTCAAGGACGTCATCCCCGGGATCAAGCACCACCACGAGAAGTGGTCGGGCGGCGGCTATCCGGACGGCCTCAAGGGTGAAGGAATCCCGATGGTCGCGCGCGTCGTGGCCGTCGCGGACACGTTCGACGCGATGACGACGACACGCCCCTATCAGAAGGCGATGCCCCTGAACTACGTGATCACCCAGATCATGTCGTTCGCCGGGAAGTCCTTCGATCCGGCCGTGATCGCCGCGCTCGACAAGGCGTGGTCGTCGGGAGATTTCGAGTTCCTGGGTGAAGAGGTTCCGCTGAAGGCGTCGGCGTGAGGGTGTCGAAGGTCCGCGAAGACCTCGTGCTTCCTCTCCTGCGTCCGGCGCGGCTCGCCGGCATTGCCGTCGCCGCTCTCGTGCTCGCGGTTGGATTCACGGGCTGTGGGAGCACGTCCATGCCGCCGAAGGAGAACCCCGTCCTCTCCGACCTCGTCGACTACCGGAGCGGCCTCGCCATGCTGCGCGAAGGCCGGACCGACGAGGCCATCCAGCTCCTCCTCAGGGCCCGGACGAGCTCGCCGCGCGACCCGCACGTGCCGAACGCGTTGGGCCTCGCCCTCCTCTACAAGAAGGACTACAAGAGCGCTGTGGCCGCGTTCTCGGATGCGCTGCGGCTCGACAGCACGTTCGTCGAGGCGCGGAACAACCGGGGAGTCGCGGAGATGGAAGCAGGACGTTTCGCCGAGGCCGAAGTGGATTTCCAGGCCGTCCTGGACGGTTCGGCGACGCAGGAAAAGGCGAATGCGCACTACAACCTCGGGCTCCTCTACCGCCGGCGTGAGGCGTGGCGGGACGCCGAGCGCGAGTTCTCGCTCGCGCTTTCCGATTCGCCCGACAACGACCGCGCGTTCCGCGAGCGCGGTCTCGCCCGGATCAAGCTCGACGACATCAAGGGCGCGCTCGAGGACTTCCTCTCCGTGCTGAAGAACGAGCCCACGGACCCGGTGTCGAACTACCAGGCCGCGGTCTGCCTCCTCTCGAGCGGCCGCCGCGACCTCGCGGCTCGCTACATGCAGCGGACCGTCAGCGCCGCCCCCGAGAGCGACGAGGGGCGCCGTGCACGCCGCTTTCTCGCGAACGAGCCCGCGGTGCCCGGAGGACAGCCATGAGCTTCGGCTCCGCCCTCGAGGGCCTCCTCGACGCGCCCGGCGCACTCGGGGCCGCATTCATCGACCCTCAGGGCGAGATCATCGCGCGCGTCGGTGACGAGGCCGTGACGGAGGTCCTCGGCGCCTATCAGTCCGTGTGGATGGGGGAGCTGAGGCGTGCCGCGGAGCGTTCGGCGCTCGGCGAGATCGCGGATCTCGCATTCACGTTCGAGAATCGCCGGATCCTGACCGTGCACGTAAAGGCAGGATATTTCGTCCTCCTCGTCTTCGACGCGGGCGGCCAGACGTGGGCGGCGCGCACGAGGCTCGATGAAGCGCGCGCGCGGCTCGGAGCCGAGATCTCCTGAATCCGCGGGCCTGCTAGTCTCGGAGCGAGATGGCTTCCGACGAACGCGACCGCACGTCCGTCTTCGCGCGCCTGAAGCGCGGCCTCTTCATGACCCACACGGAGCTCATCGCGAAAGTGGGGTCCGCGGTGAGGGCGACGTTCGAGCCCGACCCCGCCGCACTCGCAGCTCTCGAGGAGGGCCTCCTGGCGGCCGACGTCGGCCCCGCGACCGCCTCGGAGCTCGTCGCCGCCGTGAAGGCCGAAGCCGGACGGCGCGACGCGGCCGAGCCCGACGTCGTGCGGCGAGTCCTGAAGGCGGAGATCACGAAACGCCTCACCGTCGCGGAGCCCGAAGCGGCGCCTCCCGCTCCCGGCTCGACGCGCGTGATCCTCATGGTCGGCGTCAATGGCACGGGAAAGACGACGACGACGGCGAAGCTCGCGGCGCGGGCGGCGGCTTCCGGAAAGTCGGTGGTTCTCGCGGCGGCCGACACGTTCCGCGCCGCGGCGGTCGAGCAGCTCGAGGTCTGGGCGACGCGCCTCGGCGTCCCGCTCGTGAAGCACAAGGCCGGATCGGATCCGGCCGCAGTCGTCCACGACGCCTGCGCCGTCGCGCTCTCCCGAAAAGCGGACCTCCTCTTCGTGGATACGGCGGGACGCCTCCACACGAAACACAACCTCATGGAGGAGCTCGCGAAGATCCGGCGCATCGCGGCGCGGAGCATCCCCGGGGCCCCGCACGAGGTCCTCCTCGTGCTGGACGCGATCACGGGGATGAACGGCATCGCACAGGCTCGCGAGTTCACGAAGGCGGCCGGCGTCACCGGACTCGTTCTCACGAAGATGGACGGAACGGCCAAGGGCGGCGTGATCCTCGCGATCGTCCGTGAACTGGGTTTGCCCGTCCGCTACGTCGGGGTAGGGGAGACCGCGGAAGATCTCCTCGACTTCGACGCGGCCGCGTTCGCGGGAGCGCTCGTGGATGACTGACGTCGCTCCCCTGGACGTCCTCTGGCGCCGCGTCTTCGAGCACGCGGCCCGTGGCCGCTTCTCGGCGTCGCCGAACCCGCTCGTCGGCGCGATCCTCGTGGACGCGGCGGGAGCGGTGGTCGGAGAGGGCTGGCACGAGCGGGCCGGCGGCCCGCACGCCGAGGCCGTCGCCCTCGCGGCCGCGGGCGACCGCGCGAAGGGAGCCACCCTCCTCGTGAACCTGGAGCCGTGCTCCCACTTCGGGCGCACGCCACCCTGCTCGGAGGCGCTCATCGCGGCGGGCGTGTCCCGCGTCGTGTGCTCGACGGAAGACCCGGATCCCCGGACGGCCGGGCGGGGAATCCGCCGCATGCGCGACCACGGCGTCGAGGTGCTGGTCGGCGCTTTCGCCCGCGAGGCCGAGACGCTCAACGAGGCGTTTCTGACGTCGGTACGCGAGCGCCGCCCGTTCGTCCACGTCAAGTGGGCGTCGTCGCTCGACGGGCGTATCGCGACGCGTACCGGAGACTCGAAGTGGATCACGGGGGAGGAGGCGCGCAACGACGCTCTCCTGCTTCGCGAGGAGTGCGACGCGATCCTCGTCGGCGCGGGGACCGTCCTTGCGGACGATCCTCTCCTGACACGCCGGCTCGCGCTCTCCTCGGCGGTGACGCCTCACAGGCGGCTCGTCCTCGACGGCGCCCTCCGCGTGCCCGCCCGGGCGCGTGTCTTCGCGGCGGCCGGCGGGGAGGTCTGGCTCGTGACCGCCGTCCCCGCGGGGGACCCGCGTCTCGCCCCGTTTCTCGAGCGGGGCGTCCAGGTGTTCTCGCGGCCGGCGCCGGGGCCCGGCTCTTGCGTCGACCTCTCCGCGCTTCTCGCCGCACTCCACGCGCTCGAGGTTCGGTCGCTCCTCGTCGAGGGCGGGGGCGTGACGGCCGCGTCGTTCCTCGCGGCGGGCCTCGTGGATCGCGTGACCGCTTACGTCGCACCCCTTCTGGTCGGGGGCACCGGCGCCCACTCCCCGCTCGCGGGAGCGGGGCCGGCGTCCCTCGCGGAGGCTCCCCGTCTTCTCGACCTCGAAGCCGTCCGCATCGGGCCCGACCTGAGGATCACGGGCCGGCTCGGGCCCCCGCTCCGGTAGGATCGCGGGATGTTCACGGGCCTCGTCTCGGCGGTCTCCCGCGTCGTCGCGCTCACGTCCGCCACCCCGGGCGCCGTGCTCCGGGTCGAGCGACCCCCGGACTTCGACGACGTCGCCGTCGGGGAGAGTATCGCCGTCTCCGGAGTCTGCCTGACCGTGGTGGCCCCTTTGGCGTCCGGACAGCCGCTCTCTTTCGACGTCTCGCCCGAGACGCTCTCGCGTTCGTCGCTCGGAACGCTCGCTCCGGGCTCGGGAGTGAACCTCGAGCGCGCGCTCCGCGCGTCGGACCGGCTCGGAGGCCACGTCGTCGCGGGCCACGTGGACGGGACGGCGCGCGTCGAAGCGATCCGGAAGGCGGGCGACTCGTGGACGTTCACGTTCTCCCTGCCCGTCCCGCTCGAGCGTTACGCGGTCGAGAAGGGCTCGATTTCGGTCGACGGGGTCTCGCTCACGATCGCGGCGCTCCGCCGCGGGAGCTTCGACGTCGCCGTGATTCCGCACACGTTCGAATCCACGACCCTCGGCGAGCGAACCGCGGGCGACGCCGTGAACCTGGAAGTGGACGTTCTCGGCAAGTATGTCGAGCGGATCCTCGCCGCACGGTTCGCGGGCCCGGACGGCGAAGAGCGCGGCGAACGGGACGGGCGCCTCAAGAAGCTCCTCGCCGAAGGCGCGTGAGGCAGGATCTTCCTCCCCGGGCCACTCCCGCGCCCGGCGCGTACGTGCACGTTCCCTTCTGCGCGCACCGCTGCACCTATTGTTCTTTCGTCGCGATCGAGGGAAAAAAGGAAGAGGAAGATTTTTTCGAGGGTCTGGAGAGGGAAGTCCGCGCGAGCGGCCTCGCGGCGCCCGGCGACGGAAGGGGTTCGATTCGCGGTTTCGATACGGTCTACTTCGGAGGGGGAACTCCGAGCTACGTCGAAGCGGTTCGCCTTCGCCGCGTGCTCCTCACCATCGAAGAAACCTTCGGGATTTCTTCGAATGCGGAGATCACGGCCGAGGCGAACCCCGACGATCTCGATTCTTCGAAACTCGCTGGGCTGCGGGACCTCGGCGTCAATCGCATGTCCGTCGGTGTGCAGTCGCTCTTCGACACCGAGCTCGTGCCGCTCGAGCGGCGGCACGATGCCGCGGCCGCCCGCCGCGCGGTGTCGGACGCGGTAAGCACTTTCGGGAACGTCTCCGCCGATCTCATGATCGGGATTCCGGGACAGACGCTCGAGAGCCTTCTCGCGAGCGTGGACGGGCTCGTCTCCCTCGGGATCACCCACCTCTCCGTCTATCTCCTCGAGCTGGAAAAGGCTCCCCGGCTCGTCGCCCTGAAGAAGGAGCGTCCGGATCTGTTTCCGGACGACGACGAGATGGCGGACCGCTGGGAGGCGGTCGACGATCGTCTGGCGGCTGCGGGGCTCTCGCGCTACGAGCTCTCGAACTGGGCTCGCCCGGGGTTCGAGAGCCGCCACAACCTCAAGTACTGGACGCTCGTGCCGGTTCTCGGTTTCGGGGTCGGGGCGCATTCCTTCGACGGCAGACGCAGAACCGCGAATACGGGGATGCTGACCGAGTATCTGCGTCGCACACGCGAAGGCAACTCGCCCGAGGTGACTTCCGAAGAGAACCAGGAGGAAGATGTTCTTAGAAGGAAAGAGGGGCTCATGCTGGGCCTCCGCCTGTCGGGCGGGGTCGTCTCCACCTCGTTCGAAGAGGTCCGAAAAACGCTTCCTTCCGGCTCCTCCGATCGGTTGGGCGACGCGTTCGAGGCGAAACTGCTCGAGGAGCAGGGCGGTCGCGTGCGCCTCACGCGAAAGGGAGTGCTCCTCTCGAACGAGGTGTTTTCACTCCTGGTCTAGAGGTCTCGGCGTCCTGCCTGACGCGCTCAGGACGCCGTTCTCCGCCGGAACAGGAAGAATGCGGGGACGCCGAGCACCACGATGGCGAGGCCGGGAAGCGTGTACGCGGGCTTGTACAGCGCGAGCGCGATCGTGACGTAGACCGTCGCGGCGACGTAGAGCACGGGCACGATTCGGTCCGCGAGCGAGCGTGGTGCGAGGGCGGGATTCGTCCGGGCGAGCTTCCAGCGGCCGACGATCGTCGCGATGTAGAAGATCAGCACGGTCGCGATGACGTAGTCGAGGAGATCGCCGTAGGTTCCCGAAAGGCAGAGCACGGCCGCCCAGACGGCCTGCGCGAGGAGCGCGTTCACGGGAATCATCGTCCGCGGGGCGACTTCCCCGAAGGCGGGGAGGAAGAGCCCGTCACGCGACATGGCGTAGAGGACGCGCGAGCCGGACAGGATGAGCCCGTTCAGGCAGCCAAACGTCGAGACGAGGATCACGCAGGCCATGATGAGAGCCGGAGTGCCTGCCTCGGCGGTGCCCGCGACCGCGCCGATGGCGGCCGTCGCGACGCGGTCCTCCGGAGCGCCCGCGATTCCCTGGAGGGGGAGGACGTTCAGGTACCCGACGTTCGCGAGGACGTAGAGAAGCGTCACGAGCCCCGTGCCGTAGACGAGTGCCTTCGGAACGTTCGTTTCGGCGTCCTTCACCTCCTCGGCGAGGAACGTCACGTTGTTCCACGCGTCGGCCGAGAAGAGTGAACCCACCGTGGCGACGGCGAAGGCCCACATGAGCGGAATCCTCAGATCTCCGGCCGCGGGCAACGCCCAGGACACGCCCGCGAGCTGTCCGCCTGCGAGGAAGCAGACCGAGAGAAGGCCCACGAGAGAGAGGATCTTGGCCGCCGTGAAGACGTTCTGAAGGCGGGCGCCGTTCTCGACGCTCGTCGTGTTCCACCAGGTGAGCAGCGCGATCAGGAGGATCGCGACGATCTCGAGAGGCGTGACGCTGAGAAACCTCGCCTTGAAGAAGACGTGCTTGCTCGAGATCGCCGGAATGAGGACTCCGAGATACTTCGCGAAGGCGACGGCCACGGCCGCGATCGTGCCTGTCTGGATCACGAGGAGAACGGCCCAGCCGTAGAGGAAGCCGCCGAGGTCTCCCCAGGCTTCGCGAAGGTAAACATACTGCCCGCCGGCTTTCGGGAAAACCATCGCGAGTCGCCCGTAGCTCCAGGCGCCCGCGACCGTGACGAGTGCGGTGAAGACCCAGACGAGGAGGAGTAGGCTCGCGCTTTTGACCTGCCGGGTGATGTCGGCCGAGGTGATGAAGATTCCGGAGCCGATCATCGAGCCCGCGACGATCGTCGTCGCAGAGAAGAGGCCGAGCCGCCTCGGGAGAGTCTTTGGGTACGCCGGCTGGGTGGTCCCGGACCTCGTCATCGTTCCCATCCGTCCTCCTTGTGGCCGAGAGCGCCCGGATTGTATCGGTTGTTACCGGAAAAGAGAGAGGGCCGCCTCGCGACGGCCCTCTCGTGGGTTCGGGTCGGAGGCGGAGGCTCAGGCCGCCGTCGGAGACGTCTCGATGCGCATCCCGTAAAAGGAGCGGTAGACGAAGACCACCGAGACGGCGAAGAACGCGAGCGCGAGCAGGAGGCTCGTGGACCGCGACAGGCCGATCGCGAGCTCGACCGCGAGCAGGCCGAAGAGCGTCGTGAACTTGATGATCGGATTCATGGCGACGGAGGACGTGTCTTTGAATGGGTCACCCACGGTGTCGCCGACCACGCACGCGTCGTGAAGAGGCGTCCCCTTCTCCTTGAGCTCCACTTCGACGATCTTCTTCGCGTTGTCCCAAGCGCCGCCCGCGTTCGCCATGAAGATGGCCTGATAGAGGCCGAAGACGGCGATCGAGATCAGGTAGCCGATGAAGAAGAAGGGCTCGAGGCACGCGAACGCGAGCGTCGAGAAGAACACCACCATGAAGATGTTGAACATG
>JBBQRP010000001.1:0-282020 GCA_038214715.1 Thermoanaerobaculia bacterium | reverse complement strand
GCCTGACGGGCCCGAACGTCCAGCAGACCTTCAGCAGCGCCGGCAACTACGTCGCGACCTGCGCGGCGATCGACACCGCGAGCGGCGGCTCCGGTATCAACTCGACGACCGTCTCGATCACGGGCGGCGGCGGGGGCGGCGTTGCGGTGAACGTCACTGCGAGCACCAACAACACGACCGTCGGGACAACCGTCTTCTTTACGTGTAGCGCTAGCGGTGGAAGCGGCGGACCCTATACGTACGTCTGGTTTGACGCAATCTCCGGGACTGGGCCGACCGTCTCCCAGACATTCGTGTCTCCCGGAACCTACATCGCTGGCTGCGTGGCCACGGACTCCGGGAGTGGCGCATTTGGCGTCAGCTCGACGACAGTTACGGTGAGCCCTCCGCCGGGATCAGGACCCTTCTCTCTGTTCGTGCTCAATCCATGTCGCGTGCTCGACACGAGAAGTCCCGGGGGTCCGCTTGGCGGTCCTGCGATCGGGGCGGCCTTCACCCCCGACCGTTTGTTCGCCGTAACTTCGTTCTGCGGCATCCCGTCGGACGCGAAGGCGATTTCGGCAAATGTGACCGTGACGAACGCCGCCGCTTCCGGCGTCCTGTCTATCTATCGAGGCGACGGTCTGCCTACGGGCACGAACACGGTCGCTTTTGGACTGGGCCGGACAAGGGCCAACAACGCGCTGCTCCAGCTTTCGCTGGACGGACTGGGCTCTATAAAAGTCCAAAACACGTCGCCGGGTGCCCTAGATCTCGTCATCGACGTGAATGGCTATTTCCGCTAACAGGTCCCTTCGACCGTAGCGGGATAGCGATCATCGTTAGAGTAGAGCGCCTCGATGCTCTGGACCGAAACCTACTTTGGGGAGCAGGTCGGGCGCGCGACATAGCCGATGGAGTAGACTTACCGAGATAAGGCTGCGCACGGACACGAGATTGAGAGTTTCTACCGGTGTCGCTGTTGCTCTATGTGGGCTACTGCCTGTCGGTGCGCTCCGGGCCCAGTGCGGCTTCCCTCGATATTCCCAGCTGAGTGCCTACAGCACGGGCTCCGGTCTGAATTCGTCCCCGGGGGCCGTGCGCATCGGCGACGTGAACAAGGACGGGATCCCTGATCTCGTCGTCGCAAACAAGGGTTCCGACAGCATTTCAATTCTGCGGGGGACAGGGAACGGACAGTTTTCAGCCACGACGGACTATCCCGCCGGTCACAGTCCTCAGTACGTGGCACTCGCGGACCTGAATGGAGACGGCTTCCTGGACGTTGTCGTTGCGAACTACTACGAAAATTACCTGATTGGCAAAGGTACCATCTCGGTACTTCTGAACGATGGAACGGGCGGATTACTTGCTCCGACCTCGTATATCGTAGGCACATATCCGGCGTCGGTCGCCATCGCCGACTTCAATGGTGACGGCAAGCCCGATCTTGCGGTCGTATCTACGTACACGTCGAACCTGGTCGAGATCCTCCTTGGCGACGGTAGTGGTGCCTTTGCGCTGTCTTCATCTTTCTCGACGGCCACGGGAGGAGCGAACGAGGTTGTTGCGGCCGACCTGAATGGGGATGGCATTCAGGATCTTGCGCTGGTTGGGGGCTCACACCTTGTCGTGTTCCTCGGAAGAGGCGACGGCGCATTTGGGTCGCCGCTTTCCACCCTTCTCGCGAACTACCTCCAAGGTCTAGCCGTCGGCGATGTCGATGAGGACGGAATCCCCGACCTCGTTGCAGCGGCAGAGTACGGAGGGAGTGATGGACCGGAGAACAGGATCTGGATCCTTCATGGCGTGGGGGACGGAACATTTCAGGCGCTGAGCGCCGTTCAGCCTCCAGCCAACTTCTTTCCGCTATCTGTTGCCCTGGCCGACATTGATGGCGATGGGCACCTAGACGTGGTCGCTACTGTCTTTGGCGCAACCCCCAGCGTGTATGTCTGGCTCGGGGAGGGCGCAGGGAATTTCGTCTCGCCAGCAGCATTCCCGATCGGCGGTTCTTTTGCCTACTCGGTTGCGGTCGGAGACCTCAATCACGACGGGCAGCTAGATCTCGTCGCAACGAATCTGAGTCAGACCGTGGTCCTGCTGAGCGCGTCCAGCGGGCCACTGAAGCTCTTTACTCTGACTCCCTGCCGAATCGTTGATACGAGGGGCCCGACCGGAATCTTGGGTGGACCTGAGCTGGCGGGCGGTTCGGTGCGAGTCTTCCCGCTCGCCGGCCAATGCGCGATCCCGACCTCGGCCCGGGCGGTATCGATCAACTCGATCGTTGTCGACCCGAATCAGGATGGATCGCTTACGATCTTTCCAGACGGAATCAATGTCCCCGGAACAAACTCGATCAGCTTTCGGGCGAACCTGACCAGGGCGAACAACGCGATCTATCGCCTGGGCCACTCCTGCGGCGTTTCAGTGTTTCCCTCGGCCGCGCCGATCAAGACCCACTTCGTTCTGGACGTGACGGGATACTTCGAGTAATTCGGCCACGATCCTTGTCCGCTTTCTGTCCGTGTACGGGTGCCGAAGGGACCCGAAAGGAAGGGAAGGCGGGGGCTCGCAACCCCCACGCTTCAATGCTTTAGACGCAGGCTTGGGCAGGCTTGGGTGATCGGGCGGACTACGGATCAAAAGGTTGGGGGTTCGAGTCCTCCTGGGCGCACCAATGATCCCTCGCCCGAGAAGCGATTCGAGCGCAGGACGATCACACGGAGCCGCCCCCGATTCCGCTCGCGCGTGCTCGAAGGAACGCCCGCTCTCTCTCGTTCGCCGTCAGCGCCGCGGCCCGCTCGAAGTCGGCCCGAGCCTCGTCGAGCCGGCCGAGCTTCAGAAGAAGGTCACCCCGCACGCTCGGCAGAAGGTGGTATCGCGCGAGCGCGGGCTCGGCGGAGAGTGCGTCGACGATCTCGAAGCCCGCCGCCGGACCGAACGCCATTCCGTGAGCGATCCCGCGATTCAGCTCGACGACGGGAGAGGGCGAGAGAGTCGCGAGCTCGTCGTAAAGCCGCGCGATCCGCATCCAGTCCGTCTCCTCGAACGTCACCGCGCACGCGTGGCACGCCGCGAGCGCCGCCTGGAGGGTGTAAGGGCCCCGGGCTCCCGAGAGACGCTCCGCGGCCGCGAGCGCCTCGAGGCCGCGCCGGATGAGGAGGCGGTCCCATCGCGCTCGATCCTGATCGAAAAGAAGGATCGGCTCGCCGGACGGGCCGACGCGCGCGGCGAGTCGCGACGCCTGAATCTCCATCAGGGCGACGAGACCGTGAACCTCCGCGTCGCCCGGGGCCAGGCCGACGAGGATCCTGCCGAGGCGAAGCGCCTCCGCGCAGAGCTGCGGGCGGGTCCAGTCGCTCCCGGCCGTCGCGGCGTAGCCCTCGTTGAAGATCAGGTAGACGACCTCGAGCACCGACGTGAGGCGGCTCTCGCGGTCTGCGCCGCGCGGCAATTCGAAGGGCACGCGCGCCTCGGAAAGGCTGCGCTTGGCGCGCACGAGGCGCTGGGCCATGGTGGCTTCCGGGACGAGGTACGCGCGCGCGATCTCCCCCGTCGTGAGGCCGAGGAGCATGCGGAGCGTGAGGGCGACGCGGGCCTCGTGGGAGAGAACGGGGTGGCAGGCCGTGAACACGAGCCGCAGGAGGTCGTCTCCGACGTCGTCGTCGAGCGCTGCCTCGAAATTCGCGGCGGCGCTCTCCCGCTCGGATTCGAGGCTCCATCCCAGCGCCTCGTGCTTCTTCTTGAGGAGCTTGCCACGGCGGAGATGATCGAGAGCGCGGTTCTTCGCCGTGGCCATCAGCCAGGCGCCCGGGTTGTCGGGAACGCCCGCCTCGGGCCACCTCTCGAGAGCAGCGACGAGCGCGTCCTGCGCGAAATCTTCGGCAAGCCCGACGTCCCGAAGCATCCGCGCGAGACCGGCGACGAGCCTCGGCGACTCGATCCGCCATACGGCTTCGATCGTGCGATGAGGATCGGGCTCCGTCACGGAGCCCGATTAGAGCATCGTGGAATCGCTGCTGCCGGCGGGCGGGTCAGCCCTTTTTGTGAAGATGCTCCGGTACCGGGCGGCCGGCAGCCGCGAGCTCGGCGGCGAGGCGCTCCCTGCGCTCGACGAGCCCCGCCACGTATTCCGGATCGAAATCGGCTGCGTCGAACATCGGCCGGATTTCTATCTCGGAATCGCCTTCGTGGGGGTTCGGGCAGCGCTTCACCCATTCGATCGCCTCTTCCATGGACTTCACCTCCCAGATCCAGTAGCCCGCCACGAGCTCCTTGGTTTCGGTAAAAGGGCCGTCGACGACGGTTCGCTTGCTGCCCGAGAACCTGACCCGCGCGCCCTTCGCGCTCCGTTGGAGGCCGTCGGCCGCGAGCAACACTCCCGCCCTGACGAGCTCCTCGTTGAAGTTCCCCATCGCGGCGAGGAGTTCCTTCCCGGGCATCACCCCCGCTTCGCTTTCCTTGCTGGCTTTGACCAGAATCATGAATTTCATCGTCCTGCTCCTTGCGTTTACTTATCTCGAGGCCGGCTCCGGTGTCCCACGAGCCGCCTCCATGAGAGCGACGAACGAGGGTCGGCGAAATCGACAACCCCGACAAGTATTTTGATCAGCGCATTCTGTCCGTGCACGGATCCCTACGGCGCCGCGACGCGGTTGCGGCCCGAGGCCTTAGCCTTGTAGAGGCCCGCGTCCGCGGCGGTCACCCACGCGCGGAGGTCTGCGGCGTCGCGCGATTCCGCCGCGCCCACGCTGATGGTGCAGCGCACGCCGGGGGTGCCGGCGGCGACCTCCGCGGCCATGCGCAGCCGTTCGCCCGTGCGCAGCGCGTCGGCGAGGCCCGTCTCCGGGAGGACGACGCAGAACTCGTCGCCGCCCCAGCGGCCCGGCGTGTCGATGTCCCTCAGGCCGGCCTTCAGGACCGATGCGATCTCCCTCAGTACCTCGTCGCCGGCCGTGTGCCCGAACGTGTCGTTGATCATCTTGAAGTTGTCGACGTCGACCATGAGGAGCGACGACGGGCGGCCGCTCCGCGCGCTGCGGCGGAGCTCCGTGATCGCGACGTCCTCGAAGTGCGAGCGGTTCGGGAGCCCCGTGAGGGCGTCGGTGCGGTTGAGCGCTTCGAGGAGCCGGTTCTGCTCGCGCACGCGTACGGAGAGCGCGCGGGAGACGACGGTGATCGCGAGAGGGTAGACGAAGAGAAACGGCATGCAGGCGAGGACGACCGCCATCGAGCTCCCCGGCAGGAACGCGAACCCCGCGGCCGCGGACCCGGCCGCCATGCCGAGGACGAGGAGCGCGGCCGCCCGCGCGAAGAGCCGGCGCCCCTCCGCGGCGACCTTGTCGGCCGTCAGCATCGTCACGAGAAGAACGCTCGGGAGGACGTTGAAGGCCATGAGTCCGATCCACACGCCGCCCAGAGTCGAATCGACGAGCATGTTGCGGTACTCCGTGTTGCGCGGGTCGCGAGAGCGGCGCGCGAGGGCGTACGCGACGTGCGGCCAGACGAAGCCGTGGAGAACGAGAGCCGCCCAGACGCCGGGCGTCGTCGGCTGCTCGCGGAAAACGGCCGCCACGCAGAGGAAGCCGAGCCCGAGCCCGAGGATCCGCATCCGGTAGACGCGCTGCACGAACCGCAGGCTGCGAAGGTCGGCACGGGTCCCCGAGAGGCGCGGCTCACCCATTGCGTCGAGAATAGAGGTTTTTCCGCCGGTGGACGCTCAGCGGCGCCGTGCGCGCGCCGGGTCTTCGGGATTCACGAGCGTTTCGGGCGGCGTCTTGACGTCCACGTTGTGGAACGCGGCGACCATCCAGTCGTTCCCCGTCTTGACCATCACCTGCTGAAGGCGTGTCCGGAGCATTTTTTCCGCGTCGACATAGACGACCGGGGGAAGCTTCCTGAAGCCGGTCACCTCCGTGTCGATCTCGACGACCGCGACATCGGGCTTCAGGAATCGGACCCTCCGGACCTTGAGAGCCAGGTGGCTCCCCTTGAAGAAAGACGTGAAAAATTCGATCTGCCTTTTCTCGAGCTCGGCGCGGCTGTGGGTGACCGCTCCGAAGACGTCCGTGAAGAAGCCCTCCTCCTGAAAGTGCGCCGCGAACGCCCTCGCGTCGCCCCGGTTCCAGGCGTCCTCCTCGGAGTCGACGGCCTTCCGGATCGCGGCCTCGTCCGCCGCGGCAACGGGATCCGTGACCGGAAGGACGCCGGGAGGCAGGGCGGGGGGCGAGGTCGTCCCGGCAGGCGTGTCGGAGGGCGGGGGACTCTCGGGCGCGGAGGGAGGCGATCCCGGAGCCGGAGGCTCGTATTCCGACGATAGGATCTTTCCGTCGCCCGCATCCACCATGACTTCCGTCACGCCGCCCTTGTTCGTGTAGCGCAGGTCGAACGGGTACGCGAGGCAGCCGTTTACGACCTCGACCTCCGACGACATGACCGCGTTCACCTTGTCCGGCGCGACCGAGGCGATGGCCCGCGCCTCGGCATCCTTCGCGCTCACCCTTGCGAGGGCACGGAGATCGGCTTGTCCCGTGCCGCGGGGCGGACGGATCGAGCATTCGGGCTTCTGAGCCGAAGCAGGAGGTGCCACGAGGGCGAGACAGAAGGCGAGAGGGATGAGAAAGCGGTTCGCGATGGCTGAAGTCGAGTGCATGAACCTTCCGGGGGGCATTATGCGCGGCGGCGGCGGCACGGCCCTTGCGAGGTCAGAGCCCCGGAGGCCCGGCTATGAAAAAGAGCGACAAGAAGACCAGCGTTTCGACCGCCCATCCACTGGCGACGGCATTCGGGGGAGTGAGCGCTGGGGCCGCGGGAGCGATCGCAGGAGCGGCGTTCGGCGGGCCCGTCGGCGCCGTCGTGGGTGGGGCCGTAGGCGCCGCCGCTGGCGCGGTTGCGGGAAATTCTTTCGTCTCGGAGTTCGACGAGACGGAGGAAGTGGAATTCTGGAAAGACCAGTTCCAGCTTCGGCCGTATTACCGGTCCGGGACGACGTTCGGCAATTGGGAGCCGGCCTATCGCTTCGGCTGGAACAGCGCCCAGCGTTCGGAGCACAAACACCGCTCGTTCGACGAGGTGGAGGACGAGCTTGCCGCCGAATGGCGGAAGGAGCGGACGGCCCTCGGAGACGACTGGCGGCTCTACCGTGACGCCGTGAAGGACGCCTGGACTCGCATCAGGAAAGGCTGACGCGCGGGGGAGCCTCGTTCCGCGCGACCGTCGGGAGCGTGAGGCCCGTAAGCGGATCCCACACTCTCCTCCCCTCCTCGGTCGTGACCTCGAGAGGCTTCCTGATGAACGTTTCGCGGGCCGCGTTGTGCGCGCACATGGAGACGAACCCGCGGTCCGTGGCCACCATGAAGCTGCAGGCCGCGATGCGCTCGGGGTTGAGCTCGCTCGCGTCCATGAAGTTGTGGATGATGAGGGTCAGCTTCCGGATCTCGGCGCGCCCGGTCCAGAGCGCCTTCGCGTGCCGGGCGCCGAACGCGACCAGGCGCCGGAGGATGAGGAGCACGAACGCGGGTCGCGAGAGCGCCCACGCGAGCACGCGTGCCGACGTCCGAAACGCGTGGACGCGTGAGTACCTGATGTCGGTAGTCTCACGGATGATCGCGGCGAAGAGCTTGGGGTCCGCGTTCAGGTCGAGGAACCGGTCCTTCGCGAGAAGGACGTAAGCGACCGAGTTGCAGTCCGGGTGCCCGACCCGGATGTTGTCCCAGCCGAGGGATGTCCCGCAGGCTTCCTCGATGCGCCGCCGGACGTTCGGAAGCGTGATCGCACTCGTCTTCTCGGTCAGGACCCCGCGGCCCGTGGCCGCCTGGATTTGGAACGACACGAGGCCGACGACGTCGGCGTTCCTCGAGAAGTACCGAATGAGCGCCGGAATCTCGGCGAAGTTCCCGTCGAAGACGGTCGTGTTGAAGATGACGTGCAGCCCGAGGCCCCGCATCCTCTCGATGTACTCGCTCCGGATCGCGTTCAGGCTCTCCTCGGTTGCGTAGCCCTTTCGTTCCTGCGTGAGGTCGACGTGGATCGCGACGTCCGTCAATCCGGCGTCCTTGAGCTCCTTCGCGAGGTCCCGGGTCAGCTTGATTCCGTTCGTCATGAGCGACGGCTCGAGGCCGAGGAGAGCGGCTTCGCGGACGATCGCGACGAGCTCCTCCCGCTTCCGGAGTGTTGGATCGCCCCCCGTGATCTGGACGCTCACGCCGTCGCCGTACTGTTCCCGAACCCTCCGGAGCCGCTCGAGGACGAGCGAGAGGGGGATGTCCTTCACTTTTTCGGACGACTCGGAGAGATAGCAGAGGGTGCAGTCGAGGTTGCAGCGCTGCGTGATCTCCACGGCGACACACCCGATCGTGTACCTCCGGCCGATGGCCTGGGTCGGCACGCGCAGGCGGGGGTCGAGCTTCTCGAACGCCGCCTCGAGCTTCGCGTGCCGGCCGGGAAGGTCGTCGAAAACCGGGAGTCCTTGCATCGGGGGGAAACCTCCTCCGCATTCGTTGCGCGAGCCGAGTCGACACGCTTTCCTGCATCTTATCCGTTTGAGAACGCGTCTCGGATCACCGGGCGCCTCTGCCGTAACCTTGGCGGGTGAAGACGCCCTCGCGCACGCGGGATTTTTCCCCCGACGAGCGCTTCATGCGCGATGCCCTCGCGTCCGCGCGGCGCGCGCTTTCGCATGGCGACGTGCCGGTCGGGGCGGCGGTCGTGAAGGGCGGAGTCGTGATCGCCCGCGGCCGGAACGCGCGTGAGCGGGATCACGACCCCACCGCGCACGCCGAGATCGTCGCGATCCGGAGGGCAGCGCGGAAGCTCGGCTCGTGGCGCCTCGACGGCTGCACGCTCTACGTCACGCTCGAGCCGTGCGCGATGTGCGCGGGAGCGATGGTCCTCGCGCGACTGCCGCGCCTCGTCTTCGGCACGGCCGACCCGAAGGCGGGCTTCGCCGGCTCGCTGGGCGATCTCGTCCGCCATCCGCGCCTGAACCATCGGATGGACGTCACGAAAGACGTCCTCGCCGCGGAATGCGGGAGAATGCTCGTGGACTTCTTCCGTGAACGACGAGCCGAAAAGACCCGCGTCCCGGTCTGAGGTGCCGTTCGACGCCCCCGAGGCGCCCGCGCTCCGCTGTCCGTCGTGTGGGGCGGCGGCGACGGAGGGCGACCGCGCGTGTAGCCACTGCGGCTCTCTCCTCGCGACGCGGCGCTGTACGACGTGCTTCGCGCTCTCGCCGCGCGATGCCGAGAGGTGCGTGCGGTGCGGCGCGCTCCTTCCAAAGGAGAGCCTGTCGACGGCCGCCGGCACGTGCCCGGACTGCCGCCTCGCGCTCGTCTCCCGGCGCGCGGGAGTCGTGGGCTTTTCCGAATGCGCCCGTTGCGGAGGCCTGTTTCTCGGCCAGGAGGCCTTCGACGCCGTGGGGAAGGACGCCGGCACGCGGGAGCGGGCGCGTGCGTTCGAGGCGACCGGCGGCGGCGGTGCGGCCCCGGAGCACGGATTCCACTATCGCCGCTGTCCCGTCTGCGGGAAGTTCATGAACCGCTCGAACTACGGCGGCGGCTCGGGTGTCATCGTGGACGTGTGCGGGAAGCACGGGGTCTTCCTGGACCGCGGCGAGCTGACGAAGATCGTGGACTTCATCGAAAAGGGCGGATGGGGCCGCGTGAAGAAGCGGGAGAAGGAGCGGATGGAGGAAGAGCTCTCCGCCCTCGAGAGCCGCAAGCGGATCGCTGAGGGCGAGCCGCCCCGCTCGTCCGGGCTGGAGCTCCACGCGGAGCACCGCGCGCCCCTCACCGAGGCCCTCGCGGCGCTCGTGCGCTATTTCGGCTGAGCGCGTTTCGCGGCCATCGCCTTGACGCCCCGCCCCGTTCGAGGCAACCTCACCGTTCTGCCGCCCGGGGACAGGTGTCCGAGTGGTTTAAGGAGCACGGTTGGAAGCCGTGTGTAGCCGAAAGGTTACCGTGGGTTCGAATCCCACCCTGTCCGCCAGTTTCGCTTCGGCAGGAAAGATCGGCACGCAATTCGCACTCCTCCACGAGGTGCCCGTGTGCGGCGCCTGAAAGGGGTCTATCTGATGAACCACGCGAAGAAGAATGTGCTCCGTTTTGGAGTTCTGGCCATTTCCGCATGCCTCGCCTCTCCGATGGCGCTCGCCGCCGGAGGGCCGCTCCTCGAGAAGGAGATAGACGTGCCGCGCACGACCCGCATGCCGCTCGATCTCAAGTGGGAAAAGTGTGTCGTCATCGACGTCGAGACGCAGAATGACCCGGACGAAAAGACCGTCGAAGCCGCTAAGGATCACGACCCCAAGGACCTGACGTTCCTGCTCGTTCGTTTCCGCTACACGAACACCGACTGGGTCGACCACCGCGTGCGCCTGCGGGCGATTCTTCTCGACGCCGCGGGCAACGTCGTCGCCGACGCGGGCCGGACAGGCACGATGGACAAGGGACAGACGAGCGACACGCTCAGCTTTCCGATGAAACTCAGGACCGTCGACTGGCCGAACGCCGTGAAGATGAAGGTCACCGCGAGCTTTCTGAAGTAGTTGCCTCTATAATCCGCCGCTCCTGTCGACTGCGGTGAGGTGCTGGAGTGGTTGATCAGGACGGTCTCGAAAACCGTTTTACCCGAAAGGGTAACGTGGGTTCGAATCCCACCCTCACCGCCATTCGTCGGGCCGCCCCGCGGAAATTCCTCCCGGGGCCTGCGTACTACGGAACGATGTGCACGATTTCCGGCCGCGAAGGACGTTCGTCCTCTCACTCGTTCTCTGTGCCGGAACCTTCCGGTCCGGGCGCGCGTCGGCGAGCGTGCCGACCGCCAGTTCTTCTTGAAGGTCGCGTACGCCTTCCGGCGCTGACGTCTAGCGCGAGGCCAGCTCGGCCTCGAAGAGCCGGTCGCGGTCCGCGATCGCCGCGAAGGCCACGTCGTCGACGATTCCGGAGTCGGCCATGCGCGCGAGATGCCAGAAGTCCCTCACGTGCTCCCGGATCCGCGTCTCGGCGTAGTCCTTGGAGACTTCGTTGTCGATGAGGAACGGCCAGTCGGACGACTGCAGGAGCAGCGCCTGCTGCTCGAGGGCCGCGAACAGCGGTGCGGGTATCGCTTCGCGCCGCCCTTCGAACATCTCGAGCGCTCGCTCGACGGCATCCACTTCCTTCCAGTACGTCACTGTGTGCTCGTTCCACCAGACCTGGAAATCACCGCCCCGCCCCCAGGTGCCGGCGCCGAGGGCGAGTACGTGCGGCGCCGGCGAGGACGCGAGGGCCTCGGACGCGGTGCGCGGCACGACCTTGTCGCTCTTGGCGAGACGCGTGAAGACGGCTTCGAGAAAGTCCACCCCTTCGAACCACCAGTGCCCGAAAAGCTCGAAGTCGAACATCGCGACGACGACCGGTGAGTCTCCGCCCGGGAGCGCGGGCGCGCTCTCGAGGAGGTGCACGAAGTGCCCGGCGTGCGACGCGAGCGCGGAGGCGACGGCGGCGCGGTCGTAGGGCAGCTTGTCGCCGAGGTCGAGCTTCGAGTCCGTGACGCGCCAGTAGCGGTGGCCGCTCGGGGCGCGCTTCTTGTGGAACTCCAGGTAGCGGCCGTCCCCGGGGTAGCCGACCTTGCCCGACCAGACCTGCTGTGAGGAGAGCGGGTCGCGGGCGAAGACGCCGACGCGCGCCCCGTGCGAGGCGCGCACCGAGTGAATGCGGTACGGCGTGCCGCCGCGCTCGGGCACGTTCACTTCGCCCCCGTAGGCGGGCACGTGCCGCCCGCCCGTGACGAGGTGCGTCTCCACGAAGAAGTACCGGATGTTGCGCGCCGCGAGAAAGTCCTCGAGCCCGATCCGCGTCTCGACGTGTCCGTCCGCGGGCGACATCCACGGCCCGGCCGGGCGGTACGCGCATTCGGGCAGCCAGACCCCCCGCGCGTCGCGGCCGAAGTGCCGGCGGTGCGCCGCGAGCCCGGCGTCGAGCTGGCGATCGATCGCGCGGTCGTTCGGGAGAAGCGGCAGGAAGCCGTGCGTTGCCGCGGACGCGATCATCTCGAGGGCGCCCCGCTCGGCGAGCCTGCGAAACGCGCGCACGAGGCCGTCCGGGCGGCGCGCGAAATCGGCGCGGTGTCCGGCGTAGAAAAGGGCCCACGAGGCGGCGAGGGAGGCTGCGGGCGAGTCCCCCATCGCGAGGAGCCTCTCCTCGTCCTCGCGGGCCGCCTGCGCGCGCTGCGCGAGGTATGCGTCGAATCCCGGGGCGAACCGCGGGTCCTGCAGCTGCTCGCACAGGACGGGGGTCATTCCGACGGTCGCCTTGACTGGAATTCCGCTTGCGAGGAGACGCTCGACCGCGATGAGGAACGGGAGATACGTTTCGGCCGCGGCCTCGTAGAGCCAGTTTGCGCCGTGGGGCCACGTCCCATGTCCGAGCACATCCGGGATGTGCCCGTGCAGTACGAGCAGGAGCGTCGTTGGAGGGCGCCTCATCAAAGGGCCGCGATTCTACGCCGGTGTCTGCGCGGCGCGGCGCGCGCTGCCGGGTGAAGACGAGGGGCCGGGGGGCCGGAACCGCACCCAGCCGTCATCGGGGATCGCTTCGATCGTGTGCCCGCTCGCGTCGACGATCGAGACCCGGAACGCGATCGAGCCCCGGCTGCCCGGCGGAGTGGAAAGGCGGATGTCGAGAGTCGCCCCGAGTGCGACCTTCAGCTCCCCGTCGCCCGTCGTGCCCGACCCGATGCGGACGTCTTTTGTGACAGGGGAGAGCGCGTCCGCTTCCTCGCGGCCCGGAAGGAACTCGACGC
The DNA here is from genome assembly GCA_038214715.1 of Thermoanaerobaculia bacterium. GTDB lineage: Bacteria > Acidobacteriota > Thermoanaerobaculia > UBA5066 > UBA5066 > Fen-183. Next base: position 269,258 of record JBBQRP010000001.1, on the reverse strand, counting down.
GGAGCGTCCGGCCCTCGAAGGCCGAGGCGTCCGCTTCCGGCTCGAGGCGCAGGAACAGCGCGTCTCCGGAGGCGGACGAGCCGAAGAGCATCTCCTTCACGAGTCCGGTGCTGCGCTGCATCGTTCCGCGGCTCCCGCCTTTCACACGGCCCGCGCCGCTCCAGCCCGCGTCTCCCGCCTCGCCGTCCACGCGCGGACCGAGCGGGAGCTGGGGCGCCTCGACGGCGGGCGAATGCACCGGATCGACGGGCTCGAGGAGCTCGGACGGGACGGGGCGTGAGAGCGCGCGATACGCGGCCGCGAGATGGCGGCGGAACAGGACGTCGAAGACGCGGTCGTGCGCCGACGAGTGGTCCTCCCCGAGCCACCAGAACCAGTCGCTCGCCTCCGCCGCGAAGAGCGCGGCCTTGGCGGCAGCCGGACCCACGGCGCCGGGGGGAATGTCGGCCGGGGACACGACGGGCGCGGCGGCGATCTCGCCGCCGAGCGCCTCACGCGCCGCGTGAAGGAGACTCCACGCTTTGTTCTTCGGCGCGGCTCCGATCCACGTCGCGAGGCTCCCTTCGACCCACGAGCCCGCGACGACGCGCTCGAGCTGTCCCGGGGGTGCGTTGAGACGCGCGAGCGCCTCTTTCGGGGTGACGACCTCGACCTCGGCCCGCGCGGCGAGCGCCGCGCCGAGCGCGCGCAGGAACGGGACGCCGTTGTCAGGATAGGTCTCCCAGGCGTTCTCTCCGTCGAGGATGACGGGTACGACGAGTTCGGCTTCCGGGGCGGCCTCGCGGATCGAGAGGAGCCGCGCGACGAAGTCGCCGGCGGCGTCCATGGGCTCCCACGTGGCGTAAGAAAAACCGATCCGGTCCGACAGCACCCGGTCGCGGAAGAAGATGTCCGGCGACGGAACGCCCGAGAGGCGCCACGGCCGGAACACGGTGCGCGCGCGATCGCCCTCTCCGAAGTCGCGCTTGCCGGCCGGCAGGGACTGGAGGAGGACGGCCTCGTCCGAGGCGGTCCACGCGACGCCCGACTCTCCGAGGAGCGCGAGCGTTCCTTCCGACAGCGCTCCCTCGGGCGGCCACATGCCGCGCGGCCGGAAGCCGAAGTGCTTCTCGAACGTCGCGAGGCCGAGGAAGAGCTGCGAGCGGGCGTCCTCGGGATGCGAGAAGCGGGGTACGGGCACGGGGAGGTCCGGGCGCGCGTCCCTGCCGGCGCTCGAGTCGAGGAGGAGCGGCAGGATCGGGTGGTGGTAAGGGCTCGTCGCCGCTTCGACGATTCCCGAGTCGAACGCCGTCTTCCACCGGGGGATCACCATCGACAGGAACGCGGCCTGATAGTCGAGAAGCTCGTTCTTCTCGCTCTCGGTGAACCCGCGGCCGCGCTTCCTGAGATGGATGAGGAGCGGATCCCTGAGAAGAGTCGGGCCGGACCAGGCGAGGTGGAAGAGGACGACGAGATCCGTGAGATCGGCCGCGGCGAGCGTCTCGCCGGCATCGACCCGGCTCTTCAGGTCGGCGAGCCGCGGGTGGCGCTCGAGGACGCGGGGGTGTACGGAAAAGAAGTTCGCGAGGACGAACCTCACGGTGGCCGCGTCCCACTCGCCCGCCGGAACGCGGGCGATCTCGAGGAACGCGTCCGAGCCTCCTTTCGCGAGGAGGTCTATCTGGTCGAGGAGCGCCGGAACGAGATTCGCGGTGTGGTGGACGCGCGGCTCCTCGGTCAGGAGCACCGGAAGATCGTAGTAGTCCTTCAGCGCGTGGAGGCGCACCCAGGGGAGGGCGGGGGGCTCGCCATCGAAGGTCGGGTACCACGGCTGGTGGAAATGCCAGATGAAGACGACGCGGAGAGGAGGGGCGGTCACGAGCGTCCTTTTTACCGTTCGAGGCGGCCGGACACAAGTTCGGGCGGCTGCTAGAATCGCGTCCCCCGGGCCCCCGGATGAGTTCGGGTCCCGCGCGACGGTCCCCTCCGAACCGTGTCAGATCCGGAAGGAAGCAGCACTCAGGAGAAAGGCCCGGGCGCCGCGGATCGCCCGGACTCATCGGGGGGCTCGGGGGAATCGGGTACAGTCCAGACGGTGAGCGATTCCCCCGCCTACGTCCCTCTCGCCCGCAAGTGGCGGCCGCGCACGTTCCAGGACGTCGTCGGGCAGGAGGAGATCGTGCGCGCGCTGACGAACGCCGTGACGGCCGACCGGTTGGCGCACGCGTACCTCTTCTCGGGCCCCCGTGGCGTCGGCAAGACGACGACCGCGCGCCTCCTCGCCGCCGCCATCAACTGCAACAACGCCGAGCACCCTACGGCAACGCCGTGCGGTACGTGCGCGTCGTGCGTGGAGGTCCTCGAGGGCCGCTCGCTCGACACTCTCGAGATCGACGGCGCCACCCACGGCAAGGTCGATCAGGCGCGCGACCTCATCGAGATCGTCTCGTACGCGCCCTCGCGCGACCGCCGCAAGGTCTTCATCATCGACGAGGTCCATGCGATCTCGTCCGCCGCGTTCCAGGCGCTCCTGAAGACTCTCGAGGAGCCGCCCGCCCACGCGGTCTTCATCCTCGCGACGACGGAGCGCCACAAGATTCCCGCGACCATCCTGTCGCGCTGCCAGCGCTTCGACTTCCGGCGCCTCACGGACGACGAGGTCGCCGGCCGGCTCGCGGACATCGCGGGGCGCGAGGGCTTCGAGATCGTGGACGAGGCGCGCGACGCGAAGGGAACGAAACTGTCCGTCGAGCGAAATGCCCTCTCCGCCCTCGCGGCCGCCGCGACGGGCAGCCTCAGGGACGGGCTCTCGCTCTTCGACCAGGCCGCCGCGCGCTCCGGGAGCGGCGTCACGTCGGCCGACGTTGCGGCGCTGCTCGGAGCGCCTGACCGAACGGCGCTCGTGACCCTCTTCGGCGCGGTCCTCGCCTCGGACCGCGTCGCCGTGTTCAAGGGGTGCGCCGAGCTCGAGGCGGCCGGGGCGGAGCCCCGCGCGACGCTCCACGACCTCACCGCGCTCGTTCGCGGCGCCGTGCGGCTCGCGGCGGATCCGAAGGCCCCGCCCCCGACGGGACTGTCGGAGGACGGCGCCGAGCGCATCCGCGAGTTCGCTCGGACGACTCCGTACGCGACTCTCTTGAGGCTTCTCTCCCTCCTCTCCGAATCCGACGGCACGCTCCGCCGGTCGGACGTTCCCGCGCTCGCGTTCGAGGTGCTGCTCCTGAGGCTCGCGGAGCTGCCCAGGCTGGTGCCGATCGAAGAATTTATTTCCGGGAGAAATTCGGGAACGGCCCCCTCCCCCCCCTCATCCCCGCCTAAAAAATCTTCCGCCACGCCCCTTGTCGAATCGTTGCCGGAATCGCGTCGCGGCCACGGTGCGCGATCCGAAACAGAGGCTTCTTCTTCTGCCGACGTGCCCCGATTCGTCGGGCTGACGCCGCTCGAGATCGTGCCGGACCCCGTCGCGACGCCCGACCCCGCGGGCGCCTTCCGCGCGGCTGTCGAGAAGAAGCACTCGCAGCTCGCCGCGGTTCTCGACGACGCGTCGATCCGCCTCGACGGGAAGAACGTCCTCGTCTTTCTCGACCCCCCGAGCCCCGTGACGGAGAGGCGGCTCGCCGAACCCGCGATGGCGAAGGTGCTCGAGGAGGCCGCCGTCGCCGTCCTCGGCCGGGGTGCGCGCGTGGTCGTCGAGAGCGTGGCCCCGCCCGCCGGGGATCTCACGGCGGCCGCGGCGAACGCGGATCCCAAAGTGCTCGAAAGAGAGCATCTGAAGATGAAGGTCGAGACGGACGAGAGAGTCAAAAGGATGATGGATCTCTTCGGCGGCGAGATCGCCGACGTGAAGCGCGACGGCGGACCCGACCGGGCGAAGGGTCGCTGACGGATGGCTTCGCTTCCCTCGTTCGACCGCCTCGTCGCGGCGCTCGAAAGGCTGCCGGGCGTCGGCCCGAAGAGTGCGCGCCGGCTCGCCTACCACCTTCTCGCCGCGCCCGAGCACGAGACCGGGGCCCTGACCGCGGCCGTGGCCGAAGCGCGGGAGCGGACGCGCTCGTGCTCGACCTGCCACGCACTCACGGAAACCGATCCCTGCGACATCTGCTCGGACCCCACGCGCGATCGGCGGCTCCTCGCCGTCGTGGAGGACGCCGCGGACGTCTACGTCCTCGAGAGAACGCACGAGTTCCGGGGCCGCTACCACGTCCTGGCGGGGGTCCTCGCGCCGCTCCGCGGGATCGGTCCGGACGACCTCCACGTGGCCGATCTCGTCGCGCGGGTCGAGCGGCCGCCCGACGGAGAAGCCGTCGAGGAGGTCGTTCTGGCGACGAATCCGAACGTCGAAGGGGAGTCCACGGCTCTCTACCTGGCGCGGCGCCTCAAGCCCCTCGGGGTCAAGGTGACGCGGCTCGCGCTCGGCCTCCCGGTCGGCGCGGCGCTCGAATTCGCCGACGAAGTCACCCTCTCGAGATCGCTCTCGGGCCGCCGGGAGATCTGATCGGGTAGACTGGGCATGACAGGCGCATGTCCGATTTCATTCTCTTTGACGAGGAGTTTCACCAGATCAAGGACGTCATCGGACGCCTGAAGGCGGACGCCCAGGCAAAGGTCGTCTTCATCGTCGACAAGAACGGGCAGCAGATCGCGGCCCAGGGCGACATGGAATCCCTCGACACGACCTCCCTGGCATCGCTCACGGCCGGCAATGTGGCGGCCACGGACGGGCTCGCGCGGCTCATCGGCGAAAAGGAGTTCCCCGTCCTCTTCCACGAGGGCGAGCGCGACAACGTCTACATCTCGATCGTCGGGCAGCGCGTCATCCTCGTCGTCATTTTCGACGAGCGCTCGTCTCTCGGCCTCGTGCGGCTCCGGGTCCGTAAGGCGAACGGGGAGCTCGAGCGCATCTTCGACACCATCCAGAAGAAGGTCGAGAGCGAAAAGACGCGGCGCCAGGAAGGCTACGACTCGCCGTTCGCCGAGATCACGGACGAGGATATCGACAGCCTCTTCCGCGAATAGCCGCCATGACGTTCATCAACTACGCTGCCCGCGAGATCAACTGCAAGATCGTGTACTACGGTCCGGGTCTCTGCGGGAAGACGACGAACCTCCAGTACATCTACGACCGCACGAACCCGGCGGCGAAGGGGAAGCTCATCTCCCTCGCGACCGAAACGGACCGGACGCTCTTCTTCGACTTCCTGCCGCTCGACCTCGGGACGGTGCGCGGCTTCAAGACTCGCTTCCACCTCTACACGGTGCCCGGGCAGGTCTTCTACGACGCGAGCCGCAAGCTGATCCTGAAGGGCGTCGACGGCGTCGTCTTCGTGGCGGACTCCCAGGAGGCCCGGCTCGACGCGAACGTAGAGTCGCTCCAGAACCTCGAGAAGAACCTCACCGACCACGGCTTCGACCTGCAGGTGATCCCCTACGTCCTCCAGCTCAACAAGCGCGACCTGCCCACGGCCCTTCCCGCGGACGAGCTCTACCGCCAGCTGAACTTCAAGGGTGAGCCGACGTTCGAGGCCAGCGCCCCGAACGGCCAGGGCGTCTTCGACACGCTCAAGGCCGTCGCGAAGCAGGTCCTGATGGAGCTGCGGAAGAAGTAACGGGCCAAGAGGCTCACCGCCGCTCTAGTAGTGGTAGCGCGCCTGTAAGAAGTCGATCCGGTCGTCCCGGACGAGGTACACGAGGCGGTGTTCTTCGGTCAGGCGACGGGACCATGCGCCCTTGTAGAGATGCCGAAGAGGTTCGGGCTTTCCGACACCGAGAAATGGGTCGCGGAGGATGGCGTCCACGAGATCCAGAGCACGGAGCGCGACCTTCCGATTCGTATCGACCCAGAAGCGGAGGTCCTCTCGGAACTCCGGATGGAAGATGGCAACCCGTTGCGAGCGGTTCACCGTTGCGAGCGGTTCAACGAAATGAGCGCGCCGGGAGCCCGAGCTTTTTCCTCAGCGAATCGGGTGAAGAAGGTTTGAGCTTGCGGCTCGTGGCGCGGCCGAGAGCAGCGAGAAGCCGAGCGGCGTTCCTGGGGGAGCGGAGCAGATGTGCGGTCTCCTCGAGGCTTCGAAGCTCCGCTGCCGAGACGAGGGCAACATCCTCGGCTCCGCGCCGGCGGATGATGACGGAGTCGCGATCATGAATGACCGCGTCGCATAGGGAGGCGAAGTGTGCGCGTGCGTGCGTGTAGGTTGCTTCGATGGCCACTAATCACCTGTACAGGAATACGGTACAGGAGAAAGTCACGAAGCTCAAGTTTCGACGAGTCCCCGCAGCAGGGGTACATCCACGGTGATCGTTCGGCCGACGGAATCGTTCGCGTTGTTCTTGTCTTTGAGGTCGTGGTTCGTCGCGAGCGAGGCCTTGATCGCGTGACTGGCATGCCACGACCTGCTTCGCGGGATTCCCCAGGGCCGGTGTCATGCGCGATGGCCCCGAGTATCCCCGCCTTGCGGCCCACCGGCCCTCGCGAGACCGACACCGTCGCGAGCCAAGACTGCCTAAGCACCCTTCTTATACAGGTACGCCGACTCCAACGTCCTCACCCCGTCGTTGTCACCGACGACATGCTTGCTGCCGCTCCAGATCGCGGCGCCGGCGGTTCGGCCTTTCGCGTCGACGGCGTAGAAGTTGACGTTGAACTTCGGCCGCCCCTGAGCGTCGCGATGGCGGGGGACCCTGTGCGTCTTCTCGTCGATGCGCTTGAGTGCGAGGAGGCACGCCTCTTCCACGCTCTTCCCCTGCCGCATTCCTTCGACGACGGTGTGTGAGCCGCAGGTGACGAGGTTCGCTTCGCCGCGGCCCGTCGACCCGCAGCTTCCGACGCCGTTCTCGCTGTAGATCCCCGCGCCGACGACCGGTGAGTCGCCGAGCCGGCCGGAGATCTTGAAGAAGAGGCCGGATGTCGTCGTGACGCCCACGAGATCGCCCTTAGCGCTCCGCACCGACATGTGGATCGTGCCCTGCGGCCGGAAGTACTCGTTGCCGTACTTTCGGATGAACTCCTTGATGTCCGGGTCCTGGGCTTCCTTGCCCGCCTCGATCCAGTCGTCCGTGTCGGAGAGGCGCTCTTTCCAGTAGAGCCAGATCTTTCGCGTCTTCGGGGTGAGGAGGTCTTCGACCGGGAAGCCGTGCGAGGAGGCGAACTTCCGCGCGCCCTCGCCGACGAGGAAGACGCGGTCGGTGCGCTCCATGACGAGCTTCGCGATCTTCGAGGGCGTCTTGCACCCCTCCATCGCGCCGACGGCGCCCGCGCGCAGCGTGCGGCCGTCCATGACGCACGCGTCGAGCTGCACGACACCTTCCTCGTTCGGGATCCCGCCGTATCCGACGCTCATGTCGTTCGGGTCGAGCTCGTTGACGTTCACACCAACGATCGCGGCGTCGAGCGGGTCGTAGCCCTGGATGAGCGCCTGCCGCGCTGCCTTCGCGGCCTCGACGCCGTTCGCGGACGTCACGAGGACGTAGCCGTCGGCGGCGGGAACAGCGGCGTTTCCGGCCGCCGGGGTGCTCTGGCCCTGCAGTTTTTCTTCGAAGGTGGAGGAGGGGAGGGCGCCTGCTACGGAAGCCGCGGCGGCGGCCTGAAGGAAGCGGCGACGGGAGCTGCTCATGAGGGACGCCTTTCCCGGGCGCGCTCGGCCCGAGCCACGGCGCAGGCCCCTCGTACCTTCCAAGAAAATCTTTCCCGGGGACCTTGCCGAAGCGCCGACAGGATACGACGCCTACTCCTCGGGCAGCTCGGCCTCGTCCTCTTCCGCCCGCACGCCGCCGGGAAGTGCGTACTTCATGACGATGTCGCCGAGGTGCTGGGAGAAGGCCGCGCGCGGGAGAACCTGGTCGCAGCCGGCCTTGCCGCCCTTCTCGAGAAGGTCTTTCCTCACGTGCTCGTAGTAGCCCACGACGGCGATGTTCTTCGTCTTCGCGCCCTTCTTCAGGGTCGCGATCGCGGTGAACGGGTCGTCGCGGAGGGCGAGGTCGACGATGACGAGGCCCACGGAGCGCGGATCCGCCTTGCCGGCGAGCTGATCGGACTTGTCGATGAAGACGCCGGTCGCCTGCGCCGACTTCAGCGTGTGCTCGATCTTGGTTTTCCAGAACAGATCGTCCGCGAGGACGAGGACCTTGGGGTTCATGGGGACCTCCTGAGAGGGGGGAAAGCTCGATCCCGTGACTCCGGAATGGATCGCGATGGCACGAGCAGCGGCCAGTATAGGCCTCCCGCGCCCGCCACGGTCGACAAGGCGCCTCCCTCGATGTCAGACTCCGGGGCACTTTCCAGGTGATGTGAGGAGGACAGGCGGATGAGCGCACCGGGCAGCGGTCAGGACTTCAAGCCGTACATCGCGGCGGACGCGGAGGTCCCGGAGTTCACGCTCAAGGCGATCCTCCTGGGGTCGTTTTTTGGAATCATCTTCGGTGCGGCCACGGTCTATCTCGCGCTGCGCGCCGGCCTGACCGTCTCGGCTTCCGTGCCGATCGCCGTCCTCTCGATCGCGGTCTTCAAGAAGCTCGGGAAGTCCACGATCCTCGAGAACAACATGGTCCAGACGATCGGCTCGGCGGGCGAGTCGGTCGCGGCCGGTGTCGTTTTCACGGTGCCCGCGCTCCTCTTCCTCTCGAACGGCGCCGACTACTTCAAGTACTCCGTCATCTTCCTCCTCGCGGCGATCGGGGGCACGCTCGGCGTCCTCTTCATGATCCCGCTCCGCCGGCCGCTCATCGTCAAGGAGCACGGCACCCTTCCCTACCCTGAGGGCACGGCCTGCGCGGACGTCCTCATCGCGGGTGAGAAAGGCGGCGACCTCGCGAAGATGGTTTTCGCGGGCGTGGGCATCTCGATGCTCTACAAGTTCCTGTACGGGATCGTCGGTCTGTGGAACGAGACGGCGACGTGGTTCCAAACCGGGAAGAACGGGACGATCCCCGACGCCACGCTCTCCTGCGCCGTCACGCCGGAATATCTCGGCCTCGGCTACATCATCGGGCCGAAGATCGCCGGCGAGCTCGCCTCGGGCGGTGTGCTTTCGTGGCTCGCGCTGATCCCGCTCATCTCCATATTCGTGCCCGAGACCCGTCTCGTGGACGACCTGAAGAATCTCGGCTTCACGGACGCGTGGCGCGCCGGCCATTCCCACGCCGAGTGGATCTACCGCGCGTACGTGCGCTACATCGGCGCGGGCGCCGTCGCGTGCGCGGGCGTCATGACGCTCATCAAGACACTGCCCACGATCATCGGGGCGTTCCGGGAGTCTGTGAAAAGTATCGGCGCGGGCGCCGGAGAGGCGAAGAAGATCCGCACGGACGACGACCTCGGGATGGGAATCGTCGTCGTGGGCTCGATCGTTCTCGCTCTCTTGATCGCGGTTCTTCCGGGAATCCCTCACGGGCCGTTTCCGGGCTCGCTCGTCATGTCGCTCCTCGTCGTCGTTTTCGGCTTCTTCTTCGTGACCGTGGCGAGCCGCATCGTCGGGATCATCGGCACGTCCTCGAACCCGATCTCGGGCATGACGATCGCAACCCTCATGGGGACTTGCGTCGTCTTCGTCGTGATCGGGCGTACGGGCGACGTCTATCAGGCGGTCGCCCTCTGCGTCGGCGCGCTCGTCTGCATCGCGGCGGCGAACGCGGGCGCCACGTCGCAGGACCTGAAGACGGGCTACATCGTGGGCGCCACGCCGCGCCGTCAGCAGATCGGCTTCATCATCGGCGTCCTCGTCTCGACGGTCGTCATCGGCGGCACGCTGTTCCTCCTCGATCGGACGTACGCGGGCGGCGAGGCGCACGGTATCGGGACGTCGGCGCTCCCGGCGCCGCAGGCCACGCTGATGGCCACGATCATCAAGGGCCTCCTCGCGCAGAACCTGCCCTGGGCACCCGTTCTCGTGGGTGTGTTCCTCGCGTTCATGGCGCAGATGGCCGGGGCCCACGCGCTGTCGTGGGCGGTGGGCGCGTACCTCCCGCTCTCGACGACGTTGCCGATCTTCATCGGCGGCCAGATGAAATCGCTCGCGGAAAAGATGCAGCACAAGAAGGAAGAAGGCGATCTTTCCTCGGGAATGCTCTACGCGACCGGTCTCGTTGCGGGAGGCTCGCTGGGCGGCGTTCTCATCGCGGTCGTGGCGTTTCTCGGCGACGCCGTGCTCCACATGGACAAGCCGACGCTTCTCGAGAAGCTGGATATCGGAGAGCGCTTCTATCCTGCGATCAAGAACGGAATTCCCGGAGACGTCCTCGGAGCGATCGTTTTTGCGGGCCTCTGCTTCCTGCTCGTGAAGAACGCGCGGAGGAATCTCGAGGCCTAGAACGACCTGATCCGGCGTCACGGGAAGGTGCACCGTCCTCTCGGGGCAGCACCAAAAGGTGCGACGGTGAGGGAAGTCACGCGGTTACGGCTGGCACGGCCTTGCAATCATCTTTCTGTCCAGGGCGAACAGCCCGGGGCAGAAAGAGAGGCCGATCATGAACAACACGATGCGCAACCTGACGCTGTCCGCCGCGGCCCTCGCGGCTCTGGTGTCCCTCGCTCCGAAGGCGGATGCCCAGGACTGGACCCACGGCCGGGGCGTCGTCGGATCCCCCAGGGGAGAGTTCCGTGGGAACGGCCACGGCGAATACCGGGGGCAGGAGTCTCGCGGGCAGGAACGCCGTGAGTTCCGTGGACAGGAGCGGCGGGAGTTCCGGGGACAGGACTTCCGGGGACAGGAACGCGGCGAGTTCCGGGGCCGCGAGCTCCGCGGACACGAATGGGGCGGGCGCGCCTTCTTTCGTCCGCCGGCATTTTTCGGCCGCGGCTTCGTCTCTCCCTACCGCACCTACGGAGCGATCTCTCCATTCCACGTATACGCCGGCAGCCGCTTCTATTCCTCGTGCCCCGGCGACGGATACGTCTACATCGCGAACTATGGCTGGGTGCGGCCGCCCTACTACGGTGCCGAGTGGGTGTCGGGTTACTACGATGACGACGATTCCTGGATCGAAGGCTGCTGGCGCTGACGTTCGGCCCGCTACTTCCTGAACAGCGGCAGCAGCGTGGACTCGAGGCGGCGGTACAAAGCGGCCGTCGCCTCGACGTCTTTCCTGCAGTAGTCGGCGACCTCGCCGAGGCGCCCCTCGCGGTACGCGTCACCCACGGCATAGCCGTGCATCGCGGCGGTCTTCGGCGACGGGATGCCGAACGCGACGCAGGCGGAGTGCAGCGTCGGGGTCTGGTCGCGGGAGACGGCGCCTTGAAACGTCAGCACCTCCAGGAGGTCCACATGGGTCTCCATGGAATACCGGTAGCCGAGGAGATTCTTCGAGGGTGAGATGCCGTGGATGGCGCTTCTCACGGAGAGAAATGGCGCGTCGAAGCTCCGGCCGTTGAAGGTGACGACGCGGCCGTACTTCGAGACCTTTTCCCAGAACTCCGCGAGGATGTCTTTCTCGGAGCAGCCGATGATGTCGAAGCGGGCGTCGTGCGATTTCCCGTCGCACCGCGCGTCCGCCTCGTACCAGACGCTCCCATTTCCCGTGTCGGGGTTCAGCATCGCGATGACGATGACTTTGCCCAGATACGGTGAAAGCGCCCCGCCCTCTTTCCTTTTCAGAAAATCCTCGTGATCTTCGGCCCGCCGCGTGAGCTTCCCGCGCTGCTGGGCGTCCAGCTGCAGCCATGGCAGGGACACCGTCTCGATGTCGAAAACGACCGTCGTCACGCGCGGGGAGCTTACTTCGGAGCGGGCGCAGGCGGGGACGCGGGCGGCGGCGTCTGCTCCGGCTTCGGCGGGAGCGTGACGCCCAGACGCTCGGCGAGCCAGTCGAACGTGGCCTTCTTTGCTTCGGGATGCTCCCTCAGCACGGCGAGGTTGTGGGAGCCGCCCGGGAAAAGGAGCATGCGTTTCGGCTCCGTGGACGCCGCGAGCAGCTTCTTCGCCGAATCCGTGCGGCCGGGGTCGCTCGTCGACCCGAGAATCAAGGCTCCCTTCGGCGTCACGGGCGCTCCGCCCGCGAGCGGCGCGACGCGCGGCTCGTTCACGGAGATCGCGACGGCGGCGTCCACCTGTCCCCTCGACGACGCGAGGAGCGCGAGATAGCCGCCGACGGAGAGTCCGACGGCCGCCGTCTTCGGCGCCTTCGTCCTTAGCCACGCCGCCGCGGCGGAAACGTCGCGCGGAAAGCCGGCGGGGTCCCTGAGGAGCCTTGGAGAGAGCCCGATCCTCGCGCCCGCTTTCTTCGTCGACTCGCCGTGCGCGCGGAGGTCGAAGGACAACGTGGCGAATCCGAGCGCATGCAGCTCCTCGGCGAACGGCTCCCATTCGCGTCTCTCGCGCGAGAAGTCGTGGACCAGGAGGACGCCGGGAGCCTTTGGGTTGCCGTCCACCGGTCTCCACGAGGCCGCGAGCTCGACCCCGTCGGCCGTCGTAATCGTGACGCGGTAAGGGTCGACCGGCCGCGGGACCGGTGTCGGCTCGGGAGCCCTCCGTCTCTTCTTCTTCTTCGACGCTCCTTCGGCGGATCCGCCGAGGAGAGCGCACACGAGCGCGAGGGCGGTTCCGAAGGCAACGAAAGCCGCCGCCCGCCTCCGGCGGTCTCCGGTCGGGACGGTGACGGTGACGGTCACTTCGGCTTGAAGCCGCTGCCGAGCGCGAACAGGAAGTGGTCGTGCGCGTAGTGCGTCAGGAGGAAGGACAACACGACGGCGTAGTAGCTCGGCTCGGCGGGCAGGTGAAGGACGACCGTGAGGAGCAGGATCACGAGCGTCGCCCCCGTCGTCCAGAGGAGGTTCCAGCCGTAGTACCGGAAGAACTTCCCGGGCCGCGCCATCTTCCTGACGAACGCGTAGCCCGCGGCGTTGTTGTCCTGCCGGAGGATGAGATAGGTGAGGCCGAGGTACTGGAACGAGTGCCACGCGTTGAAGCCCTGGAACGAAATCGAGAGCTCGGGGAGCCGTGGGACGAGGAGCGCGACGACGATCGTGAGAGCCATGAAGAAGGCGTAGGGCGCGGCGAGCTCACGCCGGCGGATCTGGTTCGCGGTGAGGACCACCCACGCCGCGATCAGCGCCGCCGTCGCGACGGCGAAGCCGTCCGCGAACCACGCGTGTTTGAGGAACGGCGGGAACCACAGCATCGTGTCGCCGATCTTGAACGTGCCCGCGACGTGGCGATACATCGCATAACTGTAGAGCGACGTGATGACGACGGTGAAGTCGAGAAGGCGTTGCCACGGCCGCGCGGCGCCGCCCTTCTCGCGGTAGAGGTAGCCGATGTACGACGCCTGGTCGCATACGTGGATTGACGCCCAGGTGAAGAAGAACGTGAGGAGCCACGGAAACGCGTAGATCGAACCGAGGATGACGACGATCGGAACGACCACGATCGGGGCCCATGTGAGCGCGGGATGCAGGAGGCGGAAGCGCGGCTCGAAAACCGTCTTCAGAAACGTCGCATACATGTGCGGGCCGCCGATGAGGAGCGTGATGAGGAGGTCCACGCCGCCGGCGGTGGTTTTCCCGAGCGAGTGGACGAGGGGTGGGATCGCGACGAGGCCGGCCGACAGCGTCAGGCAGATCATGTCCCAGCGTGGATTCGCGATCCACGGTGAGGACTGTGATGGCGTCAGGACCCGTGCTTCGGCGCTCATTGAATCCTCGGGCCGAGACGCATCGGCCGGGCCGGAGTGTAGCAAAGGGAGAGGCCGTCTCTCGGCGGGCGTTAAGATCTGCGGCGTGAGCGGGCGACCTGTCGAACCAAGCGAGCCCCGGGTCCCGGCGCTCGATCTCGAGGTGGAGATCCGCCGCCTCAAGAAGGAGCGGAACGCCGTCGTCCTGGCACATTACTACCAGGAGTCGGAGATCCAGGACCTCGCCGACTTCGTGGGCGACTCCCTCGAGCTCGCACGCCGGGGCGCGCAGGCGACGGAGGAGGTCATCGCCTTCGCCGGCGTTCACTTCATGGCGGAGACGTCGAAGATCCTCACTCCCGAAAAGACGGTCGTCGTCCCGGATCTCGAGGCCGGCTGCTCGCTCGCGGACGGGTGCCCCGCCCCTCTCTTTGAGGAGTGGCTGAAGAAGTATCCGGGTCACACCGTCGTCAGCTACATCAACTGCTCCGCCGGCGTGAAGGCGCTGTCCGACGTCATCGTCACGTCGTCCTCGGCCGAAGTGATCCTCCGCCAGATTCCCGACCCCGTCGTCTTCGCGCCCGACCGGAACCTCGCCGCGTGGCTCGAAAAGAAGCTGGGACGGAAATTCGTCGTGTGGCCGGGCACCTGCATCGTCCACGAGACGTTCTCGGAGAGAAAGCTCCTCGACATCATGGTGCGGAATCCCGACGCCGAGGTCATCGCGCATCCGGAATGCGAGGAGGCGATCCTGCGTCACGCGGCGGTCGTGGCATCCACGTCGGGCCTCCTCCGGCACGTCGTGACGTCGCCGAAGACGGCGTTCATCGTCGCCACCGAGGAAGGCATCCTCCATCAGATGCACCGTGCCGCGCCCGGCAAGACGCTCATTCCTGCGCCTCCGGTGGCCGACTGCGCTTGCAACACCTGCCCGCACATGAAGCGCAACACGCTCGAGAAGCTCTACCTCTGCCTGAGGGACCTCGCGCCCGTCCTCGAGGTCCCCGAGGCCGTGCGCGTCCGGGCGAAGCGTTCGATCGACCGCATGCTCGAGATGACGGCCGGGCTCGCCCTGACGCCGGTCGGCTCGCGGTCTTGAGCGCGAGTTCCGGGCCGCGTCTGCCACGTGCCGCGCTCGGCGTCGGCGGCATGCTCCTCGCCGCGGGACTGTTCGCGGCGTTCCGCGTCCTCCCCGAGTGGCGCGCGGCGAGTCCTCGCCCGATCCGACTGATCGAAAGGTCGCGTGAGATCACCGCGAACGCCGGGGCGACGCTGGCGCGCGCCACCGTATCGCTCGAGGGCCGGGCCGACGGGACGTCGTTCGAACGCGCCTACCGCCGCCTCCGCGGGGAGGCGCCGGCGTACCTCGAGGCCACGGGCGGCGCGACGGCATGGACGGTTTCCGGCAACCTCGACGTCCCGAAGACGGGAACGGGGCCGGTACAGCTCGCGTTCTATCCCGACGGTTCCCTCCAGTCCGTCACGTGGAGTCCCGCCGGCTCGATGTTCGAAGCGACCGACCCGAAGGCCCAGGCGCTGAGACGGGAGTTCTTCGACCGCATCGAGGTTTCTCTGGCCGCGGGCCGGAAGCGGGCGGGGCCGGAACTCGAGTTCTCCGGGGGAAACAACGTGTTCCGGGTCCGTCCTCTCGAACGCGTGAACGGCAGGCCCGCCGAGGGAGTCCTCCTGCAGGAGGCGGGGAACGTCACCTTCTCGATCGCCCGCGGCCTTTCCGATCCGGAGGCGCCGAAGCTCTTCAACGCCAATGGCATCGTCCGACGGCTCTACAGGTTCGTGCCCGCGTTGCTCCTCTTCCTCGTCGTCGTCGTCACGTTCGGCGTTCTCCTCTACAAGCGGAGGCTCGGTTTCTCGATCGGAATCGCGCTCGTCGTCCTCGCGGCGGCCTACGAGATCCTCGGTGCCGTGCTGGGGAGCGGCGCGAGCCTCGGCGGTCTCGTCGTCTTCGTGTTCGGCGCGCGAGTCGTCATGCTGCTCTATCTCCTCGGACTGTGGACCGTGGCCGAATCCCTCCTCCGCGACACGGTGCCGGGCTTCACGACGAGTCTCGACGCCTTCGCGGCGGGGCGCCTCGGCCCACGCGGCGGGCGGGCGATCCTCGCGGGCCTCGGCGGTGGTGCCGCGCTCCTCGGCGTTTCGCTCCTCGCCTTCGCTGCTGCCGCGCGCTCTTCGGCGAACGGCGTCTGGCCGACGGCGCCGTCGTTCCCGTACCCGCTCTTCCAGGCCCAGAGGGGGCCCTTCTTCGAAGGATCATTCGACACGGCGCTCTTCGTCCTGTTCGTCTCTCTCTTCCGGTTCGTCCTGCCGCGCCGGTTCGCGAGCATCGCGGCGGCGATCCTTTTCGCCCTTTATTCCTCCCTCGGGACGCCTCTCAACCCATGGGGCGCCGGCCTCGCCCTCGCGCTCGCTCTCGCGACCGTGCTGCTCTGGGCATTCGACCGCTACGGGCTGGCGGCGCTCCTCGTCGCGGCCGTCTCGTCCGCGCTCATCCGGGACGCGGTGGTCGCGTGCGTCCACCTCGACGGCAATCTCTTTCCGGCCCTCGCCACCGTTCTGCCGCTCCTCGCCATCGTCGCTGCGGGCGCCATCGGCCTCGGGCGTCCCGAAAGAGACGAGGAGGGCCGCCTCGACGCACCCGACTACGTGAGACGCCTCGAATCCGAGCGGCGGGTGAAGTACGAGATGGACCTCCTCTCGCGCATGCAGCTCTCGCTGCTGCCCGAGAAGCCGCCGGTCGTTCCGGGCCTCGAGCTCTCCGTGAAGACGATCCTCGCGACGGAAGCCGGCGGAGACCTCTACGACTTCGTGCAGGACGAGTCCGGCGCGCTCTGGATCGCCGCGGGCGACGTCTCGGGCCACGGGTACTCGTGCGGCATCCAGCAGGCGATGGTGATGGCGTCGCTCGCGAGCCTCGTGAAGGCTGGCCGCAAGCCTTCGGAGATCCTCGTCGAAATCGACCGCGTCCTGCGCATGGGGCGGAGCGGCCGGCTCTTCACGTCGGTGGCGCTCCTCAGGATCGACCCCGCGACCGGCGTCGGCGTGCTCGCGAACGCGGGGCATCCGTTCCCGCTCCTCCTGCATGACGGAAAGACGAGCGAGATCACGGGATCGGGCCTTCCTCTTGGACAGGGGCCGAAGCGGACGTACGAGGACGTGCCTTTCGAGATCCCGAAGGGCGGCGTCCTCGTGATCGCGTCGGACGGCCTCTTCGAGGGCCCCGACCGTTTCGACGCCCCGTACGGCTTCGACCGTCCGCGGACGGTCCTCGAGTCCACGAGCCTCTGGCGGCGGCCGCCCGATTCGATCGTCGACGCACTCCTCGCGGACTGGCGCCTGCACGTGGGCGAAGGGGCGCCGTCCGACGACACGACGATCCTCGTCGTCAAGCGGCCGCTGTTCTGAGGATGAAAAAGCCGCCGCTCGACGGCATCGTCGTTCTCGATCTGTCGCGGGTTCTCGCCGGCCCGCTCGCGACGATGGTCCTGGCGGATCTCGGCGCGCGCGTGATCAAGGTCGAGGACCCGCACGACGGCGATTTCTCGCGTGGGTGGAAGCCGCCTGCTCTCGATGGCGAGTCCGCGTACTTCCTGTCCGTGAATCGCCGGAAGGAGTCGGCGGCCGTGGACTTCGGCACGCCCGGTGGCGTGGAGTTCGTGCGACGCTGGGCGAAGAAGGCCGACGTCCTCGTCGAGAACTTTCTCCCCGGCGCGCTCGACAGGCGCGGACTGGGCGTCGACGCGCTCCGGTCGCTGAACCCCCGGCTCGTCGCCTGCTCGATCTCGGGCGCCGGCGACACCGGACCGGAGGCGGGCGATCCGGGCTTCGACCTCCTCGCGCAGGGCGCGACGGGACACATGTGGATCACGGGACCCGAGGACGGCGTGCCCTCCAAGATGGGAGTCGCGCTGATCGACGTCCTCGCCGGGTGGTCCGCTGTCACCGCGATTCTCGCGGCGCTCCAGGCGCGCGCGCGCGACGGCACGGGCTCGCACGTGAAGACGAACCTCGTGTCGACGGGGCTCGCGGCCCTCGTCAACGTCGCGGGATCGGCTCTCGTCACGGGCCGCGAGGCGACACGTCACGGGAATTCGCACGCGACGATCGAGCCCTATCGGGCGTTCGAGGCCGCGGACGGCGGGTTCCTTCTGGCGATCGGAACCGATCGGCAGTTCGCGACCCTTTGCGAGAAGGTGGTCGAGCGGGCCGATCTCGCGGCGGACGCGCGGTTCGCGACGAACTCCGCACGCGTCGTGAATCGCACTGAGCTCGTTCCGATCCTCGCGTCGCTTTTCGCGAAGGAGTCCCGGGCGATGTGGCTCCTTCGCTGCAAGGCGGCGGGAATCCCCGCCGGCCCCGTCGCGGGCCCGCTCGAGGCGATTCGGTCGCCGCAGGCGACCGCACTGGGATCGATCCTCGAAGTGAGCCGAAGCGGGCGAACCGTGCCGACGATCCGCCCCCCCTTTTTCCTCCCGGAATTCGAGGATCCTGCTCCCACTGCCCCTCCGAGGTTCGGCGAGGACACGGAGAGGCTCTTCGCGGAAGTCGGATTGGCGCGCCCCGACTAGCGTCGCGCAACACGAGACACGAGCGGCTACTTCTTCACCGGTGTCGCCTTCAAGGGAACGGGAGTCCTGAAGGGATCGGGCGCCGTCGCGACGCGCGCCCCGCCTTTGAGGAAGACCGCGACGAAACGCGGCGGCCCGCTCGGCGCGGCCTCGAACCGGACTTCGTAGTCGCCGGGGTCGAGCCGCACGTTCCCGGCCCGCATCGGATGCGCGAGATGCAGCGTGAAATGCGGCGCACCCGCTGCCGGGAGCGCGAGAGCGCCGAGAAAAGCCGCGGCGAGGGCGATGGGCACGAATGCGAAGCGGGACCTCATGGGAGTCTCCTTCTTGGGCGTGTCGATCAGTGGCGGGGTGCCAGAGCGGGCTCGCGCACCTTCTGAACTGCCGGCAGGAGGAGGCCGATCAGGATCTGGTTTGCCCCCGGGTTGCCGATCGCGAGGTCGAGCTTGCCGGCGCCCGGAACGAATCTGTAGGGGGTGTTCGCGTCGAGCCCGAGGTCGGATAGCTTCAACAGGCGCCTGCCACCAGGGCCGGGGCCGGGGCCGTGCACTGCACCGATGGCCTGGTTCCCGCCGCCGACGATGATTCCGTCGGCCTGGCCTTTGCGGACGCCGCCCTGGAAGAACGTCGCCTTGACCTTGCCGTGCCCGAGAGACTCGACCTCGACGTCGGCCGGGCCCTTGACGAGCGTCCCGCCGCCGGGGAGGCGCGCCTCCGCGTCGATCGAGACGTTCGGCCGGCGGAAGTGCTCGCCCGGCGAGATGTCGTTGGAGTTCTGGACCGCGAGCGCCGGCACGGCGAGAGCGGCGAGGGACGCGACGAGGGCCATGGAACGGATCTTCATTTCAGCCTCCCTCTGGGAATTCAGTGCGGTTTCGCCGCAGCCTCGGGGATTTTCTGAACGGCGGGCAGGAGAAGCCCGATCAGGATCTGGTTCGTTCCCTGGCCGTTCACGATCACGTTCAGGTGGTTTCCCTGGATTTGCGGCATCGCCTGGCTCTGCGGCGTGAAGCCCATGGTCGCGAAGGACGGCGCCTTACCGCGCTGCACGACGATCGCGTTCGCCGCGCCTGGCGCGGGCTGGACCTTCTGCACCGCGTTCGCTTCGCCCGGCTTCATACCTCCCTGAACGACGATCCCGTCGTGGCCCTGGACCTTGCCTTTCGCGTGGCCGGTTCTCCCGTTTCCCGTGAACGTCGCGATCACCGAGCCGTCTCCCAGGGACTTGAAGTGGAGGTCGTAGACGCCCGGCTCGAGGCGGACGCTGCCGTCGCACAGGACCTCATTTTTGAGCTCGAGTCTCGTCCCGAGCTTGAGCATTTCCCCGGCCGGGATGTTCATGTAGATGGGCGCGGGCATCGGCCCCATGGACAGGAGCAGCAGGGAGGCGAGAAGCGAAGTGAGGAGCGGGCGACGGACGTTCATGTGATCTCCTTTGTGGGGAGAAACCTAACTCCCCGCGCACCGCCTGTCCATGCCTGTCCGTTGATCGGAAGCGCCAGAAGTTGGCCCTGGAGCGCCTCAGGGGGCGCATCGTGACGGCCCGCACACCGCTGATATCCTCCCCTCGGGATGAAAGTCGCGTTCATCGGGACACACGGCGTCGGAAAGACGACTCTCTGCTACGACCTCGCGGCGGCGCTCAAGAAGAGGGACCTGACCGTCGAGCTCGTCCGGGAGGTCGCGCGGGAGTGTCCGCTGCCGATCAACCGTGACACGACGCTCAAGGCACAGTCCTGGATTCTGCACACGCAGATCGCCTGGGAGCTCCAGGCCGAAGCGAAGGCGGACGTCGTCTTCTGCGACCGTGCCGTCCTCGACAACTTCTGTTACATGCGGCGGGCGTTCTCCGGCGCTCCGGACGAAGCGGTCCTCGAGGCTCTCGTGAGGAGTTGGACGGCGACGTACGACGCTCTTTTCAAGGTGCCGATCGTCGGCGATCCGCGCTTCGACGGCGTCCGGGACACGGATCTCGCGTTCCAGAGGGAGATCGACGCCTCGATCGAACAGACGCTCGCCGCATGGAGCGTGCCTCACCTCGCGCTCGATCCCGGCTGCCGCGACGAGTGGGGTGCCTTCGTTCTCGACGCGCTTCTTCTCCGCCTCAAACCGCAGGAGCTGCTCTTCCCGGAGCCGGGAGAAGAAACAGCGCCGACCGCCAAGACGGGAGTCACCCATGCCTGACACGACGTCGCCCATCGTGAATGAACGCGCCCGCCATCTCGAGATCCTCGCCGCGACCCCCGCGGCTCTCAAGGAGGCCCTGCGAGGCGTGCCGAAGAAGCTCCTTCTGTTCACCCCGGCGCCCGGGAAGTGGTCGATCCTCGAGATCCTCTGCCACCTGAGGGACTTGGAGCGCGAGGCGTACCTCGAGAGGTACACGCGGATCCTCGCCGAGCCCGAGCCGAAGCTTCAGGACATCAACGGAAACGCGCTCGCGATCGAGCGCGACTATCGAAACCAGAAAGCGGCCGACGTCCTGCGCGACTGGATCCGCCTGCGCCGCGAAAGCCTCCGGCTCCTGAAGAAGGCAAAGCCCGAGCAGTGGAGGCGCGCGGGGATCCACGAGACGATGGGCCGCGTCACGATCGACGAGCTCGTGGCCCGGCACGCGTCCGGCAACGACACGGCCCACCTCGGTCAGATCGCCGCCATCAAGCGGCGGTCGGCGCTCCTCGACCGGCTGGCGGTGATCCCGGCGGCGCTCGCCGCCTCCCTGAAGGGCGCTTCGGAGGACCTCCTGAAGCGGCGGGACGCGGCCGGGAAATGGTCCATGATCGAGAACGCCGCCCACGTTCGGGACATCGAACGCGTCTACCAGGGGCGCTTCGCGAGGATCCCGTTTTCGGAGAAGCCCGCGTTCTGGCTGCTCGACAACGACCGTGCCGCCGCACAGCTCAAGTACGCCGACTCCGACCCCGCCGCGGTCGCGAAGGAGTTCCGGCGCCTGAGGGAGGACACGCTCCTCCTCCTCCGCGCGCTGCCGCACGCCGCATGGCAGCGCACCGGAATCCACCCAACGCGGGGCGAGCTGACACTCGAGCAGCTCGCGGAGGTCCTCGCGGCCCACGACGACCTCCATCTGAAGAGGATCCGGGTGCTGCGCGGCTGATCCGAGGTCTCTTGACAAATCAAGATTCGTTTATATACTAGGGGCGTGTCTGTCTCGCTTCCGGCGCGCACCCCCGAAAAAACGCTCGAGAGGTCCGCGGATCTCGCCCGCCTGTCCCGCGTCTTTCACGCGCTCTCGGACGAGACGCGGCTCCAGATCGTCGGGAAGCTCCTGACGGGCGAGAAGTGCGTCTGCGAGCTGACGGAGGCGCTCGACGCGACGCAGTCCCGCCTGTCGTTCCACCTGAAGTCCCTGAAGGATGCCGGCCTCGTGACAGACCGCCGCGCGGGCCGCTGGGTGCATTACGCCCTGCGCCCGGACACCCTTTCCGAGATCACGCGCTTCGTCGGGTCCGTCCGGGAGGGCGCGGCCCGGTGCTGCTGATCTGCGTCGTCGTCGATACATCAATGTTTGTTGATTTATAAGGAGCCCCCAAATGTCGGATCCCCTCATCAAGGACATCGTGAAAGAGCGGTATGCGGCCGCGGCGCTGCGGGCCACCGCGGGCGGAAGCGCGTGCTGCGGGGGCGCGTCGGCGGTCGCGGGCGCTGCGGATCCGATCACGTCGAATCTCTACGGGTCGGAGCAGACGCTCGGCCTGCCGGCCGCGGCCGTGCAGGCCTCGCTCGGATGCGGGAACCCGACGGCGCTCGCGGAGATCCACGAGGGCGAGACCGTCCTCGATCTGGGCTCCGGTGGGGGAATCGACGTCCTTCTCTCGGCGCGGCGGGTCGGGGAGACCGGGAAGGTCTACGGCCTCGACATGACGGACGAGATGCTGGCCCTCGCGCGCGAGAATCAGCGGATCGCGAAGGTCACGAACGTCGAGTTCCTCAAGGGCGAGCTCGAGCAGGTGCCGCTGCCGGACGGCGTCGTGGACGTGATCATCTCGAACTGCGTCGTGAACCTGTCCGCCGACAAGGATCGTGCGCTCGCCGAGGCGTTCCGTGTCCTCAAGCCCGGCGGCCGCTTTGCGGTCTCCGACGTCGTCGTGCGTGGAGAGGTGCCCGAGGACGTGCGAAGAAGCGTGGAGCTCTGGATCGGCTGCCTCGCGGGCGCCCTCGAGGAGAAGGACTTCGAAGCGAAGCTTCGGAAGGCCGGATTCACGGACGTCTCGATCACGCCGACCCGGGTCTACGCGGCGGAGGACGCGCGCGACTTCCTCTCGGCGGCGGGTATCGACGCGGATGCGATGGCGCCGCTCGTCGACGGGAAGTTCATGAGCGCTTTCGTGCGGGCGACGAAACCGGCCTGAGAGCCGGCGTGGGGGTCTTCGAGCGGTATCTGTCCCTTTGGGTCGCGCTCTGCAACCGGACGCGCGGCTGGTTCGAAGCGGCGGACCGAAAGGAAGGGCTTTCGTGACGCCCGACGGGACGCGCAAGCCCGGCCTCTTTGCGGAGCCTGCCGTCGCGGGCGGGGAATAACGCGGCGCGGTCCGGTCATCCCCATGGCGGGGTGATCCGCGCCGTGCCAGAATGCCGTATCAGCTCCCAGATGTCCGATTTCGGTTCTGGCCGTTCACGCTGCGTGCTTCTCTTCGCGCGCGCTCCCAGGGCGGAGGCGGTGCGCAAGGGCCTTCGGCGAGGGGAAGTTCTCTTTTCCATCGCACGAAAGCGGGTCGAGAGCGCGGTCGGGGCGCTCCCGGACGTGGATCTCATCAGCGTCCCGCCGGCCGCCCAGTCTGGGCGCGACTTCGGCGAGAGGCTCGAGGGCGCGTTCCACGAGGCCGCACGGCGCGGGTACCGGGAGATCATTGCCGTTCCCGGCGACGTCCCCGGGCTCGTGTCGGCCGACCTGCACGCGGCATTCCGGGCCCTCTCGGAGGCGGAGACGGTCCTCGGCCCGTCCCGCGACGGGGGAGTCTGGCTGATCGGAATCCGCGCGTGCCCCGCGTCTGCCGGCGCTCTTCTCGCGAGGCTCTTCGAAGGGGTTCGGTGGCTGACGGCGCGCGTCCGCGGCGACCTCCGCACGAATGCACCAGGCGCGGTCCTGCTCGACGAGCTCACGGACGTCGACCGTCCCGCCGATGCGGCGAGGCTTCGGGGCGCAGTTCGCGCGGCGGGCGGCGACGCCGCTCTTCTCTCGGCGCTCGACGACGTGCTCGGATGCGGGCGTCTGCCCCGACTCGAGCAGCCTCGCGCCGAAAGACGATTCCCGTTCCACGCGATTCCGCCCGGCCGCGCGCCCCCTCTCTCCGCCTTCTGACCCGACAGAAGCCAGAGAAGCCGGAAGAGTGCGCCTCCCGCGCGATCCGCGCGGGAAGAAAGTAGGGGGTTCGCGTGCCGCGTATCGCACCGGGTTTTCTTTCCCGGACCAGTCTCGTCTTCGTGCTCCTCACGGCCGCCCGGGGCCTCGCGGATGAGAGGGTCGTCGTCCAGTACGACTGCATCCCGAACTACGCGAACTGGGGCGGCGTGACGGCGCTCTACAAAGCAACTTCGGGCGTGACGGTGCCTCCGGACCCGAAGGGCTCGTCCGTCGCGATGGCGGCGCTCGAGAAGGAAAGGGAGAACCCGGTCGCGGACTGCGCCTACTACTCCGGCGCGATCGGATTTCAGGCCGCCAGGAAGGGTCTCCACCAGCCGTACAAGCCGAAGGGCTGGGAGAAGATTCCCGCCGCGCTGAAGGACCCGGATGGTCTCTGGTGGACCGTCCACACCGGCACGATCGCTCTCGTCGTCAACACGAAGGCTCTCTCGGGCGCACCAATCCCGAAGTCCTTCGCGGATCTCCTGAAGGCCGAATACAAGGGCAAGGTCGCGTACGACGATCCCACCTGGGGCGGAACCTCGTTCACGTTCGTCTACGGGCTGAACGAGCTCATGGGCGGCACTGACGAGGATTTCCGGCCGGGCCTGGCTTGGCTGAAGAAGCTGGACGCGAACATCTCCTCGTATCCCCGCGAGTCGATTTACAACGCGGTCCTGAGAGGCGAGGTTCCGATCTGGATCAACGCGGACGGCAACGGCTACAAGATGAAGTACGTGGACGGGGGTCCCGTCGAAGTCGTCATCCCCGCGGAAGGTACGTTCACGATGCCGCTCGTCATGGGTCTCGCGAAGGGCGCCCCTCACGCGGACGAGGCAAAAAAATATTTCGACTGGCTGCTCTCACCGGCCGCGCAGGCCGAGTTCGCAAAATCGTTCTTCCGCCCGGTCGTCGCCGGCGCGCTCCCGGCCGATCTCGCGGCGAAGTTCCTTCCCGAGGCGGACTACCGGAAGGCCCGCGCGCTCGACCTCTCGAAGATGGCCTCGTCCGCCGACGCCCTCAAGAGGGCCTGGCTGGACGAGATCCGGGGGAACGGCCGTTAACCGCGAACGCCGGTCCGCCGCGGCGGGCGCGCTTCTCGCGCTCCCGCTCGCACTCTTCCTCGGCGTGTGCGTCGTGTGGCCGCTCGCGCGCCTCGCCGCGGGGACGTTCTCGTCGCCGCGGGCGTTCCTCGAGGTTCTCGCGGCCGGCCGCTACCGGACGTCGCTCGTCAACTCGTTGGCGCTCTCGGCGGGCGCGGCTCTCGTTTCGGTGGCGCTCGCTCTCGTTCCCGCATGGGTGTTCGCCCGGGAGCGCTTTCCGGGTCGGGATCTCGTGCGTACGGCGGTGTCGCTGCCGCTGACGTTCTCGGGGGTGCTCGTGGGCTTCCTCGCGATCGTCATGCTCGGACGCATTGGCGCGGTTCCCAAGCTCGCGGGTCTCGTCACGGGCCGGGAGCTCTTCGCGGGCTCGGCGTTCACGCTCTCGGGACTCTTCCTCGCGTACCTCTACTTCGAGATCCCGCGCGCCGTCATGACTCTCGAGGCCGCGTTTCGACACTTTCCGCTGGAGCTCGAGGCCGCCGCGCGCTCGCTCGGCGCCGGCCCGTTCGCGCGGCTCTTCCACGTGACGCTTCCGTACGCGGCCCCCGCCCTCCTCTCGACGCTCGCCGTGACGTTCTCCGCGTCGATGGGGTCCTTCGGTGTCGCGCTCGTCCTCTCCCGGCGCTTCACGGTCGCTCCGCTCGAGATCTACACGGAGCTCACGGCCTTCCTCAACGACGCGGTCGCGGGCGCGCTCTGCGTCGTCCTCGCGGCGCTCACGTTCTGCGTGGACCGGCTTCTCACGCGGAGGGCGGCGTGAGTCTGCCCGTTTCCCCACGGAAGGTCGCGCGGGCGGCTGGAATCGCGGTCGCGGTCTCGCTCGCCGCGTGCCTCGTTGCTCCCCTCGTCGTCACCGCCGCTGGTGCGTTCGTGGACGCGGACTGGTACGGGAAGAGGTCCGAAGGCGCGCTCGGCACCGGTGCCGCCGGCCTTTTTCGATACGTTCTCGGCATCTGGTCGAACGCGCTCCTGACGTCCCTGAGGCTCGTCGGGACGGTGGTTCCCCTCGCGCTTCTGATCGGGGCACCGGCGGCCTTCGCGTTCCGGCGCCGCCCGTTTCCGGGATCCGCGTTCGTCGAGGCGCTCGCGATGACGCCTCTCGCGATTCCGGGAATCGCGCTCGCGGTGGGACTTCTCCTCGGCGCCGGGCGGGCGCCGCGCTTCGGTCTTCTCGTCGCGGGGCATCTCGCGTACACCCTTCCTCTCGTCCTGAAGACGATCAGCAACGCGCTCGAGAGGGAGCGTGCGGACCTCGAGCGCGCGGCGCGTTCTCTCGGTGCCGGCCCGTGGCAGGCTGCGGCGTGGGTCACGCTGCCGCGACTCGTCCCCGGTCTCGTCCTTTCCGCGCTCCTCGTGTTCGCGGTGTCGTGGGGGGAGTTCAACGTCAGCTTTCTGCTTGCGACTCCCCTCGTGCAGACGTTTCCCGCGGGCCTCTACACGACGTACACGACGAACTCCTTCCCCGTGGCGGCGGCGGCGACACTGATCTTTCTCGCTCCGATCGTGCCCGCGTTCCTCGCCATCCAGGCCCTCGGCGGCGAGGAGTTCCGGCGGGGGCTGTCCTCGTGAGACTGGAAGTGAGGGGCCTGTCGAAATCCTACGGCGCGGATCGTCCCGCCGTCGCGTCCGTGAGCCACGCGTTTCCCGAAGGCCGGATCTCCGCGGTCCTCGGGCCGAGCGGCTCCGGGAAGAGCACGGCTCTTTTCCTGATCGCCGGACTCGCGGATCCGGACGCGGGGTCGGTGCTCCTCGACGGAAGGGACGTCACGAACGTCCCCGCCGAGAAGAGGGACATCGGGCTGATGTTCCAGAGCTACGCTCTCTTTCCGCACCTCACCGTGATCGAGAACGTCGCGTTCGGCCTGAGGACGCGCGGAGTGGCAAAGGCCGCGCGGATGGAGCGAGCGCGCGAGGTGCTCGAGACCGTCCGGATGGGTGCCTTCGCCCACCGGCGGATCGAGGGTCTGTCGGGCGGCGAACAGCAGCGCGTGGCGCTCGCGCGCGCCCTCGCGTTCCGGCCCCGCGTCCTCCTCCTCGACGAGCCTCTCTCCGCGCTCGACGCAAAAATGCGCGAGGATCTCCGGGTCGAGCTCTTCAGCCTCCTGCGCGCGCTCGCGCTCACGACCGTCTACGTGACGCACGAC
This sequence comes from Thermoanaerobaculia bacterium, assembly GCA_038214715.1. Lineage (GTDB taxonomy): Bacteria > Acidobacteriota > Thermoanaerobaculia > UBA5066 > UBA5066 > Fen-183. The sequence continues at coordinate 242,491 of JBBQRP010000001.1, read as the reverse complement.
CAGGCCGAGGCGCTCGCTCTCGGCGACGAGCTCGTCGTCATGAGGGAAGGCCGCATCGAGCAGGTCGGCAGGCCCGCCGATGTGTATCACCGCCCCCGGAGCCCGTTCGTCGCGCGATTCCTCGGCGCCGCGAATCTCGTTGCGGGCGAAGTGTCCCCGGGCGGAGACGACCTGAACCTCCCGTTCGCGACGATCGAGGCCCCGGCGGGAGCGGATGCCGGACCGTGCTGGGCGATGCTCCGGCCCGAGGATCTCGAAGTCGTCGCGCTGAAGGACGCGGACTTCACGGCGGCGATCGCCTCGGTGCAGTTCCTCGGCCCCGTCCAGCGCGTTCGCGTCTTCGCGGGTCGCCAGGAGCTTCTCCTCGACGCGCCGAACGACGCCGTTCTCGGGGACGGTGCCCGAATTCCCGTCCGCATGAAGCGGGAGAAGATCGTGGTGTTCGCGCGAGAGCGGGGCGAGCTGCCGCCGTCGCCCCCGTCCGCACCCGTCGTCGCCGCCGCGTCCGTGGACGACTCTCCCCGCACCGTGAACTGAGGAGGACGATGAGCGCGACACCCGACGACCCGACCGCTTTCCCCGTCGCGCCTCTCTTCGCGCTCGACACGCTGTGGTTCCAGGTGGCGGGGACGGTGTGCAATCTCCAGTGCACGCACTGCTTCATCTCGTGCTCGCCGACGAATCACGCCCACGAGATGCTCACGCTCGCCGGAGTGAGGCAGTATCTGAGGGAGGCCGAGGGGCTCGGGGTGAAGGAGTACTACTTTACCGGCGGCGAGCCGTTCATGAATCACGATCTCTTCGAGATCCTCGAGGAGACCCTGCGCCAGGGGCCCGTTTCCGTTCTCACGAACGGCGTCCTCATCCGGGCCGAAGCGGCGGCGCGATTGAAGAAAATGTCGGACGCCTCGGAATACAGCCTCGACATCCGGATCTCGATCGACGGATGGGACGCGGAGACGAACGATCCCATCCGCGGCGCTGGGACGTTCGAGAGGATCCTCGCGGGCGTCCGCGCGCTCGCCTCGGCGGGGCTCAATCCCGTCATCACGGTGACGGAGGCTTGCACCGGAGCCGCCACGCAGGCGGGGCGGACGCGCTTCCTCGACTTTCTGAAGTCCGTCGGCCTTCCACAGCCGCGGCTGAAGGTCATGCCGCTTCTCCGGATCGGAGCCGAGGAGTCGCGCCTGAGAGCCTACGAAAGCTGGGAGACGCTGAAAGACCGCGAGCTGACGGAGGACGAAGCCGGCGCGCTGCAGTGCACGAGTGCCCGCATGGTGACGTCGAAGGGCGTCTACGTGTGTCCTATTCTCATCGACGCTCCCGACGCGAAGATGGGCGATACGCTGGCCGGAACCCTGCGGCCCTTCACGCTTTCCCACCAGGCGTGCTTCACGTGCCACGAGACGGGGTTTTCGTGCCGCACGTGACGGATCTCGGCTCCTTCCGGAGGATCGCCCTCTTCGGGGGAATCTACTCGAACTATCTCTCCCTCGAGAAGGCTGTCGAAATCGCGCGCGCGCGCGGTGTCGACGCGACGTTTGCCCTCGGAGACTTCGGGGCGTTCGGTCCGCACCCGGACCGCACCGTCGAGATCCTCCGCAGAACCGCGATTCCGGCGATCCAGGGCAACTACGAGGAATCCCTTGCGACGGCCGCCGAGGACTGCCACTGCGGATACACGGACCCTCGCGACAACGCCTTCGCGCAGGTCTCGTACGACTACACGCGCGAGAAGACGTCGGCGGAACACAAGGCCTGGATGGCGACCCTGCCGGCGCATCTGCGCCTCACGATCGCGGGAAGGCGCGTGCTCCTGTGCCACGGCTCGCCCCGCAGGATCAACGAGTTCCTCTGGGAGACCGCCACGCCGCGGCCCTTCATCGAGAAACTTCTTCGGGACCACGCCGCGGACCTGATCGTCTGCACGCACACCGGGCTCTCGTGGCAGCGCATGACCGGACCGGGCCGGGGGCTCGTGAATGTCGGCGCGCTCGGGAGGCCCGCGAACGACGGAAGGACGAACGTGTGGTTCGCGATTCTCGAGGAACGCGCCGGCGACGTCGCCGTCGAGCTCGTGCCGGTCGACTACGACCACGCGCGCCTCGCGCGGGAGATGCGGAGCGAGGGCCTTCCCGCTGAGTTCATCGAGACGATCGAGACCGGCTGGTGGACGACCTGTCTCGAGATCCTGCCGGCGAAAGAGCGCGCGCGGGGCCGGTTCTAGGCCCTGACGCGTCGCCGCCGGACGCGTGCGGGTGGATTCAGCCTGAAACTTTTCCGCCCGGATTTCGTCTTGATGAGCAGGACGGGCCCGGATGGGCCGGAAGGGCGAACGAGGAAATCATGGAATCGGCGGCGGAACTGCACCAAGCGAGAGTCCTGAGAGCCCGCATCCAGGTCAAGGAAGCCGAGTGGGCGGCCCTGTCGGGTCGTCCCGGCAACGACGGCGAGACGAGCGCCCGGCTCGCGGCCGAGATCAGCCAGTTGAAGGCGGATTACCGCCGCATCCTCGCCCGCCAGGCGGACCAGGACTATCGGCGGCGCCGCGCCGAGTGGCGGTCCCAAAAGGGCGGCGCGCGGCGCCGCGACAAGAACAGCGCCTGCGCCTGAGTCATTCCCGCGCTACTTCTTCCAGATCTCGAACGAAACCTTGATCGTCTTCGCGACCTTGTAGTCGTTCGTGAACATCTTCAGGAAGAAGGAATTCGTGTCGTCCACCTTGCCCTTGTCGAGCGTGGCCGTCCGGTCGTTCTCGCCGTAGGGCTTGTCGTTCTTGCCGCCGGGGATCGTCACGACGTACTTGCACTTGTAGTCGTTTTCGCGGTCCCGGTTCGAGTAGCGGAACTCGAGGACCATCGTATGCTTGTCGTTCAGGTCCTTCTCGGCCTTCTGGAAGTCGTCCGCGTCGGGCCAGTGCCGGATGCGGAACGACTCGATCGTGACGTCTCCCGCCTTGATCCCGACCTTGATGTCCTTGTCGCCGATGAGCGGGTAGCTGCGATCGAATTTCTGCGACTCGGCGAGGCCCGGGGCGGGCGCGAGGAGCGCCGCGGCGAGGAAGGCCGCGGCGGAAAGAGCGGCGATGCGAGACCGGTTCATGAGAGATCCTCCCCTGGCGTCCTGGCTACGACTTCTTCCAGATCTCGAACGTGACCTTCATCGTCCTGGCCAGCTTGAACTCGTGCGTCTTCATCTTGAGTGAGACCTTGTTCGTCTCGTCGGCCTTGCCCTTGCTGAGCGTGTGGGTCTCGTTGGCGATCGCGTAGGGTTTCCCATCCGCCCCGCCGGGGATCTCGATCGTGTAGTGGCACTTGTAGTTGTTCTCCCGGTCGCGGTTCGCGTACGTGAACTCGACGGAAGCCTTGTGGCTGTCGTTCAGGTTCTTCTCCCCCTTGGCCATGTCGTCGGGGTCGGGCCAATGGTTGATCCGGAAGGACCCGATGACGACGTCGCCCACCGTGACGTTGACCTTGGTTTCCTTATCGCTGAACGGGAAGGTTTTCGTGACCTTGTTTTCCTCGGCGCTCGACGAGAACGCGGCGAAGATGAGCGCGGCGGCGGCGGCGACGAGCAGGGAACGAACGGGTTTCATGCAATCCTCCCTCGGTTTTCCGGGATCTTAACGCCTGTTGGACAGCTCTTCATAGACGGTCAGGAGGGCCTGGGTGCCGTCCTCGCCGCGGCCCCGTCCTTCGAGCGCGGTCAGGAGCTGATGGACGAGCGCCGTGCCCGGCAGCGGGAGGCCGCGCGCGCGCGCGGTCGTGAGGACGATCGCGAGGTCCTTCTGCTGGTGCTTCACGGCGAAGGCGGGCTTGAAATCGCGGTCGATCATCTTCTTCCCGAGGACCTCGAGGGCCCACGAATTCGCGGCGCCCGCCGTGAGCGCCTCGTGGAGATGCGCGAGCGGAAGGCCGGCCCCGGCGGCGAACGCGAGAGCCTCGGCGACGCCCATGAGATTGTTCGCGACGAGGATCTGGTTCGCCGCCTTGCCGAGCTGACCCGAACCGGAAGCGCCGAGCGCCGTCAGGCGCCGGCCCATCGACGCGAGCACCGGGCGCGCCTTCTCGAGCGCCGCCACGTCCCCGCCGATGAAGAACGTGAGCGTTCCCTCGATCGCCCCCTTCTGGCCTCCCGAGACCGGTGCGTCGAGGAACTCGATCCCCTTCTCGAGGAGGCGGACGCCGATGCGGCGCGCGGCTTCCGCCGCGATCGTCGAGCAGTCGATGGCGACCGTCCCCCGGCGCGCGGAGGCCGACGTGCCTTCGGGGCCGAGATGCACGGCCTCGACTTCGGGAGCGTCTGGAACGCACGAGACGACGACGTCCGCGTCCTCCGCGGCGGCGGCGGGAGTCGCGGCGGCCCTCGCGGTGCAGCCCGCCGACGAGAGTTCCCGCGCGAACGCTTCGGCCTTTCCCGGAGTGCGCGTCGCGACGGCGAGCGGGAAGCCCGCTTTCGCGACGTTCCGGGCCATCCCTTGTCCCATCGTGCCGAGACCGACGAACGCGACGCGGAGAACGGCGGGCTGTGTCATGGGACGAGTCTAATTCCTGCTAACATGTAAACGTGAAATCGGGAGTCGATGCGACTCTCGCGGCCGGAGCGGCCGCGGCGCTCGCGGCCGTGTCGCTCGCTTACCTCCCCGCGGCCCGATCCCTGCACTACCTGTCGTTTTCCGGGGACGTCGATGCGTCCCGGCTCCGGTGGTTCCTCCCGGCCGTCGTCGCATTCGCGTTCCTGTTCGAGAAAATCGTTCGCGGGACGCTTTACGGATGGCTCCGGCGTGTTCTTCCTCCCGGGACGGCGGCTCCCGCCGTCGCGGCTCTCGGTGCCGTTCCGATCGTCGCACTGAGGTTCGCGCTCGCCCCGCGTCTCGACGCGCCGCTCTTGCTCGCGATCGCGCACGCATACCTCGTCGCCTTCGCGCTCGGGCTCGGACTCGCGTGGCTCGCCCTGGGGACGGAGGCCACGTGGCCCGGCGGAGCCGCGCTCGCGGCGATCTGGGCCGTGAAGGGGGCGCTGCCGGTCTCGTTCCACGGCCGCCCCGTTCCGGTTCTCGAGCTCCTCGCGGCCATCCTCGCGGCCCTCGCGGTCGCGCTCGTCCTTCGGAAGCCGCTCGCTCCGCACCGGGCCGCGATGTGGGGCGCGTGAGAAACGGAGGGGCCTCCATGGGTGCCTCGCTGACGCGCCTTACGCAGATGGACCTCTTCCTCGAGGAACCACCGACTCCTGCCGAGACCTCGCGGGAGCAGGCGAACCTCCAGGCCCGCTACGACTCTCTCGCGGCGACCTGGAAGCTTCCGCCGGCCCGCGTCGTCCTGACGTCGCGCCGCGCCACCGGCGGCGTCATCACCTATGGCCCGCCCCACGTGATCAGGGTCTCGAGCCACATGTCGCGCGAGGACCGACTCCAGACGCTCCTCCACGAGATCGCGCACGCGATCTGCTTCGCGCAGTGGGGGGTCGCCGAAGGCCACTCCGCGCGCTTCTGGACGCTCGCGAGGAAGCTGGGCGTGGCGCGAAGGAGCGCGCCGGAGACGGAACGCCTCCGCCGCGTGCGCGAGGCGAACGCGCGCTACGCCTACCGCTGCCCGGGCTGCACCGCGGAGTGGACACGGCGCACGCCTTTCGGCCGCGCGCGCCTCTGCGCCGCGTGCGAGCGCGCAGGGCGCCCCGCCCGCCTCATCCTGGTCCGGCGCCCGAAGCCCCCCCGGCGGGCGGCGCGGAAACGCTGATCGGCGAATCGAGCCGGAAGACGGGCACGAGCCCGACGGTCTCGTCGAAGAACGGTGTCTTGCGGTAGAAGAAGCGGTGCCGCGCGCGCGCGTCACCCGCGAACTTCGGATCGAGGAGCATCCGCTCCCAATCGGTCCTGAGCGCGGGATCCTTCGCGAGCATCGCCGCGGCAAGAGGGTCGAGGACGCGCGTGTCCATGTACTCCTTTTCCTCGAGACACGCCGAGAACTCGCCCCACGCGAAGAGCGAGTCCGGGCTCTCCGGCTCGAGAAGCGCGATCGCGACGTTCGCGAGCTCGCTGTCGAGCGGCACGTAGAGCGAGCCCGCCGGTAGCGTGCGCTTCTCGACCGCCCGTGCGATCGTGGCCGCGACGCGGACGCGGCCCTGGTAAGACGTCTTCTCGAAAACGGGGGCGGACGCCCGATACGTGCCGACCGCGAGCGTGCGAGCCTCGGGCAGTCGTTCGTACCTTATGCCGTGGGCCTTCAGGCGGTCTTCGACGTTCGAGAACCCCGCGGGTACGAGATACGCCGCGGGGCGCGGGACGGTCGCTGTCGGCCGCGCGTGCTCGAGGCTGGGAATGCGGATCGTCGTCGGCCGCGACACGTCGTACCGCACGACGGGCTTCCCGGTCACCGGCGAAACGACCTTCGTCCACTCCCACGTCGGGAAGGTGACCGTCTCGGGCCGGCCGGCGTCCCCTTCGGCGGCGACGACGACCGCCGAGCCCACGCGCGCGCCGCGTGCGGCGGTCCGCGCCACCTCGCGCGCGGCGAGAAGCTCGCGAGCCGACCGGCCCGTGCGCTCGAGGAGCGCGCGCAGGAACAGCTCGTTCGCGCGCACGCGGTCCACGAAGGGCTTGAGCGCGTGCGTTTCGACGAGGATGGACGGCACGTTGCGGAGCGGAAAATAGCCCGTGGAATACCGAGGCGAGAACACGGACGAGTCGAACCCCTTCGTCGGATCCTGAGGATCCCGGAAGTCGACGTAAGCGGCGCCCGCGGCGACCCCCTCCGCCTCGACGTCCTTTAGAGCTCTCGGAACGACGGCCATGAGCCAGTCGGCGAGCGGTTGCGGCGTGACGGGCTCGTTCGCGTAGGACACCGTGAGCGCGGCCTGGAAGTCGGCGCCGTCCGTCACGTGGTCGTCCACGAACAGGTCCGGCTTCCACGCGTCCGCGAGCGCGAGGAGGGCCCGCGTCTCTCTCGCATCCGCCTTCACGAAATCGCGGTTCAGGTCGAGGCCGCGCGCGTTCGTCCGAAAGCCCATCTCGTCGGGGCCGTTCTGGTTCGGCCGGTTGTAGGGTGAGGTGCGTGCGTGGCCGTCCACGTTGTAGACGACGACCGTCACGAGCGTGACGGACTCGAGGACGTCGAGGCGCGTCGTGAGCGCGATGTCGCGGAGGAGCCGCAGGGTGGCGTCGGTGCCGTCCACCTCGCCCGCGTGGATGGAGTTGATGACGAGGACGACCGGCTTCCGGCTCTTGAAGCGATCGGCGGGCTCGAAGAGCTTTTCCTTCGATGCCACGACGACCGGAATGCGGCGCCCTTCCTCGCTCGGGCCGATGAACGAGACCCGCAGGTAAGGCGACAGTCGCTCGAGCTTCGCGAGGAACGCGAGAACCTCTTCGGCGGTCTCCGTCTTCCGAAACCCCGTGAGCTCGGCGCGCGTGAGGAGATCCGGCGGAACGGGAATCGTCGGCCGCTCGGCTGCGAAGAGGACCGAAGGGAAAGCGAGGAGTGCGAGGGAGAGAGCCACACGAAGGAGTCTCGGCACGCGCATGGGCGCAAGGTTATCGCGGGCTTGGGGCCCGGGCGAGTGTGGTCTATCGTTCCAAGGCAATGTCGCGAAAGACTCCGGGTGCGTTCGTCGTGGCGGTCGTGGCGGTCGTGGCGGTCGGCCTGCCGGGTTCGGCACTCGCCGCGGGCCGCCCGGAGCTCAAGGTCTATTTCCAGAGCAACCTCAACGACGCCGCGTATCAGCAGAAGACCTTCGATCGCGTCGCGAAGGGATGGAAGGCGCCGGGTGCGGCGCAGCTCCCGCCCATCGGAAAGAAGACGGTCGTGCAGGCGGTGATCGGCCGGGACGGCGCTCTCGTCTCCGCGCTCGTGTCGCTGAAGTCCGGAAAGAAGGGCTGGGACGACGCGGCGCTGAAGGCCGTGAAGTCCGCGGTGCCGTTCGATCCGCTCCCGGCGTCCTTCAGGCCGCGATCCGTGGAAGCGCACTTCCACGTGAGCGTCGTGCCCTAGGCGATCGCCCCGAACTGCTTCCCGACCTTCGTGAACGCGTCGACGGCTTCGTCGAGGTCGGTCTCCGAGTGGACCGCGGAGATCTGGCAGCGGAGGCGCGCGTGGCCCTGCGGCACGACGGGGAATCCGAATCCCGAGACGTAGACGCCTTTCTGGAAGAGCGCCTCCGACATCGCGAGCGCCTTCGCGGTGTCGCCCACGATCACGGGGACGATGGGATGGATCCCGTCGGGAATGCGGAAGCCCGCGTCCTTCATGCGCGTCCGGAACGTGAGCGCGTTCTTCTGGACACGGTGCGCGGGCGACGGGTCTTCCATGAGTATTTTGAAGGCCTCGAGGGACGCCGCCGCGACCGCGGGAGGAAGCGCGTTCGAAAAGAGCGAGGTGCGCGAGCGCTGGCGCAGGAGGTCGACGACGGGCGCGGGCCCTGTCGTGAAGCCGCCGGCCGCCGAGCCCATCGCCTTCCCGAGCGTCGACGTGAAGAGCGAGACGCGCTTCATGACGCCAAGCTCTTCCGCGGAACCGCGGCCGGTCTTTCCGAGGACCCCGGTCGCGTGCGAGTCGTCGACCACGAACGTCGTGTCGTACTTTTCGCAGAGGTCCGCGAACGCGCGGAGCGGACCGATCTCACCCTCCATCGAGAAGACGCCGTCCGTGATGAACAGGCGGCGCCGGAGCGGGGCGGCCTCCTGAAGCACCTTTTCGAGCGCGGCGAGGTCGCCGTGCGGGATCACGAAACGCTTCGCCTTGCACAGGCGCACGCCGTCGATGATCGAGGCGTGGTTGAGGGCGTCCGTGAGGAGGCCGTCCTCCTCCGCGAGGAGCGGCGCGAAGAGCCCTTCGTTCGCGTTCCAGCAGGACATGTAGAGGATCGTGTCTTCGGTCCCGAAGAACTTCGAAATCGTGGCCTCGAGCTCCTTGTGGAGCCCCTGCGTGCCGCAGATGAAGCGAACGGAGCCGAGCCCGTTGCCCCACTTCCGAAGCGCCGCCGTCGCCGCCTCGAGGATCCGGGGGTGGTTCGCGAAGCCGAGGTAGTTGTTGGACGTGAGCATGAGGACGTCGTGGCCGTCGACGCGCACGCGCGCGCCCGTCGGGCCCTCGAGCACGCGCTCCTTCTTCCAGGTGCGGGCGTCCTTCAGCGCGGCGATCTCTTCCCGGCAGTATTCGACGAGGCTGACGCTCATGCGGGAAAGAGTATCCCGAAAACGAAGCGGCGGACCGACCGGTCCGCCGCGAAGAACCGGGTAAACGGGGCAGCTTACTTCTTCCGGATCTCCGTCGCCACGAACTGCGACGAGAAGAGACTCCCGCCCGCCGAGGACGCGTTCACGTACGTGCCCTTCACGTGGACGGACGTTCCGACGGCGACGCCCGGATCGAGCTGCGTGAGCCCGTTCACGAAGACGTCTCGCGAGGAGATTTTCCAGTGGCCGAACGCCACAGCGCCCGGAGCCGCGGTCGGGGGGATCGACTCGACGATTCCGTCGAATTCCTTCGAGCGATCGCCCGGTCCCGGCGGAACGATGACGATGGACTTGATGATCGAGAGCGCGACGAGATACGAGGGCGCGAGAGATCCGGGCGGAGGGTCGAGGAGCTGTGCGAGAACGTCGACGGTGTCGCCCACCTTCGGGTCCCCCACGATCTTCGTGTGTGCGTCCACGGTGACGGCACGACCCGCGATCGTCCAGAGCGTCGCGGTGCTGGTCTGCACCGGCCCGCGGAACGCGACCAGTTCGGGCGGCGTGATGGTTCCGTAGGCCTCGACGCTCGTCGCGAGGAGGCCGCCGGAATTCACGACGGCAACGATCGCGAACATGCCCGCCGCGAGGTCGCGGATCCCGTTGATGGCGCCCTGTGGACCGCCACCGGACCATTTTGTGCCCGCATTCGTGAAGACGGCGTGGCTGAGCATCGTGAACTTCCCGCCCCCGACGTCCACCGACTGGATCGTGCCCGAGAGTTCTCCCGCGCGCGCCTGAAACACGACGACTCTCGTCGCCGCCAGCGGTGATGGCGAGAACATGGCCGGGGATACTTCCGGTGCCGTTACCTGCGCGACGACCCGCGCGCCGACGAAGATGCCGGACCATGGGAGAGGGCTGGCGAGCCGATCGTCACCGCCCGTGATCGAGGCATGCGTGACGTCTATCTGAATTCCGCCTTCGATGAGGTCGAGAATGGGACCGGCGACTTTCGAAACCGTTCCCTCGACGGTGGACGATTTCACGGGCAACGTCACTGGAGCGCCGTCGGCCGCCGTCGCGAAAGGCGCCAGGCCGAACAGAAGGAGAGCCACGACGAGAGCGGTGGAGGTCCTCGGAGGAAGAAGTGGTCGAAGAACGCGCTCGAAGAGGGATCGTGTCGTCATCGTGGCTCTCCTTCCAGCGAAAAGGAGTGTTCGCCCGCGAACCCATCCCACGACGAACCGCCATGCCCTCGTCCGTCGACGGGGCCCGAGCCGACGACTATCTTTTCTTTCCCGCGGCCTTTTTCTTCGCGGTTTTCTTCGGGGCGTGCTTTTTCGACGCTGTCTTTTTTACGGCCGGCTTTTTCGGCGCGGATTTCTTCGCGACGACTTTCCTGGGCGCGGTCTTCTTCGAGGTCTTCTTCTTCGCGACGCCCTTCGGCGCACCGCGGGCCAGTTCCCGCTTGCGGCGGGCGTAGAGTTTCTGCTTCACGAGGTCGTCCACCTGCGACATCTGGACCCAGTCCTCGTCGGGATGCAGATCGGACGCCTGGAATACGATGATCCGATAGCCATCCGGATCGAGGATCTCGGCGGAGCGCCCCGTGAATTCGTCGGCGGGAGGTCGCGTCACGGTGACGCCACGCTCCTTGAGCTTCGCGATCGTGTCGTCGAGCGACCACGTGGAGAAGACCGCCGCGACCTGGTTGCGCGCCGGAACCTCTCCGGGGCGAAGAGGAACGAGCTTCAGGAGCAGCGGCCCGAGCGCGAACTCGACCCAGTCGTTCTCGAAGCCGCCGGCTTCCGGCAGACTCAGTGTCTCGCCGTAAAAACGGCGGGAGCGTGGAAAATCACTCGCGGAAACATGGATCCGCCTTAGGGCGAGGAACATACGTCAAACCTCCGAAACCGTCTCCCGGAATGGCGGGGGCCTCGAATGGGTTCCTCGGAACCGTCTCGAGGTCCGTACGCGTTCCTCCGTCCCGGGGGGAGCCGGCCAGAACTGATCCCGGAAGTTGGATTCTAGCAGGAAGTGGTTGAGTTTTCAATCACTTTCGCCCACATGACCAGCCTCGCCGCAGGGCTCGACCCAATGGCTCCCGGAGGGTCCGAATTCCCTCTTCCAGATGGGAACGCGGGACTTGATGGCCTCAATTCCGGCCCTGCACGCGGCAAAAGCCTCCGAACGGTGGGGGGCCGCCGCGGCGACGACGACCGCGACGTCGCCGATTCGCAGGGTGCCAACTCGATGCCGGAAAAGGATTTGGGCTTCCGGATGGGACGAGGCGAGCTCCGCCGCGATGCGCGCCATTTCGGCTTCGGCCATCGGCCCGTAGGCTTCGTATTCCAGCCGGTCCACGCTCCTCCCGTCGTTGTGGTTCCGCACGACCCCCACGAACAGCGCGAGCCCGCCGTCGCCGTCTCTCCTCACGGCGTCGAGGAGGCCCGCGGCATCGACCGGCTCCTTCGAAAGGAAGTTCACGGAAACATGATAAGACCACGGGAAGAAAGAAGACGATGACGACGCGCCGCCTGAGGGTGCTGGCCATTTCCGCGCTCAAGGGCGGGGTGGGAAAGACGACGACGGCCGTGAATCTCGCGGCCGCTGCCGCCCGCGCGGGCCGCAGGACCCTTCTCGTCGACGCGGATCCGCAGGGGAGCGTCGGAACCTCCCTCGGGCTCCCGCCCGAGGCGCGCGGGCTCGCCGCCTGGCTCGCGAAGGACGCCGCGTTCGACGCCTCCGTCGTACGGGCGGCGCGCGCGGGTCTCGACGTCCTCCCCGCCGGAGAGAGGCTTCTGGACGTCGAGGACCTCTTCCGGGAGAAGGGCCGCGAGAAGAGGCGGACGCGCCTCGCGAAGCGCTTCGAGTCTCTCGCCGGCGAAGGCTACGAGCTCGTCGTCCTCGACTGCCCGCCGGCCGGGTCGCTTCTCCTCGAAAACATCTATCACCTCGCGGACGAGCTCGTGCTCCCGGCGAAGCTCGACTTTCTCTCGCTCCCCGCTCTCGAGAAGACGCGCCTCTTCGCGAAGGAAGCGAACGCCTTTCGCGAAAAGCCGATCCGGATCGACGGCGTCCTGCCGACCTTCTACGACCTCCGGACGGCGGTCTCGACCGAGCTCCTCGAGACGCTGCGAGAGCGATTCACGAAGATCCTGTCGCCGATCCGGATCAACGTGGCGCTCGCGGAGGCGCCGTCCGTCGGCAAGACGATCTTCGAATTCGACGGCTCCGCGCGCGGGGCGGTCGACTACGCCCTGCTCGCGGAAGACCTCAAGCTGGCGTGACGACTCCGGTCATCTGCCGGATGATCTTCGACGAGCTGTGCGTGCTCGCCAACGGCGAGATCGTCTGTTCGTGCGGCGATCCTTCCTCTTTCGGGGAACGGGCCGCGGCGCTGTTAGGATGACCACTAAGGACTATCATATGGTCATGAGCAGCGTTTCGATCGCGGACTTGAAGGCGCGGCTTTCCCACTATGTGAGCCTCGCGCGGCGCGGACGGACGGTCACGGTGACGAACCGGGACATTCCCGTTGCGCGTCTCGTTCCCCTCGAAGAAAAGGGGGACGTGCTCGTGATCCACAGGCCGGATCCCGCGGCGCCTCCGCCCGCAAAGGTGAAGCTGCCGCCCGCGCTGAAGACGAAGCGCGACGTCGTGGAGATTCTTCTCGAGGAGCGGCAGGGCACCCGGTGATCCGGTACGTCGATTCTTCTGTCGTCCTGCGGGCGGTCCTGGGGCAGCGAGGCGCGCTTTCCGGTTCGGACATGCCCGGTCAATCGATCACGAGCGCCCTGACGCGGGTGGAATGCCTCCGAACGCTGGACCGCCTCCGCCTCGAAGAAGGCCTCTCGGACGACGAGATCGTCCGGCGGCGGGAGGCGTGTTTTCGCCTGCTCGCCAGCTTCGTCCTCGTGGAGGTCACGCCGCCGGTTCTCGAGCGCGCGGCGCAACCCCTTCCGACGATTCTGGGAACACTCGACGCCATCCATCTCACGACGGCGCTGCTCTGGCAGGAAGTCGAGGCCGGACCTGTTTCGTTCGTGACGCACGACCTCGCGCAGGCTCGGGCGGCCCGCGCCTGCGGCCTCACGGTGTTCGGGACTTCCTGACCGGCCGGGTGCTCAGCCGCCGGCGACGGGCGGCAGGAGCGCGACCGTGTCGCCGGGAGAGAGGGAGTCCGTCTCTTTCGCCCACGTCTCGTTGATCGCGAGCTTCGCGCGCGTGCCGAAGCGCGCGAGGACTGGGTGCGCGGCCTCGAGGGCGCGGCGGAGCGTCGTAACGGTCGCGGGCTCGTCCACGTCGATCGCGATCGACGGCCCTACGGCGTCCTTGATCGAAGCGAACAGGAGAACTTCGACTCTCACGCGGCGATCTTACAGGTGCGAAGCCCGTAGAATCTCCCGCCGGAGGACACATGGCCGAAGGACGTCTCCAGGGGAAGACGGCGCTCGTGACGGGTGCGGGAAAGGGAATCGGCCGGGCGATCGCGCTCCGGCTCGCGGCCGAGGGCGCGCACGTGGCTGTCGGGGCGCGCAGGGAGAGCGACGGCGCGGCGGTGGCCGCCGAGATCGCGCAGGCGGGCGGCTCTGCCCAGGTCGTCCTTCTCGACGTCGTGGACGCCGCGTCCGTCGCGACCGGCGTCGAGCGGGCAGCGCGGCCGGACCGCCGGCTCGACATTCTCGTGAACAACGCGGGCATCGGCGGCCCGTCACCCCTCGACGGCGACGTCCGTTCGGACGAAGCCTGGGCGAAGATCCTGGACGTGAACCTCACGGGCACGTGGCGCGTCTGCCGCGCGGCACGCCCCTTTCTTCCGGACGGCGCCCGGATCGTGAATCTCTCGTCCGTCACGGGCCGGTTCGGCGTGGCGGGCATGGCCGCCTACAGCGCGTCCAAACACGGGATCATCGGCCTCACGCGCTCTCTCGCGCTCGAGCTCGCCCCTCGCAAGATCACGGTCAACGCCGTCTGCCCGGGCTGGGTGGATACGGACATGGGGCGCTCCGGAATCGTGCGGATGGGGAAGGCGATGCAGAAGAACGTCGAGGAAGCCTTCGCGTTCGCCGGCCGGATGGCCCCCCTGGGTGAAGTCCTCTCGCCGCCGGAGGTGGCGGGCCTCGTCGCGTACCTCGCTTCGCCCGACGCGAAAAACGTCACGGGTCAGTCCATCGTGATAGACGGCGGTCAGGTGATGCCGTGAGTCCGTCGACGCATACGGCTCGCGCCGGCTCTTGAAAGACATCCGCGCGGTCTTTCTCGACGCGGGCGACACCCTCCTCGCCGCGGACCCGCCGGTCGATCACGTCTACCGTGACGCGTTCGCGCGGCACGGAGTTCACGCGACCGCGGAGGACGTGCACGGCGCGGTGCACGCGACGTGGCGGGAGGTGGACGCGGCGCGGGAGCGGGGGGAAGAACGCTGGAAAGGGCCCGGCGGCGAGCCGGGGTTCTGGCGGCGGTTCGTCGGGGCCGTGTACCAGCGCGTCGGAGGGGGCGAGATGCCCGAGCCTCTTCTCGCCCATCTCATCTCGCACTTTCGCGAGGAGCTCCACTGGACGCTCTACCCGGAGGTGCCGACGGTCCTCTCCGACTTGCGCGCGCGCGGAATCGGGCTCGTCGTCGTGTCGAACTGGGATTCGAGCCTGCCCGCTCTCCTTGGGCGTCTCGGTGTCCTCGAGTCGTTCGACCACGTCGTCGTTTCGGCCGTGTTCGGGGCGAGCAAGCCCGACCGGAGAATCTTCGAGGAAGCCGTCCGGCTGGCAGGGGTCGAGCCCGGGGCCGTGCTCCACGTCGGAGATTCCCTCGCGGACGATTACCACGGCGCCCGGTCTGCCGGACTCCGGGCGCTCCTCGTCGACCGCGCGGGCCGGAGCCCGAAGGACGTCGAGGCCATCTCGTCGCTCGCCGAGCTGCCCGGCCGGATCGAGGGAGTCCCGACGGCTTAGACTCGGAGAGTCCCGTCTTCCCAATTCCACCGAGGAGGCCGAATGCCGTCGCTCTTCCGGCGCAAGCCGCTCGACGCCCTGATCGCCGAAGGCGGCGACGAGGCCAACGGTCTCCGAAAGACGCTCAACTGGGTCGACCTGATGGCCCTCGGGATCGGCGCCATCATCGGTGCAGGAATCTTCGCCACGCTCGGGAGCGCGACTTCCGGGGGCACGGGGGCTCCGCCCGCGGGGCCCGGGGTCACCGTCTCGATCCTCCTCACTGCCGTCGCGTGCGGCTTCTGCGCCCTGTGTTACGCGGAGTTCGCGAGCCTCGTGCCCGTCGCGGGCTCGGCGTACACCTACAGCTACGCCACGCTCGGCGAGCTCGTCGCGTGGATCATCGGATGGGACCTCATCATCGAGTACGCCGTCGGGAACATCGCCGTCGCAATCTCGTGGGCCGCCTACTTCCGGCAGCTCATGCTCGGCTTCGGTGTGCAGATCCCCGCGTGGATTTCGACGGACTACCGCTCGACGGTCCTCGCGGCGAAAGCGGCCGCGGAATCCGGCGTCGCGAGCCTCGGACCCGAGTACGCGCTCGCCTACGAGGCGCACCTTCATCATCCCGTTCTCGCGGGCTTCCCGATCGTCTGCAACCTCCTCGCGGTCGTCATCACGGCCGCGATCACCTGGATTCTCGTCATCGGCGTCAAGGAGTCTGTCCGCTTCAACAACGTGATCGTCGTCCTGAAGCTCCTGACGCTCCTTTTCTTCATCGTCGTGGGCGCGATGTGGGTGAAGCCGGCGAACTGGCATCCCTTCTTTCCCGGAGGCGCGCACGGGGTGTGGACGGGAGCGTCCCTCATCTTCTTCGCGTACATCGGCTTCGACGCGATCTCGACCGCCGCCGAGGAGTGCGAGAACCCGGGCCGGGACATGCCGCGCGGAATCCTCGGCTCTCTCGCGATCTGCACGGTTCTCTATCTCGCGGCTGCCCTCGTCCTGACGGGAATGATCCCGTTCGCGAAGCTCGGCGGCGTCGCCGACCCCCTCGCGGCGGCGCTCACCTACGTAAACCAGGGCTGGGCCGCGGGCATCCTCGCGTTCGGAGCGGTCGTCGCGATGACGTCCGTTCTCCTCGTCTTCCAGCTCGGCCAGCCGCGCATTCTCATGGCGATGTCGCGCGACGGCCTCCTCGGCCCGTGGTTCGGGAAGATCCATCCGAAGTACCGGACGCCCTACGTGACGACGATCCTCACGGGAGTCTTCGTCGCGTTTTTCGCCGCCGTCGCGAACATCGACGAGGTCGTCCAGCTCACGAACATCGGCACCCTCTTCGCGTTCGTGCTCGTCTGCATCGGAATCCTCATCCTTCGGGTCCGCGAGCCGGAGCGGCCGCGGAAATTCCGCGTGCCGTTCTCGCCCGTGACGCCCGTCCTCGGCATCCTCATGTGTCTCGTTCTCATGGCCGGCCTTCCCGCCGTCACGTGGCTGCGTTTCGGGATCTGGCTCGCGGTCGGACTCGTCGTCTACTTCGTGTACGGCGTGCGGCGGAGCCGGCTCGCGGCGGAGGATCGATGAAACCCCATGCGCCCGCGGCTCCGGGCGGCCCGGTCGATCTCCTGATCATCGGAGCCGGCCAGGCGGGCATTCCGCTCGCCCACGCCCTTGCCCGGAAATCCTGGCGTGTGACGCTCGTCGAGCGGAAGGATCCCGGCGGTTCCTGCGTGAACTTCGGCTGCACGCCCACGAAGGCGGCGATCGCGTCGGCGCGCGTGGCCCAGCTCGCCCGGCGCGCCGGAGAATTCGGTATCCGCGTCCCGCGCATGAACGTCGACTTCGACGCGGTTCTCTCGCGAGCCCGCGGCATCGCGGCGCAGTCGCGCATCGCGCTCCGTGAGTCGCTCGTCCACGTGCACGGGGGAAATCCCGCGTACGTGCACGGCCACGCCCGCTTCCTGGGCCGGGAAGGCCGTCTCTTCCGCGTTGGGATCGGGCGACGCGTCGTTCTCGCGCGGCAGGTCGTCCTCGACACGGGGACCCGCACGCGCGTGCCCCGCGGGCTCGGGCTCGAGAGCGTCGACTACCTGCACGCCGGGAACTGGCTCGACCGCCCGGCGCTTCCCGCGCACGTCGTCGTCATCGGCGGCAGCTACGTGGGTCTCGAGATGTCGCAGTTCTACCGCCGCATGGGCAGCCGCGTGACGGTGCTCGAGAGGGGAGCCCGCCTCGCGGACCGGGAAGACGAGGAGGTTTCCCGGGCGCTCCGCGGCTTTCTCGAGTGCGAAGGAATCACCTGCCGCCTCGGCGCGTCCGTGTCGCGGGTTGCGAAGGCGCGCGGCGGTGTGACGGTGACGTTCCGCGAAGGGGGCCAGCGGCGGACCCTGGCGGCGTCGCACGTCTTCCTCGCGGCCGGAAGGCGCCCGAACACGGACGATCTCGGCCTCTCGCGCATCGGGCTGAAGCGGGAGAAGGACGGCACGCTCCGGGTCGACCGGCGGCTCCGCACGCGCGTGCGGGGCGTCTGGGCCGCGGGGGACATCCGCGGCGGTCCGATGTTCACGCACA
Organism: Thermoanaerobaculia bacterium; assembly: GCA_038214715.1. Taxonomy (GTDB): domain Bacteria; phylum Acidobacteriota; class Thermoanaerobaculia; order UBA5066; family UBA5066; genus Fen-183. Next base: position 224,821 of record JBBQRP010000001.1, on the reverse strand, counting down.
CGGCGTGGGACGACTTCCGCGTGCTGAAGTCGCAGCTCCTCGAAGACGGATCGCACACGACGGAGCGCATCGTGCCGTGGGCGGTCTATACGGACCCGCAGCTCGGGCGCGTCGGACTCTCCGAGGAGGAAGCCCGCCGCCACCGCATCCGTGTCCTCGTCGGCCGTTTCTCGATGTCGAAGAACGGCAAAGCGCGGGAGATCGGAGAGCCCGAGGGCTTCGTGAAGATTCTCGTCGATCCGAAGACGAAGAGGATCGTCGGGGCGACCGTCCTGGCCGACGAAGGCGCCGAGCTCGTCCACGTCTTCGTCGCCCTGATGAATGCGGGAGCGCGCATCTCGGCGCTTCGCGACGCGGTCTTCATCCACCCGACCCTGGCCGAGGCCCTTCAGAGTGCCGCCGCCGCGCTCGCATGACGGCTCCATGAACGCTCCCGATCACGACGACCTCGGCGAGCTTCAGCGGCACACGTTCCGCTATTTCATCTACGAGACGAACGCCGGGAACGGTCTCGTCCGCGACCGGAGCCGCGAGGGGTCTCCCGCGAGCGTCGCGGCCGTCGGCCTCGCCCTCACGTGCTATCCGGTCGGCGTGCTCCATGGCTGGCTCACGCGCGAGGAAGCTGCCGAGCGCGTGCTCACGACACTGCGTTTCTTCGCGCGGAGCGCGCAGGGGACGGAGGAGGACGCGACGGGTTTCCGCGGGCTCTACTACCACTTCCTCGACATGCGCACGGGGCGACGGGCGCTCCGCTGCGAGCTGTCCACGATGGATTCGGCGATTCTTCTCGCCGGGGTTCTCGCGTGCGTCGCGTTCTTCGAGCGCCGGACTCCACGAGAGCGCGAAATTCGCGCTCTCGGCCGGGCGCTCTTCCGGCGCGCCGACTGGACGTGGGCGCTCGCGGGCGGGCGCGTCGTCTCTCAGGGGTGGACGCCCGAGAGCGGCTTCCTCCCGTCGTGTTACCGCGGGTACGACGAATCGCTCCTCCTGTATCTCCTCGCCCTCGGATCGCCCACGCATCCGCTGCCGCGGGCGAGCTTCCGCGCGTTCGCGTCCACGTTCCGGTTTCGGCGGCTCTACGGAATGGATGTCCTCCACTGCGGGCCGCTCTTCACGCACCAGCTTCCGCATGTCTGGGTCGACTTCCGGGGACTTCGGGATCGGGATCTGACACCCCGCGGCTGGGACTACTTCGAGAACAGCCGCAGGATGACGCTCGTGCACCAGGCCTACGCGGCGGCAAATCCCCGCGGCTTCCGAGGATACGGTCCGAAGGGATGGGGCATCACGGCGAGCGACGGACCGGGCATGGAAGCGCGAACCGGGCGCGGCGCGAGGTTCCTCGGCTATGCGGCCCGCGGCGTTCCCGACGGGCCGGACGACGGGACGCTGTCGCCGTGGGCCGTCGCCTCGTCTCTCCCGTTCGCGCCGGACATCGTGGTCGAGACCCTCAGGCACATGGAGGCGCGGTATCCGGATCTGCGGGGAGAGTACGGCTTCCTGTGCAGCTTCAACCCGAGCTGCCGCGACGGGCGCGGCACGTGGGTCGCGCCCGACCACCTCGGCCTCGATCAGGGGCCGATCGTGGCGATGATCGAGAACGCGCGAACGGGTTTCGTCTGGGACCTGATGAAACGGACGAAGGAGCTCCGGACCGGTCTTGCGCGGGCCGGTTTTCGCGGCGGTTGGCTCTCGGACGGCGCCGGGAGCCCGTCGCGTCAGCGGAAGACGCCGAGCGCCCCCGCGCCGGCGTAGCCCGTCATCTCGACGTACGCGCGGCCGGCGGGCACGGCCGTTCCGGCTTCGCGGACGTCGCAGGCTCCCTCCCAGTACGTCACGCGCGTGGACTTCTCCGTGACGAGCTCCTGGCCCGGGACGAGGGGCGTGACGTCGACGGCGATCGAGGCCCGGGGGATCCGTAGCGTCCAGCGCGCGGGGTACGTTCCGCCGCTCACCGGACTTTCCCAGCGCGAGGTCTCCTCGATCGTAAAGTCGTCGCGGGTGAGAGGCCGCGACGTTCCGTCCTTCCCGACGATCGTGCCCGACGAGAATGGAGAGGCCTTCCCGTCCTTCGCGCGCATGCGGTAGAGCATCACGTCCCGCCCGTCGAGGAGATGCAGCGCGAACCAGTCCCACCCGGCCATATCCCGTCCGATCGATCCCGAGCCCCATTCGTGATCGAACCACGAAAGGCCCGTCACCGGCTCGCTCTTCCCCGAGGACGTCCACCAGCCCTCCGACTGGAGCCGCGTCAGGCTCACGTACCGGCTCACGGCTCCTTCCTCGGAGCCCTTGCGGGAAAGCCCGCCGTCGCCGTGGAGGACGGGCGGCTTCACGGGGGTCAGGACGAGTGAGATCTCGTCACCGCCGTCGGACGCGAAGAGGACGAGTCGTCCGCCGACTTCCTCGAGCCGCCAGCTCTCGTTCGCGACGTCGAGGCGGTCCTCGCGCGCGAACGCCGCACCGACGCCCGTGCGGTGAGCGCGCTCGGCGAACCGGAACGTGCCCGCCGCCGCGTCCGTCCGGGCGAAGTGCGCGAGAAAGAGATCCCGCGCCGCGAACGCGGACGTGCGCGCCGAGCGCGGAGCGTCCTCGACGCCGGTCCGGAAGAACGTCAGCTGGTAGCCGAGCCTCTTTCCGGACGGCGTGTCGAGCTGTCCCGTGACGTACCACCACTCCACGCGCGCGTCGTCGTGCGAGCCGTGGTCGCGGGGGAAAGACATTTTTTGCTTCGGATCGAGAGGGAGAAAACGGCCGTTCGTCTTCGTGCTGTCGATGCGCGAATCGGACGCGAATATTTCTTCGATGGGGAAGAGGGCGAGCGCCCCGGCCACCAAGAGAAGCGACGCCAGCAACCTACAGCGAAGCAAAGGCGCGCATGAGTGTCCCGCGCCGTGCGCCGCCTGCCCTCTTACCCTTCTAAGAAATCTTTTTCTTTTCATCTTTCTCTCTCTTCACTCTCATTCTTCTTTCAGCGCGGCGGCGACGTCCGTCGCCGCCGCGAGCCCCGCGGGCCGCGAGGCCGCGGCGAGAGTCGCGAGGAGCACGAGCGAGAGCGCGGCCGCGAGGAATCCCCACGGTGTGTGCATCGAGATCGTCCAGCCGAACGACTGACGGTTGATGACGTGGACGAGGACGAGCGACATCGCGCCCCCCGAAAGCGCCCCGAGGGCCGTGCCGATTCCTCCGATCGCGGCGGCCTCGTACCGAACGGCGCGACGGACCTGGGCGGCGGACGCGCCGAGGACTCTCAGCAAGCCGATCTCCCGCCGCCTCTCGAGGACGAGCGCCGTCAGCGTGTTCAGGATCCCGAGCACGGCGACCGCGAGGGCGACCGCCTCGAGCGCGTACGTCACGGCGAACGTCCTGTCGAAGATCCGGAGGACGAGCCTCCGGAGCGTCGCGTTCGTGCGCACCCGGAGCACGTAACGGCCCTGAAGCGCCGCCGTAACCCGCCGCGCGCCCTCCTCGGGCGAAATGCCCTCCTTCAGCGTGACGGCCAGAGTCACGGCGCCCGTCAGCGGCCAGAGCCTTTGGAAGTGCGCGCGGTCGAGCGTCACGGTGCCCCGGTCGTTCGAATAGTCCGTGTAGATCCCGGCGACCCGGACGTCCACGGGACCCCGGTCCGTCGGAAGGGCGACGAAGTCGCCCGTCTTCACGCGGAACTTCTCGGCGTAAGGCTCGGAGACCATCGCCTCGTCCCGCCCGAGAGCTCCCGCGAAGACCTCGCGCGTATCGCGGCCGTCCACGAGAGGCAGGTTCCCGTGCTTCGCGATGAAGGCGAAGAGACCGGAGCCGATCGTGAACGGAATTCCGTCCCGGGTCGCGCCGAATGCGAGATAGGGATCGACCTCGTCCACTCCGGGGACGCCGCGCACGATCTCGATCGCCTCGTCGGGGATCCTCCCGAAAGACGCGCCCGAGCGTCCGCTCGCGGGAGACAGGAAGAGGTCCGACGAGAGGGTCTGCGAGACCCAGGTCGCAACGGTCGTCCGGAACGAACCCACCATCACCGCGATGGAGACCATCATCGCGAGCGCCATCGTGAGGGCGGCGACGGCGACGGAGGTGCGCGAGAGGCTGCCCGTGAGGTTCGCGCGCGCGAGCCGCGCCTCGACGCCGAAGAACCGGAGGGCGGGCCCGTCCAGGCGAGCGGCCGCGAACGTGACCGCCGCGGGGGCGAGCAGCGAAACGCCGGACACGATCAGGAAGACCGACAGGAAGCCGAAGAGCGGAAGCCCGTGGACCGGGCCGGGCCGCGTCGCGAGGAACGCGAGGACGAGGAGGACGAGGCCGGTGAGCGCGAGAGGCCGCGTGCGCCTTCGGCGGATAGCCTCGACGGACCCGTGGCGCATCGTGGAGGCGGGGTCCACGGAGGAGGCTTCGAGCGCCGGGGCGAGAGCCGACAGGACGGACGATGCGACGCCGAGACCGAACGCGAAGAGAAGGACGAAGGGATCGACATGCAGGGAGGGATGCGCCGATGGGACGTAGAGCTCGGTCGCGGTGCCGCCCACGAGAAGGAGCGCGGCGTTCGCCAGAACGAGGCCGAGGCCCACGCCAAGGGCGCTGCCGAGGGCCCCGAGGGCGAGGCCCTCGGTGAGAAACACCGCGAAGACGGAGCGCCGCGAAGCGCCGAGCGCGCGGACGGTCCCGATGTCCGTACGCCGCCTCAGCACGGAGATCGAGAGCGTGTTGTAGACGAAGTACATCCCCACAAGGAGCGCGATGAGTCCGAGCGCCGAGAGGTTCACGCGGAACGCGCGCACGAGGCGGTCGACGGTCTCCGTACGCCTCTCGGGACGGCCGGCGGTCGTGCCCGGAGGGAGGGACGCGCGGATCTCCTCCTCGAAGCGCGCCCGCGCCTCCTCGGAGAGTCCTTCCGGGAGCACGACGTCGATACGGTCGAGGCGGCCGATCCTTCCGAACGCTTCCTGGGCGGACCCGAGGTCCATGAAGACGATCGAGCCCGACGCCGCGCGCGCCGCGCCACGCGGGCGGAGGATCGCCGCGACGTGGAACACGCGCTCGACTCCGTTCGTCACGAGGGGCAAGGCCGAGCCGACGTGCAGCCCGTGTCGTGCGGCGAATGCGCTCGTGACGAGAAGAGAATTTGCTTCGAATATGGAAAAGAGACCGGAGGATTCCAGGAAATCTTTCTTTTTCTTTCCTTTCTCTTCTTCAGCAAACGAATACTCCCGTGCCGCCGCGTCCGCGAGCGGATCGATGCCGAGCACTTCGACGACCTCGCCATCCGCGGCGCCGGCGGCGGCCGTTTCGGAGATCGCGGGCACGAGCGTCGCGCCGGAGCGCCTCACCCACGAGAGCCGCTCGAGCGTTCCCTCCGGGATGCCGGGACCGTCCGCGAGGATCGTGACGCCGGCCCTGCCCGCGACGAAGTCGACGGTGTCCGAGAAGGAGGAGAGGACGGACGCGTTCGCGAGGCGGATCGCGGCTACCGTCGCCACGCCCACGGCAATTCCGGAGATCGTGAGAAAGAAGCGGAGGCGGTCCTTCAGGGCCGGCCGGAGCACGAGAGGAGAGAAGAGCGGGCGAAACCCCGGGGGACGCGCCGTCACGGCTGGAGCTGTCCGTCGCGGAGGCGCACGACGCGCGACGCGCGGGCCGCGGCCTCGGTCGAGTGCGTGGCCATCACGACGGTGATGCCGCGCTCCGCCACGAGACCCGTGACGAGGGACAGCACGTGCTCGCCGGTCTTCGAGTCGAGGTTGCCGGTCGGCTCGTCGGCGAGGAGGAGCACGGGCTCGTTCGCGAGCGCCCGCGCGACGGCGACGCGCTGCATCTGACCACCGGAGAGCTCGTAGGGGTACGCCCGTTCCCTGTCTTCGAGCCCCAGCTCCCGGAGGCCTCGCGCGGCGCGGGCGTCGGCCTCGGGGGGCGGCACGCCGTCGAGAAGGAGTGGAAGCGCGACGTTCTCGAGGGCCGTCATCGTCGGCAGGAGATTGAAAAACTGGAAGATCGTGGCGGCCGTCTTTCTCCTGTACGTGTCCCGCGCGTCCTCCGACAGCGACGCGAGATCGCGCCCGTCGACGAGGATGCGTCCGCCCGTCGGGCGGTCGAGCGCCCCGAGGAGGTTCAGGAGCGTCGACTTGCCGCAGCCCGAAGGGCCAAGGAGCGCCGTGAAGCTGCCGGGTTCGAGCGTCAGGGAGACTCCGAGGAGCGCGTCGACTCCCTCTCCGCCGCGCCCGTCTCCGTAGGACTTCGTCACGGAGTCCGCGATCACGCGCGCGCCCATCACGCTCATCCTACGTATGATGCGCGCGTCGGGATGGACGCCGCGTGCTGAAGAACCTCGCCGGCCTCTGGCGCCATCGCGCGCTTTTCTACGTTCTCGTGGCGCGGGAGCTGAAGGCGCGCTACCGGGGAAGCGTCCTGGGATTCTTCTGGTCCCTCCTCAATCCTCTCCTCATGCTCGCGGTCTACGCGTTCGTCTTCGCGGTCATCTTCCAGGGCCGGGGCGCTTCGACCTCGCCCTACGCCCTTTTTCTCTTCTCGGGGCTTCTCCCCTGGAACTGGCTCTCCTCGGCGCTCACGGACGCGGCCTCCTCGCTCACGACGCATGGCGCGCTGCTCCGGAAGATCCTCTTCCCGGCCGAGGTCCTCCCGCTCGTGGCGGTCGTGGCGCAGGGAGTCCACTTCATCTTCGCCGTGCCCGTGCTGCTCGCGGGTCTCGTCCTCGGCTCCTTCGGCGTTTTCGGAAGGACGGTCCCGGTCGGCTGGCCTCTCGTTCAGGCGATTCCCCTTTTCGTCCTCGAAGGCGTGTTTCTCGCGGGAATCGGACTCTTTCTCGCGGCGCTCACGGTGCACTTTCGCGACGTGAAGGACCTCCTCGCGACCGCTCTGTCCCTCTGGTTCTTCGCGACGCCCGTCCTCTACGCGCTCTCCGACGTCAAACAGGAGCGCGTGCGCGCGCTCCTCGTCCTGAATCCGGCGGCTCCTCTCTTCGACGCCTGGCGCGACGCTCTCTTCTACAGCCGTTGGATCGAGCCGTCCCGCTGGGGCGCCCTTCTCGTGATCGCGTCGGTGGCGTTCCTCGCGGGGTATGCGCTCTTCGACCGGTTGCGCGATTCGTATCCGGAGGCGGTGTGAGCGGCGCCGCTCCCGCCGTCACCGCGACGCACCTCTCGAAGGCGTATCGGAAGTGGGGCCGCACCCGAGCGTTCGGGACGCTGAAGTCGGCGCTTCTTGGGCGTTCTCTCGGCGCGGCGCTTGCCCCTTCCGAAGTGGTGGCGGCCCTCTCGGACGTCTCCTTCACCGTTGCACGCGGAGAGACCTTTGGCGTCGTCGGGCCGAACGGGAGCGGCAAGTCGACGCTCCTCAAGCTCGTCGCGGGTCTCTTCAAGCCGACATCGGGCTCGCTCGCCGTGGACGGGAAGGTGTCGGCGCTCATCGAGCTCGGCGCGGGCTTCCATCCGGAGATCTCGGGGCGCGAAAACGTCGTCATCAACGGCGTGATGCTTGGGCTCACGCGCAAGGAGATCGAGCGGAAGCTCCCCGAGATCGTCGCGTTCTCGGGCCTCGAGGCCTTCATCGACGAGCCCGTGAAGACGTACTCGTCGGGAATGTACGTGCGGCTGGGGTTCGCGGTGGCGGTCCACGTCGACCCCGACATCCTCGTCGTGGACGAAGTGCTCGCCGTCGGCGACGAGGCGTTCGCGCACCGCTGTCTCGACACGATCGCGGAATTCTCCCGGCGCGGCAAGACGATCTTCTTCGTGTCGCACTCGCTCGTCCTCGTGGAGGAGCTCTGCGACCGCGTGCTCTACCTCGAGAAGGGCCGCGTGAAGGGCCTCGGCGATCCCCGGGAGATGCTCGCGGCCTACCGGCTCGACGTGGCCGCGGGGGAGGGCGCGCGGCTCGCGACGGAGCATCGGAGGGACCAGGAAATTTTGCTGAAGAGCGCTCAGGCGCCGGCGGAGCGCGTCGAGGTTGCGGCGCCGAAGGCCGATTCGGCGCATTTCTTGGAAGGGGTAAAGGGCTCCGAGGCTCTTGGTGCCGGTGTGGGTGTCGAGCGCGCCTCCGCCCATGCACCCATCGAAGAAAATCCAGCCTTGCCCGACGCTTCTCCAGCGCAGGAAGTGCAGCGCCGCGTGGAGGGACCTCCGGAGCAAAAAATTCCTCTTCGCCGCTGGGGGAACCGCGACGTTTTCATCACGGGCTGCAGGCTGCTCGACGCCGCGGGCGCCGAGCGCTACGCGTTCCGTTCGGGGGAATCCGTGACGATCGAGATCGACGTCGAGCCGCGCGTTCCCACCGCCGACTTCGTCTTCGGCGTCGCGATCTTCACGCCGGACGACGTCTGCGTTCACGGGACGAACACGGAGATCGACGGTTTCGTGCCCTCCCGCCTCGACGGTCCGGCGACGGCGCGCGTGACGCTGCCCCGCCTCGATCTCGGGAGCGGGACGTTTCTCGTGGACGTGGCCGTCCACTCCAGGCGCGAGACGCCGTACGACTACTGGCGCGGCGCGTGCCGCTTCCAGGTCGCTGCCCCGGATCCGGGCGCCGGCCTCTACCGCCCCGAGCGGCGCTGGACGTTCTCGGGCCGCGTCTCCCTGGGTGCGCGGTGAACCGGCCCGGGCGCGTCGACCGGACGCTCCTCGTCCTTTTGCTCCTCGCCGTCCTGCTCCTCGTCTTCGAGCCCGGCCGCGTGCCGCTCTTCGAGCCGGACGAAGGCCGCTACGCCGAGATCCCGAGAGAGATGCTCGCGAGCGGCGACTTCGTGACGCCGCGCCTGAACGGCGTCCTCTACTTCGAGAAGCCACCTCTCTACTACTGGAGCGTCGCCGCGTCGCTCGCGATCCTCGGCCCGACCGAGCTCGCGGTACGCCTGCCCGGAAAGCTCGCCGCGGTCGCGATGGTCCTCCTCGCTGTCGCGTTCGCGCGGCGTCGGTGGGGATCGCGGACCGGTCTCCTCGCGGGCCTCATCCTCGCGACGTCGATCCTCCTCGTCGCGCTCGCGCGGATCGCGCTCATCGACCCGATGCTCTCTCTCGCCCTCTCGTCGGCGACGTTCGCGTTCGTCTCGTTCGCGGAGGCGGACGCCGCGGGAGACGCGCGCCGCTCTCGGCGTGCGCTCTATGCGTTTCACGCGTCGTCGGCGGCCGCGATCCTCCTGAAGGGGCTCGTCGGCGTCGTGCTTCCCGGCGGGGCGATCGTCGTGTGGACGCTCGTGACGGGCCGCTGGCGGACGCTCGCGCGCGTGTTCGCGCCGGGGCCGCTCCTCCTCTTCTTCGCGCTCGCCGTCCCGTGGCACGTCGCGATGGCTCTTCGCCATCCGGACTTCCTCCAGTTCTACTTCGTCCACGAGCACTTCCAGCGGTTCGCGACGACGGAGCACCGGCGGACGGGGCCGGCCGTCTACTTCATTCCCGTCCTCGTCGTGGGCTTTCTTCCGTGGACGGCGTTCTTCGGCCGCTTCCGGGAAGCCTGGCCGGGCTTCACGCGCGGGGCCTGGCGCGCGCGGGCGACCGAAGCGTTCCTCTGGATCTGGGCGATTCTCGTCTTCGCCTTTTTCTCGGCGTCGAAGTCGAAGCTCATCCCGTACGTCCTTCCGATCTGGCCCGCGCTGTCCGTGCTCCTCGCGCTCGGAATCGAAAGGGCGCGGGCGCGGGGCGCGGAGTTCCGCGGCGACCGCCGCGTCACGGCGGTCTTCTTCGGAATCCTCTTCGCGGGCGCTGCGGCCTGGGGCTGGGGTGCCGGTTTCCTCGAGCGGTTCGGAAGCGGCAGGAGCGGGCTCCTCGCGCTCGGCGCGCTCTTCGGCGGATTCCTCGTGAACGTCTCTCCGCGGCTCTTCGGGTCGAGGTGCGAGAGCGATCCCGTTCCCTGGGTCGCGGCTCCGTGGCTTGCGTTCGTGGCGGGCCTCCTCGTCGTGCTGCCCGGCGCCGCGCGGTGGGTCACGCCGTGGCCGGTCGCCTCGCGCGTGCTCGAGATTCTGGAAGCGGACGATCTTCTCCTCCAGAAGGGGCACTATCTCGAGGTTCTCCCGTTCTATTCGCGGCGGCTCACGCCCGTCGCGTCCCTCTCGTGGAGCGAGCTCGACTTCGGGCGCTCCCACGCGGGCGTCGAGGCGCTCTTCCCGAGTGACGACGCGTTCGCGGCGCTCTGGAACGGCCGAGCGCGGGTGCTCGCCGTGGCCCATCGCGACCAGCTCGCATCCTTCGCCCGCCCGCCCCTTTCCGCGACACCCGCGGAGGTTCTCGCGAGGGAGGGAAGCGGAAAGCACCTGTTGCTCTCGAATCGGCCTGTGGTATCGAAATCCAAACGGTTGGATTGAGTCGGTCGGTCGGGACCCCCCGCGAAAATTCTGCCCCTTTGACTACAGTGCCTTACCCTATGTAGGCTTTCATCCCTGGAAGGCAGGGTAATTGCACCTGATTTTGTGGGACTGGTCACAGGCTCGGGTTCAGGTAACGTGACGGAGCCGTCAGGAACAGATGCCGAACGCCGGATGACGCCGAGAGAATCAATGAGCGAAATCAACCATCAACCGCGACGTGAGAAGAAAACAAACAGGGAAAGGAGCTGCTTCCGTTTCCTCCCGAACGACGTTGTTTCTTCCGTAGTTTCTTCCGTAGTTTCTTCAGTTGAGAACCACCACATCTTTCTCATTTCAGGAGGTAGATTGAACATGAAATCTCGTTGGTTGAGCACGTTTCTGGTGCTCACGCTCGCCGTCCTCGGTCTGACGGCGAACGTGGCCTATTCCCAGACCAATGGTGAGATCGCGGGCACGATCTCCGACACGAACGGCGCGCCGCTTCCCGGCGCCTCGGTCGAGATCAAGTCGAGCGCTCTGCAGGGCACGCGTACCGCCGTCACGGACGCGTCCGGGCGCTTCCGCTTCCCCGCGCTGCCGGGCGGCACCTACTCGGTGACCGCGGCCCTCTCGGGCTTCGGCAAGGTCGAGAGGAACAACGTCCGCGTCGCCATCGGCACGCAGTCCACGCTCCCCATCACGATGAGCGTGTCCGTCAAGGAAGAGATCGTCGTCACGGGTGAGGCGCCGGTCATCGACACGGCGAAGACCACGATTGGTCTGGCGGTCTCCTCGCAGGATATCTCGAGGCTCCCGCTCGCGCGCAACTTCACGGCCGTCGCGTTGGGGGCGCCCGGCGCTGGCACCGACAACTCGGGCGGCATCACGTTCTACGGGGCGACCGGCCTCGAGAACCAGTACATCATCGACGGCGTCAACACGACGGGCATCAAGATCGGCGACCAGGGCAAGTCCCTCACGAACGAATTCGTGCAGGAAGTCGAAGTCAAGACCGGCGGATACGAAGCCGAGTACGGCCGGGCCCTCGGCGGCACGATCAATGTCGTCACGAAGTCCGGTGGAAACGAGTTCCACGGCGACGCCTTCGGCTATTACGACAACAAGAACCTCGCCTCGTCCGACGGGCACCCGGCCGACCGCACGGCCATCGGTGGGAGCCAGCTCATCCTGCCCACGCGCTACGACTTCGGCGCGGACCTCGGCGGCTACTTCATGAAGGACCGCCTCTGGTTCTTCGGCGCCGCGAACCGCGTGTCGCGCGACCAGGACTTCACGCGCATCACGGGCATCGTATACAACCCGAACGGATCGGCGGCGTCCTTCCCGACGTCCTCCGGCACGGACGAAACGCGCCAGACGCTCTACTCCGGCAAGCTCACGTTCCGCCTTGGCGAGTCGAACACGGTCGCGGTTTCGGCGTTCGGAGACCCCGGCACGTTCAACGGCCGCCAGGTCGGAACCCGCGGCCCCGACTCGGGCGTCATCTGGCAGACCGACACGGGCGGCACGGACATCTCCGCGAAGTACGACGGCATCTTCGGCACGTCGTTCCTCCTGTCCGGGCAGTACGCGCACCACCAGGAGAAGAACGACAACACGTCGCCCTTCGAGAACACGCAGGGCATCCTTCTCGTGCGCGGCGGCCTGTCGCAGATCGCGCCGGGCTCGGGCCCGCTCTACTTCCTCAACGAGAAGTACAAGCGCGACGACGGCAAGATCACCGGTTCGATCTTCGCCGGCGCGCACGAGTTCAAGATCGGCGGCGAGTACGAAAGCCTGAACTCCACGTTCAACGAGAAGTACCCGGGCGGCTCGCGCATCCGGCAGGGCTACACGTCCTCCGGCGCGTTCTCGTACGAGTACAACCGCTACTTCGCGACGGTTCCCCTCAACTGCCAGGGTCGGTACGACGCCGCGGGCAACCTCCAGACGGGCAACTTCGGTCCGCCGGCTTCGGCCGCGGCCGCCGTCGATTGCGCCGCATGGCAGCTCGCTGCGGGCGTGAGCAACCCGCCGACGACGAAGAACCTGGCCATCTTCGGACAGGATTCGTGGAAGGTCCTCAAGAACCTCACGGTCAATGCCGGCGTGCGCTACGAAGAGCAGCGCCTCGCGGACGCGGACGGGAACACGGCCATCAAGATCACGGGTGAGTGGTCGCCGCGCCTCGGAATCGTTTGGGACGCCGCGAACAACGGCAAGTCCAAGATCTATGCGTCCTTCGGCCGCTACTACTCCACGATCCCGCAGGACATTCAGACGCGCGCCCTCGGCAACGAGTACACCGCGTTCGCCTATCAGTACGGCGGCCCCTCCTCGACCCCGAATCCGATTACGGACTTCGGATCCACGATCTCGCTCCAGGGCGGCGAGCTCCTTCAGAACAACTTGAAGGGCATGTACCAGGATGAGGCCATCGCCGGCGTCGAGTACGAAGTGTTCAAGGGCTGGTCCTTCGGCGTGAAGGGCATCTACAAGAAGCTCGGCCGCGTTATCGAAGACCGGTGCGACCTCCTCGACTCACGCGTCAACCTCAGCTCCTACGTGCCCGCGTCGGCGCTCACGACGTGCGCCCTCATCAACCCGGGCGACGACAGCGCGCTCCAGGTCATCAAGGATCCGACGAACCCGGCGTGCCAGGGCTCTTTTGCGACCACGGGCGTGCTCGACGGCAACTGCCCGTCGATCAACCCGAGTCGCTACTATCGCGGCGTCGAGCTGACGGCGAACCACCGCTTCTCGAACAACTTCTACGCTCTCGCGAGCTACATCTACTCCAAGCTCGAGGGCAACTACTCGGGCAACTTCTCGCAGACGCGTGAGACGGGCCAGGCGGACCCGAATATCAACGCGGACTTCGACTACATCGACCTCACCCCGAACAACTACGGCCGCCTTCGGAACGACCGGACCCACCAGGTCAAGTTCACGGGCACGTACGCGTTCCCCTTCGGCCTCGTCGCGAGCCTTAACTCGTCGTTTCAGTCCGGCCGCCCGATGTCCGCTCGCAGCTACGCCCGTCCCGGGTACGGCGAAGAGCACTACGTCATCGCGCGCGGCAGCTTCGACGAGCTTCCGTCCACGTATACCGCCGACGTTCACCTCGAGTACGGCATCCGCCTCGGCGGCGTCTCGATCACGCCGGTCCTAGACATCTTCAACGTCACGAACGTCCAGTCCGTCACGTCGCGTGACGAGGTGTTCTGCAACTCGGCCTCGGGGTGTGCCGCCCACGTCGACGCGACCGGTGCGGTCATCGCGAAGACGGACCCGCTGTACGCCTCGACCCCGACGCGGCTGAACGGAGCGATCACGACCGCCCGTGCCCAGAACCCGAATTTCAACCGCGACATCGCCTGGCAGGCGCCGCGGCTGCTTCGGGTCGGAGCCCGCGTTTCGTTCTGAGGTCTCTCTGAGATCTCTTCCCGGTTAGACTCGAGGGGGAGCCGAAAGGCTTCCCCTCTTTTTTTTGATGCGACGTCTTCACGCCTTCCAAGCCGGAGCCGCACTGATCGTCGCGGTGCTGGGAGCTGTCCCGTCCCAGGGAGCGCCGGGGGCCTCCCGGGCGGCTCGCCCCAGGGTGATCGTCGTCGGGTGGGACGGAGCCGACTGGAGCCTCCTCGACCCGCTTCTCGCGCAGGGCCGCCTCCCGCACCTCGAGGCGCTCCTCGCGAAAGGAGCCTCGGCGCGGCTCGAAACGTACCGGCCCCGGGCCTCGCCCCTCCTCTGGACGACGATGGCGACTGGCCTCACGCCGCCCGAGCACGGCGTCGTCGACTTCCAGGAATTCGACGTCGCGACCGGCTCGTCGCTGCCTGTTTCCGGCCGCTCCCGTACCGGTCCCGCGATCTGGAACGTGGCCTCGGCGCGCGGCCTTGCGGTGGGTGTCGTCGGCTGGTGGGCCACGTGGCCCGCGGAGGCCGTGAACGGGTTCTTCGTGAGCGACCGCGCCTCCCCGGTCCTTTTCGACGCCACGATCCTCTCGCGTTCTCCCGGCCTTACGTGGCCGCCCGAGCTCGCCGACGGAGTTCGCCTCGTGGGACGCCGGGAAGGCGAGCCGTCCTACGACGACGTCTCGAAGTTCCTCCACGTCACGAAAGGCGAGTTCGACGCGGCGGCCGGGGCGGGAAAGGGCCTCGAGGACCCGATTTCCGGCTTCCGGAAGATCCTCGGGTCGACCCGCGTGTACGCGAAGACGGCGCTCGACCTTTACGACCGCAGGAGGCCGGAGCTTCTCCTCGTGTACTTCGAGGGCACGGACGAGATCGGCCACGTGCTCGGCCGGTACCATCCGCCGCTCCTTCCAAACGTGTCGCGGGCCGACTTCGAGAAGTACAAGGACGGCGTGACGCTGTACTACGAAGAATGCGACCGGATTCTCGGAGAGTTCGCGGCGCGCGCGAAGCGCGACGGGGCGAGCCTGATGCTCGTCTCCGACCACGGATTCAAGTGGGGGGAGAGCCGGCCCTCGGAGTTTTCCTCCCTCAAGGCCGAAACGGCGTACCTCTGGCACGAACCCTTCGGGATCTTCGTGCTCGCGGGCCCCGGGGCCGCGAAGTCCTCCGCGCGCACGACCGTCAGCGTCTTCGACGTGGCGCCTATCCTCTGCCGTCTCCTCGGCCTGCCGCCGGACGAGAGGATGAAGGGGCGCGTGCCGCCAGGTCTCCTATCCGCGGGGGCCCCACCGCCGAAGGCGAAAGTTAGATGGGACCGCACCTTCAAGGTCGAGCGGGCGCCTCTCACGCGCGACCTCGAGGCCGAAAAGAAGGCGGGCGAGGAGTTCACGAAGAAGCTCGTGTCCCTCGGATACCTCTCTGGATCCTCCGGTCCGGCCGCTCCCGCCGGGCCGGGGGCGGCCGGCGAGGTTCGCATGACCCCGTTCGGCGTCTCGAACATCGGGGTCTACTACGCCGAGAGCGGTCGCGTGAAGGATGCCGTGCCTTTCTTCGAGCGCGCGATCGCGGCTGACCCGAAAACGCCGACCTTCCGCACGAACCTCGCGGACGCGCTCGAGAAGCTCGGCCGCGTGGACGAGGCGGATTCCGCGGCCCTCGCCGCCGCCAGCCTCGCCGGAGCCGAGGGCGGAGAGCAGATCGTCGGCCGCGCCATCCGGCGGATCGAGGAGAAGAAGGAGGCCGCCGGACTCTCGCTCCTCGAAAAGGCGATGAAGGAGCTCCACGCCGGTAGGCCGGTCGTCGCGGACGCGCTCGGGCGCCTCTACTTCGACCGGGGGCGGTGCGAAGAGGCGCGTGCGATCTTCGAAGACCTGTCCGTGTCGACTCCCGGGGACGGCGGCGCCTGGCTCATGCTCGCGAGGACGCGCCGCTGCCGGGGCGACTCGACCGGCGCGCGAGCGGCCCTCGACCGTGCCGCGCGCCTCGGCGCGAATCCCGCCGCGGTCGCCCGCGAGATCGAGGCTCTCGGAGCTCCGCATTGAATCCGTCCGTCAAAAGGGTGACCCTTCTCGCGGCGCTTGCGCTCTCCCTCGCGGCCGGGGTTCCGGCTGCGGCCGCGCCCGGCGCTCCGGCCGTCAAGGGGAAGACTCCCGTGGCGCCGGCGAAGCGCCCCCGCGTCGCCCTCGTCGGCTGGGACGGCGCGGACTGGAAGCTCCTCGATCCCCTCGTCGCCTCGGGGACGCTCCCAAACCTCGCGGCGCTCGTCGCAAGAGGGCGGACGTGGAACCTGAACACCTACCAGCCGATGGCGTCGCCTCTCATCTGGACGACGATCGCCACGGGCCGCACGCCGCTGGACCATGGCGTCGCGGATTTCCAGGAGCTCGACCCGAAGACAGGGACGCGCCTCCCGATTTCGGGCCGCTCGCGGCGCGTGCCCGCGATCTGGAACCTCGCGTCCGCGAAGGGTCTCGTCGTCGGCGTCGTCGGCTGGTGGGCGACGTGGCCCGCCGAGAAGGTGAACGGTTTCCTCGTCTCGGACCGGGCCGCGCCGGTCCTTTTCGACCCCGAAGCGCTCTCGAGATCGCCCGCGCTCACGTGGCCCGAGGGCCTCGCGGACGGCGTCCGCCTGATCGGGCGGCGCGAGGGCAGCCCGGTGTTCGACGACGTCGCGAAGGGTGTCCACGTGACGCGCGCCGAATTCGACGCCGCGGTCGCGGAGAAGAAGGACCTTGCGAATCCCGTGACGGGTTTCCGGAAGATCCTCGGGGTCACGCGGACGATCGCGAAGACCGCGCTCGAGCTCTACGACCGCTCGCACCTCGACCTCTTCATGGTCTATTTCCAGGGCACGGACGAGATCGGCCACGTCCTTGGCCGGTACGAGAGCCCCAAGCTGCCGGCAGTCTCCGAGGAGGACTTCAGGAAGTACAAGGACGGGATCGTCGAAATCTACGTCGAGGCGGACCGCGCGCTCGGCGAGATCGTAAAGCGCGCCGAGAAGGATGGGGCGACTGTCATCCTTGCGTCCGATCACGGATTCCGCCACGGCGCGGACCGTCCCGCGCTCGCATCCGGCACCCAGTTCGACACCGCCTTCCTCTGGCACGAGCCGCCCGGCATCCTCGTGGCGGCCGGTCCGGGCGTCATTCCGTCGCGTGTGCGCGGAAAGGCGAGCGTCTTCGACATCGCGCCGACTCTCTGCCGGCTTCTCGCGCTCCCGGCGGACCCCGCGTTCGAGGGGAAGCTCGTCCCGGGCTTTACGGGCCCACCGGCCGTTCCCGCCGTGTCCTGGGCGAAGGCCGCGCCCGTCGAGCGGCTCGTGCCGGCGACGGACGCGGTGGAGGAGAAGAAAACCGCGGACGAGTTCACGAAAAAGCTCGTATCGCTCGGATACCTCACCGGTGCCGAGGCGTCCGCCGTCGACGCGCGGCCCCGGGACCGCGCCGGAACCGAGACCGCCGGCTCGTTCCAGAACGTCGGAACGTTCCTCAGGGACCGCGGTAAGCCCGCGGAGGCGGTCGTCTGGTACCGCAAGGCCCTCGAGGTCAATCCTAGATTCGCGACGGGCTGGATGAATCTCGCGACGGCTCTCCACCAGACCGGCAAGTACGGCGAGTCGGACGACGCGCTCGTCCACGCCCTCGAGAACGGCTACAACGACCCCGAGGGTACGGTCTACCGCCGCGTGAAGCTGTACGCGGAGGGCCCGAAGGGGAAGGAGCGGCGGCCCCAGCTCGTCTCGTTCCTGAAAAAGGTCGTGGCGGCGTTCCCGAAGGTGGACTCCTACCGCGCGTCGCTCGGGAAAGCGATGTTCGAAACGGGCGACTGCGCGGGCGCGCGGCCGATCTTCGAGGAGCTCGCGAGCCGGCCGTCGCCAGATCCCGAAAACCTGAATCTCGTCGCCCTGACGAGCTGGTGTCTCGGCGATCTCGCGCGGGCGAGGGCCGCCTTCCGGCGCTCGCTCGCGCTGAACCCGAACCAGCCCGTCGTGCGCGAAGGGCTCGCGACGGTCGAGAAAGGGGGGGCGATGAAATGAGCGAGCCGGCCGTCCCGAGGAAGGTCTCGGTCGTCGTTCCCGTCTACAACGAGGAGGCGAACCTGCCGCTCCTCCTCCCGCGTCTCCTGTCCGTCCTCGCGAGTCTCTCGCGGCCCTACGAGGTCGTCTTCGCGGATGACGGCTCGCGTGACCGGTCGCTCGAGATCCTGAAAGCCGCCGCGTGCGAGAACCCCGGCATCGTCAAGGTCGTCGAGCTCGTCCGAAACGCGGGGCAGCACATGGCGATCCTCGCGGGCCTCACGGCGACGGACGGCGAGTACTGCATCACACTCGACGCCGACCTCCAGAACCCTCCGGAGGAGATCCCGAAGCTCGTCGCCGCGATGGACGCGGGGCACGACGTGGTGGGCACGGTGCGCCAGAGCCGGCAGGACACATTCTTCAGGCGCGCCGCTTCCCGGCTCGTGAACCGCACGACCGCCGCGATCACGGGGATGAAGCTGAACGACTACGGGTGCATGCTGCGCGGCTACCACCGCGACGTCGTCGACGCGATGTCGGCCTCCGACGAAGCCTCGACGTTCATTCCCGCGCTCGCCCAGCAGTACGCCCGCAAGCCGATCGAGATCCCCGTGGCGCACGCGGAACGCACGGCGGGGGAGTCGAAGTATTCTCTCTACAAGCTCGTGCGCCTCAACTTCGATCTCATGACCGGCTTCTCCGTCGTCCCGCTGCAGATGTTCTCGCTCTTCGGGTTCGTCACGGCCCTCTCGGGCGTCGGCTTCGGCGTCTTCCTTCTCGTGCGCCGGCTCGTGGTCGGGGTCGAGGTGGACGGCGTGTTCACGCTCTTCGCGCTCGCGTTCGTGGTGATGGGCGTCCTCATGGCGGGCATCGGGATCGTCGGCGAGTACGTGGGCCGCATCTACCAGCAGGTGCGCGGGCGGCCGCGCTTTCTGATCCGGAAAGTGTGGGGGGCCTGATGGGCGGAATCGTCGTCTGCGCGTATAGCGACGTGGGATACAAGTGCCTGAAGACGCTCTTCGACGCCGGCGAGAGCGTGCGGCTCGTCTACACGCACGACGACGTGCCGGGCGAGGAGCGGTGGTTCGACTCGGTGGCCGAGCTCGCGCGCGAGTACGGGGTGGAGCCGCGCCGCGTCGACGACATCGGGGATCCCGCGGACGAGGAGCGCATCCGGGCCGTCCAGCCCGACTACCTGTTCTCGTTCTACTTCCGGAAGATGATCCCGGGCCGCATCCTCGCGCTCGCGCGCCGGGGCGCCCTGAACATGCACGGCTCGCTCCTGCCCCTCTTCCGAGGCCGGTCGCCCGTGAACTGGGCCATCCTCAAGGGCGCGACCGAGACCGGCGCGTCGCTGCACTACATGACCGAAAAACCCGACGCCGGCGACCTCGTGGATCAGGAGCGCGTTCCGATCGGCCCCGACGACGACGTCCTCGCCGTGTCGCGCCGCGTGTCGGACGCGGCGGCCGTCGTGCTCGCCCGTTCCCTGCCGCGGCTCAAGGCGGGAGACGCGCCGCGCATCCCGCTCGATCTCTCGAAGGGTTCGTACTTCGGGGGCCGCAAGCCCGAGGACGGGGTCATCGACTGGGCGCACCCGGCGAAGGAGATCCACGACCTCGTGCGCGCCGTGTCGAAGCCGTGGCCCGGCGCGTTCACGGACGTATTCGGGAAGAAGGTCACGGTCTGGAAGACCCGTCTCTCGCCGTACGGCGGGCACGACGTGTTTCCGGGCAAGGTCGAGCTGACGGAGCGTTCGGTGATCGTGTTCGCCGGGGACGATGCGACGCTCGAGATCCTGGAAGCGCGCCCCG
Source organism: Thermoanaerobaculia bacterium (assembly GCA_038214715.1). Taxonomy (GTDB): domain Bacteria; phylum Acidobacteriota; class Thermoanaerobaculia; order UBA5066; family UBA5066; genus Fen-183. Next base: position 205,291 of record JBBQRP010000001.1, on the reverse strand, counting down.
AAGGCGGCAAGGATCTCGACGCCGCGGCCTTCCGCGAGTGGCTCGTCCGTCCGTCGGGCATCTTTCCTCTCGCGTAGACTGGGTGCGAATCCCCGGGAAAGGGAGACATGAGAGTCCTGATTCTCGGCGTCAACGGCTTCATCGGGAACGCCCTCACGCGGCGGATCCTCACGGGAACCGGCTGGGAGGTCTTCGGCCTCGATGTCGGGAGCGACCGAATCGAGGAGTTCCTGCCCGAGAAGCGCTTCCGTTTCCTCGAGGGCGACATCTCGATCAACCGCGAGTGGATCGAGTACCACGTGAAGAAGGCGGACGTCGTGCTTCCGCTCGTCGCGATCGCGACACCCGCGACCTACGTGAAGAACCCGCTCTCCGTGTTCGAGCTGGACTTCGAGGAGAACCTGCGGATCATCAAGATGGCCGGGAAGTACGGCACGCGCGTCGTGTTCCCGTCGACGTCCGAGGTCTACGGGATGTGCCCGGACAAGGAATTCGACGAGGACCGCTCTCCGCTCGTGTACGGACCGATCGCGAAGCCGCGCTGGATCTACTCGGCCTCGAAACAGCTTCTCGACCGGGTGATCGCCGCGATGGGCACGGCGCAAGGCCTGAAGTACACGCTCTTCCGGCCGTTCAACTGGTACGGGCCCCACCTCGACAACGTGGACGCACCGAAGGAAGGCTCGAGCCGGGTCCTCACGCAGTTCCTCCACAACATCCTGTACGGCGTTCCCATCAAGCTCGTCGACGGCGGCGCGCAGCGCCGGTGCTTCACGTTCATCGAGGACGGCATCGACGGCCTCATGACGATCCTCGAGAACCCGAAGGGCCGGGCCGACAGCGAGATCTTCAACCTCGGAAACCCGGCGAGCGACCTCTCGATCGAGGAGCTCGCTCACGCTTTGATCGCCGCCGTCGCGAAATATCCGAAGTTCGCCGCCGCCGCCCGTAAGACGAAGATCGTGAAGGTTTCCTCGAAAGAGTATTACGGCGAGGGGTATCAGGACATCACGACGCGGGTTCCGTCCGTCGCGAAGGCGAAGAAGCTCCTCGGGTGGACGCCGAAGACGGACTTCGCGACGGGCCTCGCGAAGACGCTCGACTTTTATCTCAAGGGACGCAAGCCTCCCGCGGTCTAGGGAGATCCCGGCGATCTCCGGCACCGAACCGAGAATGACCCCCAGGATCCTCGCTCTCAAGGTCGACGTCGACACGTACCGCGGGACCCTCGAGGGCGTGCCCCGGCTCGTCGACCTCTTCGCGAAGCACGGCGTCCGTGCCACGTTCTTCTTTTCGCTCGGCCCCGACACGAGCGGGAAGGCGATCAAGCGGATCTTCCGGAAGGGCTTCGTGAAGAAGGTCCTCTCGGCGAATCCGGCGGCGTCCTACGGTTTCAGGACGATGCTCTACGGAACCCTTCTCCCCGCCCCCGATATCGGAGGTCGTGCGAAGACGATCGCGCGGATGCGCGAGGCGGCGGCGGCGGGGCACGCGGTCGGGATCCACGCGTGGGACCATATCGACTGGCACGACAACCTCACGCACATGGGCCGGCCGGAAATCGAGCTCGTCGTGGCGAGGGAGCACGCGAGGTTCAGGGAAATCTTCGGACGACCGGCCGAGCTCCAGGCGGCGCCCGGCTGGACGGCGACGCCCCTCTCCGTCGAGGTGCAGGAGTCTCACGGGATCGTCGCGACTTCGGACACCCGCGGGGGAGAGCCGTTCTTCCCGCTGCGCGAGGACGGCAAGCCGTCGGCCGTTCTCGAGATTCCGTCCACGCTGCCGACTCTGGACGAGCTGCTTGCCCTTCCGCTCGACGGCCCCGGGACTCGGGCGGAAAAGTCTTGCGAGCTCCTTCGAATGCGTCTGAGGGATGGGGCGGCCGGAGGAGGTGCCGCGATCGGGCGGAGCGGCGTGCTGCACGTCCACTCGATCCACACCGAGATCGAGGGCGCCGCATCTTTCGCCGCTCCGTTCGAGAGGCTGCTCTCGGGATGGAAGCGTGACGGGGTCGCCTTTCTCACCTTCGAAGAGCTTTGCAGGACGATTCGACTCGCGACTGCGCCCGCGGGACAGAGCGCTCCGGACCGGAAGGAAATTCCCGTCCGGCGTCTCGCCTGGACGACTCTCCCCGGCAGAGCGACGCGGGTCTCGACAGGCGTGCCGCGAGAGGCGCCCGGCTGAAGGGCTCGATTTTTGTCAGGGCGCGAGGTCGATGACGACGCGCGACGTCCCCTTCGGGACGGGAATCCCGATCAGGTGGAGGTCGGCGACGAGGGGCGTGACGGCCCGGCCGTCCACGCTCGCGAGGACACGGGGCGTGTAACTGCGGTCTACGTGGAGGATCGCGGGCCGGGCTCCCGAGGTTTCCACGACGAGCCGGTCCGGCGAGTCCTTCAGGGTGCGGGCCGACGCGAGGAGGTCGCGCTCCTCCGACGCGAGGGCCGCAGCCTCGCGCCCGTAGACGACGACGTCGCTCGAAGGATCGAAGTCGTCCCTTTCGAAGGCGGCCACCGTCTCGCTGATCGACCCGGCCGCGATGACACGGCTCGAGCGGCGCACCCCCGGCAGCGGCGCGGTCACGCGCCAGAGCGTCACGGGCACGCCGACCGAAGCTTCCACGAAGACCGGAAGGAGGCCGGGAGTCGCCGCGGGCACGTCCGAGGCGATGACGGCGTGGACGGCGGCCGCGCGCAGCCACTTCATGCGCCGATCCCAGCTCCTCTGCCTCAGGACGTCGTAGGCGTAGCGCGTGAGGATCGTGTAGCTCCCGTCCGGGTCGGGGTCCCACGCGTACGAAAGCCCGTGAGGCGCACCCGCCAGCGCCCAGCCCTGCCCGGTCTGCGCGGAGTCGAGGTCGAGGAGGTCGTCGCGGCCGGCGCGGCCCGCGAGGCCCCGGCGCACCGCGTCGAAGTCCTTGGCGGCCCGCTCGAAGACCCGCCCGCCGAGCGCCGCGGCGCGAGCCACGAGCGGGGACGGAGCGTCGTAGAGAGACGAGGGGACGCGCGGAATCGTGCGGGGCGCCCCCGCGAGAAGCGAGAGCGCGGTGGCCCCGTAGAGGAAGAGAGCCCCGCGCGGGTCGCCGATTCCGCGCAGGAGGAGCAGTGCGAGGACGATGAGGCCGGCTGCGGCGAGCGCCGCCTGGCCGGGCAGACGCTGGACGACGGGGGCGAGAACGACGAGAGGGTCCGACTGCCACGCGGGATCCCAGCCCGAGAGGAGGAGCCGCGAGACGCGCCCGGGGGCGAGGCGCCAGAACGTCGCGAGAAGGGCGAGCGAGCCGCCAAGCGCGAAGAGGACGCCCGCGGTGCGGCGCCGGAAACGCGGGAGGGCGCCCTCCACGAGGAGGCGGTCGACGGAGAGCGCCGCGAGGACCGACAGCGCGAGGGTGAAGGGGAGGATCGCCTTCACGGGGTAGCGCAGGACGTGAACGGCGGGCACGGCCTCGTAGAGCGCCCGGGCACCCGGCAGCCACGGCGTGAGGGACGCCGCGAGAGAGAGCGCCGCGACGAGGATCCAGAAGCGCCCCTCGTTGCGCCGTGCCGAGCAGGCGAAGACGAGCGCGAGCGCGAGGGGCACGATTCCGAACGAGAGGGACGCGTGATACGGAGGATTGCCCTGTGTCACCGCGAATCCCCAGAACGCTCCGGACACGAGGTGAGTGGGGTCCCCGAAAAGGAGAGGAAAGGGCGTCTCGAGGAGCCGGAGCGGGTGAAAGCCGACGGCCGCGAACTCGGTCCATGAGAAGCCGCGCGAGCGCCGGGACGCGAATGTGGAGGCGCGAGCGACCTCGAGAAGCCACGGGGAGACGACGAGCGCCGCGAGGAGGCCGCCCCCGGGAAGCGCCATGAGCGCCCTGCGACGTGCGGGAGCCGGACCGCGTGCCGCGAGCGCGAAGGCGAGGAGGATCGCGAGGGCGGCCAGGGCAGGTTCGCCCCCGAGGGCGAGGAGACAGGACGCGGCGAGGCACAGGCCGCCGGCGCGAACGAGTTCGGCGCGGCTCTCCGCGGCCCGCGCGCGTTGGACCGCGAAAAGGAGCCACGGTATCCATGCGATCGTGGTGGTGGCGTTCAGAAACGCGGCGGAGGAAAGGACGTAGCCGGAGAGACCGAAGGCCATGGCACCCACGAGCGCGGCGTCCCGGGATCGGACTTCCGTGCGGAGGAAGAAATACGCTCCGAGGAGCCCGATCCCGAGATGGAGAAGGAGGTGGATACCGAGGTACCGCGGGTTTGCGGGGAAGGGATACGCGAGGACGAGATTCGGGTTGCCGAGGTAGGACTGCCCGAACGACGCGTTCGGGTCGAGACGCGCGGCGCCGAGGCGGGCGAAGAGGGCGCGCGCCGGCCGCTGGGTCGTCGCGATGTCTCGGTAGCCGGGCGTCGTCCGGCCCGAAATCAGGTCCCGGTGGGAGACGAGAGCCGTGACGACGAGAACCAGCGCGGCGAGGGCCGCGGGAGTGAGGCGCAGGCGGCCGGACGGAGGGCGCGGCTCGCTCACGGGAAAATCGGGTCGTCCCGCCATCCCCACTTCCGGGCCTTGAAGCGCGCCATCACCCCGAGGATCGAGAGGCCGTAGATGCAGGACCTTCGGAAGTCGATCTGCGAGGCCTCGTCGAAGTAGCGCGTCACGATCGGAACCTCGCGGATCCGCATGTTTTTCCACATGCCCGCGGCGATGATCTCGGTATCGAACACGAAGTCGTCCGAGAAAGCGTCGAGGTTCACGCTCTCGAGATACTGGCGCGAATAGGCCCGCAGGCCCGAGTGGTATTCGGTAAGGTACAGGTAGAACGTGGCGTTCTCGACGGCGGTGAGGAAGATGTTCGCGAGGTACTTCCACTTCGGCATCCCGCCCTCGAGCGGCCGCCCGCCGAGCATCCGGCTGCCGAACATCGCGTCTTCGTCCCCGCGGGCGATCGGGCCGATCAGGTCCGGCAGGACGGTCGCGTCGTACTGGTGATCGGGGTGCACCATGACGCAGATGTCGGCGCCCCGGGCGAGTGCGGTGGCGTAGCAGGTCTTCTGGTTGCCGCCGTAGCCGCGGTTCTTCGCGTGCGTGACGACGTGGACCCCGGGAAGGGCCCGCGCGACCTCGACCGTGCGGTCCTTCGAGGCGTCGTCCACGAGGATGATGTCGTCGACCCAGTCTTTCGGGATCTCGTGGAACGTCTTGTCCAGCGTCCGCTCCGCGTTGTAGGCGGGCATCACGACCGCGACGCGCTTTCCCTGGATCGGCATCCCGGGATTCTAGGGTGCGAGGGCGCCATTACAATCCTTCGGTGTCCGCGCTCGGTCGTCCGAGATTTTTCTTCGCCGTGCTCGCGCTGGCCGCGTGCGGCGTCGCGCTGGTTTTCGACCACACCCGGCTGGACAGTCCCACGATGGACGAGCCCTTCCACACGCTTGCGGCGGCGGAGTACGCGATTTCGGGAACGTACTACGCGAACCTCGAGCATCCACCGCTCGTGAAGCTCTTCTCGGGATTCCTCTTGCGCGCGGCGGGCGCGCGCGCCCCGAAAATGGAGGTTCCGTTCTCCATGGCGTCGACGGAACAGCCCCGGCCCTTCACCTTTCATTCTCCGCTCGCGCCCGAGGCTCTCTTCGCGGTCGCGCGGGCGCCCGTCGCGGCGCTTTTCTTCGTTCTCGTCGTCGCGGCGGGCTTCGCGGTGCGCGCGTGGGCTGGAGACCTCGCGGGAATCCTGACCGCCGCGCTTCTCGCGTTCGAGCCGAATCTCGTCGCGCACGCGGGCATCGTCCACACGGACCTCGCGGCGGCCCTTGGCTTCTTCGGAACGCTCGTCCTGGGCGTGCGCGCGCTGGAGAGCCACTCCCTCGGCCTGTGGGCCGCGGCCGGCGCCGCACTTGGCGCGAGCCTCGCCGCGAAATTCTCCTGCGTCCTTCTCGTCCCGATGCTCGCGATCCTCGCGCTCGTTGGCCTGCTGCGGGATCGCCGCGAAGCCGCGCGCGCGGGACGGGCCCCGAGCCTCCTCGCGCTCCAGGGGCTTCTCCTCGCGGGGGCGATCTCCGCCCTGATCCTCTATTCGAGCTACGCGGTCGCCATGCGCCACATGAGCGGGCCCGAGGCCGCGAAGGCCGTGCGCATTTTCCTCGTCTCGCGACAGGCGCCTTTCGGGACGATCGACCGGATCCTCGCGATCTCCCGGGTGTCGAAGGAGGCGGGCCACTACGCGGCGGGCCTCGCGGGGATCGCGGTTCAGAACCGCACGGGCGGCGGCGTGAACTACCTTCACGGCAAGCTCTCCGTGGACGGATTCTGGGACTACTTCTTCATCGCGTTCGCGGTCAAGAGCTCGCTCGCGTTCCTCGCGCTCCTCTGCGTGGCGGGCGTCGCCGCCGTCGCGAAGAGGCTCCGGCCCGACCTCGTCCTCCTGGCTCTCCTGCTCCCGCCCGCCTACCTGTTCCTGACGGGCATGGCGACGTCTTACAACATCGGCATTCGTCACATGCTCCCGGTGTACCCGCTCCTCCTCGCGGCGGCCGTGATCGTTCTCTTTCGCACCCTTCCGGTGCGCGGGGCAGGTGCGGTTCTCGCCGCGGCCGCCGCGCTGCAGCTCGGAGAGACGCTCTCCGTGCATCCCCACGAGCTTTCCTTCTTCAACGCGGTCGTCGGGGGACCCTCGAACGGCGCCGCGTGGCTGAACGACTCGAATCTCGACTGGGGGCAGGACCTCGCTCGCCTCGCCCTGCGCCTCCGTGCGCGCGGGGACGAGGCGAAAACGACGATCGCGTACTTCGGAGGCGGGGACGTGCCTTACTACACGCCGCGGGCGGCGGTGTTCGCGCCCGCGGAGACTCCCGTCCGGCCCGGACTCTGGGCGGTCTCGTCTTTCCTCGTGTGCTGCGGCCCCGAGGCGACCCTGTTTCACGGCGACCCCGCCGCGGCCGCCGGCCTCGAGCGGCTCCGGCGAGCGCTTTCCGATCGGGGAACCGTGGTGGATCGCGTGGGATACTCCATCGTTCTCTACGACATTGGAGAGAAGGGCCGATGAAGCTGTCGATCGTGATGCCGGCGTACAACGAGCGCCGGACGATTCGCGAGATTCTCACTCAGGTGCTTGCCGTGGATCTCGGGGACATCGAGCGCGAGATCGTGATCGTCGACGACGGCTCGACGGACGGGACGCGCGACATCCTCCGCGAGCTCGACGGCACGAAGGGGATCCGGGTTCTTTTCCAGGCGCGGAACCTGGGCAAGGGGGCGGCGGTCTGGGCCGGGATTCGGGCGTCGACGGGCGACCTCGTCGTCATCCAGGACGCCGATCTCGAGTACGACCCCGAGGAGTACCCGGTCCTCCTCGGTCCCATCCTGTCCGGCAAGGCCGAGGTCGTTTACGGGTCGCGTTTTCTCGGGAGCCCGCACGGTCATCGCGTCCTCTACTTCTGGCACACGGTCGGGAATCGCTTTCTCACGCTGATGTCCAACGTGTTCACCGACCTGAACCTGTCCGACATGGAGACCTGCTACAAGGTCATGACGCGCGGAGTCGTGGACCGCCTCGACTTGAGGTCGCAGCGATTCGGAATCGAGCCCGAGATCACGTGCAAGGTGGCGCGCATGCGCGTGAGAATCTACGAGGTCCCGATCTCGTACAACGGACGGACGTACGAGGAGGGGAAGAAGATCGGCTGGAAGGACGCGTTCCAGGCGGTCTGGACAATCCTCAAGTACTTCCGCTGGGAGGCTCCGGAGGGCGACGTCGGCGCGATCACGCTTCGCCGGATGGGGGAGCTTTCCGTCTACAACAAATGGATTCACGACCGTTTCGAGGCGTGGCTCGGGGCGCGGGTTCTCGAGGTGGGGTCGGGAGTCGGTAACCAGACGCGCTTTTTCGCGGACAAGGAGCGCGTCGTCGCGTCGGACATCGAGCCTCACTACGTCCGCGAGCTCCTGAACCGGTTCGAGAAGCAGGCCAACGTGCGCGTCGCCTCGTTCCGCTTCCCGCTCACGGACTCGGACCGCACCGACCTCGAGGGCGAACGCATCGACACGATCGTGTGCCTGAACGTTCTCGAGCACATCGAGGACGACGCCGGCACGCTCGCCGACTTCCTGAGGGTGCTCCGGCCGGGCGGGCACCTCGCTCTGCTCGTCCCCGCGCTGCCGGCGCTCTACGGCACGCTCGACGTGAACCTCCGCCACTACCGCCGCTACGAGAAGGGTGCTCTCGCGACGCTCGTCTCCCGAGCCGGCTTCGCCGTGGAATCGGTCCGGTACCTCAATCGGCCCGGAGTTTTCGGGTGGTGGCTGAATTCGCGGGTGCTGAAGCGGCGCGTGCTTCCGAAGAGGCAGCTGGGCGCCTTCAAGTACATCATGCCGCTCCTCAAAGGGGAGGAAAAGACGGAGCCGTCATTCGGGATGTCGCTCCTGGTGCTCGCGCGGAAGCCCTGAACCGCGTGAGGACCGAGGACGGCCGCCCCTTTCCCGGCGGAAATCGCCTGGCTTGGTCCGTCGCGGCCGCCGTGGCCGCGGCGGCGGCCGCGATCCGCTTCGCTCCGTTCGTCCTGGGCGGCACGCTGTACCGGCGCGACGCGGGTTTCTTCTTCGTCCCGTGGAGGCTCGTCCTTTCACGCTCCCTCGCGGCACGCGAGCTGCCGTTCTGGAACGAATGGATGTCGGCCGGAAGGCCCTTCGCGGCGGATCCGAACGCGGCCGCATTCTGGCCTCTCTCGCCTCTCCTCCTCCTTCTCTCGCCGACCGCGCTCGCGCTCGCGAGCCTCGCCCTCGTTCTCGCCGCGTTCTTCTTCGCGCTCCGCCGTCTCGGCCTCTCGCCTTCGGCCTGCGCGAGCGGGACGCTCGTACTCCTCTTCTCGGGAGTCTTCCAGTCTCTTCCCCTCTACTTCACGACCTGCGCGGCCGTTCTCCCTCTCCCGTTCGCGCTCGCGGAGGCGCCTCGCCTCGCGGCGCCGGATCCGACGCGCCGCGGGAGGTCCCGCGCGCTCGTGGCGCTCGCCTTCGGACTCTCGGCGCTCGCCGGAGAGCCGGCCGTCACGCTCATGGGCGCGGCTGCCTTCGCGGCGGTCGTGGCGCTCATGGCCGTCACGGCGTCCAGCGCCGGCGAGTCTCGGGCCCGAGCGCTCCCGGGCGCGCTCCTCGCGTTCGTTCTCGGCGCGGGGCTCGCGGCGATCCAGATCTGTCCGGCCGTTCTCGAGCTCTCGCGCTCCGCGCGCGGCGTCGAGATGCGGCCCGAGCACGGAGCCCTCTTCCGGTCGGTCCGACCCTCGCGCGTCCTCACGCTCCTCGAGCCGAGACTCACGGGCGACCCGGAGGGCGACGGCGGGCCCGACTGGGGTGCGCGCACGTTCGACGGCGGAAGCCCGTACTTCGGGGACCTCGCGCTCGGCCTCCTCCCCCTCGTCTTCGCGGGAGCGGCCTTCCAGGACCGGCGCGGCCGGGCGGCTCTTCTTCTCGCGCTCGCGGGGACGCTCCTCTCGTTCGGACGCTTCCTGCCGGGCGTGGCGTCTCTCTCGGCGGCGATCCCGGTGCTGCGGTATCCGGAGAAGTGGTGGCTGCTCGTGACGTTCGCGCTCGCGGCCGCGGCGGCGGTGGGAGTGGATCTGGTTTTTTCCGGCCCGGACGAATCGCGGGCAAGGGCGCGAAAGAGCTTGCTTCTCGCGGCTGTCGTCACGGCTCTCCTTTGCGGCGCGCTTCTCGCTCTTTCGATCGGCGCCGAGGACTCTCTGAGAAGGGGTCTGTGGGCGCTGGGGCTGGGCGCGGGCGACACTCCGGCGGGGGCCGTGTCCTCGCTCCTCCGGCCCCTCTTCCTTCTGGGGAGTCTGACTCTCGTCCTCGTTGTCGCACTCGGCTGGCTCGTCTCGCGGAACCGGCTGCCCGTCTCGCTCTTCGCGGCAATCCTTGCTCTTCTTTTCCTCGCGGATGCGGCGAGGCGCGTCGCGGGGACGTGCCCCGCAGGCCCGCCCGATCTCTATCGGCGCGTGACTCCCGAGGTCGCGCTGGTGCGCGCCGAGGCCGGGGCCGGTCGTTTCTACGACGACGGTGCGGACGACCCCGCGACGGTCGCACGGCGCACCCGCGAGGCCGGAGGATTCGATTCCCTGCATCCGGCGGCCGGCGTCGCGTTCGGACTCCGGTACGCAGGGGAGAACGACGTCGACCGAATGACGGCGGCGCCCTCCGTGCGCTTCGCGCGCTCTTTGGCCGCTCTCCCGTGGGGAGACGCAAAGGCCGCGCGTCTCCGGGTTCTCGGCGTGACCGTCGTGAGAACGCCGGCTCCGGCTCCCGATCCCGCCGGAGCGGTCGAGGTCGGCCGATCCGGCGGTGACCGGATCCTGCGTCTCCTGGGTGCGCGCCGCGAGCTTTCCCTTCTTCCCGCGGGGGCCGGGGTGCTCGACGTCGGAGAGCGCCGCTCCTCGGCCCTGAGGCTGCGGGCGCGGGTGAATCTCCCCGCGGCCGTTCTCTTCGTGGGGCGCACGTTCGATCCGAACTGGCACGCCCGCCTCGACGGACGGGAGATCCCCGTCCGTCCCGCGGACGCATTCCAGATGGCGGTCGACGTGCCGCGGGGTGACCACGAGATCCTTTTCTTCTACCGGAACCCCGCGTTCCTCGCGGGCGGCGCGCTCTCTCTCGCGTCGGTGCTCGCGTTCGGATTCCTGTTCCGCCGGGAGACGCGCGCGTGAACGACCGGCTCCGCCGCTCGCTTCCTCTCGCCGGCGCGCTTTTCCTCGCGCTCTTTCCGTTGCGGGAATTCCTCGGCTCGCGCGTTCCCGTCGGACGAGACCTTCCTTTCTTTTTCTATCCTCTGAAGGCTCACCTCGCCGAGGCGGTCCTGCGGGGAGAGCTGCCGTGGATCGACCGCTTCCGGTGGGGAGGAGCCCCGCTCCTCGGCGGTCCCTCGGCCGCTCCGTTCGACCCCGCGAACGCTCTTTTCCTGATCCTTCCGCTCGGAGCCGCGATGAAGGCGTGGATCGTCCTCCATCTCGCTCTCGCACTCGCCGGTTTCGCGGCGTTCTCGCGCCGCCTCGGACTGTCCCGCGAGGCCGCCGCCGTCGCGGGCCTCGTCTTCACCCTGGGCGGAATCGCAGTTTCCGTCGCCCCGTTTCCGCCCACGCTGTCCGCTCTCTCGCTGCTGCCCTGGTTCGCCGCTTTCACGTTCGACCTCGTGCGGTCTCCCGGCATTCGGCCGGCGGCGGCCGTGGCGGTGGTCGCGGCGTTCATCCTGCTCGCGACGGCTCCCGAATTCGTCCTCTATGCCGCCTTCCTCGCGATCGCGATCGTCTTCGTGGCGCGCGAGAAAGGCGGCGGGGTCCGCCAGACGCTCCGTCCTGTCGGGGCGCTCCTCGCGAGCGCTCTCGTGGCCGCCGCGCTCGCCGCGGTCTCCGTCGTTCCGGGTTTCGTCGCCGCCGCACGCAGCAGCCGCTCGCCGGAGCTCGGGCGGTCGTTCGCGGGGGGCGCACTCACCCCGTTCGAGATGGCGCGTCTGCCGGATCTCGCGGTGGACGGCCGCGTTGCCGACTGGACGGTCGCCACCCGGGCCCCGGGAGTTCCGCACTATCCGTGGCTTCCGTCGGTGACGCCGGGCCGCGTCGCGTGGCTTCTCGTCCTCGCGGGCCTCTTCGTCAGGGGGCCGGGTCGGTTCGCGGCCTGGATTCTCGTTCTCTTCGGCGTTCTCCTCGCGCTCGGCGACGCGACGCCGGCCTTCGGGATCGCGACGCGGCTCGTCCCGCCTCTCTCCTGGATCCGTTACCCCGAGCGGCACCTGATCCTCGCCGGCTTCGGTTTCGCGTGGGTCGCCGCACTCGGCCTGTCGGCGCTGACCCGCTTCCTCTCGCCCCGCGGCCTCAGGATCGTGCTGCCTCTTCTCGCGGTTGCGGTTCTCGCGGACCGCGAAGGGATCGCGCGGGGCCTCGTTCTGATGGACGACGCGGCGGTGCTCGAGCGCGCCCCCGCGCTCCTCGCCCCGCTCCTTCCGCTACCCGAAGGCGCGCCTCCGCCGCGCCTCTTTTATCAGGATTTGTACGCCCCGGTCCCCGTCTATGACACGCGCGATCTCGCCGTGTCGGGGCGCGTCGCGCGGCAGTCGCTCCTTCCCGCCTACGCGTCCCTCTTCGGCGTCGGATACCAGTTCGAGGTCGACTACGACCTCTCGCTCCCGATGGAAGCCTACGAGTGGGAGCGGATGCTCGCCCGAGCCGTTCCGGAGTCACCCGCGCTCGCGCGGCTCTTCGTCCGGGGTGCGGGTGTCGCGGCGGTCGTGCGCACCGCCCCGGATGCGGACGGACGCTTCGGTCCGACGCTCGAAAGGATCGTGGATGCGGTGCCGCCGTACCGTTTCGCGGCGCGCCTCGTGGCGTCCGACAACGCTCCGGAAGTCTTCAGGAGGCTTCTGAAGGACGGATTTCCCGTCGACACGGCGTACGTCGACGAGCCGGTGCCGGGGCTCTCCGAGGCGCCCTCGGTCGGGCGCATTCTCTCGGTTGCGGACCGCCCTTCGGCTCTCACTCTCGAAGTCGAGGTCCCGGGGCCCGAACACGGGTTCCTCATGCTCTACCGGCTGCGGGACGCCGTCGAGGACGCGACCCTCGACGGCCGAAGGGTCAGCGCCTTTCGCCTCGCGTTCGGGTTCGCGGGAGTGGACGTCCCACCCGGACGCCATTCCCTGCGTTTGCGGCCCGACACGCGGTGGGTGAAGATCGGTTCCGTGATCTCCCTGCTCGCTGCTCTCTCTCTGGCGGGTATCCTCGTCGCGCGGCGACGGATTCCATGACGATCTCTCGGAACGCGAAGCGAAGGCTTTCGCTGTATGGCGGTGCGGTCGTCTTCGCGGGTCTCGCACTTTGGGCGATCCCCTTCCTCGTCTCGCGGCTCTCGGCGCCGCTCGCAATCCGCCGTCTCGATATCGAATCGGACGCCGCGATGAAGACCGAGGCCGTGAGGCTTCTCTCCGAGTACGTGCGCTTCGACACCTCGAACCCGCCGGGAATCACCCGCCCCGCGGTCGAATTTCTCGCGCGCACGCTGGCGTGCGAGGGGATTCCCGTGACGATCACCGGTGACGACCCGGAGCGCCCGATCCTCGTGGCGCGCCTTCGGGGACGGATGCCCGGCGGCGCGCTCGCGCTCCTCAATCACGTGGACGTCGTTCCAGCGGGCAACGCCGCCGCGTGGACGAAGCCCCCGTTCGCCGCTGAGCGCGGGACCGGCATCGAGCGAGACCGCCTGTACGGGCGCGGGACGCTCGACATGAAGGGTCAGACGGTCGCGAATCTCCTCGCGATGGCGTCGCTCGCGCGTGCCGGGCTCGTTCCGCTCCGGGACGTCGTCTTCATCGCCGAGTCCGGCGAGGAGACCTTTCGGGACGACCTCGGCGTCGGATGGCTTCTCGATCACCGTCCGGACCTCATCGCCGGCGTCACGGACGTCTTCAACGAAGGGGGCGTGAACGAGGTGAAGTCCGGCCACATCGAGCGCTTCGGTATCGAGACGATGCAGAAAGCTGTGTTGTCCGTCGATGTGGTGTCGAGGGACTCGAAGCCGCTCGAGGATTTTCGCGAGTTCCTGAAGCTGCGCGATTCCGAGCAGGCCGTCCGGCTGGTCCCGGCCGTTCGCGAGTTCCTGAAGTTCATCGCGCCGTCCCGCTCCGACGTCTGGGGGCGCTACATGATGGACGGCGCCGAGAAGCTCGCACCCGGGGCGGATGCCTGGAAGGACGTTCCGGAGGTCTACAGGTCCCTCCTCAAGGACAGCATTTACGTGGGCTCCATCCAGAAGACGCCGGAGGGTTTCACGATTCGGGCCGTGCGGACGCTCCTCCCCGGGAGCTCCGTCGCGTCCGCCCGTGCCGAACTCGAGGGCTGGATCCGCGCGAGGGGCTTCACGCTCCACCGCGTTCTCGAGACCCACGACTGCGTCGCGAGCCCCACCGAGGGAAAGGCCTACCGTGCCGTCGCGGACGTGTTCGGTCTCGATCCCGAGAACGCGCCGGTCGGGCCCTACATCCTCAGCGGACAGGCCACGTCCGCGGCCTTCATCCGCGATCGGGGACTCAGGGTCTACGGAGTTTCTCCGTTCGCGGTGAGCATCTACGAGGCGTCGACGATTCACCACGAGAACGAGTACATCCTCCTGCCCTACTTCATGGACGGGATCGAACGGATGAGACGCGTCCTCCTCGAGTTCGCGACGACCCCCTGACGGAGCCGGCTGGTACACTTTGATTTTCGATCTGGCACGCTCCTCGCGTCTTCGAGGGATCCGGTGCCGGCACGGCCGGGCATCCCGTTCAGGAGTTTCGATGAAAGCTTCCCTTGTCCTTTTCACGAGCCTTTCGCTGGCGGCGTTCGCGTCGCTTCCGGCCGCCGCGCAGATCCAGGTCCAGACGAAAGAGACGGGGCCCGGTTCCGCCGCGCCGTCCAGTGCCCCGGCGGCACAACCGACGCCGCCCCCCTGTCCCGGGCTCGCCGGCCTCGAGGTCGGGCAGACCCGCGCGTTCTCCTTCGAGCGTATGGCGCTGCACGAGCCCTCCAGGAAGACGGTCGTTCGTGACCTGAAGGTGCACCACACTCCCGAGGGCCGCCCGTGGACGGTGGACGTCACCTATTCGTCGGAGGCGATGGACGCGAAGGTCGTGGCCCTTCACTATCTTCTCGACCCGCCGTCGGGGCTCTACGAGGGCATTCTCGAACGTTACGGCAAGGGAACTCCCGTGGCGTCCGATCCGGGCGTGTCGTCCTGGCTGGTACCCCAGTGCGGCATCCGGCTTCGCTACCGTATGGGAATGTCCGAGAACCAGCAGCGCCGCGTCGAAGAGATGTGGGTCGAGCCCCTCGCGAAACAGGGCGCCCCGAAGAAGAAGGGCTGATGCCGTCGATGGTCCCCGCCGCCGCATGAAGCGTGCGCTCGCGGGCGCCTTCGCGGCGATCCTCGCCCTTCTTCTCGTCGCCGGCGCGACTCTCGGTGTTTTAGTCTTCCGCAGCCTCCCGGATCTCGCATTCCCGAAAATTCCGGGATTGCACGGAACAGTCTCCGTCGCGTTCGACGACCGCGGCGTCGCGACGATCACCGCGGCCGATGCCGGGGATGCGTACCGGGTGCAGGGCTATCTCACGGCCCGGGAGCGGCTCTTCCAGATGGAGCTGCAGCGGCGTCTCGCGGGCGGTGAGCTGTCCGAGGTGTTTGGATCCGCCGCCCTCGCGTCGGACCGCCTCCATCGGACATACGGGTTCGCGCGCGTCGCGGACGCCGCCGTCCCGCTCCTCCCCGTGGACGAGAGGGCGGACGTGCTCGCCCTGACCGACGGCATCAACGCGTTTCTCGACTCGCACAAGGGCCGCTGGGGGCTCGAGTTCGCGCTTCTCCGGCTGACCCCCGGGCGCTACACGGAGGCCGACTCGATACGCGTGCTCCTCATGATGTGCGAGGAGCTCTCCACGACGTGGAAGCGAGAGGCCGCCACCGAACGCCTTCTCGCGCGGCCGCCCTCGATCCGCCGTTTTCTCACGTCTCCCTACACGGCGGACGACGTCCTGCTCGTACCGGATGGCGAAAAGCCCGAGCTCCCCGCGCTGCCGGATCTCGTCGCCGCTGCGTCTCCGGCGCTCGGCTTTTGGGGGTCGGACGACCGGGACGAGCGGGCGGGGTCGAACAACTGGGCCGTCTCGGGAGCGCTCACGAAGAGCGGAAAGCCGATTCTCGCGAACGACCCGCATCTCGGGCTCAACGCGCCGGGCATCTGGCTCCCGATGCGCTTCGTCGTCGGGGGACACGCCGTCGAGGGAGTCACTCTGCCCGGTCTGCCGGGCGTGACGATCGGACGGAACGAGCGCGTCGCGTGGGCGTTCACGAGCCTCGGCTCGGACGTCCAGGACCTCTACCGGGAAACGATCGTGGACGGCAAGGCGCGGCGCGGCGCGGGTTGGGAAAAGCTCGTGGAGCGCGAGGAGACGATCCGGATCCGGGGGCGCGCGCCCGAGCGGCTCGTCGTGAGAACCACCTCGCACGGCCCGCTCGTGACGGGAAACCTCGCGCTGAAGTGGGTCGCCCTCGATCCCGCGAACCTGAGGCTCCCGTCCTCGAACGTGATGAGAGCCGGCGATCCGGCGGGAGTCGAGCGCGCGCTCGACGGTTTCCTGGGCCCGGGACAGAACGTCGTCTGGGCCGACGCCAGCGGAAACATCGGCTGGCGCGCGACCGGGCTCGTTCCGATCCGTCGACCCGGCACGGACGGCAGCATTCCCTACGACGGGTCGGACGCCGGGAACGACTGGCGCGGGTTCGTGCCTCAGGGCGAGATGCCCCGCACCGTGAATCCGCGTGAGGGTTTTATCGCGACGGCGAACCAGCGCGTGGCGGGGACGAGCTGGCCGCACTCCCTCGGCGCGGACTGGCCGTCGCCCACGCGCGCGCGCCGGATCGCAACGCTGCTCGAGGAGTCGGCGCGTGCGGGACGCAAGCTGGACCGCGCGGCGATCGAGGCCATCCAGCTCGATACGGCCTCGCCCACGCTCGCGGCCACGATGGAGGCTCTTGCGCCGCTTCTTCCGGGCGATTGGAGCGCGCGCTTCCGTGGGTGGGACGGGCGCGCCGAGGAAGGGTCCGCAACATTCCTCGTCGCGCGCGTGTTCCGCCGGGCTCTCGGAGAGCGGGCTCTCCGTGCCTGGCGCGTCGCTCCCGATTTCGGGCTCCCCGAGTATCGCGCTCTCGATCTCGCGCGCGCGGACGACGCGGCGTACGTCCGCGCCGGCCTCGGCCCGAAGGGATCGTTCGTGAAGGGCGCATGGGACGCCGCCACCCGCGAGCTCGAAGCGAAGTACGGGAAGGACGAGGGACGACTCCGGTGGGGCGAGGCGAACCGCCTCCGCGTGCGCCATCCGCTCGGCCGCGTTCCCGGACTCTCGTGGCTCTTCGATCCGCCCTCCTTCGCACAGCAGGGCGCGACGGGCGTCGTGCGCGTCGCCTCCCCGACGTTCGGGCAGTCGATGCGCTTCATCGTGGACTGGGGCGCGCCGGGCGACACGACGCTCGTCGTCCCGTTCGGCGTCTCGGGGCACGTGGGCTCCCGGCACCGCTTCGACCAGCTGCGCTACTGGCGGGACGGCGATTCGTCCGGGGCGGCGACGCGTCTCGCGAGGTCCGCCCGCGAGACCGGGACCTTCGTCCCGTGAGCCTCGCTTCCCTGCTCCTCGCGGCGCTCATCGCCTCCGGCGCTGGCCCCGCCCCCTCCCCGGGGATCACGGTGACCGCGTCCATCGCGTCCCCGCGGCAGGGTGACGTCGTTCTCGTCACCGTCGCGAGCGAGCGCCCTCTCGCGGCCCTCGTCATGGTCGACGGGGAAATACGAACGGCGCTCGAGCGCGCGGCCTCGGGGACGGTCTTCCGGGGACTCCTCCCCGTGGACCTGGCCGCGCCGACCGGCCCACGCCCTCTTTCGTTCGAATCGCCGGATGAATCGATCCGGTTCCCGTGGAAGCTCGAGATCCGAGCCGGAATCTTCCGGGTCCAGAAGCTGTCCGTCGATCCGCGGTTCGTGGAAGTCCCGAAAGAGGAGATCGAGCGCGTGAAGGCCGAGCAGGCGCGGATCGCCGAAGCCTACCGGCGCGGAGCGCCCACGCGCCTCTTCACGTCGTTTTCGCGGCCCGTTAAGGCGATCTCGAACGGAAACTTCGGAGCCCGCCGCGTATACAACGGCAAGACGAAAAGCGTCCACGCCGGCCTCGACCTCGCCGCGGCCGAAGGGACGCCCGTCTTTGCGGCGGGGAACGGCCGTGTCGCGCTCGCGGGGGACTTTTACTTCAGCGGCGGGACCGTTCTCATCGACCACGGGGCGGGACTCTTCACCCAGTACTTCCACCTGTCGCGGATCGACGTGAAAGAAGGTGCCGACGTGGAGAAGGGCAGCCGGCTGGGCGCGGCCGGGCACACGGGCCGCGTCACGGGCCCACATCTTCACTGGGGCGCGAAGCTGCGGGCGGCGCGTGTGAACCCCGAGGATCTCCTCGCCCTGCCGGTGTGGCCGCTGCCGCCCGCCGGAGCGGCTCCCTGAACTAGACTCTTTCCATGAGCGTCCTCATCTCCGGCAGACTTTCCTCCCCGACCGGCACTGAACTCCGGCACGGCCCCTCCGGCGCGCTGATCGACACGACGGCGCCGAAGGACAACGGCGGCGATGGAAGCCGGTTCTCTCCGACGGATCTTTGCGCCGCCTCTCTTGGCGCGTGCGCGACGACGACTCTGAGCCTGTACGCGGTGCGCTGCGGCATCCCCGTGACGGGCGTGACGTTCGAGATCGAGAAGCAGATGACGCAGGACCCACCCCGTCGCATCGCGAGGCTCGTCGCGCGGTACCGGATTTCCTCTCCCTGCGGCGACGCCGACTTCGAGAGACTCGTCCACGCGGGGAAGACCTGCCCCGTGAGGCGCTCGTTGCATCCGGACGTCGTCGTGGACGAGATCTGGGAACGGGCCTGAGGGCCAGATCCACCTCGAGTGAATCAGGGCGCGGGCGGGAATGATCCCGAGGGGCTGATCGGGATCCGGTCCGCCTCGATTTCGTAACCGGCCTCCTCCCACGCGTCGAGACCGCCCTCGAGAGGCCTCACGAGGGTGAACCCGCGATCCATGAGAAGGCGTGCCACACGGGCCGCCGAGGCTTCATTGGGTCACGTACAGTAGAGAACGATCTCCCGCTCCGTGGGCAGGTGCGAGATCTTCTCGTCCAGCTCCGTGATGTTCACGACGATCGCCCCAGGAATCCGACGCGTGTCGCGCGCCCGCGCGTTGCTCGAGCGCACGTCCACGATCAGGGGCGACTGGCCTTCGTCCATGAGACGCCGGAGATCTCCGACCCGGATGCGCGCCATCCGGAGGAACCGGTAGAAGCGGCGGCGCTGCGCCCACTTGAGGCCGATGTAGAGGGCGAGCGCCCCGGCGACGATCGAAAGGGCGCCGCTGCCGAGACTCGCGAGGAACGACAGGACGCGATCGATCGTGCCATGGAACAAGAGGCCGAGCGTCAGCGCGCTCCCGGCCCACAGGAAGGTTCCGCCGGACGTGAACAGGAGGAACCTCGGCAGCGTCGCGCCGGCGGCTCCCGCGAGGGGGGGCGCGACCGTGGAATAGCCCGGCACGAACTTCGCGAACAGGAGCGAGGTCAGACCCCAGCTGTCGAACAGCCCCTCGGTCTGACGCACGCATGAATCGGGAGAGAGGGACATCCGGCACAGCGTCTTGAGGACTCTCTGCCCGTAGCGCCGGCCGAGCAGGAACCACACCGTGTCCGCCGCGACGGTCGCGAAAAACGCCGCGGCGAGGAGCATCCCGAAGGGCAGCTTTCCGTCGGCCGCGAGCGCACCGGCAACGAGGAGCGTCGGGACCGCCGGGACGGGGATCCCGAGCTGCTGAAGGAGCACGTTCAGGAAGACGAATCCGACGCCGTGGCGCAGGACGAGCTCCGTGAGCTCGTTCACGTCAGCTCACGCCCGTGGACGACGACGAGACGGACGCGGGGTCGACGCCGAGGCGCGCGAGAGCGCGCTCCCAGAGGTTGTTCACGTCGTTCGTGAAGACGAGCTCCGGCTCCCAGGGGAGGACGAGCCAGGAGCCGAGCTCCATTTCGTTCTCGAGCTGATCGGCGTCCCAGCCGGAATACCCCATGACGAGGAGTCCGGGCGTGCCCGACGACGGCGGCGCGGTGAAGAGTTTCGGAAGGATCTCGGCGGCAGCCGACACGCGCAGACCCGGAGCCATCTCCACGGATTCGACGCCCGCGACGGCGTGCTCGAAAAGGGCGACGAGCCCGTTCGTGAGGACGGGCCCGCCCAGGCGAAGAGGGGTCTCCGGGTGGACGGCGACGTCGAGGGGAGGCGCGAGAAGCTTGACGGCAGGCTCGCCGAGCAGGCGATTGACGATCCATCCCAGCGCTCCCTCCCGCGTGTGATGACCCATGACCACGACGGTCTTCGAGAAATTCGGATCCAGCATCACGGGGGCAGCGAGCAGGAGGTAGGGCGTCGTCAGGGATTCGACCACGCGCGGAATCTACCGCAACCGCCCGCTGGCGGCGCGTACGATCGAGGACAATCGCGCGCCCGCGAGCGGAGAGCGAAGAGTTCAGCGCCCCGGAAACGAGAGGAGGAGCAGGTCTGCGCGCCGCTTGACGCCGTATTTCGCGAGGACGTTCGACACGTGGAACTTGATCGTCCGGCTCGAGAGGTTCCGCCGCTTCGCGATCTCCTTGTTCGCGAGATTGAGCAGCAGGTCCTCGAGGATCTCGCTCTCCCTCGGTGTGAGATCGGCCCTCCGCGCCGGACGCGCGCGGCTGCCGGCCTTCACGGTGGACTCGACGAACCGCGACAGAAGAGACCGGGGAACCCAGAAGCCTCCCCGCGCGACGGCATCGAGCGCCTGGGGCAGGCGCTCCGTCATCTCCGCGTACGCGAGGAAGCCCTTCACGCCCGCGCGAAGCAGATGAAACGCTTGCGGTTCGTCCTCGAACGCTTCCGCGAGGACGAGCGTTCGCGCCGCGGCGTGAAGCTCCGCGAGCCGCTCGAGGACGGGAAGAGCGGACGCCACGTCGTCGTCCGCGTCGACGATGACGAGCTGCGATTCGGCACGAGGGGCCGCATCGGGCAGGGCGGGGGCGCCCGCCACGATCCGGATGTCCCTCACGTCGAACTTCGGTCCCTCGAGGCATTTCCGGATCTCGGCCACGACGAGGGGGTGGCGCCACAGCACGGTGACGGCGAGGGGCTCCACCCCCTGATCGTAATACAGGCGACGCGGGTCGTTCCGTTTACCGGAGCGTGACCGCGGCCGGCTTCCCGCCCGCGGCGAAGGTTTCCCAGGCCGCGCGCGCGACCGACGCGATGGCCGCTTCGCGGGTCGCGGCGTCCGTCCCGCCCCGCGTGAAGACCGCGAGGACGAGGTGCGTGCCGTCCGGGAGCGTCAGGATCCCCGCGTCGTTCGCGCACGAGCCGACCGTCCCTGTCTTGTCGCGAAGCTCGGCGCCCCGCGGCAGGCCCGCCCGGAGGCGCCGGGCGCTCGTCGCGCACCGGCGCATCGCGTCGAGGATCCGGTCCGTCGCCCGACGTGTCAGGAGCTCGCCCTTGAAGAGACGCGCGAGGAGCACGGCGATCGCGTCGGGGCTCGCCCCGTTCCGGGAGCCCCTTTCGAACGCCGCACGATTCCTCTTCATCGCGATGCCCATGCCCTTCTCGTCGAGGGAAATCCTGATGCCCGTCACGCCTCGCGCCGTGAGGGCCTTCTCGACCGCGGCCGGGCCGCCGAGGAGCGCGATGAGCTTGTCGGCGGCCGTGTTGTCGCTGTCGACGAGCATGACGTCGACCATGCGCGACACGGAGACCTTCATTCCCGGCGTCCATCCGTCGTCGATCGGCCCCACGCGGCGTCGGTCCGCCGGCCGGATCTCCACCTCGTCTTCGAGTTTCAGAGTGCCCTTCTCGACCGCAGAGAGAGCCGCGATCGCGACGGGAATCTTGAAGACGCTCGCCATCTGGAAAGGCTCGGCCCCGTGCGCGGACGCCCGCCGGCCGGTCTCGAGGTGAAGGACGGAAAGACCGACGACGGCACCCGAGGTTCCCTCCGCCGAACGGGCGGCGGCGACGACGGCAGCCGTAGCGGGATCGGGCGCGTGTTCCGGGACGGCAGTGGCGAGGGCGGCGAGCGCAAGAAGGAGAGAGAGATTCAAGTCGATACCTCCTAAGACAGGTTTCTTAGAAGGGGAATATCAAGAACGATGCCGGGAGACTTCCGCGCGATGCGCGGCCGAACGAAAGGTGTTTGCTGCATTTCGAAAAAACTCGGCGCGAATCGGAGACGCCCAGCCTAGTCCTCGAGGTATGTGTATTGCGCCAGAACCTGCTCGAAGTCCTTCGCGATCGCCTTCGCCTCGGGCTCCTTGACCCTCTTGCGCTCGGTCGCGCGCCGGAGCTGCCGCCAGATGCCGTCGAGGATCTCATCCTTGTCGTAATTCATGTAGGAGAGCACGCGCTCGCACGACTCTCCCGGGAGGACGTCCTGGATGCGCGTCCGCCCGTCGTCGTCGACGCTCGCGAGCACCTCGTGCACCTCGCCGAACAGGTTGTGCAGATCGCCGAGGACGTCCTGATAGGCCCCGACGAGGCAGAACCCGATGTAGTACGGAGTGCCCTTGTGGAAGACGTGAAGCGGCAGCGCCTCCTTGATGTCGCGGAGGTCGATGAACTTCTCGATCTTTCCGTCCGAGTCGCAGGTGATGTCTGCGAGCGTGCCGTGCTCGGTGGGCCGCTCCCGGAGACGATGGATCGGGAGGATCGGGAAGAGCTGGTCGATCGCCCAGACGTCCGGCAGGGACTGGAACACGGAGAAGTTCATGACGTATTTGTCCGCGAGCATGACCTCGAGCTGCTCGAACTCCTCCGGAACGTCCTTGAGGGTGTGGAGGTGCCGGCGGATCCGGTCGCAGATGTTCCAGTAGAGGATCTCGCCCTTGCTCCGGTCCTCGAGGGACACATAGCCGAGGTTGAAGAGCGTGAAGAGCTCTTCCTTGTACTGGAGCGCGTCGTGGTAGCTCTCGCGCATGGTCTTCGCCGTGATGCCCTGCCACACGTCGTAGAGTTCGCGCACGACGTGGTTCTCGTCGCCGTCGAGCTTCACGGTGCGGCCCTGCTCGATCCGGTCGGCCACGTCGAGGACGTTCGTGACGAGGACCGAGTGGTACGCCGTGATCGCGCGTCCCGACTCCGTGACGAGCGTCGGGACGGGGACCTTCTCCTCGTCGCAGATCGACTTGATCGTGTAGACGATGTCGTTCGCGTATTCCTGCACGGTGTAGTTCATGGAGGAGTCGAACGCGGTCTTGCTTCCGTCGTAGTCGACCCCGAGGCCGCCGCCGAGATTCAGGAATTTCACCTCGACGCCTGAGCGGTAGAGCTTCGCGTAGACCCGGCCCGCTTCCTTGATCGCGTTTTTGACCTTGCGGATGTCCGTGATCTGCGAGCCGATGTGAAAGTGGATCATGACGAGGCTGTCGAGCATCTTCCGGTGGCGGAGGATCTCGACGGCCTCGAGCATCTCGGTCGTCGTGAGGCCGAATTTCGCGGCTTCGCCGCCCGACTTCGCCCACTTGCCGGAACCGCGCGCGTACAGCTTGCTGCGCATGCCGATGAGCGGCTTGACGCCGCGTTTCTTCGCGACGTCGAGGATGCGCTCGAGCTCCGACACCTTTTCGAGGATCAGGACGACCGTCTTGCCCATCCGGAGACCGTTCAGCGCGAGCTTGATGAAGGCGTCGTCCTTGTATCCGTTCGTCGTGATGAGGCAGTCCGGTCCGAGGTCCTGCGAGAGCGCCGCGAGGAGCTCCGGCTTGCTGCCCGCCTCCAGCCCGTAGCCGTACTTGCGGCCCGACTGGATGATTTCGCGCACGACGACCTTCTTCTGATTCACCTTGATCGGGAAGACGCCGCGGAAGACGCCGTCGTACTCGTACTCCTTGATCGCGTGGAGGAACGCCTCGTTCAGCTCCTTGACGGCCTGATCGAGGATCTGCGGGAACCGCACGACGACCGGAGTCGAGATTCCGCGGAGCGCGACGTCGTCGATGACGCCCTTGAGGTCCACGAATCGGTGGTTCTCGCGGGTGGGGTGGACGAGGAGGTTGCCGTCGTCCGAGACGGAGAAGAATCCCTTGCCCCAGTTCTCGATGCCATAGACTTTCTCGGCATCGGGAAACTTCTCGGGAACGCGGACGCGTGAGGGTTTCGGAACCCGCGGGCTCCTGGAGACGGCGGCGCCTGTCGACATCGCGCGAATCTTAAGGGAAGGAGCGGTCCGTCCGGGCCGAAAACTTCGGCGGTAGGATGATCCCGTGAAGATACCCGTACACGTCCTCTCGGGCTTTCTGGGCGCCGGGAAGACGACCGCGTTGAAGGATCTCCTCGAGAGGCGGGCCGACCGGGAGCGGATCGCGGTCGTCGTGAACGAGTTCGGGACGCTCGGCGTGGACGGCGCCCTCCTCTCGGACTGCGCGAGCTGTGTACTCAAGGAGGTGCCGGGCGGCTGCGTCTGCTGCACGGCGATGGCGGACCTCGAGGCGTCTCTGGAGGAGGTCTCGGACCTCGTCGCCCCGACGCGCTTCGTCCTCGAGCCCACCGGCCTCGCGAGACCCTCCGAGCTCGTCGACCTCCTGCGCGGCCCGCGTTGGGCGAACCGCTTCGACGTCCGCCCGGTCATCACGATGCTCGACCCGCAGCAGGATCTCGCGAAAGCGTATGCGGAGAGCTCCGTCTTCCGGGATCAGGTCGACACCGGAGACATCCTCGTGATCAATCGGTGCGACCTCGCTTCGGAGGAAGAGATTCTCAGAAGTGAAGAGTTCGCTCGCTCCTTGGCACCGCCGAAGCTGCTGATCGTGCGAGCTTCTCACGGGGTGCTCCCGGACGAAGTCTGGGATCTCGAGCGACCCGCCACCTCCGCCGCTCCCACCCTCCTCGAGGCGTCGGCGACACACCACTCTCATGGAGGTCCGGATTCCTCCGAAGGACACGTCGGCAGAGGCATATCGCACCCGCCGGAGAGGATCTTCGACACGGACCGCCTCTTCGCCGCGCTCGGGGCGCTCCGCGAGGGAACGCTCACCGTTGGCCGCGTCGCGCGTGCGAAGGGTCTCTTTCACACGACGGCGGGCTGGCGCGTCTTCGAGATCGCCGGAGGGCGGCTGACAGAGGCGGAGACGTCCTGGCGGCGGGACAGCCGGGTGGACGTCATCCTCAAGGACCCGGAAGAAAAAGACTTTTTCGAATGGGAAAGAGCGCTGGCCGATGCGCTCGTACCCGCGGACGCGCCGCTCTTGATGCTCGAGGACGGAGCCGGCCAGACGCGGGCATTCGACCCGCGCGGCTTCGAGGCTCTCGCCCGGTCCCTTTCTAAGCAGTCTTCTCTCTCTTCTCCCTCTTTCACAGTAGACGCTTCCATCCCCGCGTTTCGCCTCGGCGACGTGCTGGCGCACGCTGGCCTCACGCGCGAAGCGGACTGGATGTGGCTGGTGATGGACGCCGGACTCTTCGGCGTCGGCGGCCCCCGCCGCGTCCTCGAG
Source organism: Thermoanaerobaculia bacterium (assembly GCA_038214715.1). Lineage (GTDB taxonomy): Bacteria > Acidobacteriota > Thermoanaerobaculia > UBA5066 > UBA5066 > Fen-183. Next base: position 180,222 of record JBBQRP010000001.1, on the reverse strand, counting down.
AACGGAATCGTCTTTCCCTCCGAGGGCGCCTTCCGGTACGTCCTCCCCGACGAAGGCGCCCTCGGCGCCGAGGACGAGGTCGACGCCTGCCGCGACCTGACGAACGTCTGCGGCGTGAAGCTGGCGGACGCGCCGGGCGCCGCCGAAGGCGATCCCGCATGACCGCCAAGGCGGGGCTCCTCCTCTACGGAGCGAATGGCTATACGGGCCGGCTCATCCTCGAGGTCGCCCTTCGCGAAGGGCTCCGGCCCGTCCTCGCGGGCCGCCGCGCGGAAGCCGTCGAGCCGCTCGCGAAAGAGCACGGGCTCCCGAGCCTCTGCTTCGGCCTCGAGGATCCGGGTACCGTCGCACGCCTTCTCGAACCCTTCTCTGCCTTGCTCCTCGCCGCGGGTCCGTTCTCGAAGACGAGTCCGCCGGTCCTCGAGGCGTGCCTCACCGCAAAGACAGCCTATCTCGACATCACGGGAGAAGTCGCCGTCTTCGAGGCGGCATTCGCGCGGGACGCGGACGCGAAGGCCGCGGGGATTCCCGTTCTTCCGGGCACGGGGTTCGACGTCGTGCCTTCGGACTGCCTGGCGGCGGCGCTCTCGAAGGCGCTCCCGGGAGCGGAGAGCCTCACGCTCGCCTTTCGCGGCTTCAAGCCGAGCGCGGGGACGATGAAGACGATGGTCGAGGGCGCGCACAAGGGTGGGCTCGTGCGCCAGGGCGGGAAGCTCGTCGCCGTGCCCTCGGCCTGGAAGACGATGGAGGCTCCGCTTCCCGGCCCGCGCCTCGCTATGACGATCCCCTGGGGCGACCTCGCGACCGCGTGGCGCTCGACCGGCATTCCCAATATCGAGGTCTACATGGCGGTCCCGTCCTCGGCGGTCGCGACCGCGAGGCGCATGCGGCCTCTCGCGCCGCTCCTCGGTCTCCCGTTCGTCCAGTCCTTCCTGATGAAACGCATCGAACGGCGCGTGAAGGGTCCGACGGTGGAAGAGCGCGCCCGCGAGCGCTCGTTCCTGTGGGGACGGGTCACGAGGGGCGGCCCGGCCGGCGAGACCGCCGTCACGGGCACCCTCGAGACGCTCGAGGGTTACGCGCTGACCGCAGAGACCTCCGTGGCGATCGCGAAGCGCGTTCTCGCGGGGGACGTCGGGCCCGGCGTGAAGACGCCGTCCCAGGCGTTTGGCTCCGGGTTCATCGAAACGATCTCCGGGTCCAGGCTCTCGGTACCCGCATGACGCCCGTCCGACTCGCGTTCCGTCACGTCACGAGCCGCCCGCTAAGGAGCGCGCTCACGGCGGTTGCGATCGGGCTCTCCGCCGGCCTCGTCGGTTTCCTTTACCTCGTGAACGGGGCGCTCAAGAAAGACTGGTCCGAGAACATGGGCAGCCGCGCGATGGTCATGGCGAAGACGTCGATGTTCGAGAAGCTCCCGATGGCGTACCTCGCGAAGCTCGAGGACGTGCCCGGCATCCAGCGCGTCTGTCCCTTCGATTTCCTGATGGCGTTCTGGCAGAACGACCGCCCGGAGAACCAGGTGCCGCTCTCGTCGGCCCCCGCGGACGCGTTCCTCGAGGTCTACAAGGAAGCGAAGATTCCGCCCGACCAGGTCGCCGCGTGGAAAGCCGACCCGACCGGCTCCGTCATCGGTCCGATCCTCGCAAAGCAGCACGGCTGGAAGATCGGCGACCGGATCGTCCTCAAGGCGCCCGTGCCCGGCGGCGTTCTCGAGACCACGATCCGCGGTGTCATGACGTACAAGCTCGACAACGGGCTTTACGTCCACCGGAAGTACTTCGAAAACGTCACGGGCGACGCGGGACAGGTCGGGATGTACTGGATTCTCGCGAAGTCGCGCCCCGACGTCTCGCGCGTGACGGCCGAGATCGAGCGCCGGTTCGACAGCGCGCCCGTGCCGATCCGGGCAATGAGCGAGAAGCAGTGGCAGCTCATGTTCATGGACATGCTCGGCAACGTCCAAACGCTCCTGGGCGGAATCGGCCTCGCGACGGCCTTCACTCTCTTCCTCATCACGAGCAACACGCTCGCGATGTCGGCCCGCGAGAGGCGGGGTGAGGCCGCTCTCCTGCGCATCCTCGGGTTTCCGCGGAAGACCGTGCTCCAGCTCCTCGTCCTCGAGGGGGCGTTCTTCGGGGCGGCAGGCGGGATTCTCGCGGTGGGGTTCATGAGCCTTTTCGCGCGGCTCGTCGAGAGAGCGATCTCCGACTCGCAGTTCGCGGGCATTGGCGCTCTCCTGAGGGCGGACACGACGATGATCGCGGTCGTCGCGTCTCTCGCGCTCCTGGTCGCCGTCGCCTCTTCGCTCGTTCCCGCGATCAACCTTTCGGGCCGGCCGATGGTGAGCGTCGCGCGCGAGGCTTAACGTCCGGTCTCCGGGCATAATCGCGGTCTCTTGCCCTCCGAGCCGTTCCTTTCGCACGCCGTTCTTCGGGATGCTCTCGCGTTCGGCGCGGCCGCGCTGTTCGTGGCGATCGCCGATCGCCGCGAGAGGCGCCGGGTGCTCCGGGTCCTGCTTCTCGGGACGCTCGGATTCGGCGTGCACGGAGCCGCTCACCTCGCCCCCGAGCTCGGTCTCGTGGGATCCGCCGCGGGACTCGATCTCACAGGTCGGGCGATCGCCGCCATCGCCGCGGTCGCGCTCTTCGGGACGCTCCTTTTCGACGTTCTCCTTCCGCTCGTGAGGATGCGCCCGCCGCGCATCCTGCGCGACCTCGCGATCGCCGCCGGCAGCATCGCGGCGACTCTAGGCGTGCTGTCTTCCGGCCACGTCGAGGTCGTCGGGATCGTCGCGACGTCGGCGGTCCTCACGGCGATCCTCGGATGGGCCCTTCAGGACACGCTCGGAAACGTCATGGGAGGGCTGGCGCTGCAGCTCGACGGGTCCGTGCGCGCCGGTGACTGGGTCACCTTCGGCGAGACCACGGGCCTCGTCCGGGAGATCGGCTGGAGGCAGACGTCGATCGAGACGCGCAATCGCGACCTGGTCGTCGTGCCCAACGCGCTCTTCATGAAGGGCGTGGTCGTCGTGCGCGGCCGCGGCATGGGCGCCGTCGACACCGAGCGCCGCTGGGTCTACGTCAACGTCGACTCGAACGCGGCGCCGACGCAGGTCATCGCCCGGATCGAGGAAGTGCTGCGGCGCGACGACATCCCCGGCGTCGACGACGAGCCGCGGCCCGACTGCGTCTTCGTCGACTTCGCCGAGAGCTCATCGCGCTTCGCGGTGCGCTACTGGCTGACGGACATGTTCCACGCCGACCCGACCGATTCCATCGTGAGGACGCGGATCTGGTTCGCGTTGCGCCGAGCCGACATTGCGATCTCGTTCCCGGTGCGCCACGTCCTGCTCACACCCGATGACGCCGGAAGCCGCGCCCGCGCCGCCGAGGCCGAGAAGGAGGCCCGACGCGTCCTGCTCGAACGCGTGTCGATCTTCTCGCCCCTGACGCCGGAAGAGAGGGAGCACCTCGCGGCCACGATCTCCTTCACGCCGTTCGCGGCGGGGGAATCGCTCGTCATGCAAGGTGCGGAGGGCCACCATCTCTACGTGCTCACGAAGGGCCGGGTCGAGGTCCGGGTGTCCGTGGACGGATCGGAGCCGCGCGCCGTGGCGACTCTCGCCGCGCCCGACTTCTTCGGCGAGATGGGCCTCCTCACGGGGCAGCCACGGACGGCGGCGGTCGTCGCTCTCACGGATACCGAGGCCTGGCGCGTCGAGAAGAGCCACTTCCGGGAGATTCTCGAGAAGCGGCCCGCGGTTGCCGAGGCCATCTCGAAGCTGGTCTCCCAGAGGGACGTCGCACTTTCCGCGGTCCGCGAGGGACTCTCAGAGGAAACGCAGCGCCAGAGGGTCGAAAAGTCGCAGCCGCTCACGCTCGCGGCGATCCGCACGTTCTTCGGGATCGAATGACGGAAGAGCGTCGGGGCCCCGGCATAATCGGGCCATGACGACGTTGTTTCCGGAGCTCGAGCCTTTCCGGACGTTCCGGCTGCGCGTGTCGGACCTCCACGAGTTGCACGTCGAGGAGGCTGGAAACCCCGCGGGTCCTCCGGTCGTCTTCTTCCACGGCGGACCGGGGGCCGGCGTCTCCCCGATGCACCGGCGTTTCTTCGACCCGTCGTTCTGGCGGGTCGTTCTCTTCGACCAGCGGGGGTCGGGGAAGTCGACGCCGCTCGGAGAGTTGCGGGAGAACACGACGTGGGATCTCGTCGCGGACACCGAGCGGATCCGCACGCACCTCGGCATTTCAAAGTGGCTCGTGTTCGGTGGCTCGTGGGGCTCGACGCTCGGCCTCGCCTACGCCGAGCGCCACCCCGAGCGCGTCACGGGCCTCATCCTCCGTGGGATCTTCCTCGGCCGGAAATCCGAGCTTGACTGGAGTTTCGTGGACGGCGTGCGCCGTATCTGGCCGGACGCCTGGGACGCGTTCGTCGAGCCGCTGACGATGCGGGAGCGTGGATCTCTCTTGCGGGCGTACTACAGGCGGCTCACGTCCGACGACGAGGCCGAGCAGGCCGCCGCGGCACTCTCCTGGAACGCGTTCGAGGGGGTCGCGAGCTACGTGCTGCCCGATACGAAGCGTCCGGATCCGGAGGAGCTTCCGAAAGAAATCGCGCTCGCGCGGATCGAGGCCCATTACTTCATCAACGGATCCTTCCTCACGAACGACGATCAGCTCCTGAAGGACGCGCCACGCTTGCACGCGCTGCCGGGTGTCATCGTGCAGGGCCGCTACGACCTCGTCTGCCCGATGCAAGCCGCGTGGGACCTCGCGGCCGCCTGGCCCGAGGCCCGGCTCGTCGTGGTGCCCGCGGCGGGCCACGCGGCGGACGAGCCCGGGATTTCGAGCGCGCTCGTGGACGCGACGGAAGCGTTCAAGAAGCGGCTCTGACGTGGACGTCGTCTTCACGAAAGGCGCGCCCGCGCCGGCGGGCCACTATTCCCAGGGCGTCGTCCACGGGGGCCTCGTGTTCGTCGCGGGACAGCTGGGCAAGGACCCCGCGCGGCCGGAAGAGCCGCCGGGCACCGTGGAGGAACAGACCGAGCGGGCCCTCCTGAATGTGAAGGCCATCGTCGAAGCCGCGGGAAGCGACCTCTCGCAGATTCTCCAGATGACCGTCTACGTGTCGGACGCCACGTTCTGGGGACGCGTCAACGAAGTCTACGCGCGCGTCCTTGGCGAGAGCCGCCCCGCCCGCGCGATCGTTCCGGTGAACGAGTTCCACGGCGGCTGGCAGGTCGAGATCGCCGCGATCGCGGCGGTTCCCGCCGGACCGCGGGCGTGAAGACCGGAACGGCGATGTCGCTTGCGGAACGGATGCGACGGGACTGGGACCTGCGGGCCGAGGAGGACGCGCGCTTTTTCATCGCGAGCGGGACGGCGGACGCGGGGAGCTTCTGGCGGTCCGGCGCGGAGGAGCTCGAGGCGCTGATCCTCTCCGAGGTGGAGCTTCAACCGGACGCCGATGCGCTCGAGATCGGGTCCGGGATCGGCCGGCTCGCCCGGCCGCTCGCGGCACGCGTGAGGAGCGTGGTCGGCGTCGACATCTCGCCGCGAATGGTCGGGGAGGCACGGCGGGCGTGCGCGGACCTCCCCAACGCGCGCTTCGAGGAGGTCGAAGGAACACTGTCGGGAATCGCGGACACCAGCCGGGATTTCGTCTTCTCGTACATCGTCTTTCAGCACATCCCGGAGCTCGAAGCGATCGAGACCTACGTCCGGGAAGCAGCCCGCGTCCTCAGGCCGGGGGGCGTCTTCCACTTTCAGGTGGATGGCCGCGTGAGGCGGCGCGGGCGATACGCGCCCGGCACCTACGAGGGACTCACGCTGGATTCGGGCGAGGTCCGAGCGCTCGTGGAAGGCGCGGGGCTCGAGGTCGCGCGGCAATGGGGCGACGGCACCCACTATCTCTGGACGACCTCGGCGGCGCCCGGCACGTCCCCGGCCGTCCGAGTCGTCCCTCGATTCGTGGACAGGATCGAGCTCGAAGGGTTGAACGAGAGGCTCACGGCGGCCTCTCGCGAGACGATCCGCGTGGACCTCCCGGCGCTTCGGCTCTCCCTCGAGCCCTTCGTCGAATGGTGGGCGCCGCGCGGAGCCGACGCGTTCGTGAGGGAGACATTCCGGGCCGTCCTCGCACGCGAGCCGCTCGCCGAGGAGCTCGAGTACAACCGGGGAGTGGTCGAACGCGGGCTCGAGAGCGCGCGGGACTGGATCGACACCATCGCGTCGAGCGGGGAGCTCCGCGCGCGCCTTACACCGGCGGTACCCCGGCTGTCCGCGGCCGCGGAAGAGCGGCTCCGGGCCCGCCTCGGGGACCTCGCGCGAGGAGATCTCGGGGCCGTGATGCGGGGAATGGCGGATCACCTGCGGGGCTTGAGCGACCGCGAGGCGGTCCGACGCGCGTACGGCCTCGTTCTCGCACGCGAACCGGAGCCCGAGCCCCTCGCGTTCTTCACGAAAAAGCTGGGGCTCGGTCACTATCCGCGTATGCGCGTGATCGCGGAGCTCCTCGCGACCGACGAGCTCCGAACCGGCGCGGTCAGATCCCCGGGTTGAGCCTTTCGTAGCGCTCGAGGCGCGCGATCAGGAGGTCCCGCTGAAGGACGAGCTCCTTCGGCATCGTGGCCGCGAGCTTCCGGAAAAACTCCTCCTGGTCGACGAGCTCGCGCTTCCACGCGGCCCGGTCGATCGACTCGGCCTCCTCGACGTCCTCGAGCGGGACATTGAGGCCTGAGAGGTCGAAGTCGTCCTGTTTCGGCACCCAGCCGAATTCCGTCTCCCGCGCCCCGGAGCGTCCGTGCGCGCGGTCGATGATCCACTTGAGGACGCGCATGTTGTCGCCGAAGCCCGGCCAGAGGAATCGTCCGTCCGCGCCTTTGCGGAACCAGTTCACCTGGAAGATCTTCGGGAGGAGATGGATGCGGGTCGCCATGTCCAGCCAGTGGCCGAAGTAGTTCCCCATGTCGTAACCGCAGAAGGGGAGCATCGCCATCGGGTCTCGGCGGACGACGCCGACCTTGCCGGTCGCGGCGGCGGTCGTCTCGGAGCCCATCGTCGCACCGAGGTAGACGCCGTGCGCCCAGTTGAAAGACTGCATGACGAGCGGCACCGTGTCGCTGCGCCGGCCCCCGAACACGAGCGCCGAGACGGGCACGCCCTGCAGGTCGTTTGCGCGGGGCGAGAGCGCGGGGTTGTTCGCCATCGGGGCCGTGAAACGGCTGTTCGGGTGAGCGGCTTTCTCGGTCGAGCCCTTTTTCCACGGGCGTCCTTGCCAGTCGATGAGCTCGTCGGGAGCCTCAGCGGTCTTTCCCTCCCACCACACGTCGCCGTCTTTCGTCATCGCGACGTTCGTGTAGAGAGTGTCTCGGCTGATCGTGCGCATCGCCGTGGGATTCGTCGCGTCGTTCGTCCCGGGGGCCACGCCGAAGTAGCCGTTCTCGGGGTTGATCGCCCAGAGCCGTCCGTCGGTGCCCGGACGCATCCACACGATGTCGTCGCCGACGGTCCAGACCTTCCAGCCGTGGAACCGCCGCGGGGGAATGAGCATCGCGAAGTTCGTCTTGCCGCACGCACTCGGAAACGCGGCGGCGACGTAGGTCGTCTCGCCGCGCGGGTCTTCGACGCCCATGAGGAGCATGTGCTCGGCCATCCAGCCCTCGCGGCTGCCGAGGTAGGACCCGATGCGCAGCGCGAGGCATTTCTTTCCCAGGAGGACGTTCCCGCCGTAGCCGCTCCCGATCGACCAGATCGTGTTGTCTTCGGGGAAATGGCAGATGAACCGGCGCTCCGGGTTCACGTCGAGCGTGGAGTGGAGGCCTCGGTTGAAGTCGTCCGACGCGCCGAGCATTTCGAGGGCCGGCTGCCCCATCCGCGTCATGATGCGCATGTTCAGGACGACGTAGATGCTGTCGGTGAGCTCGACGCCGATCTTCGCGAGCGGCGAGCCGATCGGTCCCATGACGTAGGGCACGACGTACAGCGTGCGGCCGCGCATCGAGCCGTCGAAGAGGGCTCCGAGCTTGCGGTACGCGTCACCCGGCTCCATCCAGTTGTTCGTCGGGCCCGCCTCGTTCTTCGACTTCGTGCAGATGAAGGTGAGGTGCTCGACGCGCGCGACGTCGTTCGGATTCGAGCGGTGGAGGTAGCAGCCCGGCAGCTTCTCCTGGTTCAGGGGAATCAGAATTCCGAGAGCGACAGCCTCTTTCGTCAGCGCGTCCTTCTCGGCGACGGAGCCGTCGCACCAGACGACGCGGTCGGGTTTCGTGAGGCGGACGCATTCTTCGATCCAGGCGAGGAGATGAGGATTCTTCGAAAGGGGGCCGCTGAGCGAGGCTTGCGTCAGAAGTGAGCTCATGGGAGTTCCTTTCGGCGCGCCGCGTCGGCCGACGATTTCTGTAGCGGAAGTTAGCACAGGGGCTTGCGTCTGGTACGGTTGGGACATGCCCGTGCCGCTCTCGCTGAACCTCCTGTTCCTTTACCCGAAGAAGGCAGGTTCCGCGGCCGTCGGCGCACTCGCCCGGCTGCGCCTTCCGAAAGCCCTGCGCCACCCCCTTCTGGGCCGGTTCGCCGCCGCCGTCGGCGCGGACCTCGGCGAGGCCGAAAAGGACGTCACCGAATACGAGTCGATTCTCGATTTTTTCACGCGACGGCTCCGGCCGGATCTGCGGCCGCAGGCGCCCGCCGCCGCCGGGGGCATCAACTCTCCCGTCGACGGGAGCGTCATCGCGTCCGGCCGGGTCGCGGAGGGTGCTCTCCTCCAGGCGAAGGGCCTTTCGTACGGGCTCCTCGACCTTCTCGACGGCGATCCCCTCGCCGCGGAGCTTTCCTCCGCTCACTATCAGACGCTCTATCTCGCGCCCCGGGACTATCACCGCATCCACGTCCCGGTCTCCGGCGCGTGCGTCGCCGTCGGGCGCGTGGAAGGGGAGCTCTGGCCGGTCAACGCGGCGTCCACGGCCGCGACGCCGCGGCTCTACGTGCGGAACCGGCGGGCCTACTGGATCGCGCGAGGGGTGCGCGAGGCCGAGGGCCTTCTCGTCGCCGCGGTCATGGTCGCCGCGACCCACGTCGGGGGCGTCGTCGTCGATCCGCGCTGGCTGGGGGGCCGGGCGCTGCCGAAGCGCGGGCGTCTTCCCGTCGCGGATCTTGCGTGCGCGCCCGGTGACGACCTCGGCGCGTTCGAGCTCGGGTCGACGGTCGTCCTCCTCGTGGGGGGAGAGAGGGCGCCGGAGTGGGAGCCTTCCCGCGGCCTCGGACCCGTGAAGACGGGGGAGCGCCTCGGAGCCTTCCGGCCGTGACCCGGGCCGTCGCCGCCGCGATCCTTCTGCTCGCGGGCGCGGCACGCGCGGCGCAACCGGACCCGGGCGTTCTCCGATGGGGCGGCGACGCGGAGGGCGGTGCGCCCTTCGTCGAGGCCGACCCGGCCGATCCTTCGAAGGTGCGCGGCTTCGACGTCGAGATCGCGTCCGCCCTCGCGCTCGGCGTCGGGAAAAAGCCGCTCTTCGTTCAGGTGGCGTACCAGACGATCGACCAGTCCGTCGCCCGCGGCGACTTCGAGATCGGCTTTTCGGGCGTCGAGGACACGCCCCAGCGCCGGAAGGCCCTCTCGGTGACGCGGCCCTACTTCGAGTTCCGCGAGGTACTGACGGTGCGCGCGGGAGACGCCTCGCGCTTTCGCACGCTCTCGGACCTCAGGGGCCGGAAGGTCGGCACGCTCTCGGGCACGATCGCCTACGACACGCTCGTCGCGGCGGCCACGGCGCAGGGGCTCGAGCCCGTCTCCTACGACGACGACGTCCATCCGTACGAGGATCTCGCGGGTGGCCGCTTGGACGCCGTTCTCCTCGACCACGTCCTCGCGGCCCGGTCGGTGAAGCGCGTGCCGGGTCTCGCGATCCAGCCAGGGGCCGTCACGACGGGGCGCTACGTCGGCGTTCTCGCGCGGGAGAGCGCAGCGCTGAGGGACCGCGTCGACGCGATCCTGATGGAGAGGATGCGCGACGGCACGCTGCGGAAGATCTTCGAGAAGTGGAACGTCTGGGACGACGAGCAGGCTGCGTTCGAGGCAAACGAAGAAAAGCGAATTGCTTTGACGCCCCTCCCTTCTTCTCCCTCTCGGAAATCTTTCTCTCTCGTTCTCCTCTATCTCCCGTCGCTCCTGAAAGCGTCGCTCGTCACCATCGTGCTGTCCTGCCTCTCGATGGCGCTCGCGGTGGTGATGGGGATCGCCATCGCGAGCGGGCGGGTGTACGGCAATGCTCCGGTGAGGTTCCTCCTCACCGTGTACGTCGAGCTCATGCGCGGGACGCCGGTCCTGCTCCAGCTCTTCGTCCTCTACTACGGCCTTTCCGAATTCGTCAGGCTTCCTGCCTTCGTCGCGGCGCTCCTGGGCCTCGGCTTGAACTACGCCGCGTACGAGAGCGAGATCTACCGCGGCGCCCTCGAGGCGGTGCCGAGGTCGCAGCTCGAGGCGGCGCGCACGCTGGGTCTGACGGAAGGGCAGGTCCTGAGACTCGTGCGCGGGCCGCAGGCGTTCCGGCTCGCGCTCGCCCCCATGACGAACGACTTCGTCGCGCTCCTGAAGGACTCCTCGCTCGTCTCGGTCGTGACCGTCGTCGAGCTCACGAAGCAGACGGCCATCTTCGCCACGAACATCGCGAGCTGGGCGCTTCCGGGTGCGCTCTGCGCTGCGCTTTATCTCGCGATGTCGCTGCCGCTGTCGCGCCTCGCTCGGCGGCTCGAGGGGCGCTGGAGGGCGCCTTCGGCATGACGGCTCCCGCGCTCACGATTCGCGGCCTCACGCTTTCGCGCGGGGCGACGCGCGTCCTCAAGGGAGTCGACCTGACCGTCCCCACGGGCCAGCTCGTTGCGCTCATGGGCCTCTCGGGCTGCGGCAAGACGACGATCCTCCGCACGGTCGTCGGCCTCGAGGCGTTCGACGAAGGAGCCATCGACGTATCGGGCGTGCCTCTCGCGGCGGGCGCGCTGCCGCCGGGAGCCGCGCTCCGGGCCCTCCGGTCGCGGGTCGGGATGGTGTTCCAGTACCATGGGCTCTTCGAGCATCTGACGGCTCTCGAGAACGTCGCGCTTGCGCCCGTCTACGTCGCGAGGCGACCGAGGGAGGCCGCGGACGCGCGCGCCCTCGAGCTCTTCGGCACGCTCGGCGTGCCCCATCTCGCGAAGGCGTTCCCCCGCGAGATGTCCGGCGGAGAAGCCCAGCGGGTCGCCATCGCGCGAGCGCTCGCGATGGAGCCGCCGCTCCTCCTCATGGACGAGCCCACGGCGTCCCTCGATCCGGCGCGACGCAACGAGCTCGGGCGCTCGCTCGAGGGGCTCATCGCGGAGGGAAGGACGCTCGTCGTGGCGACGCACGACGTGGATTTCGTGCTCGACTTCGCGACGCACGTCGTCGTTCTCGCCGACGGTGTCGTCGCCGAGGAGGGCGCTCCCGAGACGGTCCTGAAGAGCCCGGCACAGCCCGCGACCCGGTTTCTCCTCCAGTCGAAGGGGCCGCCCGTCGCGCCGCGCCCCGATGCGACCCGGTCCCTGCGCGTCCCGATCGGGAAAGCCCCTCTCTTCTGAGCCTTTAGGGGCGGCTCCGGGGTGCAGGTGCTACCCTTTTTGGGAGCTCCATGACGAAAGCGAACCGGCTCCGGCAGTCAATCCTCAAGGACGCGATCCGCGAGAACCGGGACGTCATCGAGGGCCGGCTCCCGAAGGGCCTGAGGCGTTCGGACAGGTTCCGCCGCGCGCTGTTCCGCACGTCCGTCTTCATCGTCGTGCCGCTCGCGCTCTTCCTTTCGATCAACGCCCTGACGACGGGACGGGGCGAACGAACGGACTTTCTCGTCGTGTCGTCTCCGTCCGCGGCGCCCGCGGCGCCCGTGAGCGTCATCAATGCACCGGACGGCCTCGAACCTTCCCTCTTCCGGCTCGAAGTGCGGTCCGTCGTGATCGATCCCGGACACGGCGGGGCGGACCCCGGCGCGATCGCGTGCGGCGTGAAGGAAAAGGACGTGACGCTGGACGTCGCGCGCCGCCTCAGGGACCTTCTCGTCGCCGAGAACGTCGCCGTGTCGCTGACGCGCGAGGTCGACGCGACGCTCTCCCTGAAGGACCGGGTCCTCTTCGCGAACGCGCGGAAGTCCGACCTCTTCGTCTCGATCCACGTGAACTCGCTCCCGTCGGTGAAAGAGACGCGCGGCGTCGAGACGTACTTCCTCGGGACCACCACCGACCCGCACGTGCAGCAGCTCGCGGGCGACGAGAACCGCTCCTCCGGCTACACGATGGCGGACTTCCGGCGCCTTTTGGAGGGGGTCCTCGCGGACTCCCGGCAGGGAGAGTCCCGGAAGTTCGCGGAGTCCGTGCAGGGCGGGCTCGTGACTTTTCTCAGGCCCGTCGTCCCCCGGCTGAAGGACCGCGGCGTGAGGAGCGCGCCCTTCGTCGTCCTCATCGCGACGGAAATGCCCGGCATTCTCGCGGAGGTCTCGACCGTGTCGAACGACGATGAAGCGAGACACTTGAAGGATTCCGGTTATCGTCAGCAGATCGCGCAGGCCCTTTCGAACGGAATCCTCGCGTACGCGGAGGCGCGGAACCATCCGCCCTCCAGACGGAGTTGACATGAGCGGGAAGAAAGACGTTCTCCACGTCGGGATCGATCTCGGCACTTCGCGGAGCTCGATCACGGCCTCGAACGGCGCGCACCACGTCGTGGAGAGCTACGTAGGCTGGCCCCTCGACATGGTGGCCCGCAAGGTCGTGAAAAAGCCGATCCTGTTCGGCGCCGAGGCTCTCGAGAACCGCCCGATGCTCGACCTGCACCGGCCGCTCGAGCGCGGTCTCATCAAGCAGGGCTCCGCGAAGGACGAAGAAGCCGTTCACGAGCTCCTGAAACACCTCATCTCCCTCGCGGGCCGCAAGGAAGGCCAGGCCGTGCACGCCGTCGTCGGGGTTCCCGCCGAGGCCCTGCGCGTGTCGCGGCAGCACCTGAGGACGGCCGTGAAGGGAATCGCGGACGCCCTCCTCATCGTGTCCGAGCCATTCGCGGTCGCGTACGGGATGGACGCGCTCCTCCACACGATGGTCATCGACATCGGCGCCGGAACGACGGATTTCTGCGTGATGAACGGACGCTATCCGACGGACGAAGACCAGCGCACGCTCACGCACGCGGGCGATTCGATCGACGAGCAGCTCATGACGCTCGTGAAGGCGAAGAATCCCGACGGTCGCTTCTCGATCCACATGGTCCGGGAGTGGAAGGAAAAGCACAGCTTCGTCGGGAATCCGCCCGGCCCGGTCGTCGTGCGGTTCCCCGTGAAGGGAAAGCCGGCGGACGTCGACATCACGGCAGAGATGAAGAAAGCCTGCGAGAGCGTCGTCGGCCCCATCGCCGAGACGATGCTCGACCTCCTCTCGAAGGTCGAGCCCGAGTACCAGGAAAAGGTGCAGCGCAACATCGTTCTCGCGGGAGGGGGCTCGCAGCTCCCTGGCCTCGCGACCGCGCTCGAGAAGACGCTCGGCGAGCTCGGCGGCGGGCGGGTCCGCACCGTCGACGATCCCGTCTTCGCCGGTTCGAACGGGGGCCTCGCGATCGCGCTCGACGCGCCCGAGGGAGACTGGGAGCCCCTTTCCTCATGAGTCCGCTCGACACGGGTTTTCCGCGCGACCCCGGGCCGAGGAAGAGGATGCTGCCGTCCGTCACGGACGTCGTACGGGAGCTCGCGAAGGTCGTCTCGGCGGACCCGGCCGTCCTCTTCAAGGCGGCGCGCGGTGTCGTTGGCGAAGAGCTCGCGAAGGTGAAGCAGGGATTCGAGGCCGCACCGCTGGACGTTCTCGTGAAACGGGCGCGCCTGCAGCTCGAAAGAGATGGGAGCGGGACTCCCGTTTCGGAGGCTCCGCCGCCGCCGATGCCCGTTTTCCCCGCGCGCCCGATTCCGGCGCGCGACGCGCCGGCGGGGCCGCCGAAAGCCGCGGGCGTCGACGATCCTTTTCAGGATCTCGCGTCCCGCTCGGATCTCAACTGGGAGAAGGATCTCCCGATCCAGCCCGAGGACGCGCCGTTCCGGTCGGCGATCCTGCCGATCCCGCATCGGTCGCGCGGTCCCGCCGAGATCTCGGCGCCGATCGAATCCGTGCGGGAGCGCGGACAGCCTCTCCGACCGCTCACGTTCGCGCCAGGCGCGTTCGTGCCGCCGCGTCCGCAGTCCGTGCCGGTTCCGGGCGCGCCCGCGCCGGTCACGTACATACCCGACGCGACACCTTCGGCACCGGAGCTCTCGTTCGATTTTCCGGAGGACGCCCCGACGCCGCTCGAGCGGCCGGCGGTCGCCTCCGCTCCCTCGATTCCGCTCGTGCATCCGCGGGAGCCGGAAGCTCCGGCGACTCCCGACGTGCACGACGAGCCGGCGGCCCTCTCCTTCTCGGAGATCCCGCCTCTCGACGAAGTGTTCGAGGACGACGCCGAACAGCCGGCGATCGAGGAATTCCACTTCAAGGCGGCCGATGAGCCTCCTCCTCCGGCCGTCCGGTCGGGACTGAGAGGGTGGATCGTTGCGATCGCGCTCGTCGCCCTGGTCGGGGCCTTCCTCGCATGGGCCGTGAGGGAATTCGTTTTCCGGAACGCGATCGTGAAGCCTGCTCCAGCCGTCGCGGCGAGGAGTGCCGAGCCAACTCCAGTGCCGACGGCCGTACCCGCCGCGATCCCGACCGCCGCTCCGGTTGTCGCGAAACCGGCGGCTCCTTCGGCGAAGCCAGGGGCTCCTTCGGCGAAGCCCGCGCCCGTCGTGCCGCGCGGGAAGGCGGCCGTTCTCCTGACGCCGGACTGGAGCGGAAAGCCCACCGTTTACGTCATCCATTTCTCGTCGACGAAGGACCGCGCGAGCGCCGCGAAGGAGGCGCAGAAGCTCGGAGCGGCGCTCAGGACGACCGCGCGCGCCGTCGAGGTCGACCTCGGAGACAAAGGCGTCTGGTATCGCGTCGTCGCGGGCGAATTCCCGGACGTGGTCGCCGCGCGCGCATTCCGTGCCGAGCTCGAGGCGAAGAAGACCCCCGGCATGGGCTTCGTCTACGAGATGCGGGGGCGCTGAGGCATCACTCTAGAAGCCATTGAGCGGAACAGGCGAGTTGATCTCGTAATTATCCGACAGGAGGACGAGCCGCCGGGAGCTTGTGACATGACCTCAACTCGAACGAGATAGAGAAACGAGGGACCCAGATGAAGTGCGTCGTCACGTGCGGAGTGGCGCTCGTGTCGCTCCTGGTCTTTCCGGCTTCCCTCCTGGCCGCGCCCCCCGTCATCACGGGACTGAACCCGGCCCAGCTCTCGACGTTCTCGACGCAGAAGTCTGTCGGCGTGATTGTCTACGGCCGGGACTTCTGGCCCTCCGGACCCATGGATCCCGGTCGCTGGTCCCTTTACGTGCGTCGGCAGAACCTCCCGTTCCAGACGGTCCTGATCGGCGGCATCGCCGGCACGCACATCGAGGCCTGGATGGACTCGCTTCCGCTTCTCAATTCACCGGGCGCACTCGAGTTCATGATCAAACGCGACGGCATCGCCTCGAACGTCTTCTCCGTGAAGGTCACCTCCGACCCTCCGACCCTCAATCCCGTGCAGCCTGACCAGATCCGGATTCAGGGAGCGGACGAGGCGCGCTGGAATCTCTGGCTGACCGGCGACAACTGGGTCACGAAGTCGACGATCTGGGTTGACGGCGTCCAGGTCGGCGGGGTCTTCAACTACGGCAGGCAGCCGTTCACGTGGCCCGCTGGTCTCCGCAAGATCGGTTCGTTCGGTGTGCAGATCCGCAACGAGCACGGGGTTTCCCAAACCAGGACCGTCCAGGTGCTTGCGGTCGTAACGTCGCTCCGGAAAGCGACGACCAGCGTGAATGTCCTCGCTCCGACACCGACGCCCCCGGCACGGCTCCGGGAATGGACGGCGAAGTGATCCCGGCATGAACGGATAGGAGAAAAGAAAAGGGCCGCGCGATTCGCGGCCCAAGCCCCGTGGCGAAGCGCCGTCAGAACGACGGCTGAAAGCTCTTGATGATGTCGGCGACCGTCGACTGCGGTTTGCCCGCGAGCGCGCTCTTCTTGACGGTCGCGAGGCGGTCGAGAAGAGTGGGCTGAGAGACGGCGTAGAGGATTCCGGTCGTGACGAACTCCGTCTCGCGCGTGTAGGCGAGCGCCGCGGCCCGTGACGAGGCGTCGTGGCCTTCGGGAATTCGCCGCTGCTTCGCCTTGAGCGCCTTGAACTGGTCGTCGCCGCGCCACGTGACGCAGGGGGACATGATGTTCAGGAACGCGAATCCCTTGTGGGAGAGGGCGCTCACCATGAGCTCGACGGTTCCCTTGAGGTCTCCCGAGAATGCCCGCCCGACCCACGTCGCGCCGAACGAGATCGCGAACTCGCACGGGTCGACCGAAGGCTCCGGATTGCCGTAGTGAGTCGACTTCGTCTTGTCGCCCGCGGGAGTCGTCGGAGCCGCCTGCCCCTTCGTCAGCCCGTAGATCTCGTTGTCCATGATGAGGTACGTGACGTCGAGGTTCCGCCGCGCGGCGTGCATGAAGTGGTTGCCGCCGATCGCGATTCCGTCGCCGTCTCCACCCACCGCGATGACCGTGAGGTCGGGACGCGCGACCTTGACGCCCGCCGCGAGCGGAAGCGCCCGGCCGTGCAGACTGTTCACGCCGTACGTGTCGACGTAGCCCGGGAGGCGCGAGGAGCAGCCGATCCCCGAGACGACGACGGTCTCCCACGGCTTGACCTGCATTTCGGTGAGCGCGCGATAGAGACCGGTCAGGACGCCGAAGTCGCCGCAACCGGCGCACCAGACGGGCTTGAGATCGGTCTTGTAATCGGCGGGCTTGAATTCCAGGGGCATCGGTTCGGGGAGGGTCACGGCTTCGCTCATGCGGACACCTTTTCAGTGGCGCGACCAGACGCGAGGAGCGCGACGATCTCCGCGTCCACTTCGGCAACGGTCAGGTTCTTTCCGCCCGACCTCTTGTAGACGCGCGTGCGTCCTTTCGGGAAATCGAGAAACGAGCGCAGGTACTTGTAGAACTGCGCGGAATACGAGAGCTCGACGACGAGGACCTGCTCGACGGATTCCAGGAAGGCCTCGAACTCCTTCTTCGGGAACGGATAGATCATCTGGGGCACGAACGCGGCGACCTTCTCTCCCCGCTCGTTCGCGCGCCGGACCGCCTCGCGCACCGCGCCCTTCGACGATCCCCAGCACACGATACCGACGTCCGCGTGGGGCGGGCCGTACCGGCGGTGGAATGTGTAGGCGTCGCGGATGGGGCCGAGCTTGCGATAGCGCTTCGCGTTCATCTCCTCGTGAAGGTCGTAACCGGATCCGGGGCTGCCCGATTCGTCGTGCTCGAGCCCGTTCGTCTGGTAGATCCCGCCCTTGACGCCCGGGCGCGCGATCGGCGAGACGCCGTCGGCCGTCTCGCGGTACCTCTTGTAATCGGCCAGATCCCCGGCGGACGGAAGCCGCCGCTCGCGGACCTCGTGGACGAGGGACGCCGGATCGAACGTCTCGCGCCTTCCCGCGACGAGCTGGTCCGAGAGGACGATGACGGGGATCTGGTACTCCTCGGCGATATTGAACGCGTCGACCGTCGTGTGGAAGGAGTCCTCGACGTCCGAGCAGGCGAGGACGACGCGCGGCATGTCGCCGTGCCCCGCGTAGACCGCCTGGAAAAGGTCCGACTGCTCGCTCTTCGTGGGGAGTCCGGTGGATGGACCCCCGCGCTGCACGTTCACGACGACGCAGGGAAGCTCGGCCATGGAAGCGAGGCCGAGCATCTCGGTCATGAGGGAGAGGCCGGGGCCGGACGTCGCCGTCATCGCCTTCTCGCCCGCGAAGGACGCGCCGAGGACCGCGCCGATCGCGGAGAGCTCGTCTTCGGTCTGCACGAGGGAACCGCCCATCTTCGGGAGCCACTCGTCCAGGAACATGAGGATCTCGGTCGAGGGTGTGATGGGGTAGCCCGCGAAGTAACGGCAGCCCGCGTGCAGCGCGCCGATCGCCGTCGCCTCGTTGCCCGACATGATGAGCTTCGCCGGTCCCGGGGTGAATCCAAGGCGCCGCTCCGGCATCTGCGGCAGCGACTGGCCGAGGAGGAGTCCGGCCTCGAACGCCTTCAGCGCGCCTTCTCCCACGGCCGCCTTTTTCCGCCCGAATCGGGACACGACCGCCCGGCGGAGTGTGTCGACGGGGAGCCCGAAGAGCGCCGTGAGGACGCCCATGCCGACGAGATTCTTCGAGCCCTTCGCGCCCGACTCCGTCGAGAGCTTTCCGAACGGCAGCTTGAGGAAGACCGCGTCGGCGGAGAGGCCGAGATCCTCGCGGGTGCGGGCGACGGGATCGGCATCGTCCGAGAGGACGACCGCGTTCTTCGCGGGCGTGCACTCTCCCTTGAAGCGGCTGAAGTCGGCCCAGCTGAAGACGACGAGGACGTCCGCGCCGTCCCCCGACTCGTAGATGGGGTCCGCGCTGATCCTGACGACACACGAGGACTCTCCGCCCCGGATCTGGGGTCCGTAGGCTTCGGTCTTCAGGACGTTCAGGCCGTCGCGCGCGGCGGCCTGCGACAGGACGTCGCCCATCGTGACGATTCCGTCACCGCCGGCGCCGACCATGGCGATCGTGATCTCTCGTTTCGGCATCGTGGCCTCGCTTCTCCGCGGGCCGGGCGGGGAGTCCGCTCCCGGGACCGGTCCTTCGGGTGCGCTGGAGAGTGCGGGGAGGCGCCCGCTTCCTCAATGGTGCAAACGGATCACCCTCTTGAGGCTGCGTCTCAACCCGATGGTCCGCGAGGCGCGGTCAGCCCGAAATCAGGCGCGCCAGAGTGTACGCCGCTCCCGACGCGAGCGCGCCGACGAGGACGGTCCGGAGCGCTTCGCTCACGAGCGGGCGCCCCGTCAGCTTCCCCTTGAACGCCCCGAAAATGGCGAGCGCGATGAGCGTGACGACGACGGACACGGCGAGCGCCCGGGTGACGGGCATCCCGAGGAGGTAGGGCGCGAGCGGGATCGCGCCGCCGACGACGTACGACCCCCCGATCGTGAGCGCCGACACGCGGGCCCTCTTCGGGTCGGGCTCCGAGAGGTTGAGCTCCTCGCGCATCATGAAGTCCACCCAGCGGTCGTGATCGGCGCAGACGGCGTGTGTCGCCGCCTCGAGAGTGCTTCCTTCGAGGCCCCATCCGCGGAAGACCTTGCGGACCTCTTCCTGCTCCTCGGTGGGGACGTCCTTCACTTCGTCGTATTCCCGTTTGAGCTCGCTGTGCCAGGTGTCCGTCTCGCTCTTGGCGGCGAGGTATCCGCCGAGACCCATCGCGATTGCTCCCGCGGCCAGCTCGGCCACGCCCGCCACGAGGATCACGCGGGAGCTCGCGACCGCGCCCGAGAGGCCTGCCGCGAGCGCGAAGGGAACCGTGAGGCCGTCGGACATCCCGAGGACCACGTCGCGTACCGTTTCCGAGCCCGAGAAGTGCGCCTCGACGTGGTGGTGGCGGGGACGGGGGCGCGACGTGCCCTTCGCGTGGGGCGCCGCGCCGGCCGTGTGCGGCCTCGCCCCCGCGGCGGGGCGCGTCACGGATTCGTCTGCCAGATCTCGAGGCTCGTCGGCATTGCGCGGTCGTCCATCGCGACGAGCGCGACGACCGCCGCCGCGACGTCCTCGGGCTGGATCACGCGATCCTCCGCGAAATCCAACCCGCCCTTCTTCGCGAGGTCCGTGTTCACTGTGGACGGGTAGACGCAGGTGACCCGGACGTTGGAGGTGCGGACTTCGTACCGCATCGCCTCCGTGAGGCCCGCGAGCCCGAATTTCGACGCGCAATACGCGCTGCCACCCGCGAATCCGCGCCGCCCCGCGGTCGAGGAGATGTTCACGATGTGGCCCCGCTTGCGCGCCTTCATACCGGGCAGCAGGGCGCGCGACATGAGGAACGGGCCGCGCAGGTTGACGGCGAGCGTTCGCTCGAAGGCGAGCGTATCCATCTTCTCGACCGGCGCCATCACGAAGATCCCCGCGTTGTTCACGAGGACATCCACGGGTCCGAGCTGCTGCTCGGCGGCCGCGACGGCCCGCGAGACCGCGCCCTCGTCGGAGACGTCCGCCGCGAGGACGACGGTCGGGACGTCCGAGTCCTTGAGCTCCTTCTGGACCTCGAGGAGGTTCTTCTTCGTCTTGCCGAGCAGAGCTACTTTTGCCCCCGCCGCCGCGAAAGCGTGCGCCATCGCGCGTCCGATTCCGCGCCCCGCGCCCGTGATGAGGACGACCCGTCCCTTGAGCTCCATGCGCCCCTCCGCGCGGGGGATTCTAGAGCCCCGGACGGTCCCGTGCGGAAATGGTAGCTTTCCCCGCACCGATGGACTTCTCCGTCGACGAAAGGCTCGCGACCGCGGCGCGCCCTCCTGGTTCTTGCGAGCGTCGTCCTCTACACCGTCGCCGGCCGCCGGCCCAGGAATGTAGACGGACCAGAACCGGCCGCCGACCCTCATAACGAAGGTCGCCTGCTACTCTCGCGCGCCCATGTCGTCCGCCGTGGCGCCCCGCTTCGACCCCGCGCGCCGCCGCGCGGTCACGCTCGCCCTCCTTCTCGTGACGGCTCTTTCGTCGTTCGAGTCGACGGTGGTGTCGACGGCCATGCCGACGATCATCGGAGAGCTCCACGGTCTGCCTCTTTACTCCTGGGTGTTCTCGATCTACCTCCTCGCCTCCACGATCACGATGCCGATCTACGGGCGGCTCGCGGACATCTACGGCCGGCGGCGCATCCTGATGGGCGCGACGATCGTGTTCCTCGTCGGGGCGGTGGCGTGCGCGCTCGCCCGGTCGATGCCGCAGCTCATCGTCGCCCGCGGCCTCCAGGGGCTCGGGGCGGGCGGCCTCGTGCCGATCGCGCTCACCGTGTCCGGCGATCTCTATTCCTTGGAAGAGCGGGCGCGGGTGCAGGCGTTCTTCAGCGGTGTATGGGGCTTCGCGAGCCTCGTGGGCCCGCTCCTCGGCGCGTTCCTGACGGTCTCCTTCGGATGGCGCTCGATCTTCACGATCAACGTCCCGCTCGGCATCGTCGCCCTCTTCCTCGTCGGGACGAAAATGATCGAATCGCGCAAGCCGGGAACCGACCCCATCGACGTCGCGGGTGCCCTGACGCTCGCGCTCGGCATCGTCGCTCTCCTTTTCGCCGTGCTCGAGAAGGCGGGAGCGGGCGCCCTCGGGAGCCTGGCGCGGGTCGCCCTCGGTTTCGCGGGCTTCGCGCTGCTCGGACTCTTCGCGAGGCTGCAGTCCCGGAGAACGCACCCTCTCATTCCTCCGGAGCTCTTCCGGCACGCGGACACCGCGGCTCCTTACGTCGGCGGGATCCTTCTCGGAACGACGATTTACGGAGTCGACACGTTCGTACCTCTCTTCGTGCAGGGCGCGCGCGGGGGTACGGCGGGAGCGGCCGGCGCGGTCATCACCCCGCTCGTTCTCTTCTGGGCGATCTCGGCGGCGATCGCGGCGCGGATCATCGTCCGCTTCGGTTTCCGGAAGACGGCGCGCGCGGGCGCCCTCCTGATTCTCGTGGGCTTCGTGGGGCTCCTCGTGGCCGCTCGGTTCGACGCCCCCGTGGCGGCGATCAGCGCGGCCTGCGGCCTCATCGGGGCCGGACTCGGCCCGTCCTCCCTCTCACAGGTCCTCGCGATCCAGAACGTCGTCGACGAGCGTCGCCGGGGAGTCGCGACGAGCCTCGTTCCGTTCTTCCGCACGGTCGGAGGGTCGCTCGGCGTCGGAGCCCTCGGCGGAATCCTGGCGACTGGCCTGACGCACCGGATGGGAGCCGCGGCCGACTCGGCCGGCTCCCTCCTGACGGAGGGGCATGTTCCCCGCGAGATGCGGCTCGCGCTCGAGCAGTCGCTTCTCCCCGTCTTCGCGGTGCTCCTTGTCCTCGCGCTCGTCAACCTCGCCGTGACGCAGAGGTTCCCCGATCGGCGCGGCGCGCCGCGGGAGCCGGAGACCGCCTGAGGCTCGGGTCTTTCCCGGGTTGATCCGCCGTTGCCTTTCGCGAGAAGATCGCGCAAATGCGCGCGTGCATTGGGAGTCTCGTGCTGGCGCTCGGCGCCTCGCTGCCCTTATGCGCGGGCTCCCCGCCGCTCCTCGTGGACGGCTTGCGCGCGGACCTGTCGTCGGCTGCCGAGTTCGCGACCGGAGACGCTCCGGGCGGAGTCGCGGGCCTCGACGCCCTTTCCTTCCGTCCGATCCGGGTCCCGGGATCCTGGCAGGAGGCCGGCGTCGCCCCGCACGGCTACGCCTGGTACCGGTTCCGGTTCTCCCTGTCGCCCGCGGTACGTGCGCACTCGCTCGCCTTCACCTGCTCCCAGATCCGCGACGTCGACGAGACGTTTCTCGACGGCGTGAGAGTGGGCGGCACCGGCGCGTTCCCTCCCGCGTACGACAAAGGGACGCTTCAGGCGCGACTTTACGAGCTACCGCCCGCGATCACGATCGTCCCGGGGGAACACGTGCTCGCGATCCGCGTCTTCAACGCGGGCCCCCGCGGCGGAGGATTGACCGCCGCTCCCGCAATCGACACGGTTTCCGAAGCGTGCTGGGACCGCACGATGTTCGAGGCGCCGCTCGCCCTCGTGGCGGCGGCCATCTTCTCGCTCGGACTCTTCGCGCTCTTCGTCTACCTGAGGGACCGCCGGCAGCGTGAATTCCTGCTGTTCTTCCTCCTGACCGCGGGCGTTGCCGCGTACGTCGTCTCGTGGCTCTCGGTCTGGTCGCGGTTCGGCGTATCACTCTCGTTCATATTCCGCGCGAACGTCGCTCTCGTGTTCGCGCTGTCCATGCTCTTCACCCTTTTCTTCCACTATTTTTTCGTCCTGAAGCTGCCGCGCTGGATCCGGGCCCTTCTCGCTCTCCAGTTTGCCGGGATGGTCGTCGCCTTCGTGCTCCCGCGCGTGGACGACCTCTACCATCTCCTGCCGCTTTGCTACGCGACCGTGATCGCGTCCGGAGTCCGTGTGATCCAGGTTCTCGGCCGGAAGGTGCGCCGGCGGGCGCCCTACGCGGTGATCGTTCTCGTGGGGTTCGGGTGCATCTTCGTCGCGGCTCTCCGCGACATGACACAGGACTTCGGGATCATTCCATGGGGCGTGAGGACGCGATACGTCGGGCTCTCGTTCCTCGTGTTCTCCGTCCTGTTCCTGTCGGTCGTCGCGGACCGGATGGCGCGCCTGCGCGCGGCCGCGGCCACGGACCCCCTGACAGGCCTTCCAAATCGCACCGGCCTCTTCGACCGGATCGCGCTCGAGCTCGCCCGGAGCCGGCGCTCGAAACGCGCGGTCGCCCTCGCCGTGCTGGATCTCGACCGGTTCAAGGACTTCAACGACCGATTCGGGCATCTTGCGGGCGACCGGCTGCTCATCGCGATGGGGGAGCGCCTTTGTGAGTGCGTGCGCGCGACCGACCTCGCCGTGCGATTCGGTGGGGAAGAGTTCGTCCTGCTTCTGCCGGAGATCTCGCGCGAAGAGGCCTACCGCTGCTGCGAAAGGACCCGTGCGGCCGTCGCGGACATACGCATTCCGGGCGTCGAGTGCGGGACGACGGTCTCGATCGGGCTCGCCGTTCACGAACCGGGACCCCATCAGACACCGGGGGCCGCGGCTCTCCTCCGGGCCGCCGACGCGGCGCTGTACCGAGCGAAGGAGGCCGGCCGAAACTGCGTCACCGTCGCGGAGGGTCCGATCCAGGGGGAAGCGCTGTGCACGATCAGCAGCGACTCCATCTCGCACGAAGCGATCTGAGCGGAGGCTCCCCGGGAACCGACTGCGCCGATGCGCACCCCTTTTGAACGGCGCGCGCGCATCCGCCGTGGCGCTGAACGTCGTCGTGACGTTCTCGCTCAGGAACCCCTGACCCGGGCGCGAGGGGATCTGTGCCACGCAGTGACCAGAACGCGCGCCGAAGACTACAATTCGCACATGAAGTTGTACCGCGCCGCCGTTCTGGTATTCGCGGCCGCCGCCGCCGCCGCCGCGGCCGTCGCCACTCCCGCGCGGGCGCAGACGCCGGCTCCGACGCCAGACCGTCCCTCGCTCGCGCCGTCGCCGGCCGAGGAACACGTCGTCGCGCCGTCGCTGCCCGACCAGCCGAACAAGGAAGGCGTCGCAAGGCCCAGCGGCTCGATGCCGACGGACTCGGAAGGGTACGTGCGGACGAACCGGGGCGCCGTGGATCCGTCGGCGCCGACTCCGTCCGCGGCGGGCGCGACGCCGGGAGCGTCCCCGGCGGCGGGCCCCGGCATCGCGGTGCCCGCCGCGCAGGCCCCCTCGGGACCCACGGGTCCCGCGGAGGTGAAGGCGGCTTATCTATCTTTGCGGGGAACCGTGAAGAGATTCGAGAAGGGAGTCTCCGTCACGATCGTCGAGAAGGCCGGAGTCGAGCGCACGGTGGCGCTCGCGAAAGACGCGTTCGTTTATGGCGGGCTGGCCGCGGGCGACAAGGTCGTGCTGCGGATCCCCCTGCGCGCGCCCTCGAACGGAATGAGCGCCGACCGCGTGACGAAGGCTCGCCGGCCGAAAGCCCCGCGGAAATCCAAGTTCTCCGCCGCAGAGTCCCCGGTCCGCTGAGGGACGCGGCCGATGCGGCAACCGTCGGGACTGCTCGTGTTCCTGATCGCGGCGGCGGTACTGGCGATGGCCGCGGCGCCCCTCTGCGCGGAGAATTTCCGTCCGCCTGTTGCCCCGGTCGAGATGGCTGCTCCGGCCCCGGCGGCGCCGCAGGAGGAGGGGCCGACGGTCTCCGCGCCGCCGCTCGCCGCCTCGCCCGCCGCGGGGCACGCGCACCTGAAGTCCGGGATCGCCCGGGGCGGGACGGTCTCGCTCTCGCGGCCGGCCGCGTCCACGGTGACGGGATACGAGAAAGGGAGATCGATCACGGTGAAGACGCCCGCGGGACACCTCGTGAAATTCCGTCTCGCAAAAGACTCGTCCGTCCCGGAGGACCTGTCGGCGGGCCGCACCGTTCTCCTCGAGACGAGGACGGTGAAGAAGCGCCGCATCGCGTCGCGCGTCACGTACGCGGAATCCCGCGTCGTCATGTCGAACGTGAACTGATCCGGCTCAGCGCGTCATGGGAACGTAGGCCCCGTCGCCCGTGCGCTGGCCCGGGCCGCCGCCGTCGTTCACGACGCCGTAGGCGATCCATGGCGCCGTGCCACTCGTCCGCGTGATCTTGACCCAGCCGTTTTTCACGCCCTTGTTTCCGAGGAAGCCGGAGACCTGACTCCACTGACCCGGCTGCAGCGTCACGGAGTCCGCAGCGCCCGAAGTATTTCCGCCCGTATCACCGTCGTAGGCCTGGAGCTGCAGCGTGATCGGGCCGACCGGCGAGCCTTGCGCGGTGTTGATGACGGCGACGTTCGACCGGTTTGTGGGGTCGGCGCGCAAGCCGTAGACGTACGCCGAGCCGTTCGCCTCCGAGCCCGGATAGAACGCGGGTGTGAACAGGCCGAATTGCCCTCCCGCGGGCGACTGCGAAGCGGTGCGGGCTCCCGCAAAGAGCTGCGCGACGGGGGCGCCCGTCGGGACGACGTGGAGCGAGCCGGCGTAACTCGCCGCGCCGGCGGCGCCGATCGACACCCCGCGCCCGCGAAGCTCCGCGATGGCGCCGGGGAAAATGAGCTGGGTTCTCGCCGGGACGGCGATACTCGCGGTCCCGCCGACTCCGCCCCCGGGCGCAAGCGACTCGGCGTACGTGAGTGCGAACGTCGCCGCGACCGCGCTCGCGTTCGTCAGGACGAGCTCCGACACGAACGAAGGCGTTTCGACGAGAACCGGGACGTTCAAATAGTCTCCCAGGCCGGAGCCCCCCACCGGCAGGACGTACGACCCGTCGCTCGTTCCGTTGTCGTTGATCACGCCGTATGCGCCGAAAGCGCCCACGCCCGACAATCGCTCGACGCTGACCCAGCCGGTCGAATAGGCCGGACCCTCGAGGATCCGCGTGTACTGCTTCCATCCGTAGGGCGGAAGCGTCGTGGACGCATCGATGACGGCGGTCGCACCCGTCCCGTTTCCGTTCGAGGCGGTGACCCTGAGGGTGACCGGCTGCCCGGACGTGTTGAAGACGGCGACATTCGAGCGATCCTGGGAATTCGAACGCAATCCGTAGAGTGAAAGAAGACCCCGGGCACCCTCGGTGTTGGGATCGAGAGCCGCGTACGCAAGGCCTGCGGCGCCCGCGGGCTGGGGCGCGGACGTGGCGGTGGTGGTCCGCGCGGTCACCGAGGCGACGCTCGGGTCCGAAACGCCGTCGAACGTGACGAGGAGCGTTCCGCCGACGTTGCCCGAGGGAATCGGGACTCCCTTCCCGCGCAGGTAGGAAATCGCATCGGCCACGACGAGCTGCTGGCCGGGTGCCAGTGCCTCACTTCCCGAGCCCGAGCCCGAGCCGATCGAGCCCGTGTAGAGGTATGTGAGGGCCGCCGGCGTCGTGCCCCGGTTCGTGAGATCGAGTTCGGTCGTGAAGTGCGCGCCGCTCCCGTTGTCGACGTCGAGAACGATCGGCACGAGGCGCTGGGTTCGCGTCGAAACGAGGGGCTTGAAGATGCCCGAGCTGTCGGTCCCGACGTAAAGGCGGGTCGCGGAGGCGCCGAGCTCGGCTGCGCCTCTGTCGCCGGGCGAATCGACGGCGGAGACGCCTGACGGCCCCGCCGCAAGGGCGAAGATTGAGTGCTTCGCGAGACGGCCGCCGAAGCTCTGCCACGAGCCCCCGCCGTCGTTCGAAACGAAGAGGCCGTTCCGCGTCCCCGCGAAGAGACGTCCCTCCGCGGCCGCGAGGGACCAGACATCCGTGTTGGAGGGAATGCCGTTTGAGACCCGGGTCCACGTGGAGCCGTTGTCGTTGCTGCGGAAGAGACCTTGTGTCGCCGTGCCGCCCGTCCCATAGGTTCCGGCGTAAAGGGTGCTCCCGTCATAGAGGAGCGTGTAAACGAGGAAGGTCTGTGAAGGCGCGGGTGCGCCCGCCGCGGTCCACGTCGCGCCGCCGTCGACGCTCCGATAGACGAGGTTCCTCGATCCCAGGATCACCGTGCTTCCGCTCACGGCCATCGAGAAAGCATTCACGTCGGGCGGGAGGCCGGAGCTGGAGGGCGCCCACGAGTCGCCGCCGTTCGTGCTCCTGTATACGCCGCCTGTGCTCATCGTGGCGAGGAGCGTCGCGCCGACCGGCGTGAAGGCGTAGACGTACGTGCCGTTCGTCGGCAGCCCGACGGGGACCGTCGAGGTGAAGCTGACGCCGTTGTCGGTGCTCTTGAAGTACCCGCCCTCTCCGGCTGCGAGCACCGTATTGCCCGACGCCCAGAGAGCCCGGATGATCTTGTACGCGATCGGCCCGGTGGAGGGCGTCCACGTCTGGCCGAAATCGGTCGAGCGGCTCACGCCGCTCTTCGAGCCGAACGCGCCCGCGAAGATCGTGCTGCCCGAGACGTACATCCGGGTGATGCTCGCGGCCGCGATACCCTTCCCCCAGAGCTGCCACGATGCCCCGGCGTCCTTGCTCTTGAAGACCCCTCCGTTCGTGGCGGCGAAGATGGCTCTGCGATTCGATGTCAGACCATACACGCGAGTCGCCGAGATGCCTGGGCCCGTGGGTTGCCACGACGCGCCCCCGTCCGTGCTCTTGTACACGTTCGGTGTGATCGCGCTGACGACCGCGTAGAGAGCCCCGCCGGCGGCGCGGACGTCGGGGACGGCGACCGAGGGCACGCCGGACGTGATTTTTGTCCAGGACGAGCCTTGATCGGTGCTCCGGTAGATCCCCGAGCCCGTGCCGATCACGAACGAATTTCCGGAGCGGGCGAACCGATACACGCCCAGAAAGCCCGGGAGGCCCGCCGTGATGCGCGTCCAGTTTCGGCCCGCGTCCGTGCTCTTGTAGACGCCGTTCGCTGCGGTCCCGGCAAGGAGAACCTGATGCAAGACGAGGGCGGTGCGGATATTCCCCGTCGGCGCGGCGTCGGCGGTCGTGCAGGAAGTCGACCCATCGCCGAACCCGCCGCTGGCGGCGAGACCGTTCACGCTCGAGCAGACGCCGGCGCTCACGCTGCACAGGTAACCGCCTGCCGTTGGAATGCCTGTCGTGCTCTGGACCCCGACGAAACACATGTCATCGTCGACGGGACTGACGCACGTCGCCTGGTTCCCGAAGCCGGTCTCCGGGCAGGACAGTTCCCTGTGGGAGCCGTCTCGCAGGTCGACGAATTCGATCTTGCCGCCGACCGCGACAAACCCGGTCCCGAAGGACGTGAATGCCTTGAGGACGGCGTCCACGCCGAAATCCTCCACGTCGGTGATTACTACTTCGACCTCCCCATTCCCGTCTTCACCCGTCGAAACGTAGAACTCGGAGCCCGGGTTCGACCCATTGAAGGCGACGCCATCCGGATTGTCGGGATCGTCCGGGTCGTGGTAGACGACGGCTACGTCCCCGGTCTCCTGGCCGCAGGGAAGATCTCCACTTGCGTTCGAGCAGGGGTCGGCTGCCGGCGGCGGGCATCCCGGGCCCGCGAGAAAGAGTGGCAAGGTCGCGGCGACGGCCGTGCTGATCAGCCTGCGTCTGAACGACATGCGCATCCTCCTCGGGTGTGCTCGGGTATACGGGATATCGTTTCACATGAGACTCTCTCGCAGTGGGAAAAGAGATCCCGCCGGGATGTCGTCGTGACGTTCTCGCGACGGCGCTTGTGACATAAAGCGGCGTGGGCCTCTTCGAAAACGCCGACGTCGTCGCCCTCGACAAACCCGCGGGTGTCTCGATGGCGACGTCCTCGAAGGAAGGCAAGTCGGCGGAGGACGCCGTGCGGCGGCTTTACGCCTCCTGTGGCGAGTCCCTCCCGCAGGCTCTTCCGCTCCTCGTGCATCGGCTCGACGCCGGAACCTCGGGCGTCGTCCTTCTCGCGAAGTCGACCGCCGCTCACCGGACGCTCAGTCTCGCCTTCCAGGAGCGCCGCGCCCGCAAGACGTATCGCGCGCTCGTCTGGGGCCATCCCGCGCCCGCGAACGGCAGGATCGATCGTCCCCTCGCGCGCGACCCGAAGGACGGACGCAAGATGCGCGTCGAGGCCGCCGGGAAGCCTTCCGTCACCCGGTACGAGACTCTCCGGCGGTATGCGTCGCTCGCCGACCTCTCGCTCCACCCCGAGACGGGCCGCACGCACCAGATCCGGGTCCACCTTTCCGCGATGGGCCATCCGATCGCCGGCGACGACTTCTACGGAGGCGCGACGCGCTGGCATGGCGTCCGCGACCGTCCGCTGCGCGAAGCGCTCGCGCGGCTGACACGCCCGTTGCTACACGCCCTGCGCGTCGAAATCCCGGAGATGGGCCTCGAGGTCGAGGCCCATCTCCCGGGAGACTACGAGGAGATCCTGGCGATCCTGGGGCGTTGAAGGCTCAGAAGATCACCTTCGCGGCGAGTTGGAGGATACGGGGCCCGAACGACGTCGTCGGCGCGCCGAAGCTCGCGAGCGGCGTGAGCGCGGTCCCGTTCACGCCGTAGTAGCCCTGGTTCACGCTCACGACGTTCGAGCGGTTGAAGACGTTGAAGGCCTCGAGGATGACCTGGAGCGTCACGGAGCCGATGGGCACGTCTTTCGTGAGGCGCGGGTCGATCGAGAAGAACGTCGGGTAGTTGAACGAGTTGCGCGAGAACCCAGGAGCGCGGTCGTTGCGGTTGTTTCCGTCGTTGTTGAGGTCCGAGAGCGGCGAGAGGATCGGCGAGTAGGGCTGGCCGCTCGCGAGCGTCACGATCCCCGACAGCGACCATCCGCCGAAGAGCGCCTGCTCGAGGCCGCCGGCGTTCCGGTAGTAGGGAAGGCTCCAGTAGGCCGAGAGGACGAGGCGGTGGCGCTGGTCGGCGTCTCCCGGGGCGTAGTCCGCCTGGAAGTTCTTCGGGTCGGAGGCCTGCTTCGCGTCGTCGCCGCCGCCCGGGACGACCGAGGTGGCGTCGGGCTTCGTGTCGAGGACCTTGCCGAACGTGTAAGCGATCCGCGCCTGCCAGTTGTTCGAGAAGCGCTTGTTGAGCTCGAGAGTCACGCCGTTGTAGTTGGACTCGGCCGTGCTCTGGAACTGGATCACGCGCGCGAAGTTCGCGAAGGGGCGGTCGACGCCGTAGCGGGTGATCGGATAGACGTTGCCGGCGATGTCCGTGAAGTTGACGGTCGAGGGCGACCCGACATTGACGTCCGTCGAGCGCTGGAGCTTCGTGCCCTTGACGTACAGGTACGAGAAGCCGACCGAGTAGTCGTTCGACAGCGCGTGCTCGATCCCGAGACTCGCCTGATGGACGAGCGGGTTCTCGAAGTTCGGATCGAAGACGAAGATCGTGGGCTTCGGCAGCACGACGCCCGTCGGAATCGAGGGAAAGATGTTCGGATAGGCGGGCATCTGCGCGCCCGTGAACGTGAGCGTCTGGACGTTCACGCCGTTGTTCGACATGGCCGTTCCGATCATGATCGACGGCGTCCGGCCGTAGAACATGCCGTACCCGCCTCGCACGACCGTTCCGTCGTGCCCCTTCGGGGTCCAGGCAAATCCGAGCCGGACGCCGACGTTGTTCGTGTCCTCGGGAACGACGCTCGTGTCGATGCCGGCCGCGAGGAGCTGCGCGTCCGGGTTCCTCACCGTGGGCTGCGCGATGCCCTGCTTGTCGTAGCGCACGCCGAGGTTGACCGTGACGTTCGGGATCGGGCGCCACTCGTCCTGCAGGAAGAGGCCGATCTCGGAGAGGTCGGGGTTCGTGTACGGGCCGCTCGTGCCGGGCCCGCCGAAGGCCTGCACGAACCGGATGGGCTGTCCGAGGTTGTAGGACGCGATCGAATTGAAGGTGTAGCTGCCCGAGAAATTGCCCGGGAACCAGTTCAGGATGAGGTCGCGGTTGAAGTCGACCCCACCCTTGAGCGCGTGGTTGCCGAACAGAACGGTCGCGGCGTCGGCGATCTGGTAGCGCGTGATCGTCGTCTCGCGCGGGCTGAAGTTGTTCCGTCCGATCGTGAAGGCGAAGTTGCCGACGTCCTGGATGAGCGCCTCGGGGTCGGCGCTGTTCGCGAGGCCGGGCTCGGAGTCCTTCGCGTACTGGCCACGGAGCTCGTTGAACAGCGTCGGCGTGAAGGAGTTCGTGACGGAGGCCGTGACCGTGTCGGTCTTGACGAGCGAGTTGCCCGAGTGCGTGACGGACTGGGTCGTGCCGCCGTTCTCGTTGTTGACGCCCGTGAAGTCCTGGCGGTTGTAGCGGACCGACACGTGCGCGGACGAGCCGGCGTCGTAGTCGGCCTTCAGGAGGAAGACGTCCTGGTTCTGGCCGCGGTCGTACGGACCCGCGACGGCGGTGAGCTTCGCGAGGCCGGCGACCGTGTTCGCGTCCGTCGGCAGCGCCCCCGTCGAGAGGATCACGGGCTGCCCGTTCGTGTTGCGCTGTCCGTCGTAGTTCGCGAAGAAGAAGAGCCGGTCGCGGAGGATCGGGCCTCCGAGGCTCGCGCCGAACTGGTTGTAGTGGTAGTTGCTCTTGTCGCGTCCGTTGATCACGTTGATGTAGTCGTTCGCGTTCATGCCCTTGTCACGGAAGAACTCGAACGCGCTCCCGTGGAACTCGTTCGTGCCCGACTTCGTGACGACGTTGATGACCGCGCCGCCCGCGCGGCCGTACTCCGCCGTGTAGGCGTTGCGATTGACCTGGAACTCCTTGACGGCGTCCTGGCTGAACTGGTACGGCGCGCGGCCGGAGCCGGTGCGGCCGAGAGCCTGCCCGAAGAACGTGTTGTTGTTGTCGGCGCCGTCGATGACGAGGCTGTTCAGTGTGCCGCGCTGGCCGGCGAAGCTGATGTCCCCGAGGCGCGGGTCTTTCGTGACGCCGGGAGTCGTGAGGACGAAGTCGATGAAGTTGCGTCCGTTCGTGGGGAGATTCGCGATGAAGTGCTCGTTCACGACGTCGCTCTGCTGCGTGCGCGTCGTCTCGATGAGGGGCGCTTCTTCGGTGACGGTGACGGCCGACTTCACGCTCGAGAGCGCGAGCACGAACCTGAGCGAGACGTCTCCTCCGACGTTCAGCTCGACGCTGTTCTTGGCGGCCGAGCCGAATCCGGAGAGGTCCGCCGTGACGGTGTAGACGCCGACGGCCAGGATGGGGAAGTTGAACGCTCCCGCCGCGTTCGAAACGGTCGTTCTCGAGGCGCCCGTCTTCACGTTTTTAGCGGTCATGCTGGCCCCGGGAAGAGGTCCGCCGGCGGCGTCCGACACGGTGCCCGAGATGGAGCCCGCGCTGCTCTGCGCGAGGAGCGGGGCGACGGGCCACGCGAGGGCCACGGCAAGGACCGCGGTGAGAACCAGGAGAGAGCGGGACGATCGAGACATTCGAGAATCCTCCTTCGAACAGTCGGAATGATCGGAACCGGTTGGCGCGCGAGATGTGAAGTTCGTGCGAAGCCTAT
This sequence comes from Thermoanaerobaculia bacterium, assembly GCA_038214715.1. GTDB lineage: Bacteria > Acidobacteriota > Thermoanaerobaculia > UBA5066 > UBA5066 > Fen-183. The sequence goes on along the minus strand of JBBQRP010000001.1, from coordinate 147,706 downwards.
CTCAAGATCGACGATCCCGTTTGCCCGGGAACCCGCCGGACTCCGGCCCGTCGCCGGGTCAGCGGGCGGGCGCGGAAGGGGGCGCGAGCGTCTGGAAACGGCCGCAGCCCCGGGTCGCGAAGAGCGCGGTTCCGGCGATCAGGACGAGGCTCGCGCCGAGGAGGAGAAGGAGAGGACCTTTCCGCGGCGCGCGCATCTCGCTCGTGACCGCCGCGGCCGAAGAGCGCGGCCGCCGGAGCGGCGCCGTGGAATCGGCGACGGCGGTGGGAGGCGGCGGAGCGGCCGCGGGGACTTCGCGGGTCACGACGCCGCGGGCGGGCCTCGCGTGGAGCTCGCGGCGCGCGACGACGAGGTCGAGGATCATCTGGCCGGCGCTGCCGTAACGGTCCGCGGGCTCCTTGCGGAGGGCGCGCGCGACGATCTGTTTCAGGGAGTCGGGGATGAGGTCGGGCTCCGGCCAGGGGTCCGCCTCCTTCGTCATCATCTTCGCGACCATCTGGGTCACGCTCGCTCCGGAGAACGGGTGCACGCCCGCCAGCATCTGATAGAAGACGATGCCGACGGAGAACAGGTCCGACCGCTCGTCGAGAGGGTTCCCGAGAGCCTGCTCGGGAGAGAGATAGTCGAGCGTGCCTACGATCATTCCCTCGCCCGTCTGGCGATGGGAGCGCGATGTGTCGCGGGCTCCCTCCGCGAGGATCTTGCTCAGCCCGAAGTCGAGCACCTTCACGTGGCCGCTCGGGGCGAGCATGATGTTCGACGGCGTGACGTCGCGGTGGAGGATCCGGTTCTGGTGCGCGACCCGCAGGCCCTCGAGCGCCTGGATGACGATGTCCAGGCATTCCGTGGTCGAGAGCCGGCGCCGGTCCATGATCTCGTCGAGGCCCTCTCCCTCGAGATACTCGAGCACGAGGTAGAGCGCCTCGGACGGGAATCCCGTGTCGCGCGCGTCCGTCGTCGCGAGATCGTGGATCGTGATCACGTTCGGGTGGTTCAGGGCCGCGACGGCGCGCGCCTCGTTCATGAAACGCCCGCGCATCTTCGCGTCGCTCTGGAGCGCCGCGGGGAGGATCTTGATCGCGACGCGGCGGCCGAGCGCCGAGTCCGACGCGAGGTAGACCTCGCCCATCCCGCCCCGGCCGAGCAAGCGGACGATCTCGTACCGGCCGACGCGTTTCGGAAGTGGTTCCGCGGCCACCGCGCGGCAAGTATAGGGATACCGGCCGAGGATCAGGCCGGTGGAGCGGCGAGAGGATCGAGCGCCATGAGGATCGTGAGGATGGTCCCCTGGTCCCGCGTCCCCGTCGGGAGTCCGGTGCGCTCGAAGACTCGCAGCATGCGCTCGTTGTTCTTCAGGACTTCGGCCTCGAAGACCGTGAAGCCGCGCTCGCGCGCGAGCTCGGCGAGACGCCGGAAGAGGAGGCTGCCGAGGCCGCGCCCCTGGTGATCGTCGGCGACGGTGAACGCCACTTCCGCGTGACCCGGCCGCTCCGCCAGGGTCTCCCACCGGGCGACCCCCACGATGGCGCCGGCCGTCTCGGCCACGATCGCGTACCGTTTTCTGTAGTCCACGTGGGTCAGATAGGCGGCCTTGCCGACGTCCTTGTCGGGCACCGCGAAGAAGCGAAAATAGAGGCTCTCCTCCGAGAGCCGGTCGTAGAGCCCGAAGAGGCCCGCCTCGTCTCCCTCCCGGATCGGCCTGAGGTGAATCGACGTTCCGTCCTTCAGGACGATATCCCGCTCGTCGACGGCGGGATACGCCCCGCTCGCGGCGGTCCCGTCCCGAGGAGCTTCGCGAATCGTTCGAACCAAGTGAGGACGACCTCCCGGAGCGTCTCTCCCACATGATTTCACGGAGTCGACCCGGCGGGAATTCCGTGCGCGAGCGTCAGAGCTTCATTCCGGCCCGAGAAGCTCGCGGTGCGCCGCGGCGGAGAACGCCCCCTACAGGAGCGGGAATAATTGAGATTGAGTCTTTGTGTAAGGGTACGATCCCTTCAGGCTCCACGGATCCCGCTTGGGGCTGTGACCTCACCTTCAAATGCCCGGCCGCGGACGAGCGAGCCGCTTCAGCGAGGAGATCCCGTGATGCGTATCCGCGCGACCGTCTGTTCGATCCGCCCGTTCCCTCTCGCGTTTCGTGCCGTCGCGATTCCGGCGGCTCGAAACGCCTCGGCGGGCACGCCCCTCGCTGCGGACTCGGCGACCCAGATCCCGGGCGGATCAGGAAGCTTCTCGGCCTTTCGGCGTAGCCGGTTCCTCGCACTCGCGCTCCTCGCGTGCCTGATCCTCCTGAACCATCCTCTCGTCGCCGACACTACCTCTCGCCTCGTGCCCATCGTGCTGGATGTCTTCTCCGGCACTGCCCACTTCACGACGGAGCTATCCCTGACGAACGCGGAGCCGAACACCGTGGGTGTCACGCTCCGCTACACCGCCTCGCTCGGGACCGGCTCCGGCACCGTCCCCGACACGCTCGTGCGGGGACGGCAGCTCGTCATCCCCGACGTCCTCGCCTACCTCCGTGGGAAGGGGCTGCCGATCCCGGCCGGAAGCTCGGGCCAGCAGGGGGGCACGCTCCTCGTCACCTTCGAGGGCGTCTCGCCTCAGGAGCTGATCTCCGCGACCGCCCGAACGACGACCGCGACCGGCGCGCCCCAACCCGTCGGGAGCGCCGGCCTGGCATATCGCGGCCTGAATCCGACGGAGCAGGTCTCCCCGGGCATTCCCAGGATCTTCGGACTCCGCGCGAACGCGACCGACCGTTCGAACGTGGCCGTGTTCAATTCGAGCCCGTCGACCCCGGTAGACTTCAATATCATCGCGTTCTCCGGAAGCGGCGACGGGCAGTCGAAGGTGCTTCGCGAGGCGCTCACCGTGGGTCCCCTCGGTTGGGCGCAGGTCTCCTTCGGCGAGAGCGGCTTCTCGAACGGCTGGGTCGAGGTGACTGCCCCGTGTCTCGGGGCGGACGGCTGCCCCGGGCGTGCCTATGGGGTCATCAACGACAACATCACCAACGACGGTTCGTATATCAACCCGGTGAGCGGTGACTTCACCGTCGGCGGCTTTGTGAACATCCCCGTCATCGTGGAAGCCGGGGCGTTTCGCAGCGAGCTGCTCCTCTCCAACAGCGCAAACCACTCGCAGGTCTTCCGCCTGAACTACCACGAGTCGGTAAATCCGGCCGGCGGGTCGGGAGTCGTTGCCTTGACTCTCGGCCCGGCGGAGCAACGGATCATCCCCAATGCCATTCAGTTCCTTCGCGACAACGGCGCGTCCCTCGCCCCGGCGGGCTCCGGCAGCTTCGTCGGAAGCGTCTACGTCGAGATCCCGGACTCCGACGTCCGCGAGACGTACGCCGGCGCCAGAACCGCATCGCAGTCTCCCGCGGCGCAGGGGGGCCAGTTCGGGCTCTTCACTCCCGAGCTCGTGGCGAACCAGGCCGCCTTCGGCGACGACGGCTACATCTTCGGACTCCGGGCCGACGAGAACAACCGCTCCAACGTGGCGGTCTTAAACTTCACCGACGACGCCCGGACGCTGGATGGGCCGTCCGAGCTTCAGCTGCAGGTCTACGACGGGGACGCCGGCGGCGCGCCGGCGGGAACGCCGGAGATCGTCACGGTGAACCCGTTCGAGTGGAAGCAGGTCAACAACATCCTCGCCCTCAAGGGAGTCCGGAACGGGTGGGTGAAGATCAATCACCCAAAGGATGTGTTTGGACACTCGTGGGCAGCTTACGGCATCATCAACGATGGTGCGGGCCCGGGTCAGAGGACGGGCGACGGCGCGTACATCGCGATGGAGAAGCGACCCCCGTCCCCCTGAGTTGCGGCAACCCTCGTTGCAGTTGCGGGGGTGCAATGGGAATTGTCCGACGTTTTGGCGCGCCCAGACCAACGCTTCGGACTCGCCTCTCTAGGGCCTCGAAGCGCTCTCCGGAGAGGCCGCGCGTCCCGTCAGCGTCGCGAGGCGCCGGAGGCGGCCCGCGACCTCGGGCGAGAACGCGTCCTTCGCGGCGCGCCAGTCCCAGTTCTGGCCCGTGCGGCCGGGCACGTTCATCCGGCCTTCCGCGCCGAGATTGAGGATGTCCTGCATCGGAACGACTGCGCGGTCGGCTACGGACGCGTACGCCGCGCGGATGAGGTCCCAGGCGGCGTCCTCGCCGGGCGTCCCGAGATAGTCGCAAAAGCGCGCCCTCGCGTCTTCGGGAAGTGCCGCGAACCAGGCGCGGGTCGTGTCGTTGTCGTGTGTGCCCGTATAGACGACGCTGTTGGAAACGTGGTGGTGCGGAAGGTGTTCGCTGTCGAGCTCGCCGAAGGCGAACTGGAGGACCTTCATGCCCGGGAGGCCGAGAACCTCGAGGAGCCTCCTCACGTCGTCCGTGAGGACGCCGAGGTCCTCGGCCACGAGGCCGACGTCGCCGAGCGCGTGCTGGATGGCCATGAAGAGCATCAGCCCCGGTCCGTTCACCCACCGCCCCTCGCGGGCCGTCGCCGCCGACGCGGGCACCTCCCAGTAGGTGGAGAATCCGCGGAAATGATCGAGCCGAACGGCGTCCGCGAGCCGGAGATTCAGCCGGATGCGCTCGATCCACCAGTCGTAGCCCTCCTCGGCGAGGACGTCCCACCGGTACAGGGGGTGGCCCCACCGCTGGCCATCCGCGCTGAAGTCGTCGGGCGGAACGCCGGCCACGACGGTGGGCCGCCCGTCCTCGGAGAGCGCGAAGAGCCGCCGGTGAGCCCAGACGTCGGCGCTGTCCCCGGCGACGTAAATGGGTACGTCTCCGAGTATGGAGATGCCGCGCGCGTTCGCCGCGGCCTTCACGCGCTGCCACTGTCGGAAGAAGAGGAACTGCGTGTACGTGTGGAACGCGATCGCCTCGGCGAGATCGACCCGTGCCGCCGCGAGGGCGGTTTCCTCGCGGAGCGCGAGCGCCGGATCCCATTCCATGAAGGCGCGGGATTCGTTCTTTTCACGCAGGGCCGCGAAGAGCACCCAATCCGGAAGCCACGCGGCCTGCGAAGGCGCCCCCGCGAAGCGCGCGATCTCGCCTTCGATCTTCGCGCCGAGGGAGCGCGCGTGGCGAAAGGATTCTTCGAGAAGGCGCCGCCGGAACGGAAGGACGCGCTCCCAGTCCACGCGCCCCACTGGAAAGTCCGGGGCGCCGTCGAGGGCTCCCGCCGGAAGGAGGCCCTCCTCGACGAGCCACTCGGGAGAGATCAGGAGAGGGTTTCCCGCGAACGCGGAGAGGCCGTCGTAGGGTGAATGGTGCGGGCCCGTCGGGCCCGCCGGCAGGACTTGCCAGAGCGCGAGTCCCGCCTCGGACGCCCAGTCGAGGAACGCGTCGGCGGCCGGGCCGAGATCGCCGACGCCGAACTGGGAAGGCAGCGAGGTCGGGTGCAGGAGCACGCCGGCTTGGCGGGCGGTACGGACCATCCGGGAATGCTATCCCGCGCCCGGAGCGCCGCTCAGTGGCCCCTGCCGGCCTCGTGATCGAGAATCCGCAGGGTCTTGCCGTAGATTGCCTCGACCTCCTCGCGGGTGTTCCCGATGGCCGTCAGTCCGAGCTTGCCGTACTCGGAGAGCGCGCCGACGAGATGGAACAGCACGCCCGACTCGGAGTTGTGGCTGTAGTGGAGGGAATTGATCGTCACGATCTCGATCAGGTCCTCCGGAATGAGCCCGCGGAGCGTGTCGGAACGGAGATTGTCGGTCGCGCGGTAGAACTTCGGCGATCCGCGAGGCGAGTGGAAAAGACCCGTCGCCGCGTCGAGCTGGCCGCCCGTGAGGAACTGCAGCGCGAGGTACGGGTGCGTCGTGCCTCCCATCCGGAGGTTGATCTCGAGGGCCCACGCCTTCCACGGAGAGGCGGAGTCCTCGCGGGTCACGAGGAAGTCCACGGCGAACCGGCTCACGACGCCCTTGCCCGCAAGGACCGATCCGATGCGCATCGCGGCGTCGTGGATGAGCATCCGGTACTCGTCGTCGGCCGGGAAGAGGCAGCCCAGGAAGACCTGCCCGCTCGGTCCGCCGAGGAGCTGGTCGTGGGTCGAGATCGGGATGACGTTGCCGTGAGGGTCGCTGCGGAGCTGGACGCTCGGCGACATCTTGCAGGGAGCCTCGATGAATTCCTCCACGATCCCGCCCATGCGCCGGAACTTCCCGTGGTAGTCCTCCCAGGTCTCCCAGGGGACCGAGAACTCGACGTTCGGGAGCGTCGCATGCACGGCCTCTTCGAGGCGACCGGTTTCGGGATAACGGAACACGGCGTTTCCCTCGCCCGAGAAGCTGTCGTTCAGCTTCACGACGGCGCGGCGGAGATGTGGTTTCCGCTCCTTCAGCGCCACGAGCGCGCCCTCGATGTCCGCGTCGTCCCTCAGGTCCTCGAATCCGTCCGGCATCGCGACGCCGGCATCGCGGAAGATCCGGCGGCTTCCGGACTTCGTCCCGTTCGAGTTGAGGGCGGGGTCGACGCCGTTCAGAGGGATGCCGAGGAGGACGGCGAGCTTCCGCTCGAGAGGCGTCGAGTTGAAGACGGTCAGATACGCGCGCGTCCGGTCGGTGATCCCCTGCCGGATCCGCTCGATGAGGCGCGGCCGCTCGAGAATCTTTTCGGTGAGCGAGCGGGGCGAGGCGTCGTGGGCGCAGAGCAGCGTGAGCCGGCTGCGCGCGTGGCTCGCGGGAATTCCGACGAGGAGCTGGAAGTAGTACTCGAGGACGAGGGGGTGAACGGGCTGGGACGTCACGAACACCACGCGCGCCCGCGGGTTGCGCAGGCGGATGAGGAGGAAGAGGAGCCTCTCCTCGTAGAAGCTCGCGCCGTCGAGCTTCCTCATCTCCGCCTGATCGAGAGTGAGCGAGGGCACGACGACCGACGTGTGGGGCTGATCGTCCCGTCCGGAGATCGAATCCCAGACTTCGGCGAGCCTCGGCTTCAGGATCTCGAATTCGGCGAGTTCCTGCTCCAGAGTGAGGGCCGAGGCGAAGGGCGGACGGGGGATCACGTTGGACCCATTCTAAAGGCCCGCGCGGACCCGCCCGGACGAGGCACGTTTCTTGAGTACCGTTCCTCGGAATCAGGGTCACGAGGGAGCATGCCGAGAAGTCGAAAGGGATTCACGCTCATCGAGCTTCTGATCGTGGTCGCGATCATCGGAATCATCGTCGCGATCTCGATCGTGAACATGATCAACGCGATCCAGCGCGCGAAACAGAAGCGGACGATGGCCGACATGAAGACGATCTCGACGGCTGTCGAGGCGTATGCGGCGGACCAGAACAACTACCCGGCCTCGGCCGCCATCGCGTTTCCGTCCGGGCTTTCGCTTCCGACGGCCCCGATCGGGGCGATCTCCGGCTCCCTCGAGCCCACCTACATCCGGCTCGTTCCCCTCGTCGACGGCTGGAGTTCGTTCTATCTCTACGGAGGTAGCGCCTTGAAGAGGGACTACGCCCTGCGCTCGGCCGGAGCGGACGGGATTCCGGATTCGAGTCCCGCGGGCGGAGCGACGACGACGTTCAACGCCGACATCATCCTCGTGGACGGGACTTTCGTGCAGTTTCCGGAAGGCGCACAGCGATGAGGACCCCCGCAGCGGCCCGACAAACGATGGCCGGAGCGTCCCGCGCCGCCCGACAAAAATTCGTCCCGCCACCGCCGTTTCGGCCCGATTTCTGCCTGAACCAGCCGGAATCGGGCTCGGGGGAAAGCGGCACGCGTCTTGAAAGCAACGCCCCGAAACATAGGAGGTTTCGTTCATGAAGAAGAGGAACAGCAAAGGCTTCACGCTGATCGAGCTGCTGATCGTCGTCGCGATCATCGGCATCATCGTCGCGATCGCCATTCCCAACCTGCTCAATGCCATCCAGCGTGCCAAGCAGAAGCGCACGATGGCCGACATGCGCTCCGCCGGTACCGCCGCCGAAGCGTATGCCGTCGACTTCAACCACTATCCCGCCGCGGCCGCGCTGACCCTCCCCTCGGGTCTCACGATTCCCGGCGCCGGATCCACCTTCGGCGCCGCGGGCGCGGGCTTCAACAAGCAGGTCGCTCCGACGTACATCCGTCTCCTCCCCCTCGTCGACGGGTGGAGTTCCTACTTCCTCTACGGAACGGGCGGCAGCAACCAGCAGGCCTACGCCATCGTGTCCAACGGGAAGAACGGAGCCGTCGGAACGAACAACGGCGGCGAGACGACGGACTTCAACGACGACATCATCTTCGTCAACGGCCAGTTCCTTCAGTACCCCGCGGGCGCTCAGCGGTAACCGTCCTCCCTCTGAGTCCCGTTTCGAGAGCCCCCTCACGGGGGCTCTTTTCTTTTCCGGGCCTAGAATCGTGACGGTGCAAGGCCGCGGGACGACGGGACGGACGGCGCTCCTCGGCGGCGCCCTTGGGCTCTTTTGCGCGGCGGTTTTCCTTTTCCCGAGTGTCCTTTCCTCCGGCGTTCCGGCTCGCGGCGACCTCGCAGATTTTTTCTGGCCGATGAAGGCCTACACGGCCGCGCGCTGGCATTCCGGCGTTCCGCTGTGGAATCCGCTCTCGGGGTGCGGGGAGCCCTGGCTCGCACAGCTCCAGAGCGGCGTCTTCTACCCTCTGGATCTCGTTTTCCAGCTCCCGGGAGCCTGGGGCCCCCTCGCGAGCATCGCGCTCCACCTCGTCGTCGCGGCTTCCGGAATGGCGGCGTGGCTCTTCGGCGTCGGAACGTCGCGGGCCGGCGCGCTTCTCGGGGCGGCGACGTACGCGACCGGCGGCGCCTTCCTCTCCCTCGTCCTCGTCTACAACAATTTCGAGACGGCCGCGTTCCTCCCGTGGCTCTTCGCGGCCGCGCGGACCACGGTGGGAGGCGGGACCGTTGCGGGGTTCGCGGCCGCCTTCGCCCTGTCCTTCCTCGGCGGCGAGCCCGCGCTCGCGGTCGCGGGCGCCGGGTGTGCCTGCCTGTTCGCGCTCACCGGCCGGCGCGAGGAGTTCGCGGCGGGCCGATCGCGGCGGCCCTGGCTGCGCGTCGGAGGAGGGCTTCTCCTCGGTGTGGCTCTCGTGGCCGCCGCGGCGCTTCCGTTTCTCGACTACGTCGCATCGTCCGGCCGCCTCACGGGTGTCACGCGCGCCGAAGCGCTCGCGCGGCCCGTCGGATCGTCGGACCTCGTCGACCTCGTCCTCCCGCCCGAAGACGCCCGTACGAGACACCCTTCTTCCGGACGTGGCGGATACCTCGCGACGCTCGCGCTTTCGCCGCTCGCGCTCGTTCTCGCGGCGGGGGCGGGCGCGGGCCTCGCGTCGCGCCCGCGCCTCCTGCTCTCCCTCGCGCTCCTCGCGGTGCTGGGGTTCCTCCTTGCAGCGGGTTCGGCCGGCGGAATCCTACCGGTCCTCTGGGACCTCGGGATCGCCCGCGGCGTGCGGTTTCCCGCGCGGTGGTTCGTCCTCACGCTCTTTGCGCTCGCGGCTCTCGCGGGCGCCGGCCTGGACGGCTGGCGATACGGAAGGCTGTTCGCGTGGCCGCGGGGTTTCGACGCCGAAACCGACGCGCGCGTGCCCGCGGCGGCGGCGGCGCGGACGGGTCCGCTCTTCGTCCTCGGGTCGGTGGCGGTCGCCCTCCTGGCCCTCGGCATCGCCGGGGGGAGAGCATCGGGAGCGCCGGCCCTCGCGGCTCTTCTCGCGTCGGCGGCGGGGCTGCTCGTCCTCGCCTCCCTGAGATGGACCGGCCGGCCCGGCCCCGCGGTGTCGGGTGTGCTTCTCCTCGCCCTCGTGACCGTTCCGCTCCTCGCCGCGAACGCGTCCCTCTTCACCCCCTCGGCGTCCGGCAGTCCCCCTCCGGCTGCGGCCGCGCTCGCCGGCGTTCCCGGACGTTTCTTTCCGATCGCGTCCGACGGTGAGGCGCTCGCCGCTCTTTCGCGCGCCACGGGAGGCGAATGGGGAGGAGCGGCCTCCGCTCGCGCCCGCGCGGCGCTGTCCGGTTACACGAATCTGCCGTTCGGTCTCGCTTCCGCGAGCAGTCCGTCCCCCATCGGTAATCCGCGGCTCACGCGTTTCCTCGGCGCGGCTCTCGCGGGAGGAAACGCCGAGACGATCCTCTCGCTCGCGGACGTGCGGCACGTCGTGTCGCCCTTCCCGTTGTCGCTTGGAGGCGCCCGGCTCGAACGGCGGGAAGGGGGAGTCTCCCTCTATGGCCTGCCGCGCGCGCTAGGGCGCGTGTTCTTCGCACGATCGGCGCGGGAAGCGGACGACGACACGGCCTTTCGGGCCCTCGCGCAGCCGGACCTCGACCCCGAGGCGGTCGTGTTTCTCGCGCCTCCGGCGGGCCCAATGCCTCCGGCCCGCCCGGTGCGAACGTTCTCGGTCGCTCGTATCGCCCTGGACGTTCCGGAGCACCTGACCGTCGACGCGGAGTCCTCCGAACCGGGCTACCTCGTTCTCACCCGCACGCATGCGCGCGGCTGGGAAGCGCGCCTCGACGGGACCCGCGTTCCTCTCCTCCGCGCGGACCTCGCTCTCTCGGCGATTCTCCTTCCCGCGGGGGCCCATCGGCTCGATCTCGCGTATCGACCCGCCGCCTTCCGCGTCGGAGCGGGGATCTCGATCGCGGCGGTCGTCCTCCTCGCGGGCGTGGCGCTCGCGGGACGGAGCCGCCCGTGAGCGCCGTGGACGGCCTCCTCCTGAGCTTCTTCTTCGTGACCGGCGCCGTCGTGGGCTCCTTCGCGAACGTCTGTATTCACCGCCTGCCGCGCGGGCTCTCGGTGGTCCATCCGGGCTCGCGCTGTCCGGGCTGCGCGGCGCCGATCGCGTTCTACGACAACGTTCCCATCCTTTCATGGCTCCTTCTCCGCGGCCGCTGCCGCCGCTGCGCGACTCCCATCCGCGTCCGGTATCCGCTCGTCGAGCTTCTCGTCGCGCTGCTCTTCCTCGCCGCGGGAATCCTTTACGGGCCTTCTCTCGTCGCGGCCTCGGCGGCCCTTCTCGGGGCTGCCTGCGTGATCCTCGCGGCCGCCGATCTCGAGTCGCGCACGCTGCCCGACGAGGTGACGCTCGGAACGCTCGCCATCGGACTCGTCCTTGCGGCTCTCCGCGACCGCGCCGCGGCGTCAGAGGACCCGGACCTCGTGCACCGCCTCCTCACGAGCCACCTCGCCGAAGCCTGCGTCGGAGCCCTCGTCGGAGCGGTTTTCCTGGAAGCGGTCCGGCGGGCGTACGCCCGTGTGCGCGGGATCGAGGGCATGGGCGGGGGAGACGTGAAGATGCTCGCGATGGCGGGAGCGTTCACGGGACCCGCGGGCGTTTTTCTGACGCTCTTCTTCGCCTCGCTGGCGGGCACGATCATCGCTGGCGGGGCGACTCTCGTGAGGCTCCTTCGCTGGTCGGTCGAGACGCGGCGCGCGCGGGCGTCGTCCGGTGCCGCCCGGGCGGCGGGGGCCCGCGCCGGCATTCTCGTGGGCGACGACGGCCGCGTGCTTTCCGCCTCGGCGCGCTACCGGGAAATTCCGGGGGCGGCGCCCGAAGGCGTCGGCCTCCGCGCGGACGTCCCGACGGCCGGACGCCTCCTCGCGTTCGTGAGGCTCGCGCGATCGCGGGCCCGTCTTGGGAAGGGGACCGCGTACGGCCGGCTCGTGCTGGACGACGGCGGCGATTTCTTCCGAGTTCTCTCGGTGCGCGCCGTGCCCACGCCCGGGGGGCTGCTCGTCCTTCTCGCGCGGGTCGACGTGCCTTTCGGCTTGTTTCTCGCGTGCGGCGCCCTCGTGGCGTTCGTTCTCGGGCGCGGCGCCTGGGAAGCGATCGCGGGCGGAATCCCCTGGGCACCGAGGCTCCTGCCGTGACGGGGCGCCCGTTCGAGCGCGAGGTCCGCCTCGTGATCGTGGGCGGCCTCGCGACGCTCCTCTTCCTCGCGGGGGCCGCGGTCGTCGTGCTCCGGAACACCGCGGCGTGGGGCGCCGGCGAGACGCTCCGCCGCCTGACGGCGGAGACGGGAGAGGTGGGGGAACGTCTCGCGCGCGAGCCGGATCCCGCGGGGGCGCTCGTCGCGGACGCGCGCGTCTCGCGCCTGCTCCGAGACCGGAACGCGCGCGGGGCCGCCCTGTACGACATGCGGTTCGCGCGCCTCGCGGACGCGCCGTTCCTTCCGGACGCGGGCCTCGCCCCCCTCAACCTGCCGCCGGCGGAGCGGCCCGCGGAGGAGCCCGTCGTGGCGGGAGCCGAGAGCGGAGCTCCCTCGGTTCTCGTGGCCCTGCCCGGGGGCACGGCGATTCTCAGAATCACGTGGGACGGGACCCCCATCGCGGAAGCGCGGCGCAACGCGCGCATCCTCTCGGTCGCCCTTCCGGTTGCCGCCGGCGTTCTCATCCTTCTCGTGGTGCCTTTTCTCAAACGCCTCGCTGAGCCGATCGACGCGCTCACGGAGACGGCCCGAGGCGCGGGCGGCCTCGTGCCGGCCGGGCACGGGGGCGGTGACGAGGCGGAGACCGCGATCGCGACGTTCCAGCGGACGGTCGAGGAGCTCAAGAAACGCACCGCCGAGCTCGAGGACCTCCGCCGTTCCGAACAGCGCCGCGCGGACGACCTCGCCGTGACGGCCGAGACGCTCGTCCGGTCGCATCCGGGCGGCCTCGTCGTCGTGAACGCCGCCGGCCGTCTCACCCAGGCGAACGGGCCCGCTCGCGAGCTCCTGGCCCTCCGGGAATGGGATGTCGACGCGGACGCCGACTCGACGCTCTCTCCGATTCCAGCTGTTCGCGCCGCCGTGGAGTCGGCGCGCCGCGGCACGCCGACTCTTTCGCGGGAGGTCGCGATCGGAGCCGGCCCCGACACGCGGCTTCTCGAGCTGACCGCCGTCCCGATTCTCGACTCCGGGAAGACGGTCCTGGGCGTCCTTCTGTTCCTCGAGGACCGCACGAATACGCGGCGCCTCGAGCGGGAGCTCTCGTCCCGCCGCGAGCTTGCGGCGCTCGGCGAGATGTCGGCCGGTATCGCGCACGAGTTCCGGAACGCGACCGGGACGATTCTCGGCTGGGCGCGCCTGGCGGCGAAGACGGCCGACCCCGCGGCCCGCGGCCGCCAGCTCGACGCGATCCAGGCCGAAGCCGAGCACGTGGCGCGCGTGACGGGAGATTTCCTCTTCTTCGCGCGGCCCGAGGCGTTCGAGGCGGGCTCCTGTGACCTCGGCGCCCTCGCCCGTGAGATCGCGGAGGAGCAGCGCGCCCTGACTCCCGGCGTCCGCGTGGAAGCCTCCGGGGCGTTCGAGCCCGCGGTCGCCGACGGGGCCCTCGTGAGGCGCGCGCTCGTGAACCTCGTGAAGAACGCCTGCGAGGCCGCGGCCGCGGGCGGCCGGGCGGGCCGAGTTCTTCTCCTCGGCGAAGGCGCCGCGGGTGGCTTCGCGAGGATCGCGGTCGAGGACGACGGGCCGGGCGTTCCGGAGGCAGACGTCGGAAAGCTCTTCGTCCCCTTCTACTCGACGAAGGACACCGGGACGGGCCTCGGTCTCGCCCTCGTCGCGAAGATCGCGCTCCTCCATGGCGGCGCCGTCACGGTCGAGCGCTCGCCCGGCCTCCTCGGCGCCCGGTTCGTCCTCACGCTACCGTCCGTCGACTGAGCGGGCGCGCCCTCTCTCAGGGTTCGAGGGCGCCCGCTCCGGGAGCAGCGGGGCGGGCGGTAGCGGTCTTCCGCTTCTCGATCAGGCTCCGGAACTGATCCTTGTCGAGGGCCTTCTCGAACGCCTCTTCGGAGTCCACCGTACCCCCGACGACGAGGTCCGCGAGGTACTGGTCCATGCCGATCATCCCCGCGGACCGACCCGTCTGGATCAGCGTCGAGATCATGTTCGTCTTGCCTTCCCGGATGCTGTTCGAGAGCGCGGAGGATCCCCTGAGGACCTCGAACGACGGCGCGCGTCCGCCGCCCTTCTTCTTCAGGAGCACCTGCGCGACGACGGCTTTCAGGACCTCCGCGAGCACGGTGCGGACCTGTTCCTGCTCCTCGGCGGGGAAGCTGTCGATGAGCCGATCGACGGCTTTGGAGGCCGAGTTCGTGTGCAGCGTCCCGAACACGAGGAGCCCCGTCTCCGCCGCCTGGAGCGCCATCGACATCGTCTCGAGGTCGCGAAGCTCTCCGACGAGCACGACGTCGGGATCCTCGCGCAGAGCGGCCTTGAGCGCGCCCGCGAACGTCGGCGTGTCGAAGCCCAGCTCGCGATGGGAAATCAGGGACTTCTGGGGCGTGTGGAGAAACTCGACGGGGTCTTCGATCGTGACGATGTGCGACGCGCGCGTCCGGTTGATCCAGTCGAGGAGTGCCGCGAGCGTCGTCGACTTGCCCGATCCCGTCGGCCCCGTGACGAGGACGAGCCCGCGCGAGACGCGCGCGACGTTCGAGACGATCGGAGGCAGGCCGAGCTCCTCGATCGAGAGCACCTTCGGCGGAATCATCCGGAGGACCGCGCCGGAGCCGTGCTCCTGGCGGAACAGGTTCACGCGGAAGCGCGCGATCTTGCCCATCGAGTACCCGAAGTCCGCGTCGCCCGTTTCCTTCCAGTCCTTGAAGGGCCTCTCGGGCGCGATCGGCGCGATGAGGCTTTCGTATTCCTCCTCCGTCAGGGTCCTCCACTTCAGGCGCGTGAGGTCGCCGTCCACGCGGATCATGGGCGGCGAGCCGACGGCGAGGTGGAGATCCGAGGCTTTCTTGTCGACGACGATCCGGAGGAGCGTGTCGATCCGGTTCGCCCCGCGGTCCGCGATCGAGACGGGAGGCGTCGTGCTCACTCGAGCGCCTGCCTCTCGTCGGCCATGAGCTTCTCGAACGGCTCCTTCTTGAGCGCCTTCTCGAGCGCCCGCTCGGGATCGACCTTTCCCTCCTCGCAGAGCTTCATCAGCGACTGGTCCATCGTGATCATGCCGGCGTTCTGGCCCGTCTGGAGCTGCGACGGGAGCTGGTGCGTCTTGCCTTCGCGGATGAGCGCGGCCACGGCGGACGTGGATCTCAGGATCTCGAAGGCCGCGACGCGTCCCGCGAACCCGCGGCGCGGGAGGAGCGCCTGCGAGATGACGGCCTTGAGGGAGTCCGCGAGCATCACGCGGATCTGGCCCTGCTGGCCGGGCGGAAACGAGCTGATGATGCGGTCGATCGTCGCGGGCGCGTTTGTCGTGTGCAACGTCCCGAGCACGAGGTGGCCCGTCTCCGAGGCCGTGATCGCGAGGGAGATCGTGTCGAGGTCGCGCATTTCTCCGACGAGGATCACGTCCGGGTCCTCGCGGAGGGCGGCCTTGAGCGCCCGCGCGAAGGACGCCGTGTGGTGGGGCACCTGGCGCTGGTTCACGAGCGCTTCTTTGTTCTGGTGGACGAACTCGACCGGGTCCTCGACTGTGATGATGTGGCACGGGCGGGTCTCGTTGATCCGGTCGATGAGCGCGGCGAGCGTCGTGGACTTTCCGCACCCCGACGGGCCCGTGACGAGGACGAGGCCTTGCGTGAATTTCAGGACGTCCGAGAGGGAGCCCGGGAGCCCGATCTCCTCGATCGTCGGGATCGTCTTCGGAACGATGCGGAAGCACGCGTCGAAGCCACCGCGCTGCGAGTAGAAGTTCGCGCGGAAGCGGCCGAGTCCGGGCAGCTTCAGGCACACGTCGATCTGGCGTTCGCGCTCGAGGCGCTTCCATTCGGACTCGTCGAGAACCTCGCGGATGAGCTGCGTCGCGCGCGCGCGCGTCATGGGCGGCGCATCCACGGGCTCGAGGAGACCCTGCACTCTCCGGTGGGGCACGAATCCCGTGGCGAGATGGAGGTCCGACGCGCCGCG
Source organism: Thermoanaerobaculia bacterium (assembly GCA_038214715.1). Lineage (GTDB taxonomy): Bacteria > Acidobacteriota > Thermoanaerobaculia > UBA5066 > UBA5066 > Fen-183. The sequence continues at coordinate 131,927 of JBBQRP010000001.1, read as the reverse complement.
CTTGACCGTGTCCGCGAGGAATTCCACGAGCCGCGCGCCCATGTTGCCCGCGAGATTCACCGTCTCCATCTCGGGCTCGATGTCCGGGAGAGCGTCGCGGGCCTCGTCGCCGGAAAGCTTTCCGACGAGCCGGCGGGCGCGCTCCCTCACGGCCGGATCCAGCTGGGCCATCTGGGAGACGCGCGAGCAGATCGTCGCGATCTGCGGCTGCACGGAGGACTCCGCGACCGCGAGGCGGCCCATCGCGTCGAGGATCTCCATCTGGACGTCGGCGCGCGCCGCGGCGCCCTTGAAGGCGTCGAGGAGCGGCTGCGCCGCGCGCTTGTCGCCGAGCTCGCCGAGCGCGGACGCGGCCGCGATGACGAGGTCGGGGTCCTTCAACGCGGCGAAGAGGCGCACGAGGACCTCGTCGCTTCCCTGGCCGGCCTTCCCGAGCGTCTCGACCGCGCGGGTCCGCACCCACAGGTCCGGGTCGTCCACGAGCTTGATCCAGACCGGAAGCGCCTTCGCGTCCGAGATCGCGAGAGTCATCTCGGAGGCGGCCTTCGCGAACGCCGGATCGGGGTCCTTCGTGAGAAGGAGGAGCGCGTTCACGAATCCGGGCAGGCCGTCGCGCGCGGTCTCGACCGCACGGTCGCGCACCCAAACGAAGGATCCGCGGAAGTGTTCGAGGATCCGCCGGGCGAGGAGGTCCGGCGCGAAGGACGTGAGGATGTTCACGGCGCCCTGGCGGACGAGCGCGTTTCCGTCCGCGAGAAGCGGGACGATCTCCGGCGTGTGGTCCTGCTTCGCCGTCGCGAGGAGGCGCTTGATCGCCGCGAACGACGCCTCCGCGACGCGTCCCCCTCCGGTCCGGGCCATCTGGAGAACGTCCGGGAAATAGCTCTCGTTCGGGTTCTTCTCGAGCACGGCGAGGGCGGAATAGCGGATTTCCTCGTTCTCGTCCTGGAGGAGAGGAACGGCGAGGCTCGCGGCCACCGCGGCGCTCCCCTCGAACGACATCTCGCTGACGGCCTTGAGCGCGCGGGCGCGAACCGTGGGATTCGTGGCCGTGAGGACGCGGCGTGCGATGTCGAAGGCCGCCTCGGCGGGCAGCTCGCGCGCGAGTTCGAGCGCGGCGAGGCGCGCGAAGTCGTCGCCCCGCGACGCGACCTCCTGGAGAAACGGCCCGAGCTGCGGGCCCGCGAGCTCCTTCAGGAAGCGCATGACTGCGCGGCGCACCGCATCGGAGCGCGTCTTCAGGAGCGGGACGAGCGCCTCGAGGCCTGCCCGGTCGTGCCGTCTCTTGAGGATCGCGAGCCCGGCCGTCCGGATCTCCGGGGTCTGATCGAGAGCCGTCCACGCGATCCACTCCGCGTCCGGCTTCGAGATGCTCTGGAACTTCTCGAGAAGCTCCCTCTTCTGGTGCTCGCTCGTCCACTTGTGTTCCCGGAGCTGGGTGATGAACGCCGGCTCCGAGCGGAGTCCGCGCAGCTTCTCGAGAACCATCAGGCGGACTCCATTCTTCCTCTATCGTAGCCGAGCGGCCTCGATCGCGCTCCCCGCGGGAATCGTCCTCGGGCCGTCAGTGAATGTTACGAAAAGTGTCATGTCACATTGGAGAGCCAGGCTCACGAATGCTCGCTTGGCGGGTGTAACATGCCCTGCAGGAATCGTTTGGCTGTCTGACTCGGGCTCGGGCACGAACCTCGCTTTGAAGGGACGGACTTTCAGATGCGCAAATACCTGTCATGGCCTTCTGTCTCCAGGGACCCCGCGCGCCGCCGCGGGCGGCGGGGCTTCAGCATGATCGAAATGCTGGCGGTCGTCGTGATCGTCGGCATCATCTTCGTGATCGGGAGCAGCGAGATCTCGAAGGCCTGGAAGAGGCAGAAGCTCCAGAGCGCCTCGGGAGACGTGAGGGTCCTCTTCCAGAGGGCGTATTCCGAGGTGCAGCGCCGCGGGATCCCCGTGTTCGTGCAGGTCGGTCCCCTCGTCACGGCGGGAGCGTCCCGGTATCTGCCGATCTATCTCGTCGGCGACCAGACGCAGGACCAGGTCCTCGACTGCTTTCAGAGGGTCCCGACGGCCGGCTGTCCGGACCTCCTCATCGACCAGTACAACATCGTCGTGAAGGGGCTCTCGGGGACCCTCGGCGTGTCCGGAGTGGACCAGGAGTTCTCCCTGTCCAACCTCAACACGTCCGAGATCATGTCGACCCTCTGGTCGGACAACACGACGCCGTGGACGGCGGGCCGCGTTCTCATGTGCGACCTGCAGGGCCGGACGATGTCCGTCGGCCCGAAGCCGGCCGCGCCGAAGGCCGGCCTCCCGGCCTCGACCGGCCTCCAGATCGTCGCGCCGGCCACGCTCGTCTTCACGCACGTGGACGTCGTGAACGGGAGCTTCCAGCCGCCCACCCGCTTCTTGCTCACGATCAATCCCGTCTGGAGCGTCCGGGTCCAGAGGCAGACGACCGCGAACGCTCCCACGGACCCGTTGGCCGTCTGGGAGACGCAAAATGGTTAGGCGGGGCACGCCACCCCAACCTCGGAGCCGCGGTGGCAGCAGCTTCGTCGAGGTCCTGCTCGCAATGACGATCATGGCGCTCGTGCTCGTCGGTATCCTCCAGATGTTCTCGGTGTCCCTCATCGTGAACAAGGGAGCTGCGGCCCGGACGCAGATGCTCTTCAAGTGTCAGCAGGTCGTCGAGAACATCCGCTGGTATTACTTCGTCACGCAGAACAGCCTCGCGACGCCCCTCGGCACGGGGATCCCCGCGCTCGGCGCCACCACGGTAGACCTTCCGTACCTCGGAACCGAGCCCGAGTGGGCGTTCTGGGGCCCCGCGGGAGCGAACGTGATGGAGGCGGCGAACGGCCCCTACAAAATCCGGTATGTGATCCAGCAGGACGCCGCGCAGAGCGTCGCGCCGCTCGTCACGTGGGTGATCACGGTCTCGGCGGTGCCGACCGACGTCCCGGGCGCGACACGTTACTTCGGGATCAGCACGACCGGCAGCGGCAAGAGGGTGGACTATGTGGCCGAGTACATCCAGTAAGCGGCGGGGCGGAGGCCGCGGCGCCCGGGAACGGAGCCGAGACTTGGCCTCGGGGTTCACTCTTCTCGAGGCGATGGTCTCGCTGCTCCTCCTCGTCATCATCCTCATCGTCGCGATGACGATGCTCTTCCAGATGCGCGCTTTCGCCGAGCGGCAGCAGTACTTCATGCTTCCGCGGCAGGCGGCGCGGCGCGCGACGGACTACCTGTCCTACTACCTCGCGGGCGCGTCCGACGTGAACTACGTCGTTACGGCCCAAAAGAGTCCGAACGCGCTCATCACGTATTACAACCTGAACGGCGTCCTCACGCAGTCGTCGTACAACAACCTCACCGGCAACCCTGGGAACGAGCCCGGAAACTCGATCCTTCCCGCGTCGGGCCTGCGCCCCGCGAACACGTCGACGGCGTTCGGAGACATCGGGACGGACACGATCACGATGGTCGCGCCCTTCAATCCGAGCCGCTATCAGGTGTTCGCGCCCTTTCCAGCCGCCGCCGCGAACGCGGACCTCTGGCTGAATTTCCGGGTCGGTTGCGCCACGAGCGATGTCGCGAACCAGGCGGCGTTCCAGGCGGCGACGGGTTTCGACGGCACGCAGAGCGCGCTTCTGATGCTTGTCGACCGCACGGGCAGCTGGATGTACGTGAGGATCCAGAGCGCGGGATACATAACGGACGGCCTCTGCTCCGACCTGACGAACTTCAAGAACATCCACATCCAGGCCGACACGACGTCCGCCACGATCGCACCGCCGAACGGCGCGGGATCCATGACAGACCCCGTCTTCCTCGTCGCGGGCCTGCAGGTGATCTCCTTCCGCGTCCTGACGGACCCCGTGGACGGGGTCCCCAAGCTTCAGCAGAAGCTCGGACTCTTCGATCCCGGGACCGACAACCCGGGCACCGCCTTCACGAACGTGATGGAGAACGTCGAAGACCTGCAGATCGCGTACATGTACCCGGACGGCCGGATCTGGAATACGGCCGGGCAGACGATCGCGAACGCCGCGCCGGACTGTCCCATCGCCGCGTGCGACAACCATGTGCCCTATCAGGCCGGTCCGGCCGGCGGGGCTCCGCCTCTCGACGTCCAGAACGTGATCGGCATCCGCTTCTCGGTCACGGGGCGCTCGCCGCTCCTCCCGATCGGAGCCCGCCAGCTCACGAACGTGGACGTCAAGGACCCGCTCGCGACGACGACGAGCCAGCACTTCCGGCCGGCCTCGGAGGACCACGCGGTCTCGATGGACATCCTCTTTCCGACGCGGCCCCAGTACGACCAGTTCGACCACTACCGCGCGACAGCGACCCTGATGCTGCGCAACCGGATTCCGAGGGGATGAGCGGAGCGCACACATGAAACCGAATGCCGATCTCACTGCCGCGAGGACGTTGCGCACGGGGGCCCGCGGGAGCGCGCTTGTCTCCGTGATCCTCGTCCTCCTCGTCCTGACGATCGTCGGCGTCGGTATCGCGTATTTCACCTCGATGGAGGACCGCCTCTCCGGCAACACGCGCATCGCGAAGGCGGGTTTCTATGCCGCGGACGCGGGCCTGAGGCGTGGCGAGTCGCTCCTCGTCAAGGTCGTCAACATGCCTCCGGCCACCTGTCCGCCACCGACTCTCTCTCAGATCCTTGTGGCGCGAACCGCGCCGACGCTCCGGGTCCCGGGCGGCGGATACGACGCGCAGGTGTTCGATCTCACGACCTTCAACGGGGGCGGATGCCTCGGAGCCGACGCCCAGGCCTTCTCGAGCGTCTCGATCCCGCCCCCCGCCGGGGTTTCGGTCGTGGACCGCGTCACCTACTCGCTCTACCTCCGCAACAACGTCGACGACGCGGGCGGCACGGACATCGTCGACACGGACAACATCGTGAATCTCGTGTCGGTCGGAACGGTCCAGCTCGCCGCGGGAGTGATCGTGACGAAGATCGTCGAGGAGCAGCTCCTCCTCACGACCGGAGGTGGATCGACCGGAGGCCAGAAAGACGTGAACTCCGGCGGAACGAACACGATCAGCGGATCGAAGACGTAACGAGAAACGGAAAAAGAAACATGAGAAAGCCCCGCTTCTCGCTCGCGCTCCCCGATTCCGTGAGAAAGGCATCCGCCTTTTTCCTGCTTTTCGTCATGCTCTTCGGCGGTGCCGGCAGCCTTCAGGGCGCGACGCGAACCGAGGGGTACGACCCGCTCCGTCAGCTCACGGCGCAGCTTCTTCGCGCGAACCTCCTGATCCTCCAGGACGTCAGCGGCTCGATGCGCTGGGACGTCAGCGCGCATTCCCTCATCGAAGACGAAGACTCCGTCGGCCGGCTCGTGTGGAGCGTCACATGCCTCGACGGAAACCCCGGGCCGACCGCGACGCCGACGGTCACGCCGACCGCCACGCCGACCGAGACGCCGACCCTGACGCCGACGAGCACTTTGACCGTGACGCCGACCCTGACGCCGACCCTGACGCCGACCGAGACGCCGACCCTGACGGCCACGCCGACGCCGACCCTCACGCCTACCGTGACGGCCACTTCGACGCCGACTTCGACGCCGACCGTGACGCCCACGCTCACGCCCACTCCGACGACGACGCCGACCAGCACGGCCAGCTCCACGCCGACCCTGACGCCGACGGGCACCGCGACGTCGACGCCCACGTCGACGCCGACCGTGACGCCGACCGGCACCTCGACCTTGACGCCCACCGTCACGCCGACATTCACGGCCTCGAAGACGCCGACGCCGACGCGCACCCCGACCGTCACCCCGACCGTCACCCCGACCTTCACGATCTCGAACACCCCGACCGTCTCGCCCACGCGGACGCCGTCGCGGACGCCTACTCGGACACCGACGCCGACCCGGACGCCGTCCCGGACGCCCACGGCGACGAACACGCCCACGGGCCTGCCGACGGACACGCCGACGCAGACGCCTACTCGGACGCCCACGTTCACGCCGACGGGGACGCCAACAGTCACGCCGACGTTCACGGCCTCGAGCACCCCGACGCCGACGTCGACGCCGTCGCTGACGCCGACCGTGACGCCGACGTTCACGGTGTCGAATACGCCGACGGTCACGCCGACGCCGACGATCACGCCCACGAGCACTCCTACGAACACGCCCTCGCAGACGCCGACCGTGACCCCGACTTTCACGCCGTCGTGGACGCCCACGATCTCGCCGACGCCGACGATCACGCCGACGGTCACGCCGACCTTCACGCCGACCCCGACGTCGACGCCGAGCCGCACGCCCACGCTGACGCCCACGCGCACGCCTACGTTCACTCCCACGCTGACGCCCACACCAACGTGGACGCCTACGTCGACGCCCACGCTGACTCCCACCTCGACACCTACGGCGACGCCTACCGCGACCGACACGCCGACCGCGACCCCGACGACGACGCCGACGCAGACGCCTACGCACAAGATCAACGACCTCTACGTTCCGCGAAATCCGGTCGCGCGCCCGGCGGACGACCCGGCCGCGACGGCTCTTGCGTCTCTCGCGTCTCCCCCCTCCGCGCCTCGCCATGGCCTGCCGGAGCCGGTGGCCCTCCTCGCTCGGAACGGGTCGGCTCATGGAGCCGCGGATCTCGCCGCACTCGCACGGGCCGACGCGGATCTCGCCTCGGACTCCGAGCCTTATGAAGCGTTCCTGCCGCGCGAGCCGCACGGAGTCTCCCTCGGCATCGCGGCGCTCATGGCCGTGGCGACTCCCACCCCCACTCCGATCCCGGGTGGCGTCGGGTGTCACCGCTGGCGCTACGCGCTCCGGTGGGAGCAGCCTTCGCGCCTCGCGATCCTCAAGAACGTCCTCGGCGGCTCCGTGACGACGTATACGGACTTCAAAGCCCCTGGGCCAGGGAACCAGAACAACTGGCCGGATCCGATTGCCCACAGCGAAATCGCGGGCGCATGGCAATACACCGCACCGAGCCAGGCTACCGTCGGAGCGTACGACCACGACTGCGGCGTCGCTCCCGCCTGCAAGGCACCGAGCCCGACGGATGTCGAGGGCGAACAGCCTGGAATCTATTACTCGAAGGGGACGTGGGACTGGCCGGATCCGAACTCGCAGTTCCTCTCTTCGAACTACGATTCGAATTACCCGCCGCTTTACCACCCGGGTGTCGACACCTTGGGCTCGCGCGTCTACGAGGACGCGGCGAACCCCCCCGCGGCCTACGTCGCGGCGCCCTACGGGACGGCCGGAACGTACGATGGCTGGGCGTGGACGCTGAATTACGGCTACGCCGCGGCGCCGACGAACGACATCGTCTACGGTCCGGATCCCGGACCGCCGCTCAAGCTGATGGACGAGACGGCGGACGGAGTAGGCAACTCGATCCCAGGCCAGACCGGTACGCCCGTCGCGCTTCCGACTGGGTGGTTGACACGGGGCGGCGCCGCGATCGGCGTTCTGAACGACGTTCCGAAGCCGACAGACACGTACGTGCATTCGCTCTCCGGCACGAATCAGCCTTCCTGGAAGATGAACCTTCCCCGGGACGTCGTCTTCAACACGAAGGACGTCGTGAACTGGGGCCTCATGACGTACTCGACGGGGTCCGGAGTGTGCGGGGACTCGACGAACTGGAACGAGCTCGTACCCGTCGTGACGATCGACTCCGGCCCGGGAGACGTCGCCGCCATCGAGGGCTACATGCGCCTCCACTATTTCAACAATGCACCGAATCCCGGCCTCGGCGTGGGCGGCGGCACGCCCACGAAGGGTGCGATCGCACAGGCGGACGCCTCGCTCACGACGACCTGGACCGGGGATCCGAAGAAGGCCTGCAACCGGGCCTACGGGGTCATCCTCTGTACGGACGGCAAGTCGAACACGTGCAACACCGGCACGCCGACCGCGCTATGCGACCCGGCCGCGGATGCGCTCTGCCTCGAGTGGGACCGGACTGCGACACCCTGCTCGGCGGACACAGGCGGCGTGAGCTTCACCAACTTCCCCGCCGGCGCCGCGGAAGCGATGTATCTGAACGCGCATCAGGCCGGGGCGTCGGACGCCATCGTGCGGGCCCGGACGTTCGCGATCGGCATCTCGTCGGACATCTCGCGCTGCGAGCTGAACCGCATCGCCTATCGTGGCAGGACGGACGCGAACGCGAAGCACAAGGACGCGGGCTTCTCGCTCTACGACCCGGGCGACCCCGCGGCGCTGCGGGCTCTCGAGGACAAGCGGCTCCCCCACATCGACCCGAGCCCCGAAATCGGCCCGGCCGACTCGCCCCCGACGGGCGGTACGACGGTTCCGACGAACGAGAGCGGTCCCGGGACGCCCGCCTCATCGGGCGGCATAAACCGTTTCGGCCCGGACCAGACTCCGCCGGACAACCGCGACTACGCGTTCTTCGCGAACGACGCCCGGGCTCTCTTCGATGCGTTCCTTGCGATCGTGCGCGGCTCCGCGAGCGGCGACTACACGACGAGCTCGCCCGTCTCGGGCGCCGCCGTGAGCCTCGGCAGCACCGTCGTCCTCACGTCGGCGACCTATCCGCTCTGGCAGGGGCACATCAAGGCGCTCGACACGACGAATCCCCTCGCCATCGTCGACCTGTGGGACGCGGGCGACGTCCTGACGAATCCAGACGCAGCCAAGCCGTGGCAGCCGACTCCGGCCATGCGGAGCCTGTACACCTGGGATCCCGCGACCGGCAACCTCGTCGAGATCATCGCGGCGAACATCGGGCTGCTCAATACGATCTGCGGGGCGCCCTGCACGACGACTCCGATCACGGCGTCCGTCGTCGACTTCATCCGCGGAAACGACGGCAGCCTGACGAACGTCAAGCGCAACTGGCTGCTCGGTCCCTCGATCAACGTGACGCCCGCGATCGTGGGCCCCGCGCAGAACTACTTCCAGACCGGAAACGTCTCGAACCACAAACCCTTCGAGAGCACCTACGTGAACCGGCGGAAGCTCGCGTGGCTGGGCGCGGACGACGGCTTCCTGCACGCCTTCGACCTCGATGACGGAGCCGAGGTCCTCGGGCTCCTGCCTCCGAACCTCCTTCCGAGCCAGATCACCCTCTACAACACGTTCCTCGACCCGGATCCGCAGGTCTCGACGGACACCGGACAGAACGCCGGCTTCCTCTACGAGGAGCACACCTGGGGAGTCGCGAGCTCGATGAGGTTCGCGGACGTGTGGTTCGGCGCCCCGACGAACGCCTACAAGACCGTCGGCTTCCTTTCGGAGGGTCCGGGTGGCGACCTCATCGCGGCAATAGACATCACGCATCCGTTCCCGGGCCGCCCGCTCAGCAGTCCGGCCGTCCCCGCGGACCAGAACTACGGCGCCTTCGTGGGCCCCAACGCCGGCCTACCCGTGAGCGTCCTCTGGACGAAGGATTCGACGAACTACGCTGGCCTCTTCGGCACATGGAGCGTGCCCGCGATCGCGAACGACACGTTCACGACGAGCAAGATGACGTTCGGAGCGGGAATCAACCCCACCAGCCTCTACAACGCGCAGCAGAATGCGGATGTCTTCGTCGTCGATCCCACGGACGGAACGCTCCTGTCGACGACCGCAATCGCACCGCTCGCGTCGCCTCCGGATTCTCTCGTCGGCCACCAGACGTTCACGGACTCGATCCTCTTTCAGACGAGTGTCGGAGGCTTCCAGAACGACAATCTTGCGAACCTCTCGCTTCAGGCCGACACGAACGGGCGCCTCAACGCGCTCTACGGGGCGTGGGGAAGCCCGACTTCAAACGTTCTCATCGACCTCAACGCGGCCGCCGGCGGACCGCAGCCGCTTTACTACTCGCCCGCGGCGAACGGAATCGGCACGCTCGGCTTCCAGGTGTACGCGCTCGCGAGCGGCAGCTTCTACGAGACGAGCCCGACCGTTTCCGGCTGGAACGTCAACCGCTCTGGAGCGCCGCCCGCGCCGTATCCCGGCACGCTTCCGCCGTTCGTGCCCACGCTCTTCGTCGCGACGAACCCCTACAAGATCACGGACGCCGGGTTCGCCTCGGTTCCGCTCGGTTCGGGGGCGCTGGCCGGCCACGTGATCAGCAAGGTGATCGGCGGCGAGTCGACTGGCATCCCGCTTCAGCTGACCGACCCGACCTACGTCGCGGGCGTTCACACACGCCTCGGGATCCACGCCCAGGTCACCTCGTCGCCGCTCCTCGTCGGCAACGTCGCCTCGCCGACGCAGGCCGTCTTCTTCACGGTCTTCGATCCGGACTTCGGCTGCAACGGCTACTCGTACGTCATCAAGGTCGAATTCACGATCGCGGCCGGCGCCGCGCCGGCGTTCGGCGTGACGACGGTCTACGCCGCGAGCCCGGGCGCCGCGTCCGGCTTCGTCGTGACGGACAAGGCGGCATTCGTCGGACAGAGCGGCGTCGGTAAAGGCCAGTCAAAGCTCGTCAAGGTCGACATTCCGCAGCCGCAGCTGCCTGGCTCCCCGAACTTCGTTCCTGTGTGGTGGAAGGAGCAGAAATAGACGCGGAAGGACCGCCCCGGGGACCCCGCTAGACTTCTCGTGTGAGCACGGGGTCCCCTGCGCGCGTGAGGTCGACCAGGCCGAGAGGATTCTCCCTTCGGGAGCTCGGCCTCACGCTGCTCCTTCTCGCGGTCGTCATCGTCGTCGCCCTGAGACTCATCGACCTCAGGACGAAGCTCCTCGTCGTCGAGAAGGATCAGTCCGGGCTCGAGGGCGTTCTCGACGTGGCCGTCCGCGCCCTGTCGCGGGACGTCGGCGAGGCCGCACGCGGCGGAGTCGCGCGCCGCTTCGCCGTCCGGCCGGTCGCGGACAATGCGGAAGCCGAAGGGAGCTCCTCGTACCTGGACCTTTCGGGGGCGCGCCTTGCCGTCAGGCCCGGGACGGACCAGATCGGCCTCCGGGGCGCGATGCGCACGGCCCTCGTCGCGCTGCGTTTTCGAGAGACGGCTGGAACGAGCGGCGCCGTGCCGGGCGCAGCCGGAGCGGGCGCGAGTGCCCCGGTCTGGTTTCGCGTGAGCGCGCTTCTCTCGCCGGGAGCGAACGGGAAATCCGACACGGTCCGCGGCATCGCGGATCTTCTCGACGCGAAGACGGCGCGCGCCAAGCGGTTTTTTCTCGTGACGGGGCCAGAGGGCCGCTCGACGGTAGGCGTCGTACGCGATTGGAGGCGCGTGCCCGGATCCGTCGACGCGCTCGAGCTGCGCCTCGACTTCGGCGATCCCGAGGCGGTGCGACTCGGCCGGGAGGGATCTCCGGACGCGGCCCCCGCGCTCTCGGACCGCCTGACCGGCGGTCTCCTCGACGACGTCGTGTGGTTCGTCGCGCGCGGGGCGGCGGGCGCGTTCCCCGACTACAACGCCGCAGTCGACCCCGTGTCCATGCGGTTCCCGCACCCGTTCCTTGCCCGAGCCGAGTTCGCTGGCGACGGCCGCTGGGAGATCGCGCGCGTGGCCGAGGACGTCGAGGACCTTCAGGTCGCGTGGGGACTGGGAGAGGGCACGGCCGTAGCGACCTGGCAAGGGGCCGCGCCCGGCGACGGGGTCCCGAAAGATGGGTCGCTCGCGGATCCCGGAGCGAAAAGGCGGCTCGTCGCGCTGAAGTTCGCGCTCACCGTGAAAGCGGAGTCGCGGTTCGTGCGCGCGGACGGTCCTCCGCCACCTCTCGAATCGGCGCCGCTCCTCAACGCGCCCGCGCCGGGATCGGTGCGCGACGTGGCGCCCGTGGGCTGGGATCCGGACGAAAGCCGGAGGGTCCCCTTCGAACGGGCGACCCGGGAGTTCGTCGTTCCCGTGAGCGCGGCCGATCCCTCCGGACCCGTCGGCACGCCCCGCGTGTAAAATAGCGGTGTTCTCGACCTGGAAGGAGGTCCCATGCGACGGCTGATGTTGACGCTGGCCGTCCTCGCGTGCCTCGCCGGCATCGCGGGGGCCGACGAAATCTGGCTCAAGGACGGTCGGCGGATCGTGACGAAGAAGCCCCTCGTCGCGAAGGGCAGCCTCGCGCTCCTGACGACGACGGACGGCGTCCTCCTTTCGATCCCGCTTTCGGAGATCGATCTCGAGAAGACGGCCGCCGGGAAGAACCACGTCGCCGCGGCCGAGCCCCCCGCTCCGGGCCCGCTCAAGCCCCTGACGCCGGCCGAGGCCGCGAAGCAGAAAAGCGGCCGCAAGGCGGCCGTCATCCTGACGGACGACACGATCGCGCACGGGTTCGGCGACGAGACAGCCGTCAAGAAGGAAGGCGACGGCGAAGGCAGGGTCGACGTCGCGAACACGAGCGTGACGCGGTCGAAGGACGGCTACGCCTTCACCGGCTCCGTGCTCAACGGCGGGGGGGCCGACGTCACGGGTGTCTCCGTCACGATCGAGATCGTGGGCAAGGACGGAAAGACGTTCTCGTCGGCGTTCGCACAGCTCGCGAAAGACACCCTCGCGCCCGGCGAAAAGTCGACGTTCACGGCGAGCGCCGCCCTCGAAGGCGAAGCCGCGTCGTATCGGTACATTCCGCACTGGCAGGTTCGCGTCCCCGTCAAGCCCGCTGGGGACACGGCCTCCGGGCGCACCCCCGGGGCCGCCGGGACGAAGCCCGAGGGCGAGGCCGACGTGCCGGCTGCGGCGCCCACGCCCGCTCCGCCCATTCTCATACCGGTTCCGCGTCCCGACGTCGCGCCTCCCGCCGCGAACGCGCCCACGGGGAATCCGGCGAACGGGACTTTCATTCCGGGCTCGGACGCTCCAAAGGCGACGCCCAGCTCCCCAAATTCCTGACGACGGGCCCGATCCACGAATTCCGATGGCCGCGGAGATCCTGCTCGTCGAGGACCGGGAGTCGCTCCGCGCGATGCTCGAGGAAACGCTGACCCGCGAGGGTTACAGCGTCGAGGCGGTCGCGACGGGTGAAGAGGCGCTGCGCCGTCTCGCCGAGGGCCGCCGCTATACGCTCGTCCTCACGGACTTCAAGATGCCGGGCGCGGACGGCCTCGCGGTGCTCAAGGCGGCGTCGGCTTCGGATCCCGCGCTTCCCGTCGTCGTCCTCACGGGATTCGGGACCGTCGAGACCGCGGTCGCCGCGATGAAGCTCGGTGCGGCCGATTTCCTGGGCAAGCCCGTCGATCCCGACCTTCTTCTCCTCCTCGTCGCGCGCCACGTGAAGGCGCGCCGGTCGGCCGTCGCGCATGGCCTCCTCGCCGCCGAAGCGGGCCTGAGCGGGATGCCGGAAATCGTCGGGACGTCCCGGGCCCTTGCCGAAGCGCTCGAACGGATCCGTCCGGCCGCCGCCTCGGACGTGACGGTTCTCCTCACGGGCGAGTCGGGGACCGGCAAGGAGCTTTTCGCGCGCGCCGTCCACGCGCTCTCCCCGCGCGCGCCGGGCCCGTTCGTCGCGGTGAATGTCGCCGCGCTGCCGGAGAGCCTCGTCGAGAACGAGCTCTTCGGACACGAGCGCGGCGCGTACACGGGAGCGAGCGAACGCCGTGCCGGCCGGTTCGAGCTCGCGGACGGCGGGACCCTGTTTCTCGACGAGATCGGCGAGCTTCCTCCTGCCGCACAGGCGAAATTCCTGAGGGCGGTCGAGGAGCACACGTTTCTGCGGGTGGGCGGCACCGTACCGATCGCGGTCGACGTGCGGATCGTCGCCGCGACGAACCGCGAGCTCGCGGCTCTCGTGAAGGCCGGCACGTTCCGCGAGGACCTCTTTTACCGGCTGGACGTCTTTCCCGTCCGCCTGCCGCCGCTCCGCGCGCGGAAGGAGGACATTCCCGCCCTCGTCGCAGGATTCGCCGCCTCCGCGGCGCGCCAGGTGAAGAAGAAAGCGCCCGCCTTCCCTCCGGCCGTCCTCGAGAGGCTCGCGGCGCACGACTGGCCGGGCAACGTTCGGGAGCTCCGTAACGTCGTCGAGCGCGCGGTCCTTCTCGCGAAAGGCGACGTCGTGCGGCCGGCGGACATCGTCGTGGGCGTCGGGTCGGAATCGGAGTCGCCGCATCCTTCCCTCGACGGCACGCTCGAGGAAACGTCCGAGAGGTGGCGGCAGGCGGGCGAGGCCGCGCGCATCCGCCGCGCGCTCGACGCCACGGGCGGCGACAAGACGCGGGCGTCGGCGGAGCTCGGCGTGCCCGTGCGCCGGCTGGCGCAGCGGATGAAGGAGCTCGGGATCTAGAGTGGGGAGGCGAGGCGGGCCCCGAGGTCCGCAAGCGCCCGCGCGACCCCGTCGTCCTCGGATTCCGTGACGCTTCTGAGGTCGAGGAGGACGCGGCCATCCTCGATTCTCGCGACGATGGGCGGTTCCCCGGATCGGAGGGCCGCGGCGAGCTCGTCCGCGGACCGCGCGGCAGAGGAGAGCGAGACGGCCTTCGACGGGAGCGTCGACTCGGCGCCGGCTCCGCCTCCCGCGACGGCCGTCGAGTCCCGGACGGACGCCTCGAAGCCGGCCTCGCGGGCGCGGCCGGCCAGCACGTCCGCACGCTCGGCGAGCGAGGAGAGCGACGCCCCGAGCATCCTGAAGAACGGGATTTCGCCCCGGCGCCCCGCGAGATGGAGATCGAGCGTCGCGGCGAGAGCGCCGAGGACGAGCTTGTCGGGCCTCAGGGCACGGGCGAGAGGATTCGCGGCGGCGCGCGCGACGAGATCCTTTCTTCCGATGAGGATGCCCGCCTGCGGCCCCCCGAGAAGCTTGTCGCCCGAGAAACACACGACGTCGGCCCCCGCGTCGAGAGCCTCGAGCGGCACGGGCTCCGTCGCGAGACCGGGCTCGTCGAAGCGGGTCGGGGTCGCCGCCCCGGCGTCGAAGATCACGGGCACGTTCCGGCCGCGGGCGAGGGCCGCGAGCGCGCCGAGTGAGACCTCCTCCGTGAACCCGACGATGCGGTAGTTCGACGGGCGCACCTTGAGGATCGCGGCGGCGCCCGCGTCCAGCGCCTCTTCGTAGTCGCGGAGCGTCGTCCGGTTCGTCGTGCCGACTTCGGAGAGAGTGGCGCCGCTTTTCGCGAGGATCGAAGGCACGCGGAAATCGCCGCCGATCGCGACGAGCTCGCCCCGGGAGACGGCGACGGGTCTTCCGTTCGCGAGCGTGTCCAGGGCGAGGAGCAGCGCGGCGGCGGTGTTCGTGACGGTCAGTCCGTCGAGATCCGTGCGACCGGGCGCGAAGAGCGCGAGGACGAGCGGCCGGACGTGTTCGCCGCGCCGACCGCGAGTCCCAGCCTGAAGGTCGTACTCGAGCGTTGAAAACCCGGCGGCCCGGACGGCCGACGCGAGGGCTTCCCCGGCGAGCGGAGCGCGGCCGAGGTTCGTGTGCAGGAGGACTCCCGTCGCGTTGATCACGGGACGCGGCCCGGCCGGCCGGCGGGTCGCGAGCGCCCGCGCCGCCGCGGAAACGATCGACGCGGCGGCGTCCGGGTCCCGGACGCCGGAGCCGCGCCAGGCCGCCGCCGAGTCTCTCAGGGCCTCCTTCGCGCGCGTCCTTCCGTACCGTCTCGCGAGGTCCGTCCCCTCCGCGGTCTCGAGGAGGCGGTCCATGGAGGGCGGGCGGGGAGGATCCGGATTCATGGCGACGGAATGTAGACTACTTTCAGCCAATGGCCGTCTCGATCGCGCGGGATCTCGACCTCCTCGATCAGAGCCTCACCGCTCTCAAGCTGGACTACGAGCGCTTCTTCTCCGGGGACGCGAAGGTCCCGCCGATTCCGGCGCGAAAGAGCGTGGAGCAGGCCTTCCGCCGCGTCGGCAATGCCCCCGTCGAGAAGGTCGCCGAGCGATTCCGGCTCCAGGCCCTTCAGAGCCGGTTCACGGCGCTCTCGGATCTCTGGGAGAAGAGGCTTCTCGCGAAGGAAGAGGGGCGAGGCCCGGTCCGGCTTCCCGGCCGCCCGCGGACGCTCGAGGCCCGCGCCGCGCCTCCCTCGGGCGACGCGACTCCCGCCGGGTCCGTAAAAGGCTCCGGGCGGGGAGACCTCAGGCCTCTTTTCGACCGGTACTGCGCGGCGCGCGCGGCGGCCGGTGAGGATGCCTCCCGGCTCCGATACGATCGATTCGAGGAGCTCGTGAAGAAACAGGCCGCCGAGATCCGCAAAGCCACGGGGGCGACGCGCCTCGCGTTCGACGTTCAGACACGGGACGGGAAAGTGCGGCTCGTCGGCCGCTCTCTTGCCGCGCCGGCGAAAGGACCATCATGATGAGGATCGAACAGCGCGCGCGCCTCGCCGGTGCGCTCGCGCTCTGCCTGGCCGCCGCGCGGCCCGGCCCCCTCGCCGCACGTGACGTGTACAAGGGATTCCTGGATCCGGGCATTCCGCAGCATCGGGCCACTCTCGATCTCCTCGCCCGCATCGAGAAGACCCCGAACGACGCGTCGCTCCACAACGATCTCGCGTGCCTCATCGCGCGCGACGGGTTCTGGCGGGACGCGCTCCGGGAGTTCGCTCTCGCGGCCCGCCTCGACAAGACGGACGGCCGGCCTCTCTACAACGCGGGGCTCGTCCACGCGACGCGCGGCGAGTGGGGCGGCGCGGCCTCGTCGTTCCGCAAGGCGGTGCAGCGCACTCCCGGGAACTGGACCGCGTGGTGGATGCTGGGGTTCGCCGAGGAGCGCCGTGGGAACGAGGGTGCGGCGGTCGCCGCCTACAAGGCGTCCCTGCGCGTCGACACGTCGCTGTTCGACCTGAGGAGGAATCCATTTGCCGCCCAGACGCACCTGAAGGGACGGGTCCTGCTCGAGACTCTCGAGAGCCGGCTCACCCGCGCCGCCCTCCCGATGACGGAGCAGATGGTCCAGCCGGAGCTCGTCGGCTCCTTCCAGGCCGGCCACGTCGCGGTTTCCGCGACCCCCGGCGGCATCGCCGCCGCACCCGCCGTCACCACCGCACCGGTGACGGCTCCCGCGGGCGGCCTGCCGCCGGACGATGGTTCCGTGATGAGGCCTGGCCCCGGCGGGGCGGTGGTCACCTCCGTGCCACCCGTGAGCACGAGCCGGCCCGCGCCTCCGCAGAACGCGACGTCGTCTCCCGCCGTGCCCGCCTATACGCACGCAAACGAGATCATTCCTTCCGACATCCCCGAACAGTCCCCGGCCGGCCCCGCGAGGAAGAGGACACCGGCCCCCGCCCCTTCTTCGCCGGGCGACGCTCCGCCGCCGCCTGCGCCGACGCCCGTGCGCGCGGGGCCGGGCATCGGCTGAGCGCCCGAGCGGCGCCTCAGGCCCCCTTCCATTTCGGAACGAAGAGCGTTGGCGAGCCAGCGCTGCCGGTGCCCGATGGAACGAACCTCAGGTCGTCTCCGATGGCGGCGATGGACCTGAGGAGCTCCGAGAGGCGGCCCTCGACGAGCGTTTCGGAAACGGCGTCCAGGGCGCGGCCCTTCTCGATCCAGTAGCCCGCGGCATGGAGGCGGAAGCGGTCCGCCTGGAGGTCCACCTCCGGCCGCGAGAGCAGAACCGCCGCGTAGAAGCCGTGCGCGAGCGCGCGCAGGAGCTCGAGGGGCGGGACACCGTCCCTCGAGTCGATGAAAAAATTCGTCACGCCGATCGCGGGAGGATCGGTGTAGGCCCGCCTCACCGCGTTTCCGGTGGGGGGCGCCTCGAGGCGCGCCGCGGCGGCGGCGTCGGAGAGCCGGCCTGCGACGATCCCCCGGGCGACGAGGGTCGTCCGCGCGTGGGGCGTCCCTTCTCCGTCGTGCGTCGCCTTCACCGGACCGCCGGGAAACGCCGCGTCGTCGACGATCGAGACGAGAGTGGAGGCGAACGCCTCGCGGCCCTCCCGCGTGCGTGACGCGAGCAGTGCGTCGCCCTCGTCGCCGAAGAATGCGGACGCGAGCCTCCCGATGATCGGCGCGGCGACGCTCGGATCGAGGAGGAGATCGCCCCGCGAAGGCGCGAGCGGACGCCCGCGGAGCGGCAGGAGCACCCGATCCACGGCGTGATGCGCGAGACGGGAGAGAGAGAGGTCCCCGGGCCGCGAGGCCGAGGCGAGGACGCGCGCCGACACGCTGCCGGCGGCGGTTCGCCCCGTGACGGTCGCCACGAGCGTCGTCGTCGCGCTTCCGAACGCGACGTCCCGGCCCGCGGTCGTCGCGATGCGCTCCGTGCGCGCGCCGGTCGTCAGGATCGCCTCCGTGAGCGAAACGGCGCCGTCCCCTTCAGCGAGGAGGTCGCTCCGGAACGAGGCGAGAAGCTCCCGGGCGGATTTCTCGTCCGGTGGCTCCGGCGGCGAAAGCGTCTGCGCGGAGCCGTACGCGACCGGCCCCGCGGCGCGGACTCCGCGCCGCGTCCGGGCCCGGCCGAGGAGGAGGCGCGCCGCCGCGGGAAGTCCCGGGGCGGCCTCCGGGGGAGCGGCCGCGAATGCGGTGCGCCCCGCGCGAAAGAGGCGCAGCGCAAACCCCCGCTCCGTCACGACGGACAGGCGCGAGCCTTCCGCGTCCTCGACGATCTCGATCGACGAGCCCCTTCTTTCGTAGGCCTCCGCGCTCTCGCCGGCCCCGGCATCGCACCGCGTCTCCGCGAGAAGCCGATCGAGGAAATCGCCTCTCCCCGCGCTCACGAGCGGCCTCGCAGGGCCGACAGGCCGCGGATGAGGATCGCGGGGGATGCCCCGCCCACCGGCACGCCTTCGCCCCCCTTGACGCAGAGTCCGAGTCCGCTCGCGGGGTGCGCCACGTCGCCGCTCTCCGCGTGAAGGTGGCGGAGCGCGAAGAGAACGTCCGACGTGAGGACGAAGGGCCCGACCGGGGCGCCGAGAGCGCCACGCCTCACGAGGTCGGCGCTTTCCACGAAGAGCGTGAAGCGGCCCGACTCCGGGTCCGCGTGGCCGGAGGAGATCTCCTTGACGTAGAGACCCGTGCCGCAGGCGTCGAGCAGCTCGTCCCGGCCCGCGCGGCCCGGGGACACGACGAGGTTTGAAAGGCGCGGCCGCGGCGCGCGGCGGAAATCTCCGCAGCGCCCGTGCCCGTTCGAGGCGGCGCCGCCCGTTCTCCGGTCCGTGACCTTTTCGTCCACACACCCGTCGGTCAGGAGGGCCACGGGTTGCGCGGGCGATCCCTCGTCGTCCGCGAGGTAGTGGCCCGGGAGATCGCCTCGGGTCGGGTCGGCGGTCACGAAGAAGCCAGCGGGCGCGACGGCGGCCCGCGGCACGCGTGTGAGGACGGAGCCGCGCTCGCCGCCCCCCGCCTCGAGAGGATGGCCGACGGCTTCGTGCCAGAACACGGAAGCGGCTCCTGGAGAGAACACGATGTTCACCGGTCCCTCGGGGGCGCGGTGCGCGGGCACGGGCCGGGCCGCCTCCGCGAGTGCGCGTGCGAGGCCGTCCAGGGCGGGCGCCCACGGAGCGGACGTCTGGAATGCGAACGGCCGCACCGAGTGCGCGCGCCGGAGCAGGCCGGTCGCCTCGAGCCGCCGCTCGGTCCCGCACGCGATGAGCTCCTTCGCGGTCACGACCGCGCGCGAGACCGTCACGCGCGCGACGCTCAGGGTCAGGGAGATCCCCCTCGGATCGGGAAGCGCGCGGTGGAGCGCCGCGCCGAGCTGCGTCGCGCGCTCCTCCTCGTCGTCGCGGGGCGCCTCGTTCCCTCCCCGTCCGCCCTCGAGCCCGCGGGATTTCAGGAAGGGCGACCCGCCTCCGCGCCGGGACGCCTCGCGCACGGCCTCCCGCAGGGCTTCGGGGCCGTCTCCGTCGCACGCGACGAGCAGGGATTCGCGCGCCCGCCGGAGACGCACGGCGGTCCCGCGCTCTTCCGCGAACGCCGGCGCGAGGAGGCCGGCCTCCGTCGCGGTCCACGAGACGCGCCGCCGCCTCTCGCGGAAGGCCTCTCCCCCCTCGCCCCGGCGCAGCAGTCCGGACACGATGCGGACCGCGTCCTCGGCGTCCTGGCGGAAGGTTTCGACGACGTCGCTCAACACGAGGATTGTAGGAGTGGCTCTCGGTCGCGGGCGCGACCCCCACGAACGCGTGCGATATCCTCTAGGGTCGATGGCCCTTTCCGACGCGCGTCTTCTCGCCCAGGCGGCGTTCGTCGCGCGGCGGCTCGTGGCCGAGGGCCTCGTCAAGGCGTCCTCCACCGCCGACGTGCGGCACGCCCTCGAGGCCGCGCTCCTCGAGGACCGAGACCGGGAGCGGGCGCTCGACGAGGAGGTCAAGCGCCTCCTCGAGAAGAACGCGGCGGCGATCCGCGGAGCCGATGTCGACTACGCCGAGATGTTCCGGAGAGCGAAGCGGATGCTCGCCGAGAAGAAAAAAATTCCCCTCTAGACGGGTGCCGGCATGACACGTTCGATCGAGGATCGCCTGCGGGATCTCGGGGCCCTTCGCGCGCGGGCCGCCGAGGGCGGAGGGCCTGATCGGCGCGAGAAGCAGCACAAGGCGGGCAAGCTCACGGCGCGCGAGCGTGTCGAGCTTCTCGGCGATCCCGGGTCGTTCGACGAGATCGACCCGTTCGTGGTCCACCGCGCCCGGGATTTCGGGATGGACGACGAGGCGAATGCGATTCCGGGCGACGGCGTCGTCGCTGGCGTCGTCCACGTCGAGGGACGCCCCGTCTTCGTCTTCGCACAGGATTTCACGGTCTTCGGCGGCTCCCTGTCGGAGACGAACGCCGCGAAGATCTGCAAGCTCATGGACCTCGCGATGAAAGTGGGGGTCCCCGTGATCGGACTCAACGATTCCGGCGGCGCCCGGATCCAGGAAGGCGTCGTCTCCCTCGGCGGCTACGCGGACATTTTTCTCCGCAACACGCTCGCGTCGGGCGTCGTCCCGCAGATCTCGGCGATCCTCGGCCCTTGCGCCGGGGGTGCTGTCTATTCGCCCGCGATCACGGACTTCATCCTCATGGTGCGTGGCACGAGCTCGATGTTCGTCACGGGGCCGGACGTCATCAAGACCGTCACGCACGAGGACGTGACGAAAGAAGCGCTCGGGGGGGCCGACACCCACGCCGCCGTCTCGGGCGTCGCCCACATCGTCGCGGACTCGGACGCGGACTGCCTCCAGAAGATCCGCACCCTTCTCTCGTTTCTGCCCTCGAACAACCGCGAGGATCCGCCCCGGCGCGAGAGTGCCGATCCCGCCGAGCGCGAAGACCCCGAGCTCGACCGCGTCGTCCCCGCCTCCCCGAACCAGCCGTACGACATGTCGGCGCTCGTCCGGCGCATCACGGACGACGGCGAGCTGTTCGAGATCCATGCGGACTACGCGAAGAACCTCGTCGTCGGCTTCGCGCGCCTCGGGGGGAGGCCGGTCGGCATCGTGGCGAACCAGCCGGACCACCTCGCGGGCGTCCTCGACATCGACGCCTCCCTGAAGGGCGCGCGGTTCGTGCGCTTCTGCGATGCCTTCAACGTACCTCTCGTCACCTTCGAGGACGTCCCCGGATTCCTGCCGGGGACGAAGCAGGAATTCGGCGGCATCATCAAGCACGGAGCGAAGCTGCTCTATGCGTATGCGGAGGCGACCGTCCCGAAGATCACCGTCATCACGCGCAAGGCCTACGGAGGCGCGTACTGCGTGATGTCGTCCAAGCACCTGAGAACCGACTTCAATTTTGCGTGGCCGACGGCCGAAATTGCCGTCATGGGCGCGGAGGGCGCCGTGAACATCCTGTATCACCGCGAGATCGCCGCCGCGGCGGATCCCTCAGCGGCGCGCCAGGCGAAGGTCGCCGAGTACGACGAGGCGTTCGCGAACCCGTACGTCGCGGCGCGCCGGGGCTACGTCGACGACGTCATCGCGCCCCGCTCGACGCGCCCGCGGCTCATCCGCGCGCTCGATCTTCTCGGGAACAAGCGCGACGTGATGCCGCCGAAGAAACACGGAAACATTCCCTTGTGAGCCCCCCCCGCCTCCTGATCGCGAACCGCGGAGAGATCGCGGTGAGGATCATCCGCGCCTGCCGCGACCTCGGCATCTCGCCGGTCGCGGTCTATTCCGAGGCGGACCGTGGCGCGCTTCACGTGCGTCTCTCGGACTACGCCGTCCCGATCGGCCCGCCGCCCGCGCGCGAAAGCTACCTCGTGGCGGACAGGATTCTCGCGGCCGCCAAGGCGACCGGCGCGACGCTCCTTCATCCCGGTTTCGGTTTCCTGTCGGAAAACGCGGACTTCGCCCGCCGCGCCATCGACGCGGGTCTCGTATGGGTCGGGCCCGCTCCCGCGTCCATCGCGGCCATGGGAAGCAAGACCGAGTCGCGGCAGCGCATGATCGCGGCCGGCGTTCCCGTCGTCCCGGGGATGACGACCCCCGCGGAGAGCGCGGGCGAGATCGCGGCGTTCGGCCGCGAAAACGGTTTTCCGCTCCTTCTCAAGGCGGCGGCGGGCGGGGGCGGGAAGGGAATGCGCGTCGTACGCTCCGAGCCCGAGGTCCCGGAGGCGTTCGAGAGGACGCGCAGTGAAGCGAAGTCGTACTTCGCCGACGACCGCGTCTACGCCGAGCTTCTCGTGGAGGGGGCCCGGCACGTCGAGGTCCAGATCCTCGGCGACGCCACCGGGCGCGTCCTCGCGCTCGGCGAGCGGGAATGCTCGCTCCAGAGGCGTCACCAGAAGGTCCTCGAGGAGTGCCCATCCGCGGCGGTCTCGCCGGATCTCCGCGCGCGGATGGAATCGGTCGCGGTCGCCGCGGGGAAGGCCGTGGACTACGTCTCGGCCGGCACGGTGGAGTTTCTCCTCGCGAAGGACGGCCGTTTCTTCTTCCTCGAGATGAACACGCGGATCCAGGTCGAGCACCCCGTGACCGAGATGGTTTACGGCGTCGACCTCGTCGTCGAGATGATCCGCATCGCGCAGGGCGGCGAGATGTCGATGAAAGAGAAGCCTGCCGCTCGGGGGCACGCGATCCAGTGCCGCATCTACGCGGAGGACCCTGCCCGGGGATTCGCCCCCTCTCCGGGACGCATCGGGCGCCTGAGGAGGCCTCAGGGACCGGGAATTCGCGTCGACTCCGGGGTGGAGGACGGCGACGTCGTCCCGCTCGACTACGACCCGATGGTCGCGAAGTTCATCGTATGGGGGAAGGATCGCGACGAAGCGTTCCGCAGGATGCGACGCGCCCTCTCCGAAGCGCGTATCGAAGGAATCGAAACGTCGATCCCGTTTTTCCTGTCTCTCCTCGACGATCCGGACGTCGTTGCGAACCGGGTGTCCACGCAGTTTCTCGACGACTGGACCTGGGAGCCGCACCGGCCGCCCGACGATGTCGCGGCGGCGTCCGTCGTCGCGGCCGCCCTTTCGGCCATGGAGGCGTCCAGGAAGCGGCGCAAGGGGACGGTGCCAGAGGCCCCCGCGGGGGGTCTCTCCGCCTGGCGGAACGCGCGCGGGCCGTTCGGGGTGCGCGAATGAAATTCCAGGTGCGCGTGCCGGGCGAGAGCGCCGGTCGCGAGGTCGTCGTCACGGCGGGCCCCGCGTTCGAGGCGACGCTGGACGGCGCCGTCCTCTCGGGCGACGCGCTCGAGGTGCGACCCGGGATCTGGTCGCTCGTGACGGTCGGCGGGCGCCAGATCGAGGTCAGCGTGGACGTGGGGAAGGACGGCGCCGTGCGTGCGGCCGCCGCCGGGACGCTCTTCGGATTCGAGCTCCTCGACGCGCTCACGGCCCGCGCGCTCCTCGCGACCGGCGGCCGTACCGCGCGAAAGGCCCGGCACGTCGTCGCGGCCATGCCGGGCCGCGTCCTCAGGGTTCTCGCCTCGCCGGGAGACCGGGTGGCCCAGGGGCAGCCGGTGCTCGTCCTCGAAGCCATGAAGATGGAGAACGAGGTGAAAGCCCCGCGCGATGGCGTGGTGGCCTCCGTCGAGGTCGCCGCCGGACAGGCTGTGTCGGCGGGGGACGTCCTCCTCCGCTTCGAGGCCGGAGGCGAATGAGGTTAATCTTCGCTCCATGAAGACACGCGCCACCGCCCTTGCCGCCGTTCTTGTCGCCGCCGCCTTCGGATGCGAGGCAGCCCCCGCAGGTTCTCCGGGCGGTGGACAGGTGAAGCCGGCGACGGCTCCCCCCGCATCGTCCACGGCGCCGGTTCTGGCGCGTCCGTCGTCGAACGACGCCCTCCTCGAGTGGGTGGAAGCGTTCTTCGCGTGGGGAGAGGGGAAGGTCACGATCGACACGATCCCGCAGGTCTCGCTCGGAAACGGCGTCCGGCTCGCCGTCGCGAAGAAGTCGTTCCCGATCGACGCGCGGATGAACGATCAGGCGTACCTCGTCATCGAGGACGGCGCGAAGTCGGTGCTCGTCGGGGACGTCATCTACGACGAGGACCGCGCGAAAAAGCCCCTGCCCGTCCGGTCGGACGCCGACCTCGACGGTCTCCGCGCGCGGCTGAAGCAGTACCTCATCGGGGCGTTCAGCGTTTCCCTCGATCCCGCGGGGGACCGCAAGGGGTGGAAGGGCGTCACCGTCAAAGCGGACACGGGGTACGGAAGCTACCCGATGGCGGGGTGGTTGAAGGCGGACGACGGGTCGCTCCTCATGCTCGGGCGCTGGTGGGACAGGACGCGCTCCGTCGCGGAGCAGCGCAGGGAGTTCATCAAGCTCGCCGGCACGCCCGCCATCGGACCCGCCGACGCGCGCGTGACCGTCGTCGAGTATTCCGACATGCAGTGCGGCTTCTGCAAGAAGCGGACGGCCGACTTCGAGACCCTCGTCGAAAAGCTCGGCAAGGAGCTCAAGGTCCGCCGTTACATCAAGTCGTTTCCGCTCACCGGCTTGCACCCGTGGGCGTTCCGTGCCTCATCGGCCGGCCGATGTTTCTTCGAGAGCCCCGGCGGCACGGATCTCTTCTTCCGGTGGAAGTCGAACGTCTATGCGAAGCAGGATGAGCTCTCGGTGCCGCAGGTCGACGCGTTTGCGATGGACTTCGCGGTCGCGAACGACATCGACGAGAGGGCCTTCCGGTCCTGCTACCTGCAGTCGAAGGCGAGCGAGAAGATCCACGCCGACCTCGCCGAGGGCTGGGCGATGCGCGTACGCTCGACGCCCACCTATTACATCGACGGCGTCTACGTCTCCTGGTTCGCGGACAACCTCATGGAGGAGTTTCTGAGGAAGACGTACCTCGGAGGCCGGGGACTTCCTCTTCCCGTGCCAGCCGCGAAGCCGCCGGCGACGGCCGGGGGGCACTGACCGGGCGGAGGGCCCCAGCGGCACATCGTGTCGCGCGTCCTACTGGAAGGGAACCTGGACCGCGATCCAGGTTCGGACCCGGTGCCCGTCCTTCGTGGCGGGTTTCCACCGCCACTGTTCGAGCGCCTGCTTGCTCGCCTCGGCGAGCCCCACGTGGGGTGACGTGTCGCGGAGGATCTCCACCTTCGCGGGGGAGCCGTTTTCGTCCACGAGGACGCGGAGGAGAACCGTGCCCGTGACACGACGCTGGAGCGCCATGCGCGTCGGCTGCGGGCTCACCTTCTTCACGGGGACGGGCGGCGTGTCCGCGAGATCCACTTCGACGAGGTCTCCGTCCTTGACGCTCGGCGCCGCGGCCGCCGCGGCGGCCTCGGCCCGCTGAGCCTCGGACTTCCGTCGCGCCACGGCTTCGCGCGCGAGCCGCGTGGCCTCGTCCCGGTCCGCTTTCTCGCTTGCGGCGCGAGCCGTTTCCTCGGTGTCCTTCGACGTGACGGCTTCCTCGGAGGTCTTGTCGACGTCCGCTTTTCGCTTCTTCGTCGCGGCCTCCTGCTCACGCGCCGCCTTCGCGTCCCGCTTCTTCGTGTCCTCCTGCAGCTTCTTCTCGACCGCCGCCTGGAAGAGCGGATCGTCCTTGCCGACGACGACGGGCGCCGGAGTGGGAACGGGCGTGGGAGGCGCGGGGGTCGCTCTCGGCACCGGCGTTGGAAGAGGCGCGGGCGCGGGAGAGGCGGGACGAAGTGCGAACCAGGTGCCCCCGAGGAGGAGCGCGGAGGCGCCGGCCACGACCGCCCAGAGCGGCGCGCCGGAGAGCGCCTTCTTCGGCACCGGACCGGACACCGGCCTCACGGGAACCGGCTGCGGAGCCGGGCGGGACGGGCGCTGCGGAGGCCGCATGGGGGTCGCGGGCAGCCGCCGTGCCCCCGTGGAGGATTCGAGCCGGCTCGCGCCGGTCGCTTCCGGGGCGGTTCGCCGGGCGCTCCCGGCGGCCTCGGGGACGGGCGCGGATCCCGCGGGAAACTCGAGTGTCCGGGGATCGATGGCCTCCTCGGCCGCGATCTCGAGCCTCTCCTTCTGGATCGATTTGTCGAAGCACTTCTGGAGGAAAAAGGCGAGGTTGAAGGTCGAGGGCGCATAGGGGCCGCCATACAGCAGCGCCGAGAGATCGCGCCGGAAACCCGGCACACTCCGATCGCGCACCCGGGGATCGGCGTGCAGCACGCGGCGCAGGAGACGGCGCAGGTCCTCGGGAACCGGCGTGCCGTCGATCGCGAGGGTCGCGTTCTCCACGGATTCGAGCGCGACGCCGTGCGCAGGGGGGCGCCCGGTGAGCGCCTCGAAGAGGATCGCACCGACGGAATACAGGTCGCCCGACGTCGAGGGTTTTCCCGAGGCGAGGACTTCCGGAGCGACGTAAGGAGCGAAATTCTGGCGCGCGCGGGGGTGGCGGAGAGACGGCAGCAGGCCCGCTCCGAGGCCCTGGCCGAAGACCCTCACCTCTCCTTCGTTCGAGACGCATACGAACGCGGGCACGAGGAAGCCGTGCGACGCTCCGGTGAACTTCTCCACGGGCGCCCCGGACTCGAGCGCGGCGAGCAGCCTCTCCGCGACGAGGAGTCCGTGCTCCACGGGCAGCGGCGTCCCGAGGAGGCGAACGGCGAGGAGATGATCGAGCGTGCGCCCTTCGACGTACGACGTTCCGACGAACGGCGTGTCGTCGATCGCGCCCATCACCGTTCCCTTCGCGATGGACGGACCCTGGACGTCGTCCACGAGCTGGACGGCGGTTTCCATCGCGGAGAGGAGGGCCGGGCGATCGATCGCGAGCGCCGCGAACGTGCGAACGAGGAGGAAGGGCCTGAGACGGGGCGCGCCGGCCGTTCCGGCGCGCCAGGCCTCACCCAGAGCATCCGAGCCGAGGGCACGGGTCAACACGTAGGGCCCGAACGGCCTCGGGCTCGGTGCGGTGGCGCTCATGAGTTTTCCGGAAAAGGTCGAGCGAGTGTAACAGGACGGGATGCGGTTCAGGGCACCTGGGCGCGCGCCGCGCGCTTCGCTTCGTGGTAGCGGGCCGCGTTTCGCTGCTGGTCCTCGTAGTCGAGAGAAAACAGGTGCGAGCCGTCGCCCGCGGCGACGAAATAGAGGTACGGAACGTCCGCGGGAGCGACCGCCGCGCGGAGGGACGCGATTCCCGGGTTACAGATGGGACCGGGCGGAAGGCCCGGATGCACGTACGTGTTGTACGGCTCGTCGACGGCGAGCTCCGAACGGGCGAGGCTGCCGCGCCAGACACCGAGCCGCTTCAGGGCGTAGATCGTCGTCGGGTCGCACTGGAGGAGCATTCCCTTGCGGAGACGGTTCCGATAGACGGCGGACACGATCGGCCGCTCCGCCGCGACCGCGGTCTCCTTCTCGACGAGGGACGCGAGGGTCGTCGCTTCCAGGACGGAAAGACCCTGCGCCCGGGCCTTTCCCTCGAATCCGTCGGGAAGCCGGCGCGCGAACTGTCGCGTCATGGCGCCGAGAATCTCGCGCGCACCCATGGAACGCGTGATCGTGAACGTATCGGGAAAGAGGAAGCCTTCGAGTGTCGGCGCGTCCTTCGGAAGGCCCTCGAATTCCCCGGGCTTTCCGAACAGCGTCTGGAAGTCGCGCAGCGTCGAGAAGCCCTGGGAGGAAAAGAGCGTGAAGACCTCTTCCGCGGTGAACCCCTCGGGAACGGTGATGCGATAGGTTACGACGTCGCCCGCGACGAGCGAGAGCACGACCTGCTCGGGCGTCCGCGGGCCCGAGAACCGGTATTCCCCAGCCTTCAGCGTCTTTCCGCGATGAAAGATCTTGAGCGCGATCATGCCGAGGCGCGCGTCCCTCAGGACGCCTTTCGATTCGAGGAGCGAGAAGATCGTCATCGAGGGCGTGCGCGGCGCGATCGAGACGACGACGTCCGTTCCCGCATAGCCTTGGTAGGGCGCACGCACGAAAAAGAGGACGAGCGAGAGACCCACGGCCGCGAGGAGGACGACGAGCGCCATCACCCACGACAGGAGCGGGTAGACGTGTCGCTTGCGGTTTGCCGGACCGCTGTACATCGCCGATTCAGGCCCGCGCTAGCGCGGGCGGCGCGCCTCGGCGCGCTCGAAGAAGTAGTCGCGCAGCAGCAGGGCAGCGGCTTCCGCGTCGCGCGCGGCGCCGCGGCGGCGGCGGTCGAGGCCCGAGTCGACGAGGATCCGCTCGGCCGCGTCCGTCGTGAGGGCCTCGCCGTGCAGGTCCACGGGGAGCCCCGACGCCTCCTCGAGGCGCCGCGCGAAGTTGCGGACGCGGCGCGCCCACGTGCCCTCGGTGCCGTCCGCGCTCACGGGGTGGCCGAGGACCAGCCGGGCCACGCCGCGCTCCTCCGCCGCGGCCGCGATCGCCGCCGCGGCCTGGGCGTCGCTCGTGCGGGAGATCACTCCGACGGGCACGACGATCCCGCCAGTCTCGTCCGAAACGGCGAGACCGATCCTTTTCTCGCCGAAATCGACCGCGAGGGCGCGCACGACCTCGAATCGTAGGAGGCCCCCTCGGTGAAGTCCAATCCGGCTACAATCGCGAGCTTCGCCGGTCCCAATCGGACCCCGGCTTTCGGGAGACTTCCACCATGAACGACGTCTTCATCCTCTCGGCCGCCCGCACTCCGGTCGGCACGTTCCTGGGCGCCCTCGCGCCGCTCCCGGCGGCGCGCCTCGGTGCCGTGGCGATCCGGGCTGCGCTCGAGCGCGCGGAGATTCCGGCTTCCTCCGTCGACCACGTCTGGATGGGAAACGTCCTCCAGGCCGGACAGGGCCAGGCGCCCGCGCGCCAGGCCGCCCTCGCGGCGGACATTCCTGTTTCGACGGGCTGCGTCACCGTTCACAAGGTCTGCGGCTCGGGCATGCGGGCGATCATGGACGCCTCGAACGCGCTTCGGTCCGGTGAGTTTGGTGTGGCGGTCGCGGGCGGCATGGAATCCATGTCGAACGCCCCCTATCTTCTCCCCAAGGGGCGCTCCGGACTCCGGATGGGTCACGGCCAGATCCTCGACTCGATGATCTCCGACGGCCTCACGGACCCGTACAAGAACGTACACATGGGAACGTGCGCCGAGCTGTGCGCCGCGAAATATTCCTTCACCCGGGAGGCGCAGGACGCCTACGCGCTCGAGAGCTACCAGCGCGCGCGCCGCGCGAACGAGGCGGGGGACTTCAACGCCGAGTTCGCGCCCGTGACGATCGAAGGCAAGAAGGGCCCGATCACGGTCGACCGGGACGAGGAGCCGTTCGCGACTCCTCTCGAGAAGCTCGAGAAGATGGGAGCGCTCAAGCCGGCGTTCCAGAAGGACGGCACCGTCACGGCGGCGAACGCCTCGAAGCTCAACGACGGCGCTTCGGCGCTCGTCCTCGTTTCGGAGGGGCACCTCGGGAGCGGCAAGCCGATCGCCCGAATCATCGCCCAGGCCTCCCACGCGCAGGAGCCCGAGTGGTTCACCACGGCGCCCGTGGCGGCGGCGCGCAAGGCGGCGGAAAAGGCGGGGATTCCCCTGTCCCAGATCGACCTCTTCGAGGTGAACGAGGCGTTTGCCGTCGTCGCGATGGCGTTCATCGAGGACCTCGCGCTGGACCCGAACAAAGTCAACGTGAACGGCGGCGCCGTCGCGCTCGGTCATCCGATCGGTTCCTCGGGTTCCCGCATCGTGGCGACGCTCATCCACGCGCTCCGCGCACGCAAGAAGAAATACGGGCTCGCCGCGATCTGCATCGGGGGCGGCGAGGCGACGGCCGTCGTTGTCGAAGCGCTCTAGAATCGGACCATGATCGACAAGGTCGTCCGCGGAGCTTCACCCCGGGACGCCGCGGCCGCGGCCGTGCGCGACATTCCGACGGGTGCGATGCTCGTCGTGGGGGGCTTCGGCCTCTGCGGCATTCCAGAAAACCTCCTCGCCGCGCTCGCGGAGTGCGACGTCTCCTCTCTCACGTGCGTCTCGAACAACTGCGGCGTGGACGACTGGGGGCTCGGAATCCTCCTCGCGAAGAAGCAGATCCGGAAGATGATCTCGTCCTACGTCGGCGAGAACGCCGAGTTCGAAAGGCAGTACCTCTCCGGCGAGCTCGAGCTCGAGTTCTGCCCGCAGGGCACTCTCGCCGAGCGTATCCGCGCGGGAGGCGCCGGGATCGCGGGGTTCTACACGCCGACGGGCGCCGGCACGCTCGTGGCCGAGGGAAAGGAGACGAGGGTCTTCGACGGCCGGGAGCACGTCCTCGAGCGTGGCATCACCGGTGATTTCGCGCTCGTCGCCGCCTGGAAGGCCGACCGCCTTGGCAATCTCGTGTATCGCAAGACCGCGCGCAACTTCAACCCGATGGCCGCGACGGCCGGGCGGATCACGATCGCGGAGGTCGAGGAGCTCGTCGAGCCCGGGGGAATCGATCCCGACGAGGTCGACACGCCGGGGATCTTCGTGAAGAGGGTCGTCGTCGCGCCACGTGTCAAGCGCGTCGAGCGGCGCACGGTGAGGAAGGCCTGATGGCGAAGCTCGACCGGGACGGGATCGTCCGTCGCGCCGCCCAGGAGCTGAAGGACGGGATGTACGTGAATCTCGGCATCGGAATGCCGACGCTCGTTTCGAACTTCATCCCGAAGGGGATGGATGTGATCCTGCAGTCCGAGAACGGCATCCTCGGAATGGGTCCGTATCCCACCGAGGCCGAGGTCGACCCGGATCTCATCAACGCGGGGAAGGAGACGGTCACGGTCATTCCCGGCGCGGCCTTCTTCTCGTCCGCGGATTCGTTCGCGATGATCCGCGGCGGCCACATAGACCTCTGCATCCTCGGCGCGATGCAGGTCGACGCCGAGGGCTCGATCGCGAACTGGATGATTCCCGGCCGCCTCGTGAAGGGCATGGGCGGCGCGATGGATCTCGTCGCGGCCGTCCGGCGTATCGTCGTCACGATGGAGCACGTCGCGAAGAACGGCGAGAAGAAGATCCTGAACCGCTGCACGCTGCCCCTCACGGGGAAGGGCTGCGTCCACCGGATCGTCACCGATCTCGCCGTCCTCGACGTGCAGAAGGGCGGCGGACTGGTTCTCAGGGAGCGCGCTCCCGGGGTCTCGGTGGACGAGATTCGCGCGGCCACGGAACCGGCGCTCGAGGTCGCGGGCGACGTGCCCGAAATGCGGTTCTGACGGGCAGCTGGCCTCCACCTTGCTGCGCCTCGGCTGGTGTGCCGCTCTGGAAATTCCTTTGAAGGTAAATAAGATTTTGGGCGTCCCGGGCTCGCTGTTTTTCGCCGCGGCATCGCGGCGTGCCGGGGTGGCGCACTCACCTTCCGGGGAAAAATATCCTGCCTCGTTGCGTCGGCTCATCCTTTTCGGCATCGCCCTCGCCTTAGCGTCCGAAGCAAGTCTTTCTTTCTCCCAGTCCTCCTTCGACACCGACCCCTTCGCGGCGCGCTTCCGCGAAAAGGGCGGATTCGAACCGAAGTTCCGCCTGCCCGACAAGGGCGGCTCGATCCGAATCGTCATCGACAAGGGTGAGCCCGGCGGCCCTCAGGGCAAGCAGACGATCGTGGAGGAGGACCTCTTCACGGCCGACGCACCGCCCGGCCGGTTCGTCACGATCGAATACCAGGACGTGAAGCTCACCGCGCGGCACGTGCACGGAAGTCTGAAAGCGAAGACCGTCGTCGCCGAGGGCGACGCCACGTTCGAGCAGGGCGCGTCGCGGATGCGGGGCGCACTCCTGGAGCTCGATCTCGCCACGAAGACCGGCGTCCTCACGGACGGGCGGATGGATCTCGAGGGCGGACTGCACCTGAAGGGCGCGACGCTCGCGAAGGTGGGCCCGCGCACGTTCACGCTCACGGACGGAATGGTGACGTCCTGCGACACCTGCGAGGGTCTCGACCCCTCGTGGAAGTTCACCGTGAAGAGCGCCCGGGTGACGCTCGAGGAGTTCGCACGCCTGAAAGGCGTGACGTTCTCGATGGGAAATGTTCCCCTCCTCTGGACGCCATATCTCATCTGGCCGGCGCTCCGGGACCGGGCTTCGGGCTTCCTGATTCCCGGCCTCGGTTACAACTCGAACCGCGGCGGGTATCTCGGCATCTCCTATTACTGGGCGATCTCCCGGTCCCTCGACGCGACGTTCTCGGGGGATTTTTATACGAAGAAGTACTACGGATTCGGGGCCGAGGTCCGTGCGAGACCCTCGGAGGGAACCCGGTTCGAGGGCACGTACTACACGATCCAGGATCCGACGGTCGACGCCTGGCGCTGGCAGACGCAGGGCACGCTCGTTTCGGACGACCTCGCGCCGAAAGTGCGCGGCGTCGCGACGTGGATCAACTTCTCGGACCCGACGTTCTTCCAGGACTTCAACCGGAACTTCAGCCTCGCCTCGACCCGATCCCTGAAGAGCGAGGCGTTCCTCACCTGGAGTCCCGATCCCTTCTCCGTGAACCTCCGCGCATCGCGGGAGGAAGCGCTCGGGTACGGCTCGGGGTCGATCGTGAGTGAGCGCCTTCCGACGATCGAGGCCAGCCTCCGGCCCACGCCGTTCTTCGGACAGGCGGTCTTCGTGGAGGCGTCGGCGCAGGGGGGAATGCTCCGGACGGACCGGGGGGACGGGCTCCCCTCGGGGAGCTACGACCGCGTCGACCTCTTTCCGAAGGTGAACGTGCCCCTGTCCCTCTTTCCGTGGCTCTCGCTCGAGGGTACCGCGGGCGTGCGCTTCACGACGTACGGGAAGTCTCTCTCGCAGGACGGCGCTTCGCTGACGGACGACCGCTACAACCGCGAGGCCCTCTCGACGAACGTCTCTTTGACCGGACCTTCTTTCTCCCGCCTCTTCGACTGGGAGGTCGGGCCGTTCACGAAGTTCAAGCACGTGATCGAGCCGCGCATCACGTGGGACACGCTCGAGGGCCGCGACGATTTCTCATCGACGCCGCTTTTCGACGAGATCGATTCCCTCGTCCCGACGAACGTCGTCCGCTATTCGCTGCTCCAGCACCTCCTCGCGAAGGGCGAGCAGGGCGGTTCGCGCGAGATCGCGTCGTTCGAGGTGGCGCGCCAGTACTTCGTGAAACTGCCCGGCGAGGGAACCGCCGCGGGCCCCCTGCCGGAAGCGCAGCACGGGTCTCCGTGGGACTTCATCCTGCGCGTGAACGCCACGTCCGCCCTGAACCTCGACCTCCGGACGACGTGGGACTCGCATTCGAACCAGGTCACCTCGGCGAGCGTCACGGCCGTCGTGTCGGGGGCGGACCGCACTCTCGCGCTCTCCCTCTTCGACAGCCACCCCGTGATTCCTTCGCCCGCGATCGATCCGGGCGCGTCCGCGCAGCTCCGGATCTCCGCGGGGATGCCGATCCTTCCCAAAAAGCTCCGGTTCGACGTCGAGGCGAACTACGATCTGTCTCTGGGGAAAATGCTCGAATCCCGCACTCTCCTGACCCTTCAAGCGGCGTGCTTCAAGATCCTCGCGGAATACCGCGACCTGAGGACCGGCGACATCCCGTCGAGGGACTTCCGGATCGCCCTCACCCTGAAGAACGTGGGCAGTTTTCTGGACTTTACGGGCAGCCTGCCGTGACAAACGCCCTTGCGAGAGAGATTTCCTCCGGTCCGGACACTTCCTTCGTGAGGCGTTTTTCGGCCTTTTTTGCCCTCGTGGCGCTCCTTTTCCCCGTTTTGGCGGCTCGGGGGGAGGTCCCGGCGGCCGCCGCGGGGTGCGGGGACGCGATTGTCGTCGACGTGGCGGCCCTTCCATGGACGTCCCCGGCCGTGGACACGCGGTCCCTCGAAGACAGCGGAAACCCGCCCGTTTTCCCTTGCTACGCGAAGGGCCAGCTCGCAACCGGAATCCAGGCTCCGCCGTCCCGCCTTGCATGGTTCTCGTTCACGCCGCTCCTCTCCGCGACCTATCGGATCGACACGCTCGGGACGACGCCTTCCGACTACGACACGATCCTCGGCCTCTACGCCGGATCCTGCGGCTCGCTCACCGCCGTTTCGGGAATCTGCCGGCAGAACGGCTTCTTTCCGGACGATGCGCCGGGGTCGCTCCAGTCGTCCATCACGGTCAACCTCGACGCGGGGACGACGTACGCGATCGCGGTCGGCGGCATCGGCCAGCCGAACTCGTTCTCCGGAGCGTTCGAGCCTTCGAAGGGCGGCACGCTGCGTCTCAACGTGGCCCGGGTCGCCGTCAACTACCCCTACACGTACGTCGTGCCCTCCGTCGCGCGCTCGGGCGGCTTCGTGAGCGACCTCTCGGTGACGAACGTGGAGGCCTCGGAAGGTCAGTTCATCGTCCAGTATCTCGGACACGGGAACGACGGCGATCAGAATCTTCCCGCCGTCCAGCCCGCTTCCGCCGCGCAGCGCATCGCTGCCGGCGGGTCCCGCGAATTTTCCGACGTCCTCGCCACGCTCTTCATGGTGACGTCGGACTACGGCGCGGTCCTCGTCCAGTCCACGGGCCGCCTCCTCGTCGGCGCGCGCACGGCCACGACGGCGGCGTCGGGAGTCGTGGGCACGTTCGGACAGTTCACGGAAGCGGTCGACCTCTCGCCGGGCGCGATGCCCGCCCTCGCCCTCGCGACGGGAGAGGCGGGGCTCTTCGCCGCCGTGCGCGAGGACCCGTCCACGCGTACGAACCTCGTCCTCGTGAACCCCTCCCTGACGCCCTGCGTCCTGTACTCGGAGCTTCACGACGCGGGCGGCAACGTGCTCGGAGGCGCGAGGTCGTTCACCGTGCCGCCGCGCACGATGATTCAGAAGAACCGCCTCAAGGACACATTCGGGGTGTCCGGCGACGTCCGTGCGGCGTCCGTTCTCGTCCGCAACGTCACGCCGGGCTGCGCCGTCGCGGGCACGGCTTACGTCGTGGACGGCAATACGACGGCCGGCTCGAACGACCCGTTTGCGGTCCCCCTCCGCAAGTAAGGGCGCGCGGCCCCGTGTAGACTTCCCGGCTCGTGCAGACCGTCATTCTCGGCGCCGGTGGAATGCTCGGGCGGGCGCTCGGACGGGAGTTCCCGGAGGCCGAGCGTTTCACGCATGCGGCGCTCGACATCACGGACACGGAAGCGGTCCGCGCGGCCCTTGCCGCGGACACCCGGCTCGTCCTGAACGCCGCGGCCGACACGCGCGTGGACGCCGCAGAGACCGATCCGCGTCACGTTCTCGTGAACGCGATCGCCGCCGGGAGCCTTGCGGCGCTCTGCCGGAAGCTCGACGCGACCCTCGTCCACGTCTCGACGGATTACGTCTTCTCCGGACGGGGAATTCGCCCTTACCGCGAGGACGATCCGGTGGATCCGGTCAACGCCTACGGCCGCGGCAAGCTCATGGGCGAGCGCCGAACGTTCGAGGAAGGCCAGGACGTCCTCGTCGTGAGGTCCTCGTGGGTCTTCGGCATGGGCGGCGTGAATTTCGTGGATACCATTCTGAAGCGGGTCGAGAGCGGAGCCCGCGAGGTCTCGCTCGTGAACGACCAGTTCGGGCGCCCCACGTTCGCCGTCGACCTCGCGCGGGGCATCCGTCGGCTCGTCGAGAAAAGAGTCACGGGTGTCGTCCACTTCGCGAACGCGGGAGACGCCACGTGGTGCGAGCTCGGTTCGGAGGCTCTCGCGCGCGAAGGGCACGCCGCCGTTCTGGTGCGTTCCGTTCCGACGTCGGAGTTTCCGCGGCCCGCGCGGAGGCCGCGCTGGTCCGTTCTCGAGACCTCGCTTTTCGAGAGGCTCACGGGCGACGTGCCGCGCTCCTGGCGGGAGGCGCTCGGCGACTATCTCGCAGACCGGAGGGCGGCGGCGCCGGTGCGATCCGTCCCATGACGCTGACGCGTGCCGAGGCGGCGCGCAAGGCGCTGCACATCGGGATGGCAGGATTCGCGCTCCTGCTCCCGTCGATCACATGGGAGGTCGCTCTTTTCGCGGCGGGTCTCGCCGCTCTTTTCAATGCTTTCATCCTGCCGCGGGTGACGCCGTATTTTCTTAGGAAGGAAGAAGGGGACAAGCATTTTTCGGCCGGGATCACGCTCTATCCCGTCGTCGTGCTCGTTCTTCTAGTCCTCTTTCGAAGAAATCTTCCCGTGGCCGCTGCCGGATGGGGATACCTCGCGTTCGGGGACGGCTTCGCGTCACTCGCGGGCATGGCGATCGGCGGCCCGCGGCTTCCATGGAACCCGCGAAAGACGTTCGCGGGGTTCCTCGGCTTTCTTCTCTTCGGTTTTCTCGGAGCCTTCTTTCTTTACGGCTTCGTTTCGTCGCAGATCCCCTCTTCCTCTGCGCTGATCTGTCTTCTTGCGGGCGCGCTGGCGGGCGCGGCTGTCGAGAGCCTGCCCTCCGAGCTCGACGACAACGTCCTCCCGCCCCTCGTCGGCGCCGCTGTTCTCGCCTCGCTCCTCTCGACGCGCGCGAACTGGGCGGACGTCTTCGGAGACGGCGCGGCCCGCGGCTTTCTCGTCGCTCTCGGCGTCAACGTCCTCGTCTCCGCGATCGCACTCTCTTTCCGGCTCGTCCGCTTCTCGGGCGCGCTCGTCGGCGGGCTCCTCGGAACGGTCATCCTCGCCTTCGGAACCGCTCCTCTGTATCTCCTGCTCTGGGTTTTCTTCGGCGTCGGAACGCTCGCGACTCGCTTCCGGAAGGGCCGCAAGGAGGCGATGGGGAAGGCCGAGGAAAAAGGCGGCCGCCGCGGAGCCGAGAACGTCCTCGCGAACGTCTCGGTGGCCGCGTTCTGCGCCCTCGTGGCGGGGCTTGGGGGAAACGGAGACGTCTACCGCCTCGCGGCCGCCGCGGCGCTCGCGACGGCGCTGATGGACACGGTCGGAACGGAGATCGGGCAGTCCGTCTCGTCTCCGACGGTCCTCCTGCCGGACTTCCGCCGCGTCCCGCCCGGCACGGATGGTGCTGTATCGGTCGCGGGCACCCTCGCCGGCTGCGTGGCGGCCGCGGCGCTCGCGTTCGCGGGCGTCACGACTCTTCTGTTGACGACGCGGGGCGCGGTAGCCGTCGTTCTCGCGGCGGTCGCCGGAACCGTTCTCGAGAGCCTCCTCGGGCGCGAGGGCGCCTCCTGGCGCCTCTCGAACGGGCACGTGCTGAACTTCCTGAACACGCTCGCGGGAGCGGCCGTCGCACCGCTCCTCCTCGCTGCGGCGGGGGCGCTCCCGTGAACCTTCGGCTCGCGGCCCGCCTCTCGCGCCCCTTCACGCTCCTGCCGCCGCTCCTCGGGATCCTCTCGGGCGCCGTCTGCGCGTTCGGGAGCGTCCACAATCCGGATCCTGCGCGGCGGGTCACACCGGAGCTCCTCGGGATCGTCGCCCTCGGAGCGCTCTGCGCCTCGCTTCTCAACGCGGCCTCGAACGTCCTGAACCAGATCACGGACCTCGAGGTCGACCGAGTGAACAAACCCGACCGTCCGCTCGTCACGGGCGAGGCGTCCGTCGCCGCGGCATGGCGTCTCACGTGGGTGCTCTACGTTCTCGCTCTCGCGCCGACCTGGCTGATCGTCGTTCCCGCGCGGACGGGGCTCCTCGAACGGGCGCGCGCGCCCTTCTTCGATCACCAGTGCTTCCTGCTCTTCCTCTCTGGCCTCGTCGCTACTCTGGTCTATTCGATGCCGGCCTTCGGACGGACGAAACGCCTCGGGATGTGGGCGAACGTGACGATCGCGATCCCGCGCGGGTGCCTCCTGAAGGTCGCGGGCTGGACGCTCGTCGCCTCGGCGTTCTCGTGGGAGCCGTGGGCGATCGGGTCGGTATTCGGCCTTTTCCTGCTCGGGGCGGCCTCGACGAAGGACTTCTCGGACGCGGAGGGGGATCGCGCGGGCGGGTGTGCGACGCTCCCCGTGACGTACGGGAACCGCCGCGCGGTCGCGATCATCTCGCCGTTCTTCGTCCTGCCGTGGCTCCTCGTGCCGCTCCTCGCGCGCACGCCCGACCCGATGGCACCGGCTCACCGCCTCCTGAGCGGAAATCCGGTTCTCCTCACGGCGCTCGGTCTCCTTCTTGCCGCGTGGGGCGCCTATACGGTCCATCTCCTGAGGAGGAATCCGGACGAGCTCGCCACGACGGAGAACCATCCGTCCTGGACCCACATGTACCTCATGCTGATGGCGGCGCAGATCGGCTTCGCGGCGGCCTATCTCTTCTGAGAGCTTCGTGAACCGGGCGGCCGAGGGTAGGATCGAAGCCGTGAGCGAACCCGTGTACGCGATTCCGTCTCCGGACCTGCCGGCCCTCACCGTCCGCTGGGAGGGCCTCGTCGTCGCCATCGACGCGACGACCCTGAACACGATCGCCCGCAAGGCAACCCGCAACGTGCCTGAGGTCCGCGAGATCCTGATCGAACCCGAGGACGGCCGGCTGGGACTCACGGTGCGCATCAAGAAGGGGATCCCGGTGGCCTTCCGGGGGCATATCGAATCGATGCGGTTCAAGGACGGCTTCCTGGGTTTCACGATTACCGACCTTCGAGTTTTCGGAGTCGTGTCCATCCCGAACTGGGTCATCACGAAGATCGTCGAGCGCCAGCCGGCGGGGCGCGCGTTCTTCTACCCCGAGGAGCGCATCGTCGTCGTGAACCTGAACGGCGTCCTGCCGCCCGAGCTCTCCGTCCAGGTCAAGGACGTCGTCTGCGAGAACGGCGAGATGCGTTTCGTTTTCGGCCCGAGCCAGTACCGGCTGGACAAGGTCATCGCGGAGATGGGGCGCGACCCGTTCGAAGACGACTGACGCCTCGTCTCCGGCCGGCCTCTAGTCGATCCAGATCTTCACGTGCGCGTCGGGCGCGTTGATATCCACGAGGTCGCCGCGCTCCGCGTGCCGGAGCTGCGCGAGGAGGGCGTCGACGTCCAGGTCCCGGTCCGAGGTCGAGACGGCGTCCACGATGTGCCAGGGGAGCTTGAGCGTCACGAGCTCGTCCGGGCGGTCCTTCTTGCGGAGCTCGAGCGTCGCGATGTCTCCGTCCTTCCGCACGTGGACCTCGTCTCCCTCGTGGACGCGCACGACGTCGGTGCCGTCCGGCTTGTCCTTGAGCTCCTGCACGATCGTCCGGATATCGCTCGCGTCGACGGCGTCGAATCGAAGATCCATCTCGCGCCTCACCTTCCCGAGCGCGGCGAACCGAAGGGCGCCGGAGACGAAGGCGTAGGGAACGGAGAAGGAGACGTTCGGGTGGCCGGGCCCGGATCTCAGGTTTTCCACCTTCATCCTCAGAAAGCGGGGTCCCCGGCCGCTGCCGAACACGTGGCCTGGGACGATCGCCGACCAGGCGAGGAGGAAGAGGGCGAACAGGAACAGTGCGTTGACGACGGACTGGGCTTCTTTCCCGACGGGCTGTTTCACGTGGGCCTCCGCCTCCAGACTCAGGAACGAGGGCGCGCGCCGAAAGGTTCCGGGCCCCGGCATGGACATTCCCGGGCGCCGATGCTAGCTTTTCCCTGGCGGGGGACGGACATTGCCTCATTTCATCCATGAATCGTGTATCGGCTGCGGGGTCTGCGAGATCAAGTGCCCGACGCACACGATCACCGGCGGAAAGAACGAGAAGTTCGTGATCCACCAGGACCGCTGCATCGACTGTTCCGTGTGCGCGGTCTACTGCCCCGTCTCCTGCATCCAGGACCAGCACGGCGACCTCATCCAGAAGGTCAAGCCGAAGGACATCCCGAAGGCGATCGTGGACCGGGAGCTCTGCACGGCCTGCGAGTTCTGCATCGATATCTGCCCGTTCGACTGCATCCACCTCGTGCCGGACCCCCTCGCGCCGAACTTCCACTACAAGGTGGCCGAGGTGGACGCCGCACCCTGCGTGTCGTGCCGGCTCTGTGAGACCGTGTGCGACAAGGACGCGATCTACGTCCCGAATCCGGTCACGCAGGCCAAGCAGTACCTTCCGGTGCTCTGAAGAAAGAGGAAGAGAAGATTTTCTTGGAAGGGGAGGAGGGGAAGGAGCCCGCGTCCGCGACGCCCGCGGGGCGGCTGCTCGTCCAGTTCTTCCTGATTCCCGCGTTCGTCGTCGGCGTCGCGGTGTTCGTGTTCTGGCTG
This sequence comes from Thermoanaerobaculia bacterium, assembly GCA_038214715.1. Classification (GTDB taxonomy): domain Bacteria; phylum Acidobacteriota; class Thermoanaerobaculia; order UBA5066; family UBA5066; genus Fen-183. The sequence goes on along the minus strand of JBBQRP010000001.1, from coordinate 91,763 downwards.
TTCGGGGCGATCGCCGTGGACCGCAAGAACGCCGCCGAGCTCCTGAACGACGTGCGGACGGGCAGTCGGAACCAGCGCTGGCAGTCGGCGTTCGAGCTCACGAAGAAGCTCCCCACCCTGACCGATCCGAAAGAGCGCGCGGCCTTCTCGGCGGCGGCGCTCCGCGCGTACGAGGGTGCGGACCACGACGATCCGCGCGTGAAGCGGTACCTGACGCTCGTCCTCGGACGACTCGGCGATCCCCGCGCCGTCCCGCTCCTCGAGAAGGCGCTCGACGACAAGGACCCCGAGACGCGTCTCTATGCGCTCTGGGCGCTGGCGCTCGTCGGGGACCCGTCGTCCGCGGCGCGTGTCCGGCCCCTGCTCGAGTCCGAGGATCCCGGGATCCGGAAGACGGCCGCGTACGCGGCGGGCCGCATGGAAGACGGCGAGGCGGTGCCCGCGCTCCGCAAGCTGCTCACCGATTCCGTCACGGACGTGAGGTGGAACGCGGCGCTCGCGCTCGCAACGCTCGACGACGCGGCCGGCCGCGACGTCCTCCTCGCGATGTGCGACCGCGAACGTCTGCGGACGACGCCCGGCCTCTCGGCCGAGCAGCAGGAAGACGCGCTTCTGAACGGCCTTCGCGGGCTCTCTCTCCTCCACGATCCCGCCGCGGCCGCTCTCGGAACCGTGATGGCCGAGAAGGATCCGTCGCTTCGGGTGCGGCGCGAGGCGAAGAAGATCCTTCTCGACGCGAGCGCCCGGAAGCCCGCCGCTCCCGAAAAGCGGTAGCGCGAGGCCCGGATTTCGCTTCTTGACGGAGCGCTGAATTTTTGAGACTTTGTCTCACGGGGTTTTCGAGGCGGATGACGGAATCGGGGTCTCTGGAAGTTTCAGCCGCGGCCAGCGCGGCGGTTGCCCCCACGCGTCGCGGTTTCATCAGCTGGCTCGCGGTCGGCTGGCTCGCGTTCGCCGCCGGAATCGGCGCGTTCGTGACGACGATGGCGCGTTTCCTCTTCCCGAACGTGCTCTTCGAGCCGCCCTCGTCGTTCAAGGCGGGCTTCCCGTCCGACTACCAGGTCGGCGAGGTCGACGAGCGCTGGAAGGAGAAATACCAGATCTGGGTCGTGCGCAACACGGAGATGATCTACGCGCTGATCACCGTCTGCACGCACCTGGGGTGCATCCCGAACTGGCTCGCCGCCCAGAACAAGTTCAAGTGCCCCTGCCACGGCTCGGGCTACTACCGGTCGGGCATCAACTTCGAGGGTCCCACTCCGCGGCCGCTCGAGCGCGCGGCGATCTCCGTCTCGCCCGACGACGGACAGATTTTCATCGAGAAGGCGCGGAAATTCCTCTACGAGAAGGGCCAGTGGACCGATCCGGCGGCCTTCATCAAGACGACATGAGAGAGGGAGCCGGTTTGTTTGTTTTCGGATTTTCTTCTGAGAGGCTGAGGGGGGTGCGTACCCGGCGTGGCCTTTGCACCGGCGCGCGTCGCACTGCACGCAACAAGGCCTGCCCATGAGCTTGGAACAGAGGCTGAGGAAACTCCAGCGCGAAGTCGTGGAGTCGCAGGTCTGGCGTTCCATCTTCCGCGTCGGCATCCCGAACACGAATCGCAAGCGTGTGCTCGCGATGCTCGGGAACGTCGTCCTCCACCTCCATCCCGTGAAGACCCGGAAGTCGGGCGTGAAGATGCGCTATACGTGGTGCGCGGGCGGGATGACGTTTTTCCTCTTCCTCGTGCTCACGTTCACGGGACTTCTCCTCATGTTCTATTACCGGCCCACGATCGAGTACGCGTACGGCGACATGCTCGACCTCCGTGAGCAGGTTCCCTTCGGCATCATGCGCGAGATGCACCGCTGGGGCGCGCACGCGATGGTCATCACGGTCTGGATCCACATGTTCCGCGTGTTCATGACCGGCTCGTACAAGCCGCCGCGCGAGTTCAACTGGAACGTTGGCGTCGTCCTCCTCGTCCTCACGCTCCTCCTCTCGTTCACGGGCTACCTCCTGCCGTGGGACCAGCTCGCGATCTGGGCGATCACCGTGGGTTCGAACATGGCGCGCGCGACGCCGCTCGCGGGAAACGAGGGGCCGTTCTCCGCACAGATCGCCGTCAACGGGGTGAACCTCGTGACGGCGGGCAGCGACGCGCGTTTCGGGCTCCTCGGCGGCCGAATCGTGGGCGCGAATGCGCTCCTCCGCTTCTACGTTCTCCACTGCGTTTTCATCCCGCTCATCGCCGCGTTCCTCATGGCCGTCCATTTCTGGCGCGTGAGGAAAGACGGCGGAATCTCCGGGCCCCTCTAGCGCGCCCCCCGACAGCTGATGACAGCTCTCAAGGACATCATCAACTGGCTTGCGTCGCCCGCGATCGCGGTCACGCTCTCCATGATCGGCCTCGTCGGCGCGATGTTCTGCAAGCCGCTCTGGACGAAAAAGGGCGGGCTCCTCCTCTTCGCGACGCTCGTCGGCGGGTTCCTCTTCAGCTTCACGGACCCGAATTTCCGGATCGTCGCGACGACCCCGGACAACGTGCCGATTCTCGGCATGCTCTTTCTCGTGGGCTTCTTCTTCTGGTACGCGATGTACCAGGCGCACCTGAACGACGCGCGGCTCGCGCTCGGAATGCCCCCGCTCGAGAAGGAAGACAGCGACAAGAAGGTCTTCTCGTGGCCCGACCTCGTGTACGTCGAGCTCGTCTCCCTCATCGTGTGCTCGATCGTCATGATCGTCTGGTCGATCGTCCTGAAGGCTCCCCTCGAGGAGCCCGCGAACCCCGGCGCGGCGCCGAATCCGGCGAAGGCGCCGTGGTACTTCCTCGGCCTTCAGGAGCTGCTCGTCTACTTCGACCCGTGGATGGCCGGCGTCGTCCTTCCCACGCTCATCATCGTCGGCCTCATGGCGATCCCCTACATCGATACGAACCCGCGCGGGAACGGCTACTTCTCCTTCCGCGAGAGGAAGTGGGAGATCGTCATGTTCTGCTTCGGGTTCATCATCCTTTGGGTCGTCCTGATCATCCTCGGGACGTTCCTGAGAGGGCCGAACTGGAACTTCTTCGGCCCCTACGAGTACTGGGACCCGAACAAGCTCGTGCCCCTGAACAACGTGAGCGTCTCGGAGATCTTCTGGGTCAAGTGGCTGAGGACGGCGCTCCCGACGTTCTGGCTCAAGCGCGAGCTGCCCGGGATCCTCCTCATCCTTTTCTACATGGGAGCGCTGCCGGGCCTCCTCAGCAAGACGCTCTTCAAGCGCTTCTACGAGAAGATGGGCATGGTGCGCTACTTCGTCGGCGTGAACCTGTTCCTCATCATGCTTGCCGTGCCGATCAAGATGTATCTGAGGTGGATCTTCAACCTCAAGTACATCGTCAACATCCAGGAATTCAGCTTCAATATTTAGCATGGCTAAAGCTCCGCCGCCCGAACCGATCGACCACCATTACGACATTCGAAAGCTGACGATCGTCTTCGCGGTGACGTCGATCCTCGTCCTGCCCGCGTTCGCGTGGATGACGTGGCAGGACTACGGGCGCGACTGGAAGAGCTGGCAGAAAAAATTCATCGAGAACGATCGCAAGAGGACGCGCGCGGCCCTGAACGCCGCGTCGGAGAAGATCGACCCCGAGGCGGAAGAGAAGCTCCTCGAGCAGAAGCGGGAGGGCGCCCGCGAGCTGCGCCGAAACCGCACGGCCGTCTCCGAGGCCGAGCACAAGGCGCGGAAGGCCGAGGGCGCGTGGTACGACTCCGACCAGGACTTCCGCTTCAAGAAGGCCGAGATGGACACGGCCCGCTACGACTTCGAGACGGTCCGGAAAGAGAGTCCGAAGTCGTCCTCCACGGCGTCCTCCCGGAAGAGCTACGAACGGCTCAAGGCCGCGTACGAAAGCAGCACCGTCGTCGAGCAGGCCGCACACGCGGCCTGGGACTCCGCGAAGGCGGAGCTGGCCGCCCTCGAGAAAACGAAAAAGGACGCCGAGGAGTCGCTCACGAAGCTGGACGGGGACTACGACCGGTTCCAGGCCAAGATCCGGACGCTGCGGCAGAACGACGCGTTCTACTTCGTGCGCAACGCGCCGATCGCGGACATGCTCGCGCCCTCGCTGAAGATCCAGCAGGTGCAGCTCGAGGGTCTCTACAACGACGTCAACTTCCTGAAGAGCCAGCGGGTCGACCGGTGCGTCACCTGTCACATCGCGGCGGAGACCCGGGGGTTCGAGGACAAGGAGAAATATCCCGAGTCGGTCCTGAGGACGCACCCGCGTCTCGACCTGTTCGTGGATTCCAATTCCCCGCACCCGTACGCCACGTTCGGCTGCACGTCGTGTCACGGCGGGCGCGACCGTGCCACCGATTTCGCCCGCGCCGGACACATGCCGAACGACTTCGCGCGCTACGAAGAGCTCGCGGGCGAGCTCCAGCAAGGGCGCGACGAAAAGGGCCTCCCGACCGACGACGACGTCGTGAAGGAGGCCATGGACGAGACGCAGACGGGCCGCTGGATCAAGGAGTACGACTGGGAGGTCGACAAGTTCAACGACCTTCCGATGTATCCCATGAAGGCGGTCGAGGCCGGATGCTTCAGGTGCCACCGGACGGACGCGGGCCATCCGAAGGCTGCGAAGCTCGACCAGGGGCGCAAGCTCATCGAGCAGCTCGGCTGCTGGAGCTGCCACAAGATGAAGGGACTCGAGGACCTGCCGCGCACGGGGCCGAACCTCACGAAGGTCGCGTCCAAGACGACCCCGGAGTGGGCGGCGCGCTGGCTCGTGAATCCGCGCGCATTCCGCAACAACACGAAGATGCCGCGCTTCTTCTACCTCCAGAACTTCGACACGGAAGCCGGCCACAAGCTCACGGACACGATGATCGCCGGGGTGACCGCATACCTGTTCGAGAAGTCCGGCAAGGAGTCCTGGCCGGCGGTCGCGAAGGGGGACGCCGCGCGGGGACAGCAGCTCTTCGAGAACGTCGGGTGCCAGGGCTGCCACATCTCGGAGGTCGGCGCCGACCGGCACGTCATGGACGGCTGGAGGCAGCACGGGCCGAACCTGATCGGCCTCTCCCAGAAGGTCTCGCCGGAGTGGCTCGGGGCGTGGCTGAAGAACCCCAAGGCCTACAACGCCGAGACGCGCATGCCGAACCTCCGTCTCGCCGACGACGAGATCGCCGATCTCGTCGCGTACCTGATGTCGCGGCCCGCGCAGCCCGAGTTCCAGCGTAGCCACGCGCCGAAGGCCGACGAGAAGGAGCGCGACGCGCTCGTCTACGACTACCTCACGCAGACGAAATCCGTCGTGGAGGCGAAGGCCGACGTCGCGAAGATGACGCCCCGGGAGAAGGACCTCTTCGTGGGCGAGAAGATCATCGGGCATTACGGCTGCTACGCGTGCCACGCGATTCCGGGGTTCGAGAAGGCCAAGCCGATCGGCGTCGAGCTGTCCGAGTGGGGCAACAAGCCCGTTCACCTCCTCGACTTCGGCTTCCTCAACCTGCCGCACACGCGTGCCGACTGGTTCCAACAGAAGGCCGGCCAGCCCCGTTCCTTCGATCGCGACAAAGTGAAGTCGTTCCAGGAAAAATCGCGCATGCCGCAGTTCTCGCTCTCTCCCGCGGAGATCGAGGCGGTCGAAACCGTCGTCCTCGGGATGCAGAAGGACGACATGGCCGACGCCCTCAAGGTGAAGGCCGCCGGAGCCCGCGCCGCGGTGGAGACGGGCCGCCGGATCGTGAAGGACTACAACTGTCAGGGTTGTCACATCCTCGAGGACAAGGGCGGCCAGATCCGCGAGGCGATGACGGCGAACAAGATCGACCTCGCGCTCGCTCCTCCGATCATCCGGGGAGAGGGCGCGAAGGTGCAGAGCGACTGGCTGTTCTCCTTCCTGCACGCTCCGCGCTCGGGGCAGATCCGGCCGTGGCTCAAGGTCCGGATGCCGACGTTCCCGTTCAACCCGGACCAGCTCAACGCGATCACGTCGTACTTCGCGTCACTCGACAAGGCGCGCTACCCGTTCGAGGACCGCGTCGATGCGCTCGACGCGCGCTCTCGCGCCGCGGGGGCGAAGACGTTCGAGGCGCTCAAGTGCGCGCAGTGCCATCCCACGTCGCAGGACGCGTTCGCGCTCGCAATCAAGGCCGGCAAGACTCCCGCGGACCTCGCCCCGATCCTCGCGGCGGCGCACAACCGCCTGCGGTACGAGTGGATCGCGGACTGGATCAAGCGGCCCGAGGAGTGGATGCCCGGAACGCGGATGCCCACGAACTTCCCGAAGATGGACGACGGTCCCGGCAAGCCCGAGAAGCGCATCTCACCGCTCGCGCCCGCGCTCGACTCTCCGGCGTTCGCCGGGTTCAAAAGGGACCTCGTCGCGATCTGGGGCTCGGAAGCGGAGGCGAAGGCGTACATCGGCGATCCCGACCGCGTCACGAAGGCGTTGCGCGACCACGTGTGGTCGCTCGGCAACGACTTCCTGACGGTGCCCCAGGCGCCGAAAAGGCGAGCGACGACCGTCGTCGCGTCGCACTAGGATTTTGCGAGGACCCGCACGGTTCCTGCATGTGTCTCTGCTCGTCGGATCGTTGGTGTTCTTCTTAGAAGGGAATATCTCCGGCCGAGCGAAAACCGCCGTCGCAGCCGCATTGCCATCTTCCTCTTCACCTTCTAAGAAATCCTCCAGCGCCGCTGCCCCCGCTGCGAAGCGGGAGGCGAAAGACGGTGTCTTCGGCGTCGTCAGTCTTTCCGGACCAGTTCCGAAGCTCGCGGCCCGTCCCGTGAACGCGGACGCCGCCGTGTGCGGGCGCACGGACCGCCCGAGCCCGTCTCTCGTCCTCTCGAAGGATAAGGGCCTCGCGAACGCGGTCGTGTGGCTGGAGGGAGCGAAGGGGCCTCCGCCGCCGAAGGGTCCGTTTCGCCTCGATCAGAAGAGCTGCCTTTTCTCCCCCTACGTCCAGATCGTGACGAAGGGCGCGCCGGTCGTCTTCGTAAACTCCGACCCCGTCCTCCACAACGTCCACGCGGCGACGGCTGGCTCGGTGCTGATCTTCAACAAGGCGATTCCCATGAAGGGGCAGTCGTTCACCGAGTCGTTCACCGAGCCGGGCCTCGTGCGCGTGAAATGCGACATCCACACGTGGATGACGGCATGGGTCTTCGTCGCTGATACGGCGTACGCAGCCGTCACGGACGCCGGCGGGCGCTACGCCTTTCCCGGTGTTCCGCCCGGCTCGTATCGCCTGAGGGTCTGGCACGAGCTCCTCGGCGAGAAGTCGCAGCCGGTGACGGTCCCCGCTTCCGGCGCGGCGCGGGGAGACGTCGTGCTCTCCCTCCTCGACGCTTCGAACTGAGAAGCGGTCAGTTCGTGGACGGCGGGGGCTCCCCCGTCGCGGCGGCTCCCGAAGCCCGGCTGAATTCCGCGGCGAAGGAGCGGGCCTCCGGCCTGCTCCAGTCGGCGGCCCCCACGAAGTGCTGCACGATCTCGCCCGAGGGTGCCACGAAGAATGTCTCGGGATAGCCCGTGACGCCGTAGCGCTCCGCGATGGCTCCCTTCGGATCGAGTGCGACGGGAAGCCCCGAGATGCCCTGCTTCTTCAGCCACGCGTCCACGATCGACCAGCTCTCGTCCACCGACACGGCGATGAATTCGACGTGTGGGTCCTTCTCCGTGTCCTTCACGAACTTCACGAGGTCCGGCATCTCCTCGCGGCAGGGGCCGCACCACGTCGCCCAGAAATGCAGGATCATTCCCTTGCCGCTCCTGGACGCGAGGTCGCGGCGGGTGCCGCTTCTCTCGGCGACGAGGAGCGGACCCGCGGGCACGGTCCGTTTCGGGGCGGCGGTCCGTGCGTCGCCGGGGGCCGGCGCGGCGGGCGGGAGAAGGGCGTCCTTCGCGAAGTACGCGGCCGCCGCGGCGGCGAGGGCCGCGAAGACGAGAACGAATACGGGGCGCTTCGCGCCGCCGGTGTCGCTCATCGGGTGCGCGAGGCCGTCGTCGGGAGATTCATGGGTTCGGACAGGATACCGAGTCTCGAGAGCGGCCAGTCGTAGGCCACTGGATCCTCGGGATTCAGGAGGCGCAACCAGCCCGTCGCCTCGCGGGACGCGGCGAGATCGGCTGTTCTGCGCCGGGTGAGGCCGATGCGTCGCGAGATCCTGTGCACGTGCACGTCCATCGGCAGGAGAAGGCGCGCGGGCGTGAAGCAGCCACCCGTCCAGAGGCCGAGATCGAAACCCTCGGCGCGGATCATCCAGCGGAGGAAGAGGTGCGAGCGCTTGCACGCGGAACCCGCGGCGGGGGAGGGGAGAAGAAAACGCAAGCCGCGAGAGACTGGCTTCGGAGAAGAGGAGAAATTCAAGAGATTTCTCTGAAAGGAAGAAAGGGCGGCGACGTAGTCCTCGCCGCCGGCGCATTCTTCGTCACCCGCGGCGAACAGGGCGCCCAGAGAGCCATGCGCGTGCCGCGCCCTCTTCACGATTCGAAGAAAATCTTCGACATCACTTCCCCTCACCCACCGATGCACGAAGCGTGAAAGCCCGGCCACCGGTCGTTCATCCCACATCTCGAGAAAAGCCGCCGGCCTTGCGCCGAGCACGTCGAGGATTCTCTGAATCGATGCCTGGATCGACGCGACGCGCCCGAACGCGAGCGACGCCGCGAGGAACGCCACGACCTCGCGGTCTTCGGTGTCCTCGAAACGGTGCGCGAAGGCGAGCGGGTCCGAGTCGAGGCGGCGCTCCCGCCACTCGCTCCTCAGGATCTCGAGGCGTTCGCCGAGGAGAGCGAGGTCCCGAGGACCGCCGCCGCGCCTTCTCACGCGGCTACGCTAGCATCCTCCAGGTGAGCCCGCGTCGCGCGAACAAGGACAAGGACGAGGAAAGTCCTCCTCCGCCCGAAAAGAAGCCCGACTCGAACCGGACGATCGTCGTGGGCGTCTACGGCCGCGAAGTCCCGAGGGACATGGCCGAGGACCAGCTCGACGAGCTCGAGCGCCTCGTGGAGACGGCGGGCGGCCGCGTGGTCGCGCGGGTCCTCCAGGAGCGCCGGGGACCCGACCCCGCGACCTATGTCGGTTCGGGCAAGGTCGAGGAGATCGCCGAAGCGGCGCGCGCCCAGAGCGCGGGCTGGACGGTCTTCGACGACGAGCTCACCCCGACGCAGGCCCGCAATCTCGACAAGAAGCTCCCGACGCAGGTCCTCGACCGCGCGGGCGTCATCCTTCGGATCTTCGCCGCACGCGCGCGCTCGCGGGAGGCCATGACGCAGGTGGAGCTCGCGCGCCTCCAGTACGAGCTTCCGCGCCTCGCGGGGCCGGAGCACGGGCTCGCCCAGCAGCGCGGCGGCGGCGCGTTCCGTGGAGGCGCGGGCGAGCGCAAAATCGAGCTGGACCGCCGGCGCGTGCGTACGCGCATCGCGCGGCTCAAGGAAGAGCTCAAGGCGATCGAGACGCAGCGCGACGTGCGGCGGAAGGGGCTCAAGCGGGTCGCGACCGTCTCCCTCGTCGGCTACACGAACGCGGGGAAGACGACCCTCTTCAACCGCCTTACAGCGTCGAAAGAGTTCGCGGAGGACCGCCTCTTCGCGACGCTCGATCCCCGGCATGCGCGGCTCCACGGCGTGGGCGGACGCGCGATCGTCCTCGCGGACACGGTCGGATTTCTGCGAAAGCTGCCGCACACGCTCGTCGCGTCGTTCACGTCGACGCTTGCCGAGGTGAAGGACGCGGATCTCCTCGTCCACGTCGTGGACGCGTCCTCGCCCCAGGCCTCCGAGCAGCGCGCGGTCGCCGAGGAGGTGATCGCGGGATTCGGAGTCGAGAAGCGCCGGGTCCTCCTCACGTACAACAAGACGGACCGGCCCCACGCAGGCGCGCTCGAGGCGGGCGCCGTGAGGATTTCCGCGGCGACCGGAGAGGGCCTGCCGGAGCTTCGCGAGGCAATCGTTGCGCGACTGACGGCGCTCGGATCGCGAATGCCCTTCTACGGGTCCGGGAATGACGCCGGCTGAGGAACCGGCGATCCTCGGGACCCGTGCCGAGCGGGTTGCATCGGCGGGCTTTCTCCTCCTCGCGGCGCTTCTCGCCGTAACCGCGCTCGTCGCGGACAGCCCCGCGTTCGACGAGGTCATCCATCTTCCGGCCGGCATCGTGCATCTCAGAACCGGCGACCTGCGTCTCGCGCCGGATCATCCGCCGCTCGCTCGTCTCTGGGCGGCGCTTCCCTCGGCGTTCCTGCCGGTCGTCCTTCCGGATCGGGACAGCGAGGCGTTCCGTTCGGGCGAGTTCGTGGTGGTCGGCCGCGAGGTGCTCGAGCGAAATGCGGCTCTTCCCCTGCTCACGCGCGGGCGTCTCATGATCGTCGCGCTCCTTCTCGCTCTTCTCGTCCTCGTGCGGTCGACCGCGCGGCGCCTCTTCGGGTCGGACGCGGGCCTCCTTGCGCTCGCGGCCGCATCGCTCTCGCCGTCGCTCCTCGCCCACGGCCACCTCGTGACGACGGACCTGCCCGCGGCGCTTCTGTTCCTCGCGGTCCTCGTCTCTTTCGCGCGCCTCGGGGAGCGGCTTTCCTTCGGTCGTGCGCTCGCGTGCGCGCTGCTTTTCGCGGCGCTCGTCCTCACGAAGTACTCCTGGCCGATCGTCGTCCCGGCCCTTCTCGCGATGGGCGTGTTCGCCGCCGCGTTCCGCGGCGTACGCGTCTGCGCGCTCCTCGGCGTGGCGCTCTTCTCGGGCCTCGTCGCGTGGGGGGCGGTCTGGACGTGCTACGGCTTCCGGTTCTCGCCGTTCCGGGGCCCGGCGCCCGAGGGCACGCGGATGCACGTCCCGTTTCAGGCGGGGCGGCCGCCGGTGACGAGCCAGGAAGAGGCGTGGGAGACCGTCCTGAGCGACTCCGGAGGCGCTCCCTACCCCGGTCCGACAGCGGGGTTCGCGCGGTGGGCGAGAAAGCATCGAGTCCTCCCCGAAGCCTGGATCTACGGCGTCATGCTCCTGAAGAAGATGTCGTATCCGCGCACGGCGTTTTTTCGCGGTGAGATCGGGCCCGGGTGGCCGTCGTACTTCCCGGTCGCGTTTCTGATCAAGTCCCCGCTTCCGGAGCTCTTCCTCGGCGGAGCCGGCCTTCTCGCGCTCGCCATGCGCCGCGCGCGTCCCTTGGACGCTCTCCTCGCGCTGGGTCTCGCCGTCTTCGCGCTCTCCTACGGCGTCTTCGCCGTCCTCGCCACGATGAACATCGGCGAGCGGCACCTGCTTCCGCTGCATCCGATCCTCGCGATCGCCGCGGGTGCCGGCGCCGTCTGGGCCCGGACCCCGAGGGGGAGGGCGGTCGTCCTCGCCCTCGTCGCGTGGCTCGGCGTCGAGATCGCGCTCATACACCCGAGCGAGCTCGGCTACTTCAACGAGGCCGTGGGAGGCTGGAAGAACGGCTGGCGCTGGCTCGCGGACAGCAACGTCGACTGGGGCCAGGATCTCCGGCGCCTCTCGCGCTTCGCGAGAGAGAACGGGAATCCCGAGATCAAGCTCGCGTACTTCGGGGCGGTCGATCCGCGTCTTTTCGTTCCGACCGCCACGAACCTGACGAGCGCCTATCCCTTCGGGGAGCCCGCGCGCCTGACGCCCGGCGTGTACGCGGCGAGCGTGAACCAGCTCCTCGGGATCTTCATCCCGATCGCCCGCGACGAATTCTGGGAAAAGCCCGCGATGCGCGAGTGGTACCAGAGCCGCTGGGACATGGCCCGCGCGTCCGGTTTCGAGCGTCCGCGGGAGCTCTCGGGCCGCGAGGCCGGAGCGTGGGACGCGTTCGAGGCGGCCGAGAGGGGGCGTCTCCTGAGGGCGCTCCGGGCGCGCGCGCCCGACGCGTTCGTCGGGACGTCCCTGCGCGTGTTCCGTCTCTCGAAGAGAGACCTGGACGCGATCCTGTCGCCCTGAGTACGCGGCCGGGGCGGGATATCGCGGACGTGTTCCGCAAGGATCGGGGGCGGAGCCCGCTTCGTAATACGATCCGGGAGGGACCTGGGAGGCACGTCATGAGCGTACCGGTCGAATACCGAAAGAGGGGCCAGTCCGTCTGGCTGGACAGCATTTCGTCGAAGATGATTCACTCGGGCCGCCTCGCGTCCCTGATCGACACGGGCTCGATCTACGGCGTGACGTCGAACCCGACGATTTTCGGCCAGGCCATCGCGAAGAACGAAGGCGACTACAACGCGGGCGTCGAGAGGCTCGCGCGCTCGGGGAAGGACGCGTTCGCGATCTACGACGCTCTCACCCAGAAGGACATCGCCGAAGGCGCGGACGCGTTCCGCGCGATTCACGAGAAGAACCCGGTCGACGGGTGGATCTCCCTCGAAGTCCTGCCCTCTCTCGCCGGAGACACGGAGAAAACCGTGGCCGAGGCGAAGCGCCTGTCGTTCGCCCTCTCGCGTCCGAACGTCTTCATCAAAGTACCCGCGACCCCCCCCGGCATCCCCTCGATCCGGCGCCTCATCGGCGAGGGAATCTCGATCAACGTCACGCTGATGTTCAACCGGAAGCACTACCGGGACGTCGCGAACGCCTATCTCGACGGCCTTTCGGACCTGGCGGAGAAGGGGGGAGACCTCTCGCGCGTCCATTCGGTCGCGTCGTTCTTCGTTTCGCGCGTCGACACGATGATCGACAAGAAGCTCGACGAGCTCGCCCGGAGCGCGTCCGGGGCGGCGGAGAAGGCGAGCCTCGAAGGCCTGCGCGGCAAGGCGGGCATCGCGAACTCGAAGGTCGTCTACGAGGACTTCGCGGCGATCTTCTCGTCGGACCGCTTTCTCGCGCTGAGGGGCCGGGGCGCGCGTGTCCAGAGGCCGCTCTGGGCCTCGACGGGGACGAAGAATCCCGCCTACTCCGATCTCCTCTACGTCGAGAATCTCGTCGGGCCCGACACGGTGAACACGATGCCCGAGAAGACGCTCGAGGCGCTCCTCGACCACGGCCGGACGCCCGCGGATACGGTGAAGGAAGACGTCGCCGGGTCCCACCGGACGCTCGGCGAACTTCGCGCCCTCGGCATCGACGTCGAGGAAGTCGGAGAGCAGCTCCAACGGGACGGAGTCGCCCTGTTCGAAAAATCGTACGTCGACCTCCTCGCGACGATCGAGACGCGCCGCGCCGATGCCCTGAAGACGCCCCAGGGGGTGGCGGAGTGATCCTCGGCGATTTCGCGAGTCCGGAGCTCACGGATGCGCAGGTCGCGAGGCTGGCCGCGCTCGGCGTGACCACGCGCGGCGACATCCTGAAGATGACGACGCTCGCTGCGTCCGGCCACCCGGGAGGCTCGATGTCGTCGATCGACTTCGAGCTCGTGCTCTGGGGCTTCGCGAACTGCGATCCGAAGGACCCGTTCGCCGAAGGGCGCGACCGCGTCGTCATCAGCCACGGCCACACGTCGCCCGCGGCCTACGCGGGGCTCGCGCGGCTCGGTTGGTTCGACCCGTCGCTTCCGCTCCTCGGATTCCGCCGTGGGGGCTCGCCGTTCGAGGGGCACGTCGAGAGGGACGTGCCCGGAATCGACTGGGGCACGGGCAACCTCGGGCAGGGCCTCTCCGCGGCGGTCGGATTCGCGCTCGCGGCGAAGATCAAGAGCGACGGCGCGAAGGTCTTCTGCGCGATGGGCGACGGCGAGCAGCAGAAGGGCCAGCTCTCGGAAGCCCGTCGCTATGCCGTCAAGTTCTCACTGACGAATCTCGTCGGGCTCCTCGACTGGAACCACGTTCAGCTCTCCGGAACGAACGACGACATCATGAAGCAGGACATCGTCGCGGACTGGAAGGCGGACGGCTGGGCCGTGATCGAGGTCGACGGCCACGACGTCCGCGCCGTCTATCGCGCGGTGCGCGCGGCCCTCTCCGCGAAGACGCCGACGCTCGTCGCCTGCCACACGGTGATGTCGAAGGGCGTGCCCTTCATGGAGAAGGACGGATACAAGTGGCACGGCGCCGCGCTTCCCCCCGACAGGTGCAAGGTGGCGCTCGCGATCCTCGGGGCGGAGGACGACCTCGACCACTGGACGAGCGAGCGGAAGAAGTCCGCGCCCGACTGGCACGCGGTGCTTCCGCACCGCCCCGTCGAGACCGTCGTCCTGCCGTCGACCGGCACGCCCCGGACCTACACGACGGAGAAGACCTCCGACAACCGCGGGGCGTTCGGGGGAGCGCTCGAGGACCTCGGCGGCCTCGCGGGCGGCGTGCCGATGGCCGTCCTCGACTGCGATCTCCTGAGGTCCACGAAGACCGATCTCTTCGCCGCGAAGTACCCGAAGAGCTTCTTCCAGGGCGGAATCGCCGAGCACCACACGGCCGTGCTCGCCGGAGCGCTGTCCGTGGCCGGGATCGCGGCCTGGTGGGGCGAGTTCGGGATGTTCGGCGTCGCGGAGGCCTACAACCAGCAGCGTCTTAACGACATCAACGGGACGAACGTCAAGCTCGCGGTGACCCATTGCGGCATCGACGTCGGCGAGGACGGCAAGACACACCACTCGATCGACTATTTCGCGCTCCTGAACTCGACGTTCGGGTGGAAGGTGTTCACCCCGGGCGATCCGAACCAGACGGACCGCATCACGCGCTGGATGGCGACCCACCGCGGCAACCACGCGCTCGTCATGGGGCGCTCGAAGTTTCCGGTCGTTCTCAAGGAAGACGGCACGCCGTTTTTCGCGGGCGACTATGCCTTCGATCCCGCACGGGCCGACCACCTGCGCGACGGCTCGGGGCTCTCGATCGTCTGCGCGGGCAACATGCTGCCGTACGCGATGGACGCCTGGAACGCGCTCGCGAAGGAAGGCACGCGGGTCGATCTCGTCTCCGTCGCGGCCTGGAGCGATCTTTCCGACGCGGAGCTCGCCCACATCACCCGGCACGGGCGCATCGTCACGGTCGAGGACCACAATCCGAAGACGGGCCTCGGAACCTGGATCCAGGCGCGGCTCAACGACCTCGGCCTTTCCGCGCGCGTGAAGAAAATGGGGGTCACCTTCTACTCGTCCTCGGGCCCCGCGAAGGAGCTGTACGCGCTGATGGGGCTCGACGGCCCCGCGATCGCGGCCGCCGCGCGGAAGGCCCTGTCCGCAAGGTCGGGAACGGAGAGATCCGCGTGAGTACCTCGATTCCGACCGATCCCGCGACGATCGTCATCTTCGGAGGCTCCGGCGACCTCAGCAAGCGCAAGCTCGTCCCGGCGCTCTTCGAGCTCCACTGCGAGAAGCAGCTGCCCCGGGCCACGGCCATCGTCGGCTATGCGCGCACGGGCGAGTCGGACGAGACGTACCGGGCCGAGATGAAGATCGCCGTCGCCGAGTTCGCCCGCAAGAAGCCCGTCGACGAGGCGGAATGGAACGCGTTCGCGTCCCGGCTCCACTTCTTTCGGGGAGACCTCACGATCCCGAAGAATTTCGCGGATCTCAAGGACCGGCTCGAGACGATCGAGAAGGACCGCGGCCTCCCGGGGAACCGCCTCTTCTATCTCGCGATCCCGCCGTCCGCGATCGCCGCCGTCGTAAACAACCTCGGGCAGTCGGGTTTCGTGTACCGGGTGGACGCGGGACCCTGGTCCCGGGTCATCGTCGAGAAGCCGTTCGGGCGGGACCTCGAATCCGCGAAGGCCCTGAACGAGGAGCTCTCGCAGGTTTTCCGCGAGCGGCAGATCTTCCGCATCGACCACTACCTCGGCAAGGAGACGACGCAGAACATCCTCGTCCTGAGGCTCGGCAACGGAATCTTCGAGCCGCTCTGGAATCGGCGGTACGTCGACCACGTACAGATCACGGTCGCGGAGTCGATCGGGATCGAGAACCGCGGGAAGTTCTACGAGGAGGCCGGTGTCCTTCGCGACATCATCCAGAACCACGTCCTCCAGCTCCTCTGTCTCGTCGCGATGGAGCCGCCGGTCGCGTTCGACCCGAACGCCGTACGGGACGAGAAGGTGAAGGTGCTGCGCTCGATCCAGCCTCAGACGGCCGAGGAGATCCTGCTCGACAGCGTGCGCGGTCAGTACGGACCGGGTGCCGTGGACGGGCAGACGGTCGTCGGCTACCGGCAGGAGAAGGACGTCAATGCGATGTCCCTGAGGGAGACGTACGCCGCGTGGAAGGTCCAGATCGAGAACTGGCGGTGGGCGGGCGTGCCGTTCTATCTCCGCGCGGGCAAGAGGCTCCAGAAGCGCGTCACGGAGATCGCGATCCAGTTCAAGACGCCGCCCATCGCGCTCTTCCGAAGGGTCGGGGTCCTGCGGCAGGAGCCGAACGTCCTCGTCCTGCGCATCCAGCCCGACGAGGGGGTCGCGCTGAAGTTCGGCGCGAAGGTGCCCGGGCCCGTCACGAAGGTCGACCCGGTGACGATGGATTTCCGGTACAGCGAGTTTTTCGGGGCGTCGCAGCCCGAGGCCTACGAGAGGCTCCTGATGGAGGCGATCCACGGAGACTCGACGCTCTTCGCCCGACGGGACGAGGTCGAAGCGGCCTGGGAGCACGTGACCCCGCTGCTCGACGTCTGGCGCGACAACCCGCCGCTCGACCATCCGAACTACGAGGCGGGAACGTGGGGTCCGGACGCATCCGTCGCGCTTCTCGCGAGGGATGGGAGGCGCTGGCGAAGACCGTGAGGGAAGTCCTTGCCTTCGCCACCGCCGACGACGTCGCGGACGCCGCGGCCTTTCTCTTCGTGAATCTCGCCGCGCAGGCCGTCCGCGACCGCGGGGCCTTCTACGTCGCGCTGGCGGGCGGCACGACGCCGCTCTCGTGTTATCGCCTCCTCTCGGCGCCGCTGATCTCCTCGAGAGTGGACTGGCAGAGGACGCAGGTTTTCTTCGGGGACGAGCGGTGCGTGCCCGAAGGCCATCCCGACAGAAACGACGACGCGGCCGCCGGCGCGCTCCTGAACCACGTCTCCGTCCCGGGGAAGAACATCCACCGCGTCCCGGCGATGGAAAGGGACGGAGCCGAGCGCTACGAGTCCGAGATCCGGGGGGCCTTCTCGATTTTTTCGCCCTCCTCCGAGAAGGGGGTCCCGCGCTTCGATCTCGTGCTCCTCGGCCTGGGAGCGGACGGCCACACGGCGTCGTTGTTCCCGGGGCGTTCCGCGCTCGCCGAGGTGCAGCGGCTCGTCATCCGCGTGGACGATTCGCCGAAGCCCCCGCCGTGCCGCGTGACCTTCACGCTGCCGCTCCTGAACGCGGCGCGGCACGTCGCGCTGCTCGTCACGGGAAAGGAGAAGGCCGGGGCGCTCGCTCGCGTTCTCCTCGAGGACGACGCTCTACCGGCGTCCCGCGTGCGACCGACGTCGGGGACGCTGACGATCCTCGCGGACGCCGGCGCGGTCTCGGCGTCGCGCAACGCGCCGGCCCCGGTTCCCGCCGGGAGACCCGGTTGATTCTGGCGGGCGACGTGGGCGGGACGAACGTCCGCCTGGCTCTCTTCGAGATCGAAGGGGGAATGCTCGCGCCGAAGGACGAGAAGAGGTTCCGGAGCCGGGATTCCTCCGGCCTCGAACGGCCAGTCGACGAATTCCTCGCCGGCCGCCGGGTGTCCGCGGCGGGATTCGGCGTCGCGGGTCCGGTCCGTGCCGGCCGGTCGGAAGCGACGAACCTCCGGTGGACCGTGGACGCGGCCTCGCTCGCGCGCCGGCTGGGGCTTCGGCGGGTGGCGCTCGTGAACGATCTCTTCGCGAACGCGCTCGGCCTCCACGAGCTCGGACCCGAGGACTTCGCGGTCGTGAACGCGGGGATCGAGGATCCCGCGGGAAACGCGGCGCTGATCTCCGCGGGCACGGGCCTCGGCGAGGCTTACCTCGTGCGCGCGGAGGCACGTTTCCGGCCGCAGGCGTCCGAGGGCGGCCACGCGTCGTTCGCGCCGCGGAACGCCTTCGAGATCGACCTCCTCCGGCACCTCGAGACGAAATGGAGCCACGTCTCTTTCGAGCGCGTCCTCTCGGGGCCGGGGCTCGCGTCCCTCTACGCCTTCGAGCGGTCCCGCTCGGGCGAAAAGGAGCCCTCCTGGCTCACGGACGAGATCGAACGCGGCGGAGATCCGGCGCCGGCCGTGACCGCGGCCGGTCTTTCCGGGAGGGACGCGGTGGCCGAGCGGACCGTCGAACGCTTCGTCTCGATCTACGGCGGGGAGGCCGGAAATCTCGCGCTCAAGGTTCTCGCGACGGGCGGCGTCTTCGTCGGAGGCGGAATCGCGCCGAAGATGCTGCCCCGGATGCTGGACGGGACGTTCTTCGGTGGGTTCTGCGACAAGGGGCGTTTCGCGCCTCTCCTCGCGAAGATTCCGGTTCGCGTCGTCACGAACGACCGCTGCGCCCTCCTCGGCGCGGCGCGCGCGGGAGCGGAGGCGGCGGCATGAGGGGCACGAACCATGGCTGAATCCGGAGCAAAGATCGGAACCCGGCTGAACCGTTTCCTCTTCGAGACGGAGCGCCACTACCCGGCGGCGTCCGGCGAGCTCTCGGACCTCCTCTCCCAGCTCGCGTTCGCGGGCAAGCGCATCAGCCGGATTCTCGCGTCCGCGGGGCTCACGGACGTGCTCGGCGATTCGGGAGAGGTCAACGTGCAGGGCGAACAGCAGCAGAAGCTCGACGCGCTCGCGAACGAGATCTTCCTGGACGCGTTCGCGTACGGCCAGCTCGTGCCGACGATCGTGACCGAGGAGATGGACCTTCCCGCCCACCTTCCGGAGAACGTCGAGTCGGGGAAGTACATCGTCTTCCTCGATCCGCTCGACGGCTCCTCGAACCTCGACGTGAACGGCGGCGTGGGCTCGATCTTCTCGGTCCGCCGGCTGTCGGGGCGCGGCGAGGTGAAGTCCGAGGCCGAGCTGATGGCGCGCATCTCCCAGGAACAGGTCGTCGCGGGCTATTTCCTCTATGGGCCCTCCACGACGCTCGTCTACACCGAGGGCCGCACGGTCCATGGGTTCACGCTCGACCCGAGTGTGGGCGAGTTCCTCCTGTCGCACCCCGAGATCCGGATCCCGGAGCACGGCCCGTATTACGGCGCGAACGAGGGAACGATCCGCGACTGGGAGGAAGGCCCCCGCCGTTTCGTCGAGTGGGTGCGCGAGAAGGACCCGGCGACGTCGCGCCCGTACTCGACGCGCTACTCGGGCGCGCTCGTGGTGGACTTCCACCGCATCGTGCTGAAGGGCGGGATCTATCTCTACCCGGCGACCTCGAAGAGTCCCGAGGGCAAGATCCGCCTCATGTACGAGGCCGCGCCGCTGGCACTCGTCGCGGAGGCCGCGGGCGGCGCGGCCAGCGATGGGCGCCGCCGGATCCTCGACATCGCCCCGGCCCGGAACCACGAGAGAACGCCCATCTACCTCGGCTCGAAGGGCGACGTCGCGCGCGTCGACGCGTACGTCGCTGCGGAGAGCCCGCGTTAGACTTCGGACGGCCGCGAAAATGAAGGAGTCCACATGACGAAAACACCCTCGGGTCTCCAGTACGAAGACGCGGTCGTCGGCGAGGGCGCCTCGCCCAGGACCGGCCAGACCTGCGTGATGCATTACACGGGATGGCTGTGGGTGAACGAGGCGAAGGGGAAGAAGTTCGACAGCTCCCTCGACCGCGGCCAGCCCTTCGAGTTCCCGATCGGGCGCGGCATGGTCATCAAGGGCTGGGACGAAGGCGTCGCGACGATGAAGGTGGGCGGCAAGCGCACGCTATTGATCGCGGCGGATCTCGGCTACGGCTCGCGCGGCGCCGGGGGCGTCATCCCGCCGAACGCGACCCTGGTGTTCGACGTGGAGCTCCTCGGACTGAAATAGCGCACGATGCTCCTCCTCTCGCGGACGATCCACTTCAACGCCGCCCACCGCCTCTTCAACCCGGGAAAGAGCGAGGAGTGGAACCGCGCGACCTACGGGGAGGCGTCGAACGCCGCGGGCTACGGACACAACTACACGCTCGACGTGTCCGTCACGGGCGTCACGGACCGCGACTCGGCCATGATCGTCAATCTGACGGACCTCGATCGCGTCCTGAAGGAAGAGGTCGACCGGCCGCTCGACCACCACAATCTCAACCTCGAGATCGAGGAATTCCGGACGCGCGTCCCCACCGCGGAGAACCTCGCGCGGTGGATCTGGGACCGCGTGGCCGCCCGAATCGAGAAGGAGGGATGGCCCTGCCGGCTCGCGACACTGAAGCTCACGGTCACGCCTACATTCTCGGTCGAGCTGATTTCGGAAGGGGAAAAGAGGATTTCTTAGAAGCGTATACAGACGCTTCGCTTCAGTACCCTTCGAAGAGACTTGCAGACCGTTGCCTGACGGGGGATCGTCTGCATTTCAGAGAGGGTGCCTTCTCCTCTGTCGCTTCCGAAAGCTGAAATGCTCTTTCGCGCCCGCGGCGCGTGCGGCCGCGAGGATCTGCGGGCGGCCCCACGCCACTTCCGCCGGCGCGTGCGCGTCGGACGAGAGGACGATCGGAACGCCCGCTTCGACGAGCCGTTTCAGGAGCGGGGGAGCGGGGTATTCCTCTCCGACGGGTTTCCTCAGACCGGCGCTCGAGACCTCGATCGCGACGCCCGCTCTTCGGGCCGCGTCCACGGCGGCGGCTTCCGCCTCGGCGGCCTCCGCTGGCATGCGGTTGCCGAACTTCTTGGGCAGGTCGAAGTGCGTGATGACGTCGAAAAGGCCTGCCGCCGCGGCCTTCGCGAGGAGGCGGTAGTACTCCCGCCAGAGGTTTTCGGATCCCTCGACCTCGTGCCGCCTGCCGGAGCCTGGTGCGTCGATCCAACCGCCCGACACCCAATGGACCGAGCCGAGAACGACGTCCCAGTCGTGGGCCCGGAGGATCCCGGAAAGGGCCGTCTCGTGCCCTTCCGCATAGTCGGCCTCGAGGCCGAGGAGGACGTCGATCCGGCCCACGAACTCGTCGCGGAGCGCGTGGACCTCGTCCACGTAAACCGGCAGCTCGGCGCGGGTCATCGCGATGCCCGGATCCGGATCCCCGCCGGGAAGAAAATACAGCGGGACGTGGTCGGTGAACGCGATTTCCGACAGTCCCGAAGCGAGCGCCGCGAGGACGTATTCGCGCGTGGCGCCGCCGGCGTGGCCGCAGCGTGCGGTGTGAACGTGGTAGTCGGTCTGGTACGTGTCCTGCATGTTCGCCAGCTTGCCCGTCGAGTGTAGTCTTCGGGTTAGGGGGAAGGCGAAGACATGGCGATCCGGATCAACCGCGTCTACACCCGGGGGGGCGACTCCGGCGAGACGAGCCTCGTGGGGGGGCAGCGCATCGCGAAGGATTCGATCCGCATCGAGAGTTACGGCACCGTGGACGAGCTCAACTCGATTCTCGGCCTCGTACGGACCGCGAACCGAGACGCGGCGGACGCTTCGCCGAAGGCGGATCGCGACCGCCTGGATGCGTTGCTCGAACAGATCCAGAACGAGCTTTTCAACCTCGGTTCGGACCTCGCCACGCTGCCCCAGGACCGGCACCCGAAGCAGCCCGTCATCGAAGAGCGGCACGTGACGTTCCTCGAGAACGCGATCGACGAGCTGAATGCCGGGTTGCCCGAGCTCCGGTCGTTCGTCCTCCCCGGAGGGGGCTGGGTGTCGGCATTCCTCCATCAGGCGCGCACGGTCTGCCGTCGCGCCGAGCGCCTCGTGACGACGCTCGCGCGGCAGGAGGCGGTCGGTAAGCACGCGCTCGTGTACCTCAACCGGCTCTCGGATCTCCTCTTCGTGCTCGGCCGGTGGGCCGCGAAATCGAGAAAGGAAACCGAACCTCTCTGGGATCCCGCAAAGAGCTGACGCGTCCCGGACGGGCGGTCCGCGCGGCGGGCGCGGCGCTGCTCGCCGTCCATGTTTCGGTCGCCGCGGCGGAGGATGCGCCACGCGTCGAAACGATCGAGATCCGCCCGACGAACGTGTTCGCGCCCGACGAGGCCGCGAAATCCTTCTTCCCGTACGGCCTCGCGAACGCGCTCCATTTCACGACGCGCACCTCCTTCATCCAGAAACAGCTGCTCTTCGCGCCGGGGGACGTCCTCAGGCCGGATCTCCTCGCGGAAACCGAGCGCAATCTCCGGGCCTTCGGCCTCTTCCGGAAAGCCTCCGTGCGGGCGGAGGGCGAGCGCGTCGTCGTCGAGACCGCCGACGCCTGGACCCTGCTGCTCCGCGGCTCGTTCTCGAACAAGGGGGGCGTGACGACCTACTCGATCGGAGCCGAGGAGTACAACCTCGTCGGCACCGGGCGGCAGTTCGGCTTCGGCTGGGAGAAGGAAACCGACCGTTCGTCCCGGTCGGTCTTCTACGTCGACCCGAATTTCCTCGCGCCCCATGCGCTCTTCCGGCTCGACGCCGCCGATCTTTCGGACGGCCGCTACCTGAGGGCGGGCTTCGGCAGGCCTTTTTACGCGCTGGACGTCCCGTGGGCCCTCGAAGGCTCCGTGCGAATCTCGGACTTCGATACGAAGCTCTACGCCGGCGGCGAGGAGGCGACGGTCTGGAAGCAGAAGCAGCGCGGCATGCTTCTCACGGGCGGGCGGCTGATCGCCCGCGACCTCGACGCGGTCGTCCGTCTCCTCGGCTCGGTCGAATGGAACGACGTCAAGCTCGCGGGGGGCGGTCTCGGGGCGGCGCCGCCGGGGGATCAGTCACAGCGGACGTTTCTCTTCGTGTCGGCCGGCGTCGAGCGTGTGGGCTCCCACTGGATCAACCGCCGTCTCGTCGACCGGATCGACCGCGACGAGGACTTCAATCTCGGCGCGAGCGGTCGCGCGGAGCTCGGGTTCTCCGTGCCGGCTTTCGGAGCCCGGTCCGCGGAGAGGGGGCTCCTCTCGGGGAGCGTGGGGACGCTCCTGCCGTCGGGATTCGCTCTCGCGACCGCTACGGCGTCGACCCGGATCCGCGGAGGTTTCGAGAACGCGCGCGTCTCGGCGGACAGCCGCTTCTACGTCCTGAAGGGCTCCTGGACGCTCGTTGGCAACGTGGCGACAGCGGTCGGCTGGAACCTCGACCCGGAGAACCAGATCCCGCTCGACGGAGAAAATGGCGTGCGCGGCTACCGCCTTCACGCCGTGGAGGGGAACCGGCGTGTCGTCGGGAACGCGGAGGCCCGCGTGCTCGTCGTTCCCGAGATCCTGCAGCTCGTTTCTTTCGGCCTCGCGGCGTTCGGAGACGCCGGGTGGTCGTGGGGGGAGCCCGACGGCTCGTGGCATCTCGCGGACGCCGGAGTCGGGCTGCGAATCGGAATCACGCGCGCGAGCAAGAACAGCCTGTTGCGCGTGGACGTCGCGCGGTCTCTCCATCCCGATCCGCTCGGACGGACGGGCTGGCTCCTTTCGTTCTCGTCGGGCCAGGCGTTCTGAGACGCCCGGCGAGGGATCAGTGGATTCCCTGCCCCGCGAGCCAGCGCTCCGCGTCGATGGCCGCCTTACAGCCCTCGCCCGCCGCGGAGACCGCCTGCCGGTAGATGAAGTCCGCGACGTCGCCGGCCGCGAAGATGCCGTCCACGGACGTCCTCGTCGACGGATGCTGGATCTTCAGGTAGCCGACGTCGTTCATCTCGAGCTTGCCCTTGAAGAGATCCGTGTTCGGCTGATGGCCGATGGCGGCGAAGTAGCCCGAGACGTCGAGTGTCTTCACCTCGCCCGTCTTCGTGCTCTTCACGCGAACGCCCTTCACCCCGACGCCGGGCGCGCCGAGGATCTCCTCGACGACGGTGTCGAGCAGGACCTCGATCTTCGGATTCGCGAGTGCGCGCTGAGTCATGATCTTCGAGGCGCGGAATTCGCTCCGGCGGTGCACGAGATAGACCTTCGAGCAGAACTTCGTGAGGAAGCTCGCCTCTTCCATGGCCGTGTCGCCGCCGCCCACGACGACGACGCTCTTGCCGCGGAAGAAAAAGCCGTCGCACGTGGCGCAGGCGGAGACGCCGTAACCGAGGAGCCTCTTCTCGCTCTCGAGACCGAGGTATTTCGCCGAGGCGCCTGACGCCACGATCACGGCGTCCGCCGTGATCGTACCGGCGGACTCGAGCGTGAGCGCGAAGGGCTTCGACGCGACGTCCACGTCCGTGACCGTGTCCACGACCATCTCCGTGCCGAAGCGCTGGGCCTGCTTGCGTGTGAGGTCCATGAGCGCGGGTCCCTGGATGCCGTGCTCGAAGCCGGGAAAATTCTCGACCTCGGTCGTCGTCGTGAGCTGGCCGCCGGGCTGGATGCCTTCGATGACGAGCGGCTGGAGATTCGCACGCGAGGCGTAGATCGCCGCGGTCAGGCCGGCGGGGCCGGACCCGATGATCACGACCCTGTAGTGAGTCCTTTCGGGCATGTCCCGGAGATTACTTCGTGTGGGCGAAGTATTCCTTCGACTTTTCCCAGTCGGCCTTCATGGTCTTCGTACCGGGCTTCCAGTCGGCGGGGCAGACCTCGCCGTTCTCGCGGACGGACTGGAAGGCCTGGAGGACGCGGAGCGTCTCGTCGACGGAGCGGCCGACCCCGAGGTTGTTGACAGTGGCGTGCTGGACGATCCCGTCTGGGTCGATGAGGAAGAGGCCACGGAGCGCGACCGCGCCGGCCTCGTCGAGGACGCCGTACTCCTCGGCGAGCTCTTTCTTCAGGTCCTCGAGGAGCGGGTACGCGAGGCTCTTGATGCCGCCCTCTTCCCGCGGCTTCTCGGTCCATGCGAGGTGGCTGAACTTCGAGTCCACGGAAGCGCCGAGCACTTCCGCGTCAACTTTTCGGAACTCGCCGAGCCTGTCGGAGAACGCGAGGATCTCGGTGGGACAAACGAACGTGAAGTCGAGCGGGTAGAAGAACAGCACGACCCACTTGCCTCGGTAATCCGAGAGGCGGTACGTGTGGAATTTTCCGTTCAGGACACCCTCCAGGGCGAATTCGGGAGCCTTGCGGCCAACGATCTGAGACATGGAATTTCTCCTTGCTGGGAACTTATCTTCATCGGGGGGGCTATCGCCCACCTACTCGAGGTACATTAGACCAAGTCTATTTAACAGTCAACACTCTTGATTCTTATTTATATCGAGTCTAAGTTAGGTTGGTCGAAGGAGGGCCCATGGCCGAACTCAAGGGAACCAAGACTCACGAAAATCTGAAGCACGCTTTCGCCGGCGAGAGCCAGGCTAATCGCCGCTATCTCTACTTTGCCGACAAGGCTGACATCGAGGGCTACCCGGAGATCGCGGGCAACTTCCGCGACACGGCCGAAGGCGAGACAGGCCACGCGCACGGACACATGGATTACCTCAAGTCCGCGGGAGATCCGGCGACGGGCCTTCCTTTCGGATCGACCTCGCTGAACCTCAAGAGCGCGATCGAAGGCGAGACCTACGAGTACACCCAGATGTATCCGGGTTTCGCGAAAACGGCGCGCGAGGAGGGCTTCGCCGAGGTCGCCGACTGGTTCGAGACGCTCGCGCGCGCCGAGAAGTCGCACGCGAACCGCTTCAGCAAGCTCCTGACGACGATCGGCTGAAGAGAGGAATCGGAAGAAGAGGAAGATTTCTTAGAAGGTGAATGGGCACCGAGGCGCTCGATTGCCACCGGGCCGCATCCGGCTGTCACAGCCCCACTCACCCTTCTAAGAAAATCCGAGTCCGAATCCGATTTCCTCCGAATCCGAAGCAAAGAAATCAACATGGGCGCCGTAGGATCTCCGATCGCCGTCAAGGACTCGGTCTCCCTGTCTGCCGAGCTCACCCGTATCGCCGACATCTGTCACGGCTGCCGCCGGTGCTTCACGCTCTGTCCGTCCTTCGAGATCCTCTTCAAGGGCCTCGACGCCGCCGACGTGGACGGCGAGGCGGACAAGCTGCCGAAGAAGGTCCTCGACGACTTCGTGGACCTCTGTTACGAGTGCAAGCTCTGCCTGCCGCACTGCCCGTACATTCCGCCGCACCGCTGGGCGGTGGACGTGCCGCACCTCGTCCTCGAGTCCCGGCACGTGCGCATGCAGGAGACGGGGCTGGCTTTGCGTGAGCGCCTTCTCTCGAACCCCGACGCGCTCGGCCGGATGTCCTCGATCGTCGCGCCCGTCTCGAACTTCGTGAACACCCTTCCCCTTGCACGGTGGGCGATGGAGAAGACGCTCGGCGTCTCCGCGAAGAAGGACTTGCCGCGCTTCGCCTGGCAGACGTTCACGCGCTGGTTCGAGAGGCGCGAGGCGCCGGTGCGCCCGGCGGCGGCCGACCGGAGGGTCGTCCTGTTCCCGACGTGCTCGGTCGAGTGGAACCGGCCCGAGATCGGCCAGGCCGCCGTCGCCGTCCTCGAGCGGAACGGGGTGGAGGTGGCCGTCGCCTACCCCCTGTGCTGCGGCATGCCGCTCTTCGACGTCGGGGACATCGCCGGTGCCGACGAGGCGCGCCGGACGTTCGTCGGGGCCATGAAGGGCTGGGCCCTGAAGGGCTACACGATCGTGACGCCCGGCCCGTCCTGCTCGCTCATGATCAAGAAGGAATACCCGTGGCTCGCCGCCCGCGGCGGCGCGCTCGACGCGGACACGGCGCTCGTCGCGAAGGCGACGCGCGACCTGTTCGAGTACCTGGCCGAGCTGAAGGCGGCCGGCCTCCTCGCGCTGGACTTCCCGAACGCGCCCGGGTCCATCGCTTACCACCTCCCGTGCCACCTCAAGGTGCAGAACATGGGATTCAAGTCGCGGGACATCCTCGCCGCCACGGGCGCCACGGTCACGATGGTCGAGAAATGCTCCGGGCACGACGGGACCTGGGCGATGAAATCCGAGTACTTCGACGAGTCGATGAAGGTCGGACAGAAGCTGTTCGACGGCCTCGCCGCCGCGCATGCGGACGTGATCGCGTCGGACTGCGCGCTCGCGGGCGTTCAGATCCACCAGGGAATGAACGTTCCGGTGAAGCACCCGATCGAGGTGCTGAGGGACGCCTACGGCCTCGCATGAAGAAAGTCACGCTCGAGGACGTCAAGAACCTCCACGAATACGAGCTGATCCGCGACGACTGGCGGCGGGACGTCATCGCCGTCAAGGCGAAGAGGCGCGTGCTGCTCGGCGACATCATGTCGCTGCTCTTCGAGAACCGCCTGACGGTTCTGAACCAGGTCCAGGAGATGTGCCGGGCCGAGCGGCTCGCGAAGCCGGAGGCTGTCCAGCAGGAGCTCGACGTCTACAACGACCTCGTGCCCGCCCTGGGCGAGCTCTCGGCGACGCTGCTCGTCGAGATCACGGAGGAGGCCCACATCCAGCCCCGGCTCGACGCGCTCATCGGCCTCTCGTCCGGCCGACACCTCTGGCTGGAGCTCAATGGCCGGAAGGTCTTCGCCCGGTTCCTGGAGGGGCAGGGGCGGGAGGACCGGATCGCGGCCGTCCAGTACCTGCGGTTTCCGATCGGAAAAGACCCGGTCGACCGGGAGGCCCTCGCATCGGGGCCGGCGCCGGTCATCCTCTGTGTCGATCACCCGGGTTACCGCGCGCGCGCCGTTCTGTCCGACGTGACGCGGACGGAGATCGCCGGCGATCTCGTCGACTGATGGCCCCGCCCGAGGCCGAATAGAATCCTCCCATGCTCGTCCACCTGCTCCGCCACGCCGAGGCCGAGGACGTTTCCCCGACGGGCCGGGACGCGGATCGACGGCTGACCGAGGAAGGGAAGAAGCGCATGCGGTCGGTCGCGAAAGCGATCGCGAAGCTGGAACCCGGCTACGAGGCCGTGCTCGTCTCGCCCCTCCTCCGGACCCGGCAGACGGCCGAGCCGGTCGCCGCGGCCTGTGGCTTCCGCCACCCGTTCACGGAAACGAAGAGTCTGGTCCCGAACGCCGACCCCGTCGAGATCCTCCACGAGCTCGCCCGGCTCGGGACCGTCTCGGTCCTCCTCGTCGGGCACCAGCCCCACTTCGGCCGCCTCTTCGGCCTCCTGCTTTCGGGCCGTTCGGACCTCGAGATCCCGATGAAGAAAGCCGGTCTCGCGGCCTTCGAGACTCCTTCCGATCCCTCGCTCGGACCCTCCGAGTTGAAGTTCCTGCTGCCGCCGCGGCTGATGGAAACGCTTCTGTAACAAATGGTTACGGCGTGCGTCGAATATTCTTGACGGGTTCCTGATAGGATCTCTTGTTCTTGGAGGATCGATTTTTCTATGGGTAAAAGCGTTGCTCTCGGCTGCATCGTCCTCGTCCTGGTCGGCGTTCTCGTCGTCGGCGGCATGGCGGCGGGCGCCTACAACAAGCTGAACGCAGCGGACCAGGGGGTCAGCGCAGGCTGGGCCCAGGTCGAGAACGTCTATCAGCGGCGTGCCGACCTAATCCCGAACCTCGTCGAGACCGTGAAAGGCGCGGCCAACTTCGAGAAGGACACCCTCACGCAGGTCATCCAGGCGCGCGCCTCGGCCTCCCAGATCAAGCTCGACGCGAACTCCATCAAGGACCCGGCGGCCTTCGACAAGTTCCAGAAGGCCCAGGATCAGCTCGGCGGGGCGCTGAGCCGGCTCCTCGTCACCGTCGAGAAGTATCCCGAGCTGAAGGCGAATCAGAACTTCCGGGACCTTCAGACGCAGCTCGAGGGAACCGAAAACCGCATCTCGGTCGAGCGCGGCCGGTTCAACGACGTCACGCAGGCCTACAACACGCTGCGCCGGTCTTTCCCGACGGTGATCGTCGCGAACTTCGCGGGATTCAAGGACCGTCCGTACTTCAAGGCGGCCGAGGGTTCCGACAAGCCGCCTCAGGTCAAGTTCAACTGACGCCAGGCGGGATTCGGATTTCTTCGAATGAGTAAGAGGGGTGGGGGACGAATCTTCCTCTTCCTCTTCCTCGTTTCTCTTTCCGCCGTTGCGGCACCGCTGCCCGCTCCCCCCCGGCCCACGAAATACGTCACCGACCTCGCGGCCGCGATTCCCGCGGATCGCGCCTCGGCCCTGAACGAAAAGCTCGCATCCTTCGAGCGGGAGACGTCGAACCAGGTCCTCGTTTACGTCGATCGCAAGATCCCCGAGGGGACGACGCTCGAGGAGTTCGCGAACGCGGCGTTCCACGCGTGGGCTGTCGGCCAGAAGGGCAAGTCCAACGGCGTCGTCTTCTTCCTCTTCACGGTCGACAGGAAGATGCGCATGGAGGTCGGGTACGGCCTGGAAGGCGCGATTCCGGACGCGCGCGCGCACCGGATCGACACGGAGGTCATCGCGCCGCTCCTGCAGAAAGGCGACGTCGCCGGAGCGCTCGATGCGGGGACGGACGCGATCCTCGCCGCGGCGCGCGGCGAGCCTTACAAGGGGACGGGAGCCACCACCGCCGAGGCGCGGGTATCCATGCCCTCGAACGGCGACGGGCGGTTGCTCGTCATTCCGCTCTTCTTCATCGGGCTCCTCCTCGCCGGCATCGTGTTCATCATCAGGTCGGCGAAGCGAAACACCCGCGGCGGGGGCGTTTCGACCTGGGGCTCTTCGTCATCCGACTCGTCTTCGTATTCGTCCGACTCGTCGTCTTCGTCCTCTTCGTCGTCCGACTTTTCGGGCGGCGGCGGAGACAGCGGCGGGGGCGGCTCGAGCGACTCCTACTGATGTCGATGCGCCGCGCCGCCCTCGCCCTCTCATTTCTGCTCCTCGCGGCAGCACCGGGCCTCGCCGGTCCCCTGGTCCCGCCCGCGCCGACCCGCTTCGTGACGGACAAGGCCGGGGTCATCGCTCCCGACGTGGCGGCGTCTCTCGAACAGCGTCTCTTCGACTTCGAGAAGGAGACGTCGAACCAGTTCCTCGTCTACACGGAGACGAAGGTGCCGGATGGGACGACGCTCGAGGAATACACGGTCTCGTGCGCGCAGGCCTGGAAGGCCGGCCAGACGCAGCGGAAGAACGGGATGATCCTCTTCGTCTTCCCCGAGTCGCGGAAGGCGCGCCTCGAGGTGGGATACGGGCTCGAGGGCGCGATGCCAGACGCGCTCGCGCGGCGCGTCCTCGACGAGCAGGTGCTGCCGCGCTTCCGCGCGGGCGACTATTCCGGAGGGATCACCGCGGGCGTTTCCGCGGCGATCGCCGCCACGAAAGGCGAGTACAAGGGGACGGGCGCCGCGCGGGGAGAGAGCCGCGGGCGCGGGCGTTCACTTCCGGGACCGCTCGTTCTCGGGCTTCTCTTCCTGTTCTTCTTCGTGATCCTGCCGGCTCTCCGCGGCCGCCGCGGCTACTCGTATATCGGGCGAGGGGGCTGGGGATCGGGCGGTTTCGGAGGTTTCGGAGGCTTCGGCGGCGGCGGCGGAGGAGGCGGCGGGTTTTCGGGAGGCGGCGGCTCTTTCGGCGGCGGCGGCGCGAGCGGAAGCTGGTGACGCATGTCTAACATGGAGAAATCGAGGCCGTTCTTCGACGGTCTCGATCGCCCGGCGATCGTGGCGGCCATCCAGCGCGCCGAGGCGAAGAGCCTCGGGGAGATCCGCGTACACCTTCACCACGGGGCCGTCCCGGACGCCCGGGCCGAGGCGGAGAAGGCGTTCCTGAAGCTCGGGATGGACAGGACGATTCGCGGTACGGGCTGCCTCGTCTTCATCGCGCCCGAGTCGCGCGCGTTCGCGGTGATCGGGGGCTCGGGAATTCACGGAAAGGTGGGCGGCGCCTTCTGGACCGGGGCGCGGGACGCGGCGCTGGCCCTATTTGCGGAGGGAAGGTTCACGGACGGCATCGTCGTCGCCGTGGACAGCCTCGGTGACGCTCTCGCCACGCACTTTCCGAAGACCGGCGAGGGAGACACGAACGAGCTGCCGGACGAGGTCAGCGAGGACTGACCCTCTTTGACAGCCATCGTCGGCTCTGGTATTTTTGTCGGCCGTTTTGCTCGGGAAGTTGAGGTAAAGCCATGTACGCAGTTATCCGGACCGGGGGCAAGCAGGTACGCGTCGCCGAGGGCGACGTCGTGCGTGTCGAGCGCCTGACGAAAGACACGCTCGAGAAGGGCGCGGAAGTGTCGCTCACCGAAGTCCTCGCGATCGGGAAGGACGACGGGCTGCACCTCGGGTCCCCCCTCGTCGACGGCGCGAAGGTGACGGGCGTCGTCGTTCGCGAGATGCGCGGGCCGAAGCTCCTCGTCTACAAGAAGAAACGGCGCAAGGGCTTCCAGCGCACCCACGGACACCGCCAGGATCTCGTCGAGATCCGCATCGCGTCCATCACGGCCTGATCAGGCGGAGACGAAAACAAAATGGCACACAAAAAAGGTCAGGGTTCGTCCCGCAACGGGCGCGACAGCAACAGCCAGCGCCTCGGCGTGAAGCGTTTCGCGGGCCAGCTCGTGTCGGGCGGCTCCATCCTCGTGCGGCAGCGCGGAACGCCTCTGAAGCCGGGACTGAACGTCGGCCGGGCGAAGGACGACTCGCTCTTCGCAAAGGTGGACGGGATCGTGAACTTCCACGACAAGGGCCGTCTCGGCCGCTTCGTCTCGATCACCCCGGCGCCCCTCTCCGCTGCCGCCGAGAAGTAAAGTCCCCTTTTGTTCATCGATGAAGCCGTCGTCCACGTCGCCGGGGGCGACGGAGGTAATGGCTGTGTCGCCATGCGCCGGGAGAAGTTCATCCCGCGGGGCGGGCCGTCGGGCGGCGACGGGGGAGACGGTGGCAGCGTCACGCTCGTCGCGGACCGCGGCCTGAACACGCTCTATCCGTTCCGATTCCAGAGGCGCTTCGCCGCGGGTCGGGGCGGCCACGGCAAGGGCAACAACCGCCACGGTAAGAACGGCGCGGACCTCGCGGTCTCGGTGCCGGTCGGAACGGTCGTGCGCGCCCGGGAGAGCGGAGAGATCCTCGGCGACCTCGTCGAGGAGGGCCAGACGCTCCTCATCGCTCCGGGCGGAAAAGGCGGGAAGGGGAACGCGCGCTTCGCGACGTCCACGAACCGCACGCCGCGGCGTGCCGACCCGGGCGGCGAGGGCCTTCAGCTCGAGCTCGCCCTCGAGCTCAAGCTGCTCGCGGACGTGGCCCTCGTCGGGCTGCCGAACGCCGGGAAGTCGACGCTCATCGCGGCGATCTCGGCCGCGCGTCCGAAGATCGCGGACTACCCTTTCACGACGCTCGTGCCGAACCTCGGCGTCGTCTCGTGGGAACGCTTCCGGACGTTCGTCGCGGCGGATGTCCCCGGCCTGATCGAAGGCGCGCACGAAGGCCATGGCCTCGGGATCCGGTTCCTCAAGCACGTCGAGAGATCGCGGCTCCTCGTGCACCTCGTCGACGCCGCCGCACTTTCTCCCGAGGATCCGAAGGCCGACGCCGAGAAGACGATTGCGACGATCGAGCACGAGCTCGCGTCCTTCCAGCCCCAGCTCGCGGCGCGCGAGCGCGTCCTCGTCGCCACGAAGGACGACGCGGCCTCGAAGGAGCAGATCGCGGCCGTGAAAGCCTGCGCGAAGCGCCGCGGTCTCGCGTTCTTCTCCATCTCGGCCGCGGCGCGGCACGGGCTCGACGCCCTCGTTCCGCACCTCGGCACGAGGCTCGACGCCCTCGCCGCCCGGGCGGCCGGGGCCGCGCCCCGTTCCGCCCCGGCCGTCCCGGTCGCCCCCTGACATGAGGATCGGCGTTTACGGCGGCTCGTTCGATCCGGTTCACTTCGGCCACCTCGTGCCGGTGGACGACGCGCGCGTCCGGCTCAACCTCGATGAGGTCCTCTTCGTGCCGGCGTTCCAGCCGCCGCACAAGCCGGGCGGGCCCTCCGCGCCCTCGCACCACCGTTTCGCGATGCTCGCGCTCGCCCTCGAGCCCTATCCCGCCTTCCGCCTGACGGATTTCGAGGTCGCGCGCGGCGGGACGACCTACACGATCGAGACACTCCGGCATCTCCGCGCGGCGCGGCCCGACACGGAGTTCGTCCTCGTCCTCGGATCGGACTCGCTCGCCGCGTTCACGACGTGGCGGTCCTGGCAGGAGATTCTCGACGAGTTCCGGCTCGCCGTCGTCGAGCGGGAAGGCTTTCCCGCCGGAGTCCTCGCGCGGGAACTCCCCCAGACGATCGCGGGCCGATTCGGCGAGACGATTTTCTTTGCGGGCAACGCACCGGTTACAATTTCGTCCACGTGGTTAAGGCGCGCCATCCCAGCGGGAGAGGACCTGAGCGGAAGTCTCCCGGCGAGCGTCGCCGCGTATCTCCGAAGGCACGCCCTGTACCGGGTCCCGTGAAGCACCCGGTCCCGCAGCTCGGGCCCATGGACGACCTGATCGAAGCGACGCTCCAGAGGACGGCGGGCACCCGCACGGGGGCGCGGTCCGCATCGCCGCCGTCGGCGTCTCCGGACGCGTCCGAGAGGCCCCGGGCGAGCGTCGATCCGGCCATCGACGAGCGCCTGACCGAGCAGCTGAAAAAGGGCGTGGCGGCGCTCCTCGACAAGAAAGCCGAGAAGCTCGTCGTCCTGAACCTGCAGGGCCTGACGACGATCTCGGACTACTTCGTCCTCGCAACGGCGGGAAGCGACCGGCAGGCCCAGGCTCTCTCCGACGCCGTCGAGCTCGCGCTCAAGGCGGCGGGGCGGAGGCCGCTCTCGATCGAGGGCTACTCCTCCGCCACATGGATCCTCCTCGACTACGGCGACGTGGTCTTCCACGTCTTCCACGACGAGGCGCGCCGCTTCTACGGCCTCGAGAGGCTGTGGGGAGACGCACCGGACGCCACGGCGGCGTTCCGCTAGAAGTCGCATGGCGGGGCGCGCGGCGTCCTCCGCCCTCTTCGTGACGCGCAACCGCGGCCTGAAGGAGCAGCTCCGGCGCCTCGCGCGCGCGGCGGATTCCGCGAACACGGTCCTCCTCCTCGGAGCCCCCGGTACGGGAAAAGACCGCCTCGCGCGGCTCCTGCACGAGCGGTCCGAGCGCGCGGCGGCGCCCTTCGTGCGCGTGGACCTCGCCGCGGTTTCGGACGATCTCTTCGAGAGCGAGCTCTTCGGGCACGAGCGCGGCGCGTTCACGGGGGCCGTGGCGGGCAAGCCGGGCCTCCTCGAGGGAGCCGGCGACGGCACGCTCTACCTCGACCGCGTGGATGCGCTCTCGCTCAGGGCGCAGGGGAAGCTCCTGAGAGTCGTCGAGGAGCGGCTCGTGAGGCGGGTCGGAGGCACGCGGCTTCTGCCGCTCGAGGCGCGGCTCGTCGCGTCCGCGGGCCCCGATCTGCCCCGCCGAGCCCGCGCGGGGACGTTCCGCGAGGACCTCTTCTACCGGCTCGCGGTCGTGACCGTCAGCCTGCCGCCCCTCGCGGAGCGGCGCGAGGATCTCCTTCCCGCGGCGCGGGCCCTCGCGAGAGCGGAAGGCGGGCCGGCCGCGTTCACCGCGGCCGCGCGGCGTGTGATCCTCGGACACGCGTGGCGCGGAAATTTTCGCGAGCTCGAGAACGTCGTCCGGCGGGCGGCGAACGAGGCGCTCGCGGGGGGCGCGGGCGCGATCGACGCCGGCCACCTGAAGCTCGCGGGCCCGTCGGACCCCGAGGCGCTGCTCCACGCGGCCGCCCACGCGCGCTGGTCGCTGCGCCAGCTGTCGGACGCCTACATCGCCCTGATGCTGGACGAGGCCGGCGGAAATGTCGCCGAGGCCGCGCGCCGCCTCGGCGTGGCCCGCAAGACGCTCTACGCGCGCCGGACCGGCTCGTGAGGATCCGCTTCCTCTTCGTCGGCAAGACCGGAGACGCAGACTACGCTCGGGGGATCGAGCGGTACGTCGCGCGGATTTCGCGCTTCGCGGCGTGCGACGTCGCTGTCGTGAAGGAGGAAAAGCCGGGAGACAAGCCGGACGCGGCGCGCATCCGCGCGAAGGAGGCCGAGCGCATCCTCGCGGCGCTCGCCCCCCGGGATTTCCTCGTCCTCCTCGACGAAACGGGGAAGGAGAGGACGAGCGCCGAGTTCGCGGCCGACCTCCGCGGCTGGCTGGATGCGTCCCCCTCGGCGGTCGTCTTCGCCGTGGGGGGCGCGTTCGGTCTCGACCCCGTCCTGCGCCCCAGGGCGCGTGTTATTCTCCCGCTTTCCCGGATGACCCTGCCACATCAGCTGGCACGGTTGGTTCTGACGGAACAGGTTTACCGGGCGACCGCGGCGCTTTCCGGCGTCGCGTATTCCAAGTGATCCCGAGGGAGACGACCAGCATGTCACCGAAAGCCGCCGCGATGCCCGCCAAGCCCGTGAAGAAAGATACCGGCGACCGCGTGAGAAAGCGCCTCGTCGCCAAGCGCGACGAGCTCGTGCAGGACCTCGCGAAGAACCGCCAGGTCTCCGACGAGACGATCGAGGAGTCCGCGCAGGACATGGCCGACCGCGCGACCTCCGCGTATACGAAAGAGTTCGCGTACTCGCTCTCCGAGAGCGATCGCAAGGTCCTCCTGCTCATCGAGGAGGCGCTCGGCCGGCTCGACGCCGGTTGTTACGGAACCTGCATCCACTGCTCGCAGGTCGTCCAGGAGAAGCGCATCGAGGCGGTTCCCTGGGCGCGGCATTGCCTCGACTGCCAGGAGCTGCAGGACAAGGGTCTGCTTTAGTTGCGGGTGGGTGCGACGCCCGTCTGAGCGTCCGCGAGGCTGTCCTCGCACCCCCCTGCGCCCCCCTTTCCCACATAGTATTGAAGGGTGAATCGCCCCGATCCCTTCGCGGCTCTCGCGCCGCTCCTCGCGTCGGCGCGGACGACGCCGCTTCACCCGGTCCTCTTCCTGTCCGGCGACGACGAATGGATCGTCGCCGAAGGCGCGCGCCGCGTGACGGCCGCGTTCCAGACGGCGTTCCGCGAGGGTGAGGTCTCGGCGTACGAGGCCACGGGCGAGGGTGTGAAGGAAGCCGTCGCGGACGCCGCGACGGTCGCGCTCTTCTCGACGAACCGGCTCGTCGTCCTCGAAGCCACGGATCTCTTCCGCGGCAAGGGCGTGACGGCGGACGAGGTGGACGCGCTTCTCGACGAGGCCGACGAGATGCAGGACGACGCACGCGTCCTCACGCGTCTCGCGAGGCGGGCGCACGCGCTCGCCGGGGCGGCCGGCGTCGCGGTCGGCGACGATCCGGAGGAGGCGGCGCGGAAGATCGCGGGACGCGTGAAGAGGGCGGATCGGGCCGGTGCGCTCGCGGCGCTGCTCGCTCTTCTTCCCGCCGCCGAGGAGGGCGCGGAGACGGCGCTCGACCGCCTCCTCGACTTCGCGGCCCGCGCGGGCGCGTCCGACAACGTGCTCCTCGTCCACGCCGTCACGCCGGATGCCCAGCATCGCGGCACGCACGGCCTGAGGCGTGCCGCGCGTACCGCGGACCTTTCCGTGCCGGACGAAGCGGCACGCCGCGGGCGGCTCGCCGCGCTCGGCCTCGAGCGTGCGATCGACCGCGGGGTTCTCGTCGACCCCGAGGTCTTCGAGCTCCTCTCGGGGCGGGGCCGGCTCGCCGCGCGGCCTTTTCTCTCGGACCTCAACCGCCTGATCGATTCCTCGGCCGGGCCGCGCGTCACGGCCGAGGAGACCGCGCGGCAGATTGCCGACGAGAGCCGTGAGTACGGCTCCGATTTCGTCGAGGCGGTGGCCCGGCGCGACCTTGGCGAGGCGCTGCGCCTTCTCGGGAAGCTTCTCTCGGGCTCCAGCTTCGCGGCATTCCGGCCGTGGGGTGGCAAGGAAGAGGCACCGATCCCGAAGAAGGGACCGCGGGGCGAAGCCGCGTTCTTTCCTCTGCTCGGCCTCCTCGCCGCGGAGATCCGGCGCATGCTCGCGCTCCGCGCGGGCCTGGACGAGCGAGGGGCGGGCGGCTCCTCCTCGGCCGCGCCTCGGCGTGCGGACTATCGCGCCTTCGTGGACCGCGTGCTTCCCGCTCTCAAGGCTCCGCGCCCGGGGCTGCCGCCGCTTCCCCTCGACGCGCATCCGTTCGTCCTCCACAAGGCGTACCTCGCGGCTCTCGCGTGGACGGCCGGCGATCTCAAGCGCGCGCTCATCGGGCTCGAGGCGATCGACCGGGGGGTCAAGAGCGGCGCCGGCACGGGGCCCGAGCTTCTCGAGGCGTGGCTCCTCTCGGGGCTCCACTCTCTCGAACGGAAGGCGGCGGGTTAAGATCCCTCTCCGGTGAGCGAGCCGTCCGGCGACCCGCGCGTGCGCTTCGACCGGCGCGACCGCATTTTCATCGTTCTCTGTCTCGTCACGATCGCTGTCGGCGTCTTCGTCTTCCGTGCGGGATTCTCCCGGGCCTTCCCCGAGGCCTCGATCGACTTCAAGGTCACGCGCGAGGACGCGATCCGGAAAGGGGCCGCGGCGCTCGCGGCCCGGGGGTTCGCGCTCGAAGGCACCCGCGCCCTCGCGATCTTCGACAGCGACGACGATGCGAAGGTTTATCTCGAAAGGACGCTCGGCCTCGCGAAGGCGAACCCGATCTTCTCGACGACCGTGCCCGTCTGGCGCTGGTCCGTGCGCTGGATCCGCCCCCTCGAGAAGCTGGAGTACCGCGCGGCGGTCGCCCCGGACGGGCGGCTCCTCGCGATCCGGCGAATCCTCCCGGAGAAGGAAGCCGCGAAGGACCCGGGTGACGCCGCGGCGCGGTCGCTCGCGGAGGCGGAGATCCGGGAGCTACGCGGGATCGAGCCATCGACGCTGCGGTTCATCGAGACGACGGTCGAGAAGCGGCCCGCGCGCGTCGACCGGACGTTCGTCTGGGAGTCGAACACGATCCGCTTCGGGGACGCGGCGCTGCGCTACCTCGTCGAGGTGCAGGGAGACCGCGTCGGGCGGTCGTCCCTTCACTTCGAGGTCCCCGAGAAGTGGCGCCGCGACTACGAGACTCTGCGCTCGAAGAACCTCGCGGCCGGAACGGTCGCGACACTCGGCCTCTTCCTCACCGCGCTCGCGATCCTCGTCGTCTTTCTCGAGCGCGTCCGCCGGAAGGACGTGAAGTGGAAATGGGCGCTCGCGTTCGCGGGAACCGGCGCGCTCCTGCAGTTCCTCGCCTCCCTCAACGAGATGCCGATCCGGCTCTTCGACTACGAGACGTCGGACGGGTGGGCGGGTTTCGTGGCGAAATCCGTGGCGGGCGACCTCGGCGGCGCCGTGAGCCTCGGCGTCATCCTGCTCCTTCTCGTCGCGGCGGGGGAGCCCCTCTACCGCGAGCGCTATCCCGACAAGCCGGCCCTCGGCCGC
Organism: Thermoanaerobaculia bacterium; assembly: GCA_038214715.1. Classification (GTDB taxonomy): domain Bacteria; phylum Acidobacteriota; class Thermoanaerobaculia; order UBA5066; family UBA5066; genus Fen-183. Next base: position 53,740 of record JBBQRP010000001.1, on the reverse strand, counting down.
ATCCTCTCGCTCCGCGGGATCCCTTCGAAGCGCTTTTTCCGCGGCCTCCTCCTCGGCTACGCGATGACCGCGTTCTTCTTCACATACCAGATCGTCTTCTACGTCGTCGCCGAGCGCTTCGGCGCCTGGGCGCCCGCCGACGTGCCCTACTCGAACCTCCTCGGCACCGCGTTCCCGTGGCTCGGCGTCCTCCTGATGGGGTTCCTTCCCGCGACGACCGAGGAATTCTCGTCGCGGATGTTCTCGATCCCGTTCGCCGAGCGTTTCCTCCCCCGGTGGGCCGCCGTCGTGGTTCCGGCCCTCATCTGGGGCTTCGCCCACAGCACGTATCCGAATCAGCCGTTCTACATCCGCGGCATTGAGGTGGGCTTCGCGGGGATCCTGATCGGCGTCGTGATGCTGAAGGCGGGCATCTTCCCGCTCCTCGTCTGGCACTTCACGGTCGACGCCGTCTACACGGCGCTCCTTCTCCTCAGATCCTCGAATCCGTACTTCGTGGTGTCCGGGGCGGCCGCGTCTCTCGTTCTCCTCCTCCCGCTCGCGATTTCCCTCGCGCTCTACTTCCGCCGCGGCGGATTCACGCCGGACGGGGAATTCACGAACGCGGCGACCGGAACGGCACCCGCGCCTCCGCACGTCGAGGAGGCGGTTCCTGCCGTTTGCGCTCCGCCGCGCGCGATCGATCCCGTGCGGGCGTTCGCGGCTCTCGCCCTCGCCCTCCTGGCGTTCGCGGCGGCCCGATTCGTTCTTCCGAAGGAGGAACTCTGGGACGACGTGAAGGTCTCGGTGGACCGCCACGGGGCGAAGCGGGCGGCGGACGCCTGGCTGAAGAAAGCGGGCGACGATCCGGCGGGATATCTCTCGGTCGCGACCGCCGCGACGGCGCTGCCGGCCCTGGAGGATCCTTCCGATACGGGTGCGGGCCTCGTCCCATACGGAGACTCCGATCTCGCGGAGCGCTGGCTTCTCGAGCGGGGAGGAATGCCGCTCCTGAAGAGATGGGCGACGTCGGTCTTTCCGGGCCCCGTCTGGAACGTGAGGTACGTGCGCGCCCTCGACGAGCACGGCGCTACGGTCTCGGTGGACGCGCGGACGGGCAAGGTCGTCGGCTTCCATCGCTCCTTCCCCGAGGCCGAGGCGGGCGCGAGCCCGGACGAGCCCGCGGCGCGCGCGAAGGCGTCGGGAGTGCTCGCGTCCTTTGGCTTCGACCCTCTCTCCTGGGAGACCGTCTCGTCGAAGAGTGAGGCGCGCAAAGCCCGGCGGGATACGCTCGTCGTGACCGAGGCGCGACAGGAGAGCGCCGGCGAGGCCGTGCGGCGCGCGGTGACCGGCTTCGCCGGAGACGTCCCCTCGCTCTTCGCGACGGCCCTGAAACTGCCGGAAGACTGGGTGCGTTCGCGGGAACGGTCGACGCCGGCCACCTACACCGCGATCGCGTGGAAAATTCTCGCCTGGGGGACCATCGCGGGGCTCCTCGTCGTCGAGTTCGTGCGGCTCGCGCGCGCCGGTGCGATCCCGTGGCGCCGCGCGATGCGCCTCGCGGCCGTTCTCGCGCTGCCGTCGCTCCTTTCGCGCGGCCTCTCGCTGCCCCTCGTCCTCGCGCGCTACGACTCGCAGTTCTCGATGCCGGTCTTCGCGGTCGTCGCGGGCGTCGGCCTCCTCGTGGGAATCCTCATCTCGTACGGCATCGCGCTCCTCGCGATCGCCCTCGTCCTCGCCGTGAAGCCCGACGCCCCCGGCGCGTTCCGGCGCGGCGGCGCGGACGGCCCGCGCGCCCTCCTCGCGGCGGCGGGCGCGGTCCTCCTCGTCCTCTTCGTGCGTGCTCTTTCCCATGGCGTCTCCGCCGCGTTTCCGCTCGAGGCCGGCGTCTCCGGTTTTCCGTTCCCGCAGGGCATCGAGACGATCCTTCCCGCGGCGTTCGTCCTCGACGCGGCCGTCCTCCGCGCCCTCCTCCTCGGCGGCGGCGCGGCCTTCCTCGCGCTCCTCCTCCGCGACGTCCTCAAGAAGCCCGCCTTGATGCTTTCGCTCCTTGTCCTCGTCGCGGGTGTATTCGCGCCCTTCGGAGCGCGCTCGGCGGGGGAGCTCCTGGTTCCCGTTCTCGCGGGCGCGCTGACAGGCATCGCGGCGCTCGCGGCGATCGCGATTTTCCTCCGCGACGACCCGCGCGCCTACGCGTTCGCGGCGGGATTACTCGCGGTGGCGGGAGCGGGAGCGGACCTCGTCTCGAGCGGCGTGACCCCGTGGGTGTGGAACGGCGTCGCCGTGCTCGCGGTCGTCGCGGCTTTCATCGTGTTCCGCGGCATGGACCGTCCGCAGCAGAGTCCCGCACTCTCGACCGCCCTCTAGAGAGGTGGTTCGGAGGGTCTTCTTGGTCAGCTTCCCCTCGCTGGCGACGGCACCTGCGATGATAATGATCGGGAAGGAGGCCCGTAGCGAGCCTTCGGGGATCGCCCTTATTCGTGAGCGGAAGATGCGCGACGGCTGGCTCCCGAAGGCAGCTTCGCTCCTCTCGCTGCGCGAGGCTACACCGGCACCGCAGGGGAACAGTTGACACCGAAGGCGCTTCCGCCCGCGGGTATCTCGACGCTACAGGATGGGGTCCCCCTCAGCGTCGCCCAGTGGGTCGACGAACGCACATATGAGCGACGCCGACCAACGCCCACGAAGGCCTGAACCAGTACCGACACCTGCAACAACGTACGCGACTGGCTCGAGAAGAAGAGCCGGGACGTCTGGACCGATACCCCAGACGACGCGACGGGGGAGGTCGCTACCGGATGCAATGTGATCACGACCGTCGCGGAGGATGCCGCTCAGACAGAAGCCGGTCTTGTCCTTCCCTCCACTCCCGAGAAGGTCACTTTCAACCCCCTCATCGCCCAGCTGCGCCACCCGGAAGATCCGGGTTGGAACTCCTGGTACTACGGTTTCTATCGGCACGATCCGGCGGACGGATTCGCACCGATCGCCCTCCACGAATCGCGCCATAGCTGGCAGTTTACGCTGGCGTCGCGTGGCGGGGTCGATGTGGACAGCGACTTCTTGTTCGCACTTGGAAGCATTCCGACAACCTCCGCGGAGCTACTCGACGGGCCGAACATCGCAGCTCCAGGCGGCGCTAGTGGAGATGGGCACTTCAAGGGCGACGGCCCAGGCCTCGAAGATCCGCGACAACCTGTCCAGGCAGTGCTCGAACACAATGCCATGAGGTTTACCCGAAGGAATTGCTACTCGACGAGCCTCAAGTATGGCTACAGTGTTGCGCTTGTGGTTTGCGGAGACAATCAATCCGGGCCCCCCAAATCTCCCTCTGCCGCAGTCGCTTCAGATACTCGTCATGGCCAAGGCGTCAGACCCGGTGACTGGACAACCCGTGGACAAGCCGATCGCCGGCACCACCGTGAAGTTCGAGGTCACGGACGGCACCGCGACCTTCGGAGGGCAGAAGGTGGCTTACGGGATGACCGACGAGAATGGTGACGCCTCCGTCGTTGTCACGAACGGGACCTCCGATAGCGTAGTTACGGCTAGTTTCCTGCCCCCGATGGCGTCGCAGATCGACGGCGACCTTTATCCCGATACGCTATCGCCGCGGATTTTTGTCATTCACGCCCAATAGCGAGGCCCGATCATGGTACGACTCTTTCACGTCGCCAGCCTCTCGGCGCTCCTTGTCACCCGTATCCTGCAAGGTGACATCGGTGGAGTTCCGGGCCTTACGCCCGAACAGCAGGGGGTCCATGACGCCGCCTCGATCAAGGATCCGAACGAGCGCGAAAGGTCTCTCGAGAGAGCCATTTCAGCCGGTCTTCTGGCCCTAGATGTAAAGGCTCAGGAGGTTGTTCACCCGGGTATCCGGGGGAAACTGGTGGTGCGAAACATCAGTCGATCCCACGGAGGAACCCGGGATGAACGCTCATAGCAGAGCAAAGACGAACCCCCGAAGTCGAGAGCTATTAGTTGGCAGAGTGCAGGCCGAAGGCTGGAGCCGCCGGGAGGCGGCGGAAGCCTTTGGCCTGAGCGTCCGGACGGCGGCCAAGTGGCTCAGGCGCTACCGCGAGGAGGGCGAGCTGGGCCTGCTGGACCGCACGAGCTGGCCGCGGCGCTCACCGAGGAGCACGTCGGAGGCTCTTCGAAGGAGGATTCTCGAGCAGCGCCACAAGCGCCTAACGGGGCGCGAGATCTCCGAGACGATCGGTCTGCCGAAGGCCACCGTGAGCCGGATTCTGCGAAAGGCCGGCGTCGGGCGCCTGCGCTCTCTCGAGCCGCCGGAGCCGCCGAATCGCTACGAGCACAAGCACCCAGGCGACCTGCTGCACATCGACATCAAGAAGCTCGGACGCATCGTCGGAGGCCCGGGACACCGCATCCACGGCGACCGCACGACGAGAAAGCGAGGTGCCGGCTGGGAGCACGTGTACGTGTGCATCGACGATCACTCGCGCCTGAGCTACGTCGAGACCCTCAAGGCCGAAGACAAACAAACGGCTACGGGCTTCCTCGAGCGCGCCATCGCCTGGTACCGCGCCTCTGGCATCCAGCCCAGACGCCTCCTCACCGACAACGGCAAGGTCTTCAAGTCCGGCCTGTTCAACGAAGTCCTCGACAAGGCTTCGATGCGCCACGGCTTCACCCGCAGCTACCGCCCCCGCACCAACGGCAAGGCCGAGCGCTTCATCCAGACCATGCTTAGGGAGTGGGCCTACCGCCGCTCCTACTCTTCTTCAGCCAAGCGCCGTCGCACCCTGCCGCGGTGGCTTCACTACTACAATTTCCATCGCCAGCATTCCTCGCTCGGAGGTAAACCACCGGTGTCCAGAGTGAACAACCTGTTTAGCCTCGACACCTAGATCATAAGACGCGCTATCAGGTGCTTGTATACCTGGAGAATAATCGCCGCTGGATCGACCTCCGTCCGTTCGCGTCGATCGTCATTCAATTCAGCAAGATCGGCCAGAATGGCGCCTCTGGTCTCTGGATGCTGGACGATTTAGAACTCATGCGTGCGCCCCGCAGCCGATGCGAGGATGTCTATCGAATGGCGATCATGGATGGTGGGATCACGTTGCCGCACGGCCGCCCTCTGCCCCGGAGGGCCGCGATCCGGGGCGCCTGCTACGAAGAAATGGACTCACTCGCGCCTTTGATCCGTGAATATGTAAAGGCCGAGTATCCTGAAGAGGGCGCGAAGCTCCTCACGGCGCTGGAACTCGGCGCAGGTGCCGAGGATCGCGAAGACGCTATCCGGCTGTCGGCTCGGCATCTCCCGGAGATGGACGCCGCCGCGGTGTACGACAAGATGACTGCCGATGGAGACTTTCGAAGCGTGGTGATATGGGCCACACGACGACGCTTTTTGCACAGCATCTGGATCACGATGCCTTTCGGTGGGACAAAGACGTGTGTGAGTACAACTACGGCGTCCAAACGTAAGAAGGAAGGCGACTTACGAACACGATCCTTCATGAGGCCCGCCACTGCTGGCAATGGGACATTGTTCTCAGTAACCGCCCTCTTCGCGATCCAGATGGGGATTACGTACTGTCCGCGCCCGAGGCGATCGATCCGCTTGCGCAGCGGCTCAAGGACGATCCGTACGCGACGGTCGGCGGCTCAAATCCAGAAGCCCATTTCGCAGGAGCGAATGTGTCTGACGTAGATGCTCAAGGGCATGTTATCAGGCTCTGGGATGTGTCGCAGCGTGAACGCGATGCCACGTACTTCGAGCAGACCGCGACGGCGGGTGTGCAGCAGGCGACGAGTGTAACGGCGGCTTTAACTGGTGCCGCGCTCGACACGCCCTCATCAGGATCGATTTCGATGCGCGTTGGAGAAAGCAGCTCGATTAAGGTGCACGTCACGGGCGACCTTGGGGTTTGTGACGGCGATTCGAACACCGAACTCCTCCGCCGCCGCTTGAGGAATACCGGCATTGAGGGGCTCGTGGTGGAACTTTCCGTGTCCGAAGTGTCGATCGGCATCTCGCTCGTTCCCGAAAATACATCCGCGAACTTCAATTTGGGAGACCAGTATGTTGCCGAAACCGATTCCTCGGGTGTAGCCAGCGTTACCGTGACTGGAAACGTCGCCGGAAGTTACACCGTGACGGCGACCGTCAGACAGATCGTCCCTTCGGGAAACACGGGAGGAGGGATGTTAAGGGCCTTTTCGATTCCTGTCGAGGTGACACCATGAAGTCGTTTCAGGCCTCCGTAGCCGTAACACTGATTTTCGTTGGCACAAGTCTCCCCGCCTCTGGCGGCGGTCCATGCGGCGCAGGCGGGTACTGCCCGCTACCGGCGGACCTGACATCTAGTGTCCTCTTTCAAGGCAGGCTGGAGTTGGAGCTCCGTCGGGCCGGGGGGCCCAGATCGGACCTGGTGGCTGGCCTTCTCAAGACGAGTCTCGCAGTCGACGACCCCGCATGGGGTCGGCTCGTTATCACTGCATGTCGCGAGGGAGTTGTCAGTTGCCGAGACTATGTCGATCTCGCAGTGAGTCGCGCGACGAAAGAGCAGGGGGGCAACACGGACGCGAGGAGGGCGGAACTGACACTCATTCGGAAGGAGGTAGAGCTCCAGGCGCTGAGTGCACGAGATCGCCAGGCATTTTACCGAAACGCAATCAATACCGGCGGCGCTACCATCGGAGTCATCACGGTGACGGACGTCGAGGCAGCTATGCGTGCCCTCGAAGAGGGCGATAACAGCCTCCTCCCGTCGATAAGGAGCCGACTGGAGACTTGGGCTTCCGGTGACCGGATGGCAATACGACCATACCTGGACGTGGCGGAGGCTATCGCGTCACCAAGCGCCTCTGACGGCCTGATCCAGTTGGTACGCCAGGGCGCCACCTACGACGTCACGTCCCTGAAGGGAGAGAAGCCACGGAGCGGAGAGGATGCCGTCGCCTATGACAACGAGCGCCGTACCGCAAGACTGGCTCTAGTCAGGCTTCGACGTATGAATCCCCCTCGCGTTCTCGAAGATCTAAGGAACATCCTGGCACTCTACGACTCGGTTAAAGAACAACGGAGGAGAACTGAAGAGAAGCTGCAAGCTGCGGGGCGGCCATACCTCTCGTCGGAGGTCGCCGCACCGGGTGACGCCCTCGGCCGACTTGGAAAAGACATATCCGAGGCGGTTGGTGATTTCGGAGATCGTGCACTTGAAAGAAGCGCCCTTGGCGGCCCTACGCTCTGGGATCGGGTGAGTGAGGCCGAGAAGGCGCTCGAGAAAAGAGGACAGCTCACGCTGGGCGCGATGGTTTCAAGTAGCGCGCAGTAAACGGCGAAGATGGGAAGGGCTGCCCAGTTGCGGCACGGACGACGCGCAGCTCGTGGGGCCTGTGAAAGGAAGCGAGATGAGCCCCTCGAAAGATGCCGAGCTGATCCTCGACGAGTTTCGCCGTCGCGGCGTCGCGAAGGCCGGCGAAGGTCTTCCCGTGAACGCGATCGATTCCGCCTTCGAGGCCGATCCCGACCTGCTCCCCGAGAAGTGATCCACAGAGGGTGTGAGTTCTCCATAGACTTACGAAGGGAGAGTTCACATGAAGGGGAAGCGGTCTACCGAGGAGCAGATCATCGGGGTCTTGAAGGAATCCGAGGCCGGAGCCGAGACCAAGGAGCTATGCCGACGGCACGGGATCACGGTGACGACGTTCTACCGATGGAAGGCTAAGTACGGCGGGATGGACGTAAGCGATGCGCGAGCTCTTCTCTAGCTTCGCACTCCCGCCTTCCGCCACTCCCACTCGGCGAGCCGTTCGCGCGCGCCGAGGCCGATCGCGCGATGCAGGTCGACGAGGAGGCGCGAGGCTTCGGCGTCCTTGAACGGCGGCGGGCCAAGGCGCGTGAGGACGGCCTCGGGGTGGTCCGGGGGCGCGTAGGAGCCGCGGAGCGCGGCGACGGGCTCGCCGGGGCGGTAGAAAAGCTCGGGCCTCTCGAGCACGTTTCGGGGCAGAGGCTCCGGCGGCTCGTTCGCGGCGCGGGGAGCGGCCGGGCCGGCCTCACCGGCGGCGGACCGTCTTTCGGGCCGCGTGCGCGCGCGCTGAAGACCTTCGAGGAGCTCTTCGCGCGGAACTCCTCGGAGCAGGAACACGAGGAACGGGTCTTCCTGGAGGCGGTCGCCGAGGAGGACGGCGAGAGCGCCGAGATGCGGGCAGGGTTGAGGCTCCGCGCACGAGCACCGGGAGACGACGTCGTCGGCGTCCACGGGGAGGAGCGTGCGCCCGGTGCCCTGGAAGGCGCCCTCGACGTCCTCCGGGAGGCGGCCCGCGAGGAGGTCCGCGGCGAAACGCGCGCGCGCGGCCATCGCCTTCAGCACGCGGCGCTTCGCCACGCTCGCGAGCGGGACGAGCGTGAGGGAGGCCTCCTCGAGATGGCCGTCTTCCGCCTTGACGTCCGCGTTCGCCCCGGCGCGCCCGATCTCGAGAGACGTCACCGCGCCCGTGAGCGCGAGCGACCGCCCGTCGGCGAGAGCGTCCTCCCAGCCGAGCGCCGCGAGCCGGACGAGGAAGCGAAACGCCCAGCCGCTCTCGGGCGGCTTCGCGCGCGGGAGGAGCGCTTTGCGCCGGCGCGGCATCAGTGTCCTCCGTCCGTCTCGATCGCGCTCGTATCGAGAGCGACGAGATCCGTGAGCTGTTCGTCGGAAAGCGTCGCGATCCACTGTTCTCCCGCCCCCACGATCGAGCGCGCGAGGGCCTTCTTCTCCTCGATCATCCGGTCGATGCGCTCCTCGAGCGTGCCGCGACAGACGAACTTGTGGACCTGCACGTGCTGCGTCTGGCCGATCCGGAAGGCGCGGTCCGTCGCCTGCTCCTCGACCGCGGGATTCCACCACCGGTCCACGTGGAAGACGTGCGAGGCGCGCGTCAGATTCAGGCCCGTGCCGCCCGCGCGCAGCGAGAGCACGAAGAAGGGAGGCGGATCCTCGTCCTCCTGGAAGCGCCGGACCATCTCCGTCCGCGTGTGGCGGGGAACCGCGCCGTGCAGGAACAGGACCTCGCAGCCGAACCGCTCCTTGAGCTCGGCGACGAGGAGGTGGCCCATCTCGGCGAACTGCGTGAAGAGGAGCGCGGGGCTCCTCTCGGCGAGCGTCTCCTCGCACATCTCGATGAGCCGCGCGACCTTCGCGGAACGCCCGTCGCGCCGGCCGTCCCCGAGGAACAGCGCCGGGTGGTCGCAGATCTGCTTGAGGCGGAGCAGGAGGAGGAGGATCTTCGCCTTGCGGCTGCGGCGGTTCGCGCGGCCGATGCCCGAGAGGAGCGAGCGCGTCGTCGCCTTGTAGAGCGCCGCCTGTTCGCGCGTCAGCCCGACGAGCTCCTTCGTCTCGATCTTCTCGGGGAGATCGGGAACGACGCCGGGATCCGTCTTCGCGCGGCGGAGCAGGAACGGCCCCGTCACGTGGCGGAGGCGCGAGGCCGCGGCAGGATCGCTGTGGCGCTCGATCGGCAGGGAGAAATTCCGCCGGAAGCCCTCGTCCGTGCCGAGGAGCCCCGGGTTCAGGAAGTCGAAGATCGACTTCAGCTCGGAGAGGCGGTTCTCGACGGGCGTGCCCGTGAGGGCGGCGCGCCGGTGCGCCTTCAGGGAGCGCGCCGCACGCGACTGCGCGGCCGCTGGATTCTTGATGTTCTGCGCCTCGTCGAGCGCGAGGTATTCCCAGGTGACGCCCGAGAGGAGCGCGCGATCCCGATGGACGAGCGCGTAGGTCGTGACGAGGAGGTCGACCTCCTCGAGCAGGCTCTGGAACGCGGCGCCGCTCGCGCGCCCGGCGCCGTGGTGGACGACGACGCGCAGCTGCGGGGCGAAGCGCTCGGCCTCCCGCACCCAGTTTTCCGCGACCGACGTCGGGCAGACGAGGAGCGACGGGCCGATGCGCTCGCCCGCGTCGCGCGCGGTCAGGAGCGTCGCGAGGAACTGGATCGTCTTGCCGAGACCCATGTCGTCCGCGAGGCACGCGCCGAGCCCGCGCGAAAGCAGGAAACGCAGCCAGCCGACGCCGCGCATCTGGTACGGGCGCAGCGTGCCCGTGAGCCCGTGTGGCGCCGAATAGCCGGCGATCTCGCGGCGCGCGACTTCCGGGTCGAGCAGCCGGCCGACCCAGCCCTCGCCGCCCACGCCGTCGACGAGTACGTCGTCGCGCCCGGAATCGAGACCTCCCGCGAGCCGGAGCAGCTCGCCGAGAGTCGTGCGGCCTCCCGGCCGGCGGTCCAGGAGCCGCCGCGCCTTCTCGATGTTTTCCCGGTCGAGGAGGACCCACTCGCCCTGGATCTCGACGAGCGGGATCTGGCGTGCCGCGAGCTCCTCGAACTCGTGTGGCGTCAAGAGCGCGTCCCCGATCGCCACGCGCCAGTCGAAGTCGACGAGCGCGTCGAGGCCGAACCGCACGACCGGCGCGTCGGCCTCGCCGGGTCCGGGCTCGCGCCCGACGAGCTTCAGCGCGACGCGCGCGAGGCTCCCGCCCCCCGGCAGCCGGACCGCGATCCCGGCTTCGCCGAGGCGCGGAGCCTCGTCGGAGAGGAATCGCCATGCCTCGTCCGGAGACAGTGTGACGCCCGCGGGGTGCCGCTCCTCGAGGCTGCGCGCGACAGGCTTCGAGAGCGCGGCGGCCGTGCCCAGCCGCGCGAGAAGCGCGTCCTGCGGATTCGTGAAGAGGCGCCCCCTTCGGCGGATCGAGCCCTCGGTGAGCGCCCAGATCTCCTCCGCTTCGAGGGAGACCTCCGGCGTGTCGCCGGACTCGAGGACGTACGCGAGAGCGAAGGACCCGCCCGTCTCGGTCGGCGGGACGACGCGGATCCCGAGCCTCAGCAGGCTCTCGGGTAGCGGATCGAGAAGAGGGAGACTCCATTCCGAGAGCCGTGCGAGGACTCCGGCCTCGAGGGCGTGCGTCGCGGGCGCGGCGAGAGCCGCGACGACCTCGGCTTCGGGACCGCTCCCCGCGCGGCGCCGCTCCTCGGGAAGGACGTCGCGCAGCACGTCGCGCGCCGCGGCGTCCACGGCGTCGTCGAGGAAGCTCAGGAGCAGCCCGCGCGCGGGGGGGAGAGCGCCGTCGGGGCCCGGGCGGGCGAGCGGGGACAGGATCGCGCGCGAGACCGGCGGCATTGCCTCGGCGAGGCGGCGGAGGCGCTCTCTCTCGTGCGAGTCGTCGAGGACCGGCCTCCAGCGCGGCTCGGCGCCGTCCGTGCCGGGCGCGACGCGCCGCCTCAGGAGCAGATCGAAGACCCAGCGTGCGACCTCCGCCCAGTAGTCGAGGTCGTCGCCCGCCGAGACGGAGAGCGGGCGTGCGCGCAGGGCCGGCGGGAGCGCGAGGAGAGTCTCGAGCGCGGGCGCCATCGGGAGGACGAGCGCGGGGACCTCCCAGCTCTTCAGGACGGCCGTGAAGGGCGCCGCGTAGTCCGCCGGTTCTCTCAGCGCCGGCGCCGACGGAACGGGCCGCCCGTGCACGGAGGGCGCCGCGAGCGTGAGGACCGTGCGCTCGGCGCGAGCGGAAACGAGAGACGAGAGGCCTTCGGCTCGCAACGCCTCGAGGAACTCGTCCAGCTCGACGGCGCGGGGATGCCGGTTGTGTCCCTCGCGCGGCGTGAAGAGTCCCTCGGCCCAAAGGGCGAAACCGAAGGGACGCGGGGCGCCATGCAGGACGATCAAGCCCTCCATTGTCGGTTATCCTCGGCCTTCGATGAAAGCCCCCAAGTCGCACGAGCTGTTTCGCCGGATGTCGAGCTCCGAGGTGGCCGCGGTCGTGGACGCCGCCTGCGAGGACGACGAACTCCCCGAGAAGATCGCGGGAGGCGTCCTGACTTACCAGCAGATCCCGCTGCGGCGCTTTACGAAGCTGCCCGAAGACACCCGGCTCGCCTACGTGAGGCGCACCCTGCGCGACAAGCGCGCCGCCGAGCTGGGGCTCTACGTCCTCTCCGCCGCCCTGACGCGGCGCCAGGCCGACCTGATCTCGTCCTTCCTCGAAGCCCTGAAGCTGTCCCACGACGGTCCCAGCCTCACCTCGGAAGGGCCGATCCCCGCTCCGGCGCCGAAGGCCCTCGCACGCGCCGTGGACGCCCTTCTGCGCGTGCACGACGCCCGCGACGTGGCCCTCTATCTCCACGCGTTCGCGTCCCAGCCGGACGTCGACTGGCCCGTCCTTGTCGAGCTCCTCGACTCGGATCCCCGCCTCGCGTTCGAGGACCGCTCTCTCCACTAGCTCCTCGAGAGCTCGCGGTGGCGGGTGCCAGAGTCAGGAGCTCGAGGCGTCCTCCGCCGGCGTCGACTGCTGCGGTCTCACGCGGCCTGGCTCGAGGGCAGAACCCGTGCGACGAGCGCGATCGCCTCGTCGTAGTCCGACGACGACGGACACGAGACCCAGCGTTTGATCTCGTGCGGAACGAACCCCCCAGGTGGCGACTGCGCCGCCGAGGACGAAGGCGGCCTGAATGTTCGTGACGGTGTTACGGGTCATGAGAGGCGACCGTGGGTCTCCAGGAGGTAGCCGGGGCGCCGCGGTGAAGCATGACGTCGGTCCCGATCGCCGAGGCCGTGATCGCGAGCATGAGAGCCGCCGCCACATAGAGCGGAGGCTCCGGCCTTGCGAACGCGAACGCGACACAGAAGGCCAGGAACGCGAGGTTGGCCGCGTGAACGAGGCCCGAGAGCACCCGTGCCGTGCCGGGTTGCCGCCACGTCACGAGATTCAGGAGCGCCACGAGGAGGAACGTGCATCCGTGAGCCGCAAACGCCAGGTGCTCGCTCGTGCTGCCGCGGAATATCGCGAAGGCAAACACGAACGTCAGAAGGCCGTGAAGGGTCAAGAGTAGAGCGCTTACCGTGAGAGCGATTCGCCACATGCGTTTCTCCCCTGCGTGGTTGCAAGCGCATGGTACCCGGTACCGCGGCGGCCAGCTCCTCGAGGCCGGCGATGCCTACCGCATGAGCTCCCGAACCGATCCGCACACCGAAAGGAGCTGGGGCCCGTCCATGCGCCCGATGATGTTCCGGATGACGGAACCGATGACCTTCAACGCTCCCGCCATGCCGAGGTTCGCGGACTGCTGGACGATGAACCCGGCATCTGCCCTTTCGAGCTGCTTCAGGAAGTAGTAGTCCATGCCCGCGTTCGTCAGCTCGACGATGACGTCCGCGAGGGCGTCGCGATGCTTCGCGGGATCGGCGGACTGCTCGAGGGCCCCGAGAACCGCCAGTGTTCGCGAGCGGAGCGCCTCGGAATGGTAGAAGCGCAGGAAGGGCTTCGTCTTCGCGCCCGCCTTCTGCGCCGATTCTCTGGACCGCTTGACGGCGGGTGTGGTGCCCCGTTTCGTAGACATGACCATGCGGAAATGATACCGCCGGTCTTCATCGTTTCTCCTGAGTGTCCGCCACCGCGAGGACGATCTCGCCTTTCACGGCGGAGCGCTTCGCGAGGACGGCGGCGACTTCGCGCGCGCCGCCGCGCAGAACCTCCTCGTGCATCTTCGTCAGCTCCCGCCCGAGGACGACGGGCGGATCGCTCCACGCTTTCGCGAGAGCCTCGAGCGATTCGACGACGCGGAATGGCGATTCGAAGAGGACGGCCGTCCCGAGACGGGCGGCGTGCGCGGCGTACCAGCGGTCCCGCTCGCCGCGGCGCGGCGGCGGAAACCCCAGGAACGTGAACGGAACGGCGGAAAAGCCCGAGACCGACAGGATCGCGAGGACCGCGGAAGGCCCGGGAATCGCTTCCACGGCGTGACCGGCGGCGGCCGCCGCCGCGACGAGTCGCTCTCCGGGATCCGAGACGAGGGGCGTGCCGGCGTCCGAGACGAGCGCGATCGTCTCGCCGCGGGCGAGCCGCTCGAGGGCGTCGCCGACGCGCTGATGCTCGTTGTGGCCATGGCAGGAAATGCGCGGTGTCGTGAGGCCGAAGCGCGCGAAGAGGTTGCCCGTCCTGCGCGTGTCCTCGCAGTAGACGGCCGCCGCCGTCGCGAGCGCTTCGCGCGCCCGCGCAGACAGGTCGTCGAGATTTCCGATCGGTGTCGCCACGACGAGGAGACGGCCCATGCCCCTCATTCTCTCTCGCTCCCTGGCCGGGGACGCCTGTTACGATCGCGCCGTGTTTCGCGGGTCGCTCGTCGCGCTCGTGCTCGCGGGCGTCCTTCCCGCGGCGGCCGCACGGAGCGCCGCCGCGGAGGTCCCCGTCCCCACGCCCGCCGTCCGCGACGCTCCGTCCGGGCCGCCCGAGCTCGTGGACCGCATCGCCGCGGTCGTCGGGGACGAGATCATCCTCGACAGCGAGGTCCGCAAGCTGCTCGGCGTGCGCTACCTGGAGCGAAGGGCGGGCGAATCCGACACGGAGTACCGCGACCGGGTCCTCGACCAGCGGATCATCGACCTCCTGCGCGAAAAGCAGCTGCGGAAGTCCACGGGCTTCGATCCGAGGCCCGAAGAGGTCGAGGCGCGCGTCGCGGCCCTCGAGGCGCGCCTCGCGAAAGAGCGCGGCGTGCCGGCCGCCGCCGCGCTCGCGGCGGCGGGTACGACTCGCCAGGAGCTCGCGGCGTGGGTCCGGCGGGGGCTTGCCCTGGACAGTTTCGTGAGGGAACGCCTGACGCCCGGGTTGAAGATCACGGAACCCGAGCTCCGTGCGTACTACGACACGACGTTTCGCGAGACGGCGAAAAAGCGCGGGCTCGCCGGGCTTCCTCCGTTCGAGGACGTCCGGGAACAGATCCGCGAGGTCGTCCGCGAGATCAAGCTGAACGCCGAGATCGCGCGCTGGACCGGGCAGCTGAGGAGCGAGACGCGGGTTCTCATTTACCGCCGCTGAGCGCGTCCGCCTTCACGGGCTCGGCCTTGCGGTAGAGGATCCGGTTCGCGAGCACGCGCCTCAGGTAGGTGCGTGTCTCCGGGTAGCTGATCGAGGCGAGGAGGGCCTCGGCGGGCGCCCGGGCACCCCCGGCCCAGAGGGACGTCTGGCCCGCGCCCGCGTTGTAGCCGGACGTCGCGAGCGTGGCGTCGCCGTCGAATCGCGCGAGGAGGTTCTTCAGGGTCCGCGCGCCGAGACGCAGCGAGCGCGCCGGATCGTAGAGGTCGGCGTACGCGGGCGGACTCTCGTTCAGCTCGCGGGCGGCTTCCCCCGCGGCCGGGAGCGTCAGCTGCATGAGCCCGCGCGCCGCGGCGGGAGACGCGGCCTCGCGGTCGAACCGGCTCTCCTGGCGCATGACGGCGTAGAGGAGGTCGCGCGGGACGCCGCTCTGGTCGGCGGTCTCGGAGACGAGCCGGCCGAACGGCCTCGGCGCGAGCCCCCTGAGGATCGAGTGCGGGGCGAGGTCGAGGAGAAAGTCGTTTGGCACCATGCGGTCGAGCGCCTCGGCGGCCTCGAGCGCCGCGGGGCCCGCGTCGGCGTCCTCGGCGAGCCGGGCGGCCACGAGGCACGCGAGCAGCGTGTCGAGACGCGAACCGTCCCGCACGATCGGCTCGGCCTCGAGCGGAAGCCCGAGCTGGAGCAGCCGGCACGCGGCGGCGTCCCCACACAGCGTCGGGAGAGCGTCCTCCGCGAGGTCGGGCGCGAGGAGGACCTCGGCGTATCTGGGAAGCGCGCGATAGGCGAGCTTGAGCAGATCTCGGGCCGCCGCGTCCCCGAGGAGAGCGGCCGGGAGGAGGTGCACGCGCGCGTCGCCCGGCTTCTTCGACGCGAGCAGCGCCTCGCCGCGCAGGCGCTCCCCTCTCAGGAACGCGTCGCGCGAAACCGCGGGAAGGCCCAGCATCCTCTGCGTCGCGAGCTCGCCCGCGAGCGTGAAGGGGCGAGTCGCGAGAACCTCCGCGTAACCCGCGAGCGCGCCCGGGACGTCGCTCGCGGCCTCCGCGACGCGTCCCCGCCAGAACGGAAGCTCGCTCTTCCAGGGCTCCTTGAGGCGCCCGATGCGCGAGAGCCGTTCGACAGGGGCGAGGACTCGCCGCGCGGCCACCCCATCGCTGCCTTCGGAGTACCTTTCGAGGAGGTGGAGCAGGCCCTCGATGCGGCCCGGCTCTTTCACGAGCTTCGGGAGCATGAGGATCGCCTCGGCGCCCGCGAGGTCTCCGCGCCGCATGAGGAGGCGCGCTCGCTGCAGAGCCGCGACGCCCGACGGCCCGACGCGACTCTTTTCGACGCGCCGGAATTCCGCGGCGGCGGCGTCGAGCTGGCCGAGTTTCTCGAGAACCGCGCCGACGTTGAACCTCACGCGCGCGAAGAAGGCGTCCGTGCCCGGAGCGCCGTCCTTCTTTCCCGTGGCGCGGCGCGGGCGTGCCGGTTGCCCGCCGAGCACGCCCTTGAACGTCGCCGCCGCCTCCGCGAAGCGGCCGCGCGAAGCGAGGATCCGCCCGAGGTCGAAGGAAGCGGCCCAGCGCGCGGAGTCGTCCCCGGAGCGGGCGGCGCGGGAGGCCCGCTCTTTCGCGAGTCGCTCGGCGAGGTCGAGGTCGCGCTGGGCCTTGGCCGTCTCGATGAGGAGCGGCAGCAGCCGGTCGGAGAGATCGCGCGGCTCCTTGCCCCGGATCTCCCGCGCGAGAACGACCGCCGCCGCGTCGTCCCGGCGGGCCTCGCGCAGGATCTCCTCGCGGAGGGCGGAGGCTCCCGCGGCGTCGCCGGACTGGTCGAGCGCTTCGGCGCGCAGCGCGAGGAGTCGGCGCCTTTCCCGTGGCGGCGCGGGGGGATGCGCGAGGACGAGCCGGTTCAGGGCGGCGACGTCGAGACGCGTTTCGAGCGCGTCGAGCGCGATCCGGAGAGCCCGGCGCGACACGGCTCCTCCCTTCCGCTGGAGGAGAGGGAACAGGAGCTCGAGGGCGCCGAGCCCGTCGCCGCTCTCGAATCGGAGCGAGCCGGCAGCGAGACGCGCCGGCACGTCGAGGAGGTCGGTGGCGGAGACGTGGCGCTCGAAGATCGCGATGGCCTCGTCGCGCGCGCCCGTCGAGGCGCGAGCCCGCGCCTCGAGGTAGTCGAAGCGGCCGTCCTGGTAGCGGTCACGGGATTCCGCCTTCAGCGCCGCGAGCCGTTCGAGGACTTCCGCCCACTTGCCGGCGCGTGCCGCCGCGGCGAGCTCGCGTTCCGCGGGGGCGGACGCCGAGAGCTGAGTGGCGGCCGGGGCGGCGAGAAGGAGCGCGAGAAGGAGGGAGGAAACCCGGCGAACGGCGCCTCTCAGCCCGGTGGCCACGCGAAGGCCCGCCCGCCGAGGAGATGAAAATGAACGTGGAACACGCTCTGTCCGGCATCGGCGCCGTCGTTGACGACGACGCGATAGCTCTCGACGGAGAGCGACCTCGCGACGCCGCGCAGCGTCGCGAGGCACGTCCCGAGAAGGGCGGTGTGGGACGCTGAAGTCTCGGAGAGGCGCGCGACGTGGACCCTCGGAATCACGAGAACGTGGACGGGCGCCTTCGGCGCCACGTCGTGGAACGCGAGGACGTCCTCGTCCTCGAATATGATTTTCGCGGGGATCTCCCGCCGGCCGATCCGGCAGAAGAGGCACGAGGGGTCGTTGAAGGACGTGCTCATCGGGCGATTATCCGTCGATCCGCTCGACTGACGCGCCCAGGGTGCGCAGGCGCTCGTCCATGGCCGCGTAGCCCCGGTCGAGATGGTAGATGCGGCGGACGCGCGTCTCGCCGCGCGCGACGAGGCCCGCGAGGACGAGCGCGGCCGAAGCCCGGAGGTCGGAAGCCGTGACGGGCGCGCCTTCGAGAGCCGTCGGGCCGTGGACGACCGCCGCGCGCCCGTCGATGCGCACGTCGGCGCCGAGGCGGGCGAGCTCGACGGCGTGTAGGAAGCGATTCTCGAAAATCGTCTCGACGAGACGCGACGTTCCCGCGGCCTGCGTCATGAGCGCGAGGAACTGGGCCTGCAGGTCCGTCGGGAATCCGGGGTGCGGAGCCGTCTCGATGTCCACGGCCCTGAGCGGACCCGCGCCGAGGACCCGCACGGAATCCGCGGCGACTTGGACACCGACACCGGCCCGGGAAAGCGCCCCGAGGAACGCTCCGAGATCGCGCGCGCGCGCGCCCGTCACGGTCACGTCGCCACCCGTGATCGCCCCGGCGGCGAGGTAGGTTCCCGCCTCGATCCGGTCGGGCACGATCGTGTGGGCCGTGTCTCCCGTGCCCTTCAGACTCTCCACTCCTTCGATCGTGATCGTCGCCGTTCCCGCGCCGGTGATGCGCGCGCCCATCGCGGACAGGAGCCTCGCGGAGTCTTCGACCTCGGGCTCTTTCGCCGCGTTCTCGATCACGGTAACGCCCTTCGCGAGCGCCGCCGCGAAGAGCACGTTCTCCGTACCGGTCACGGTCGGCGAGGGAAAGCGGATCGTGGCGCCGGCGAGCCGGCCGGTCCCGCGTCCGACGCGCGAGACGTGCGCATGGATGTACCCCTTCTCGACCGCGACCCTTGCGCCCATCGCCTCGAGCGCCAGGAGGTGGAAGTCCACGGGGCGGACGCCGATCGCGCACCCTCCGGGAAGGGACACGCGCGCTTCGCCGAAGCGGGCGACGAGCGGCCCGAGGACGAGGATCGAGGCGCGCATCGTACGCACGAGGTCGTAGTGCGCCTCGGTGGACGTCACGCGCGATGCGTCGAGAACCACCCTTCCGGGCGCAGGCTGTTCGATCGCGACGCCCATGCCCGCGAGGAGACGGCTCATGGTCTTCACGTCCGCGAGGTCGGGCACGTCGTCGAGCGTGACGGGAGCGTCCGTGAGGAGGGCGGCCGCGAGCGCCGGAAGCGCGGCGTTCTTCGCGCCGCTGGCGCGCACCGTGCCGGAGAGCCTCACGGGTCCCTTGAGGAGGAAGGCGTCCACGAAGGCGGAAGTGTAGCGGCACCGTCGCCGGAGCGGCTTAGAGCCGCACCGCCGTGGCCGTGCGCGGGATCCCCGCGGCGTCGAGACGCATCGCGGAGAGGCGGAACGCTCCGGAGGACTCGACGAGGGCCGTGACGTCCCGCGCCTGTCCGTAGCCGAACTCGAAAATGAACGGCGCCCCCGGCTCGAGGAACCCACCGAGCGTTCGGAGGAGGACCCGGAGCGGGTCCAGGCCGTCGGCGCCGCCGTAGAGCGCGAGAGACGGCTCGAAGTCGGAGATCGTCTTCGAGAGATGGGGCGCGTCGAGGAGGGGGACGTAGGGCGGATTCGCGACGGCGAGGTCGAAGAGCGGCCGGCGTAAGAACGCGGAGAGCCAGTCGGAGGCGACGGGAGTCACGCGCGCTTCGACCCCGTGGCGCCGCGCGTTGCGGGCCGCGAGGAAGAGCGCCGATGGAGAGCGATCGGCGGCCACGACGCATGCGAGGGGACGTCCGAGCGCGAGAGACACCGCGAGGACGCCGCTTCCCGTGCCGAGGTCGACGATCCGACGCGCGCCAGGGGCGGCGTCCTGCGCCGCGTCGACGATGCCCTCGGTTTCGCCCCGCGGGATCAGGGCACGCGGATCGACGAAGAACGTGCGCCCCAGAAATTCCCACTCTCCGAGGAGGTACTGCAGCGGCTCGCCGGCCTCGCGGCGCGCGACGAGCGCGAGGAACGCTGCCGAGGCAGCGGCCGCGGCGGGCTCTTTCCTCCTGCCGTGAAACCACGCGCGAGGCCGCGCGGCAGCCCGTGCGAGAAGCTCCTCCGTCTCGTACGGCGCGTGATCGGGACCCGCGAGGCGGCGCCGCCCGTCCGCGAGGAGGGCGCCCCATGTCGTGTCCGGGTCTCTGGAGGAGGTCATGAGCTCTCGTGTTTAAGATGCGGAGGATGTCCGGCCCCAGGATTCTCGTCTTTTTCGGTCTCCTGCTCCTCGTGGCGGGCGTCGTCGTCGGGTTGCCCTTGTCGCTCGCGCCCGCGGCGGTCGTCATCGCGGCGGCCGCGCTCCTCGTGCTGTTCGGCACCCGGCGCGTCGCGCCGGGTGCCGGCACTCGCGCCGGGGCATCGTCCGGGCGCGCCGCGTTTGGTCCGGCCGTCGACGCGCTGGAGACTCTCGCCGTCTACACGCTCGACCGGTCCGGCCGCATCTGCTATGCGAACCGCGGCGCGCGGCTCGTGCTGGACGCCGAGGGACGCGACGTGGAGGGTAGGGCCGCGTCGGAGCTTCCCGCGGCGGGGTCCGAAACTCCCGAGATGGTCGAGGGCCTCAACGAAGTCTTCGAGACGGGCCGGCCCCGGGTCGCGCGGCGGATCATGCTCCTTGCGGACGGCACGACGCGGGTTTCGTCCATCGTTTCCATGACGCCCGTCACCCGCTACGGGAAAGTCGTGGAAGCGGCCGTCTGGCGCGTGGACACGCGCGGCTCCGTGGGAGGAGACGAGAACCGTGCGCGCCTCCTGGACTCCTCGCCCGCGGGCCTCCTCGGAGTGGACGCGGCCGGCCGGATCGAGGCCGTGAACCGCCGGCTCGCGGAATGGATCGGGCGCCGCGCGGACGCCCTCGAGGGCCTCGACGTCGAGAGGACCGAGGTCCTTCCCGAGGCCCTCCGTATTCACATCCGGGCGAGCGCGGTGGACCGGGCTCCCCAGGGGGCGTCGGCGCGGATCGTCGAGGACGACGTCTCCTTCCTCACGCCGGACGGGGTCTCGCGGAGGTTCCACGTTCTGATCGCTCCCCGCCCGGGAGGTGGCGCCGACGCCGTGTTCCTCGACGGCGCCTCCCGCCGGCGCATCCTCGCGGAGCTCGAGGCGGCGCGAAGGGCGCTCGCGGAGGCGCGCGAGACGGCCGTAGACGTCCTCCAGTCCACGACGCGCGACCTCAAGGCGCGGGTCCAGGAGATCGTCGCCGCGGCGCGCCGTGCCACCGATGAGACGTCCGGCCCCGTGCAGAGGGCGCGGGCGGAGGCCGAGCTCAGGGCATCGAGCGACGAGTTCTTCTCACGGGTCGACGGGTCCGCGCCCGAAGACGGGTCCGCGCGGCGAGCGCTCGGAGGCGCCGACGGGCGTCCCCGTGTTCTCCTCGTCGAGGACAACGAGGAAAATCGCGAGCTCCTCGCGCACATGCTGCGCTCCCGCGGGGCGGAGGTGCTCACGGCCGCGAATGGCCGCGAGGCCGTTGACGCGGCCGCGGGGTTTCGGTTCGACTTCGTCCTCCTCGACCTCCATATGCCCTCGATGGACGGCTTTCAGGTCCTGACGCGGCTGCGCGCCCTGCCGGGCGGGGAGAAGCTGCCGGTCATCGCGCTCACCGCGCTCACGTCGGATCTCGTGAAGGAACGCTGCGAAGCCGAGGGCATGAACGACTTCGTCAGCAAACCCGTGACGCTCGCACGGATCGGCGAGCTCGTCGCGAAATGGGGGCGGCCGCCCGCCGCCTGACTACTTCGCCGGCTGCATGAGCTGCCAGGTGCCGGTTCCCCCCACGTTCGGATTGAAGCCCGCGTCGTTGGAGTGCTGGTAGCCGCCCTGGCCATCCGTCCAGTGGTACTTCTCGGTGTAGGAGTGCTCGGAAGTTCCGTAGTACGGGTCCTGCATGCGCTCGGTGCCGCGGATGTACTGCGAGAAGGAGTCGCTCGTGTGCTGGGCGCTCCGGTTCGCCGCCTGCCTCTGGGCGTCCATCGAGGCGATCATCGCGTCGTTGTTCGCGCTGATCTGCCGGCTGAGGGCGCCCGCCGCGGCGATCTGCGAGTAGCCCGCGGCGAGATTGCGCTCGAACTGCGCCGTCAGCTGGTTCTGAACCTGCTGGCGCCTCTTTTCCCACACGAGGTCGTTCTGGATCGAGGACATCATGTAGCCGAGGAGCGGGTGCAGCCCGTCGAGCTGCCCGTCCCGCGCGCCCATGCTGTGCACGTACGCGAGGACGCGGTGGTTCTCGTACGACGTGCCCTGCGGCCCGTGGTACGGGATCCGGTTCGGCTGCGAGAGAAGCAGGAAAAAGTCCTCGTCGACCGTGTGTCCGTTCAGGGTGTAGCGCACGCGAGCGGCGAGCGATTCCCCGGCGAAGGGAGGTTTGTGGAGCGCAGCTGCGATGTTGCCGATCGGCCGCATCCCCACGATCCGGAGGTTCTGCGCTCTGCCGCGGTACCGGCCGATCACGAACGTTCGCATCGCTTCGGCGGCCGTGATGCCGGGCCGGTGGATCATCCCGAGCGTCCTGCCGCCGACTCTCACCGAACGGTCCGCCGGCTCGGTCCAGTAGAAGCACTCCGCGGGAAACGTCTCGAGCCACGCCGAACCGTCGGAGGCGGCGAATCGCGCGCCGATCTGCACCGGCCAGCTCGTGGCCGCGTAGTTCCAGGCGACGTTGCTCGTCGCGGTCCATCCGTCCGGCACGGCGACCGTGCTCACGCGTAGCCCGCCCTGGGTCCGGTCCACGACCGCGTAAGGGTGGAACGTCGTGCGGGAGAAGCGCTGGGCGATCTGGCCGAGGATGCCCTGCCGGGCAGGGCGGACGGCGGGGGGCGGGGCGTCCGCGGAGGCGGCGCTTGCCTCCGCCGTCCCGCCCGGCTCTTTCGCGCCCCGGCATGACATGAGGGCGGCGAGGATCGCGGCGCACGGGACGAGGAGTCGGGCTCGAAAACGGGTCATCGGCATCCCCCTGACTGGAAACGCGTGATTACCACTTCATTTGGTACAGCATCACGTAGACGATGACGCCCGTCACCGACACGTAAAGCCAGATCGGGAGCGTGAACCGGGCGAGGCGGCGGTGCTTCTCGAACCGGCCGCGCCAGGCGAGAGAAAACGTGACGACCGCGAGGGGCGCCACGGTGGCGGCGAGGATCGTGTGCGTGAGAAGGATGCCGAGATAGAGCGCTCGAACGCCGCCCGACCCGGGAAAGCGCACGCTTCCTACCTGCGCGTGGTAGAGAAGGTAGCTCGCGAGAAAGACCGTCGAGCACGTGAGCGCCGCGATCATGACGCGCCGGTGGGCCGCTCTCCGGCCCGAGCGGATGAGGATCCACCCGATCGTGAGGAGGACGGCGCTCGTCGCGTTCAGGACCGCGTTCACCGTGGGAAGGTCGCGGACCGTCACGGGCGCTCCGGGGCCGGGCCCGCTGCCGCCCGGCGCGCCGGCCCCGACGGGAGCTTCCGGACGACGGCGACGGCCGCCGCGAACATCAGGGCGGCGAACGCGAGCGTGACGGCGAAGGAAAGCTCCGGGGTCGCGAAGGACGGAGCCGATCCCGAGAGGGCCCGGCGGAGGGCCGCGACACCGTACGTGAGCGGGTTGACGGCCATCGCGGCCCGAAGCCAGCCGGGTGCTCCGTCGACAGGAAAGAACGCGCCGGACAGGAGCCACATCGGGATCAGGAAGAGATTCATGATCGCGTGGAATCCCTGGGTCGATTCGAGACACCACGCGATCGCGAAGCCCAGCGACGTGAGGGCGAACGCGAGGACCGCGAGGAGCGCCGCGGCGGTCAGGAGGCTTTCGGCGTCCGCCCGAAGGCCTGCGAGCGGGAGGAGGACGAGGAGCGGGAGCCCCTGCATCAGGCCGAGCACGGCACCCCCGAGGACCTTCCCGAGCGCGATCGAGGACGGAGCGACGGGCGACACGAGAACGCCCTGGAGAAATCCCTCGCGCCGGTCCTCGATGACGGAGATCGTCGCGAAGATCGCCGCGAAAAGGACGACGAGGACGATGGTTCCCGGAAAGAAGTAGGAGAACGAGTCTTCCCTCAGGGACCCCTTGAAGCCGGCCCCCACGAGGACCCACATCACGAGGGGAGGGGCGACCGCGCCGACCACGCGACTCTTCTGCCTCAGGAACCGCACGATCTCGCGGCGGGCGAGGGCGAGCGCCGGACTCACGCGGTGCCGCCCGACGATCCCGCCCGGCTCGCCTCGGGCCGATCCTCTTCGCGGAAGAGCCGGCCGGTCCGCGCGATGAAGACGTCCTCGAGGGAAGGCGCGCCGAGCGTCACGGACCGGAACGCTCCCGGAAACGCCTCGACGAGGCGCGGCACGAACGTGTGCGCGGCCGCGCGCTCGACGCGTACCGTCGGGCCGACGACCGTGACGCGCCCGGCCTCGGCGCCGAAGCGGCTCTCGATCGCCTTCGCGAGGGCTGGCGCGCCCGACTCGTCCTTCGCCTCGACCGCCACGACGTCGCCTCCCACGGTCGCTTTCAGAGCGGCCGGTGTGTCGAGCGCGAGGAGCCTGCCGCGGTCCAGGATGCCGATGCGGTGGGCGGCTTCGGCCTCCTCGAAGAGGTGCGTCGTCAGGAGCACCGCGGTTCCGGTTTGGGCCAGGGAAGAGAGGAGGTCCACGAGGTCCCGCCGAGCTCCCGGGTCGAGACCCGTCGACGGCTCGTCGAGAAGCAGCACGGGCGGAGAGTGGAGGAGAGCCTTCGCGATCTCGACGCGCCGCGAGAGGCCGCCCGAAAGCGTCTCGACGAGGTCGCGCGCGCGGTCCTCGAGCCGGAACGTCGCGAGGAGCTCGCCAATCCTCGATCGAAGGACAGGGCGCGCAAGCGCGTAGAGGGCGCCCTGAAGCAGGAGGTTCTCCTCGACCGTGAGCTTCGTGTCGAGGCTCGGGGACTGGAACACGACGCCGAGGCGCCGCCTCACTTCGCGCGCGCTCGCCCCAGGATCGAGACCGTCGATCGAGAAACGCCCGCCGCCGGGAACGAGAAGCGTCGCGAGGATGCGGAAGAGCGTCGTCTTGCCGCCGCCGTTCGGGCCGAGGAGCGCGAAGACCTCGCCGCGCGCGACGGAGAAGGAGACGTCGGAGAGCGCGGCTCGCGCTCCATAGGAAAGGGAGAGGGAAAAGGCTTCGACGGCGGGTGGCGTCACGTTCGGCTCGCGGGCTCGGGACCCGTCAGACGCGGTCGAGGACGAGAAGCACGAGGATCGCGGGCAGCCAGCCGATCGACGCGAGGAAGAGGGAGCGGGCGCGAGCCTCCGAGATGTCGCGCGCGAACCTCATCGACGAGGCCAGGAAGAGAAGCGTCATCGCGAACGCCCCGAAGGCGTAGGCGAAGCCGGCCGTTCCCACGAGGGACGGAAGGAGGCTGACGGGCAGGAGGACGGCGGTCCAGAGGAGCGTCTGCCGGGCGGTGCTCCGTCCAGTCGGATCGATGACGGGCAGGATGACGACGCCCGCCTTCGCGTAGTCGACGCGGTGGCGCCACCCGATCGCAAAGAAGTGCGGCAGCTGCCAGACGAACAGGATCGCGAAGAGCGCGAGTCCCGGCAGGCCGAGCGTGCCGGCCGCCGCGGTGTAACCGCCGAGCGGAGGCAGGGCGCCCGGGATCGCCCCCACGATCGTGGACGCCGGCGAGCGCGTTTTCATGGGTGTGTACACGCAGACGTACGAGACGAGGGTGAAGGCCGCGAGCACCGTCGTGATCCCGTTCGTGAAGAGGAAGAGCTCGACGAGGCCGACGACGGAAAGCGCACCCGCGAAGAGCGCGGCGCCCGCGAGCGGGAGGCGGCCCGAGGGCAGGGGGCGCCCGGCGGTGCGCGCCATCCGCCCGTCCAGATCCTTCTCCCACACCTGGTTGAATGCGCTCGTCCCGGACGCGACGAGCGCGGTTCCGAGGAGCGTGTGGAATAGGAGCGCGAGGTCGATTCCCGAGAGCGGGCCCTTCGTGCCCGCCACGAACCCGACGAACGCCGTCATCACGACGAAGACGGTGATCCGCGGCTTCGTGAGCGCGACGTAGGACGACAGGGCGGTCGGGTTGCGACTGGGGCTCATGCGCGACGCGCGGAGCTTAGCGCGTTCCCGGAGTTCCGGCAGGCCCCGAGGCAGGCGGCGGCGAGGACCCCCGTCACCCAGCACAGCGCGCCGGTCGCGAGGTGCGCTGCCGTGAGCGACGGGGCCTTTCGCGACCAGATGGAGAGCGCGCCCAGGAGCACTTGAATCGTGACGAGGCCGGCCCAGGCGGACGCCGCGATCCCGAAGAGGGGCCGCGAAGGGGAGATCTTCGAAAGGGCGCCTGCGGCGCGAAAGACGAGCAGGACGACGACGACGGCTCCGAGCCGGTGGGCAAGGTGAATCGGCACGCCGGGAAGAGCCAGATCGGCGGCGGAGGGAAAGAACCCTCCGAAGGAAGTTGGGAAGTCCGGGATCGCGAGGCCCGCGCCCGTATGCCGCATGACGGCGCCGAGAACGATCTGGATGTAGATCGCGGCGGTGGCGGCGAGCGTCCACCGGAACGCGCGCATCGACTCCGCACCATTCGAAGAAATCCGAAGATTTTCTTCGACCAGCTCCCTCCATGTCTTCGAGCACATGAGCGCGACGACGGCCGTGAGGGCGAAGACGACCTCGGCGAGAGCCGCGTGCGCGGAGGAGACGATCGGCGGCAGGAGGAGAAGGACGGTCAATCCTCCGAGGGCCGCCTGCAGGAGAATTGCAACGAACGCGGCGCCGGCGAGGATCTTGAGCGTCCTTCTATTACCTTCTGAGAAAAAAAATATCGCTCCGAACTCCAGCCCCACGAGCGTGGAGACCGCTGCCGCGATGAGCCGGTGCCCGTGCTCGTACAGGATGCCCCCCACCATGGGAGGCATGACCTTCCCATAGGAGAGGGGCCAGTCCGGAACGGCGAGGCCCGACTCCGTGGACGTGACGAGGGCGCCCGCGACGAGAAGCAGGAAGACGCAGACGGCGACCGTCCGCGTCCCCACCCTCAGGAAAGCCTCACGCACCGGCCTTGAACGTGAACGGCGCCGACTTCGACTCCTGCGCGCCCACCGTGACCTGCTGGGTCTGTGTGCCGAACTTCTCGTGCCACGCCTCGATCGTGTAGGTCCCGGCGGGCAGATTCTTGATCGTGTACGTGCCGTCCGCCGCGGTCACGGCGAAGAAGGGGTGGGAGACGACGCCGCAGTAGGCGGACATCCAGCCGTGCACGTCGCACTTGATCCGGATCATGACCTCGGGCTTGTCGAACTTCTTCGTGTACTTCATCCCCTTCACCGGCATCCCGAGGTTGAACGCCTCGTTCTTCTCCGGGAGCGCGTGGATGTTGTGGAGCGTGTCGTCGCTGTTCAGGATGTCGAGGCTCTGGCCCGCAACCATGCCGAAGACGTGCGGGTGGTACGTGCAGCCCTTCTGGTCGATCGTCGCCGCCGTCGTGGGAGCCGGATACGTGCCGCTGATGCCCGACTTCACGTAGACGAAAACGTCCGCGATGCCCTTGTCGGGTCCGATCTCGATGTCCTGCCTCGCGACGTCGCCGGGATGCGCCTTCGCGCAGAACGCGTCGGCCGACATTTTGTACTTCTCCGGCACGGGCGCTGCGCCCTCGAAGACGATCTTTCCGGTGATCGAGGCGGCTCCCATTGCCCCGGCCGCGGGACCGGCGGCGGAGGCCGCGGGAGAG
The DNA here is from genome assembly GCA_038214715.1 of Thermoanaerobaculia bacterium. Classification (GTDB taxonomy): domain Bacteria; phylum Acidobacteriota; class Thermoanaerobaculia; order UBA5066; family UBA5066; genus Fen-183. Next base: position 26,520 of record JBBQRP010000001.1, on the reverse strand, counting down.
GCCGAGGCGGAGGCGCCCTCCTTCCCAGCGCCGGCGGCGCGGGCCGACTTCGGCCGGTCCTCGTCGTCGTCGTCCTTGCCTCCGCAGCCCGAGAGGAGCGCGGTGCCCATCAGCGCGGCGGCACAGAGAGCGGCGAAACGAAAGCGGATGGCGGGACCGGTCATGCAGGCCTCCTCGGCGCGAAAATCCATATCATGTCCCCCCGGGAAAACGAGGGGAGCGTGATGATAGACAAACGTCCCATGCGCGTCGAATGTGCGGTCGTCCGCCACGTGGAGATGCCGCTGAAGTTCCGTTTCCGCACGTCGTTCGGCGAGACGAGCGTGAAGAAATTCATTCTCCTCGAGCTGCGTGGCGAGGGCCTCTCCGGATGGGGCGAGTGCGTGGCCGAAGAGGGTCCGTTCTATTCTCCGGAAACGCTCTCGACGGTGCTGCCCATCCTGTCGGGCTATCTCCTGCCCCTCGTCCTGGGGAAGGCCGTGCCGTCCCCCGCCGCGTTCGACGAGGCCGCGCGGCGCGTGCGCGGCAACCGGATGGCGAAGGCGGCGGTCGAGTGCGCGCTGCGGGATCTCTTCGCGCGCGCCGCCGGGGTTCCTCTCTCGGGATCCCTCGGGGGTACGCGCGACGCGATCGAAGTCGGCGTCTCGCTCGGGATCTCTCCGACGCCGGGCGAGACCGTCGAGAACGTGAGGCAGCACGTCGCGCAGGGCTACAGGCGGATCAAGCTCAAGATCGAGCCGGGCAGGGACGCCGACCGCCTCGCGGCCGTCCGCGAGGCGTTCCCCGACATCACGCTCACCGTCGACGCGAACGCGGCCTATACGCTCGCCGACTCCGGTCACCTCCGAAGCCTCGACGCCTTCGGGCTGGACTACATCGAGCAGCCGCTCCACGACGAGGACATCGTCCAGCACGCGGAGCTCGCGAAGACGCTGACGACGCCGATCTGCCTCGACGAATCGATTCGCTCGGCGGCGGACGCGCGGGCGGCGATCGCGCTCGGGGCCTGCAAGGTAATCAACATCAAGATCGGGCGCGTCGGAGGGCACGGCGAGGCCGTGCGCATCCACGATGTCGCGCGGGCCGCCGGAATCCCCGTCTGGTGCGGCGGCATGCTCGAGGCCGGCGTCGGACGCGCGCACAACGTCGCGATCGCGAGTCTCCCGGGGTTCTCGAAGCCCGGCGACACGTCCTCGTCCTCGCGCTACTTCGAGGAAGACATCGTCGAGCCCGCTCTCGAGGCGAAGGACGGGCTCATGCCCGTGCCGAAAGGGCCCGGGACCGGGGTCTCGATCCGCGGGGACGTCCTCGGCCGCGTCACGACCTCGGTGCAGGAGCTGCGCGCGTGAGCGCGCGCCTTCACGAGCTGGCCGCTCTCTTCGAGGCGCGGCGGGGCGCGATGCTCGAGAACCTTGAATCGCTCGTCGTCCGTGAGAGCCCGTCTGGAGCGCCCGATCTCGTCAGCGAGCTCGCGCGCTGGATCGCGGCCCGCCTCGGCGAGGCCGGGGTGACGGTGTCCTGCGTGCCTTGCGCGGGCCGCGGCGACGCTGTCTGCGCGAGGCTCGGCCCCGACCGGGGGGGCACGCTGCTCCTCGGGCACATCGACACGGTCTGGGCCGCCGGCACGCTCGTGGAGATTCCGTACCGGGTCGAGGGAGGCGAGGCGCGCGGACCCGGCGTCTTCGACATGAAGGGCGGGGTGGCGGTCGCGATGGCGGTCCTCGAGGCGCTCGCGCGCGGAGACGCGAAGCCGGCCGGGGGTGTCACCCTCTTCCTGACCCCGGACGAGGAGGTTGGAAGCCACGCCTCGCGGGATCTCCTCGTCGGCGAGGCGGTGAAGCGGGACCGCGTGCTCGTCCTCGAGCCCTCGGGCGACGGCGGCGCCGCGAAGGTCGCGCGGAAGGGGACCGGCCTCGTCACGGCGCGCTTCCGGGGCGTCGCGTCCCACGCGGGCCTCGAGCCGGAGAAGGGGGCGTCCGCGCTCCTCGAGCTCGCGCGTTTCATCCTCTATGCCGACGCGCTCGCGGATTTCCCGTCCGGAACGTCGGTCGTTCCGACCGTCGCGGCCGCCGGAACGACGACGAACGTCGTCCCCGAGGAGGCCACGCTCTCCGTGGACTTCCGCCTCTGGACCGAGGCCGAGGGCGCCCGCGTCCTGTCCGGCCTCCGGGCCTATCGCCCCGAGAACCCGCGCGTGACGGTCGACCTCGAAGGCGGTGTGAACCGCCCGCCCATGGAGTCGACCGAGGCCTCGCTCGCGCTCTACCGCCGGGCCGCCGCGCTCGCGCAGACGCTGGGCTTCGCGCTTCCCGCCGTGCGCGTGGGCGGCGGGTCCGACGGAAACCTCACGGCCTCGGCTGGCGTTCCGACGCTCGACGGCCTCGGTCCGTCGGGGGGCGGCGCCCACGCCCGGACCGAACATCTTCTCGTCGACGATCTCCCGCGCCGCGCCGCGCTGCTCGCGGCGCTCCTCGAGGACGGGGTGTGAGCGGACGTCTCGTCATCCGCGACCTTCGGACCGCGGACGAGTTCATCGAGACGATGCATGTTTCCAAGGCGGCCTGGGGTTTTGCCGAGCGCTCGCTGTCGCCCGCGAGCGACCTCGTCGCCGCGACGCATGCGGGCGGCCTCACGGCGGCCGCGTTCCTCGGCGGAAAGATGGTGGGGTTCGTGCACGGCATCCCACGCACGAATCGCGGCGAGCCCTGCCAGCACTCGCACCTTCTCGCGGTGACGCCCGAGGCGCAGGGCCGCGGACTCTCCGTGAAGCTCAAGCTCTATCAACGCGCGTGGTGCCTCGCTCGCGGCATCCGCCTCGTGACGTGGACGTACGACCCCTTTCTCCTGAAGAACGCGAAGCTGAACATCGGGCACCTGCGGGGGACTGTCCGCGCGTTCCACCCGAACTTCTACGGGCTCATGGGCGGGATCTACGCCGGCCTCCCGTCCGACCGGTTCGAGGTCGAATGGCGGCTGGACGAGCCGGAGGTCGAGCGCGCGGCCGCCGGCGAGGCCCGCGAGCGGCCCGATGCCTCGGCTCTCCCGGTCGCCCGGCGTGCGCGGTCGCTCCCCGAAGCTCCGCGCGTCCTCCTCCCGTTCCCGGCCGGCGCGCCACGCATCTACCGGACGGACCACGATGGGACCCTGAAAGAGCGCCACCGCTTCGCCGCGGTCGTGAAGCCGCTCTTCGCCCTCGGCTACGCGGTCACGGACGTCGTCGTTTCGCCGGAGGGCGCCCCGGCTTACGTCCTCGATCGGAGCGGGCGAGTTGAGCTAAAGTAGCGACTCAGGAGTGGAAAAAAATATGAAGAAACTTCTTCGATTCGTTCTTCCCGCGGCGCTGCTTCTTCTGACCCCCGCCCTCGCGTTCGCGTACCAGGTCACGGGACCCGTTCTCGAGGTGACCGACACGAAGATCGTCGTCCAAAAGGGCAAGGACAAGTGGGAGATCGCGCGCGACGCGTCGACGAAGGTCACGGGAGACCTGAAGGTCGGCGCCAAGGTGACGATCGAGTACAAGATGACGGCAACCACCGTCGAGGTAAAGGGCGGCGCGAAGGCCGCCAAGCCGGCGAAGAAGAAGTAGGCTGAGGAAATTTCTCGGGGCGGCCAAGGCGCCGCCCCTCTTCACCTTCTAAGAGAATCTTCTCTTCTCTTTTCTTCTCTTAAGCCTTGGCCAATTCTTCCTTCAGCTTCTCGGCCTGGAAGTGCGAGACGAGCGGATCGATAAGCTCGTCGAGCCTTCCGTCGAGGACGTCGTTCAGCCGGTGCGAGGTGAACCCGATCCGGTGGTCCGTCACGCGGCTCTGCGGGAAGTTGTAGGTCCTGATCTTCTCGGAGCGGTCGCCCGAGCCGACCATCTTCTTGCGGTCGGCGGCGTACGCGGCTTCCTTCTTCTCGCGCTCGGCCTCGTAGATGCGTGCCTTGAGGACGCGCATCGCCTTCGCCTTGTTCTTGACCTGCGAGCGCTCGTCCTGGCACTGGACGACGACGCCCGTCGGAATGTGCGTGAGGCGCACGGCCGAGTAGGTCGTGTTGACGCCCTGGCCCCCCGGTCCGGAGGCGCAGAAAAGATCGATGCGAACGTCCTTGTCGGCGATGACGACGTCCAGCTCCTCCGCCTCAGGCAGGATCGCGACGGTCGCGGCCGACGTGTGGATCCGGCCGGCGGCCTCCGTCGCGGGGACGCGCTGGACGCGATGGACGCCGCCTTCGTACTTCAGGCGCGAGAAAGCCCCGTCGCCTTCCACGATCGCCTGGACTTCCTTGAGTCCTCCCGCCCCGCCGGAGTCGCTCCGGTCGATCACCTCGACGCGCCACCCGCGGCCCTCGGCGTAGCGCACGTACATCCGGAAGAGCTCCTCCGCGAAGAGCGCGGCTTCGTCGCCCCCCGTTCCGGCGCGGATCTCGAGGACGACGTTCTTTCCGTCGTTCGGGTCCTTCGGGAGGAGGAGGAGACGGATCTCCTCCTCGATCGCTTCCCGCCGCGCGCGCAGGCTCTCGAATTCCTGCTGCGCCATCGGCCGGAGCTCGTCCGCGGGCGGGAGCGTCTCGAGGAGCTCCTGGGCGCCCGCGAGCTCCGCGTCGATCCGCTTGCGCTCGCGGTTCTTCTCGACGACGGGCAGGATCTCCCTCATCGCGCGCATCGTCTTCGTCGCGAGCGTGTGATCCGAGAGGACGTCGGGCGAAGCGGCGCGCGCCTCGAGATCTGCGTAGCGGCGTTCGATCTCGTCGAGCTTCTGGAACATGGGAGGCCGACGCGAGCGGCCCGGAAGGGCCGCCGCCGCGTCAGGCGTTCGTCGCGGGCTCGGGCTTGGACTTCGCTGCCGTCGACGCGGCTGCCGCGGGCTTCGGGGTGTTCGCGTACCTCTTCTGGAAGCGCTCGACGCGTCCCGCGGTGTCCACGAGCTTGGACTTGCCCGTGAAGAACGGGTGGCAGTTGGAGCAGATCTCGAGGCGGAGCTCGGTCTTCGTGCTCTTCGTCTTCCACGTGGTTCCGCACGCGCAGTGGACGTCGACCTCGTGGTACTCGGGGTGGATCTTTTCCTTCATGGACTTCTCCTTCACGGCCTCGCCGCGTGGTGAGCGACGCCGGAACCGCGAAGGATAACACGGGGGTGCCGCCTCGGAAGCACCCCGAACCGATTGTTGTTGCTAGACTTCGCCTCGTGCTCGTTCTCAACGTCCGCGTTCCGGGAGAGCCGGCGCGGCGAATCCTGCTCGACCGCCCGGTCCTCACGCTGGGCCGGTCCTCGACGAACGACGTCCCTCTCGGCGACCGGACGCTCTCGCGTGTTCACGCCCGGATCGAAGGCGTGCTGACCGCGGGGCCCATCCGGCTCGTCGACCTGGGATCGCGCAACGGGACCTCGCTGAACGGCTCGCGCATCACCGAACCCGTGCCGCTCGCGGCCGGAGACCGCATCCAGCTCGGCGAGACGCTCGTCGAGGTCATCGAGGAGTCCACGACGCGCGTCGTCATCGACGGGATCGGGGACGAGAGCTCGAAGCGGACGACGTTCCTGCAATCCTCGAAGGACCTCCTGAGGCCGCACAAGCAGGCGTGGGACTCGAAGCTCGGCGCCGAGGAGCTCGCCCGGCTGAATGCGTCGCTCCGGATGCTGAACGAGATCTCCGTGGACCTCCTCGGAGACATCCCGCTTCCCCGTCTCGTGGAGCTCGTCCTCGAGAAGACGTTCACGTTCCTCCAGCCGGACCGGGGCCTCCTCATGCTGGCCGACGAGCACGGCGATCTCAAGTCCGAGAAGGTGAAGTACGCGCCGGGCGTCGATCCGTCCGACATCCGTCTCAGCAACACGCTCATCCAGTCCGTCGTCGAGAAGAAGAACGGCGTCCTCCTGATCGACGCGACGACGGACGCGGGTCTCGGGGCCGCCGAATCCATCCGGATCCAGGGCATCACGTCCTGCATGGCGGCGCCGCTCTTCGTCGAGGACAAGGTCATCGGCCTCATCTACCTCGAGGTCCGCCTCGGGCGGAAGAGCTTCAGCGAGGAGGACCTCCGCCTCCTGACGTCGCTCGCGAACACGGCCGCCATCAAGATCCAGAACCTCAGGCTGCAGGCGGGCGCCGCGGCGCGCCAGCGTATCGAGCGCGAGATGGCGCTCGCCTGGGAGATCCAGCGCCGCCTCCTGCCGGAAGCCGAGCCGACGCTTCCCCACACGGAGCTCCTCGGGCGCACCGTGCCGTCGCAGACGGTCTCGGGCGACTACTACGATTTCTTCGAGCGCGGCGACCGGTCGCTCGACGTCGTCGTCGCGGACGTGAGCGGGAAGGGAATGGGCGCGTCGATCCTCGCCGCGTCGGTGCAGGCGGCGTTCCAGGTCTGGGCCGGCGAGCATTTCCCGCCCGATCGTCTTTGCACGCGCCTGAACGACATGGTCTTCCGCCGCACGAGCCCCGAGAAGTTCATCACGTTCTTCCTCGCGCTCTACGATCCCGAGTCGGGCTCGGTCGTCTACACGAACGCGGGACACAACCCCGGAATCCTCGTGCGCAAGGACGGTACCTTCGAGCTCCTCGGAGCCCACGGACCACCGCTCGGGATGTTCGCGGGAAAAATCTACGGGTCGGGAACGTTCACGATGGCGGAGGGCGACGTGCTCGCTCTCTACACGGACGGCGTGACCGAGGCGGCGAACCCGGAGGACGACGAGTTCGGGACGCCGCGTCTCGTCGAGACGCTCGTGAAGGCGCGCTCTCTCGACGTGAACGAGATCGAGGCCGAACTCGGGGCCGCACTCGTGGCTTTCACGTCGGGAACACCGTTCGGGGACGACCGGACGTTTGTCCTCCTGAAGAGGACGTAGCGACGCTTATCCCGCGGTCCGCGAGGGTGAGGCCGGCTCGGGCTCGTTCGCTTCCTTCGTGTCGCGCGGAAGCATGCCATGCCGCTTGAGCATTTCGTTCAGCGTCGTGGGCTTGAGGCCGAGGAGCTCGGCGGCCCGCTTCTGCACTCCCGAGGCGCGCTGGAGCGCCGCCGAAAGGAGCGCGCGCTCGTAGGCGGCGACCGCGTCCTTGAAAGACAGCCCTTCGGCAGGCAGCGCGGCCGCACGCGGCACGGAGCGCCGCACGGTGTCGGGCAGCTGATCGAGGTCGATGATGCCGTGGCCGAGGACGAGCGCCCGTTCGAGGACGTTCTCGAGCTCGCGGACGTTGCCCGGCCAGTCGTGGTCGAGGAGCGCCTTCATCGCGCCGGGTGTGACGGAGGGAACCGCCTTCCCGTTCTCGGACGCCGCCCGCGCGAGAAGCGTCTCGACGAGGAGGGGGACGTCCTCGCGGCGCTCTCTCAGCGGCGGAAGAGGGATCGTGATGACGCAGAGCCGGTAGAAGAGGTCTTCGCGGAAGCGTCCCTCCGCGACGAGGCGGGGGAGGTCGGCGTTCGTGGCGGCGATGACGCGGACGTCGGCGTGCTGCGGCTCGACGGCGCCCACCGGGAGGAATTCCCGCTCCTGCAGGACGCGCAGCAGCTTCGCCTGCGTGTCCATCGGGACCGTGCCGATCTCGTCGAAGAAGATCGTGCCGAGGTCCGCGGCCTTGAACAGGCCCTTCTTGTCGGCGACGGCGCCCGTGAACGACCCGCGCACGTGGCCGAAGAGGTTGGATTCGAGGAGATCGGGAGGAAGCGCCCCGGAGTGCACGGTCACGAACGGGCCCGACGCCCGCGGCGAGAGCCGGTGGAGCGCCTTCGCGACGAGCTCCTTGCCGGTGCCGCTCTCGCCCGTGACGAGGATCGTCGAGCGCGCGGCCGCGGCTTGGCGGATCGTCTCGAAGACGCGCTCCATCGAGGGCGAGCGGCCGATGATCTCCTTCAGGCCCGGGGGCGTGTTGAGGCGCGCCTTGAGGGCCCGGTTCTCGGCGACGAGGCGCTTCTTCTCGAGCGCCTGCTTGACGACGTGGACGACCTCTTCGTTCCGGAAGGGCTTCGGAAGGTAGTGAAACGCGCCCTCGCGCATCGCGGAGATCGCGCTCTCGACGGAGGAGTACGCCGTCACGACGACGACCGGCACTTCCGGGTGACGCGACCTCACCTCCGAGAGAACCTCGAGGCCGGGGCGGTCCGGGAGCATGAGATCGAGGAGAAGGAGGTCGATCGGCTCCTTCGCGAGCCGCTCGAATCCCTCGGCCGCGGTCGCGGCTTCACGCGTCACGAAACCCGCCTTCGCCAGGACGGATCCCAGGACGTCGCGGATCACGGGTTCGTCGTCGAGGATCAAAACGGTCGACATCGTGTTTTCAGGTCGCGGCGGGCAGGGAAACGGTGAATCGGGCTCCGCGCGCGTCCGCGGAGGTCGCGTTCGCGGACGTAACGGTCAGGGTCCCGCCGTGCGCCTGGATGATATCCCGCGCGATGGCGAGGCCGAGCCCGGTGCCTCCCTGGGAGGTCTTCGTCGAATAGAACGGATCGAACACTCTTGCGGCCTCTGCATCTGTCAGGCCAGGTCCGTTGTCCTCCACGGAGAACTGTACGTGGCCGTCCTCCGAGAAGACGCGCAGCGTGACCCTGGGAGCCGGGTCGGCCTCCGCGCGCGGGAGCGTGACCGCTTCGAGCGCGTTCTTCGCGAGGTTCACGAGGACCTGCACGAGAGCGTCCCGGTGGCCGGATACGGCCGGGAGAGAGGGTTCCGACTCGATTTCGAGCGGTGTGCGCCGCGCCGCGGCCTCGTCGGCGAGGGCCCACGCGGCCTCTTCCGCGAGAGCCTTCGGCTCGAGCCGTGCGAACTCGCGCGGGCGGCCGCGCGCAAGGTCGAGGAGGCTCCCGACGAGGCGCGACGCGCGGAACGCCTGACGTTCGATCTTCTCGACGAGAGTCCTGCGCGGATCGTCGCCCGGCGTCTCGTCGAGGAGCAGGCGCGCAAAGCCGGCGACGCCCGCGAGCGGCGTGTTCACCTCGTGCGCGACACCCGCAGAGAGCGTTCCAAGGGCGGCGAGACGCTCGCGGTCGGAGAGCGCGCGTTCGAGCCGGGACGTCTCGGTCGCGTCATAGAGAACGAGGACGCGCGCGAGGGACCCCGGCCGGGTTCCCGGGAACGGCGATACGGCAACGTTGAGGACGCGCAGGCCGGAGCCGAGGTCCACTTCGATCCGCGGCGCCGGCGCGACGCCCGAAAGGGCCGGCGGGAGGACGTCCTCCGCGCGCATTCCGACGAGAGACGCCGCGTCGCGCGACAGGAGAGCGGCGAACGCGGGGTTGACGGACGTGAGCCGTCCCGCTTCGTCCGTGGCGGCGATCGCGGCAGCGGACCCCGCGACGACGTTCTCGTGGAACCTCTGCAGCGTCCTGTACCGGTCGGCCTCGACGCGCAGCTCGTCGAAGAGCCGGGCGTGGTCGAGCGCGAGCGCGGCGGGAGCGAGCACGGTCTGAAGGAGCTCCGTATCGTCGAGCGAGAGCGGCACGCGGCCGCCGCGGTCGCCCACGGCGAAGAGCGCGAGGAGGCGTCCCGACACCGTGAGCGGCGCGAGCGTCCGGAAGCCGGCGCGGCGGAGGCGCGACACCGAGGCCGTCGGGCGCGCCGTGAAGTCCTGCCGGGAGAGCCTCGTCGGCACGAGCCGGGCGCCGACGGGGAGCTCGGCGAGCGGAAGGGGCGGACCTCCATCCACGTCGCGCCCGACAAGAGAGTCTCCCGCGACGGGCAGGAGCACCGCGCACGAGACTCCGAGGCCCTTCATGACGCGCTCCCTCAGCAGTTCCTGCAGCTCGCCGAGGGGCCGCGGTAACGGGAGGTCGCGCACGAGCGCGAGCAGGCGTTCCCGGTCGCGCCAGGCGTCGCGGTACTGGAACCGCTGGAAAGCGCTCGAGAGGCCGCGGCGAACGGGCGCGAAGCTGAGAGCCATGAGGAGGCCCGCGGACGTCTCGAGGGCGCCTTTCGCGTACGGGACTCCGATCGCGACGGGATGTGCGAGGAGGACCTGGGCGAGCGCGAAGAAGCTGGCCCCGACGAGAAGGGCACCCAGGAGCGACGCCGTCTGGCGGCCCAGCACTTCGACGTCCCAGAGCCGGTACCGCGTGAGCGACGCGAGGAACGCGGCGGGAACGAGCGCGAGGGGCAGGACGGCGAGCGAGGAGAGGATCGGAATCGAGCCGCCAAGGAGGTGCGGCACGAGGTTCAGGAGGACGAGCGGCAGGAATCCGACGGTGACTCCGAGGAGGAGGAACCGGACCTGCTTCTCGGTCAGGAGGTCCGTCGGCCGTCGCGCGAGCACCACGAGACGCGCGGCCGCGAGCGCGGCGCCGAGCGCCATCCACACGATCTGCGCGCGGTCCAGCGCGGCCACGGCGGACTCTCCGCGGCCGGAACCGCCGAAGTACACGTTCGCCGTCGCGGCGAGGAGCGCGGCGGATGGAACGAACGGGAGCCAAGCAGGAGTCTTTCGCATCCGCCGCGGGAACGTGAAGACGAGCGCGAGGAGGAGTGCCGGAAAGAGAGCGCGCGCCGCATCCTCGACGAGAACGGAGGTGCGGAAAAGGCCGTCGATGGGCGGCACGGGCGTGAGGGTGAGGACGAGCCCGACGGACAGCGCGAAGCCGGCGAAGAGGAGCGCTTCGCGCGTTGCCGGCGTGGGTCTGACGGCCGCGAAGCCGGCGGCGAGGAACGTGACGCCCACCGCGAACAGGAAGAGATACAGCCAGTCCCACGACGAGACGGGCGCGCTGCGGAACGTCCGGAGCGCCTCGGCTCTCAGGACCGTCAGCTCGGCGGGCCGCTTGGCGAGCCAGCGTGACGGGTCGCCCGCCTGGAGCGCCTCGACACCATCCACGAGGAGCAGCAGGTCGCCGGAGCGCAGACCCGACGCGAGCGCGGATTCGCCGACGCGGCGGACGCGAAGGCCCTCGGCTTCGGGAGAAACGAGCACGTCCGCGTGGCCGAACGCGGACACCTTGCGCACGAGGCAGAGTGTGGAGGGCACGAGTGCGAGTGCGAACCCGCAGATCAGGAGCCACCGCGCCACGGCGCGCAGGCGGGGCGAGCGTGTCTCCATGTCTCCTATTGCAGCAAGGAAGATGCCATGAGTACGAATGCTTGGATCAGCTTAAAGCACTGCAAAAGTGGGCTTTGGCCGTCTGAGAGAACCCGACTCAAGATCCGGATCACGGAATCTTGAATACGAGATCGGGTATTTGGAGAGGGGTCTGAAAGGTCGCTGGGGACCCGGGCAGACGGCCTAGAACGACATCGCGAGGCCGCCCGCGAGCCTGCGGTCCTGTTTCTCCTCGTCGTCGCCCTCCCGGCGCTTGCCGAGCTCGAGAGAGAAGAGCGCCCGGAGGGCGGAGCCGAAAGAGCGGAGCGCGGGAACGGGGATGCTCTGCGCGAGCGTTACGTCCACCGCCTCGACGTCGTTCCTGAGAAGCGAAGATCCCCGAGTCAGGGACTGCGTCACGACGCGGTAACCGATCCCGAGAGACGTATCCGTCGCGCGGATGCGGACGGCCATCTGCGCGACGCCCCATGCGGCTTCATCCGCGCGGATCAGGCCGTCGCGCGCTCCGGAGAGGGATCCGGCGCGCATCATCACGCGCCCGTCGAGAGCCGTGCCGAGACGCGCGCTGGCCCCGAACGAGACATCGGTCGCGACGTCGTTCGGGAAGAAGTAGAGCGAATCGAGCCGGTCGAGAAAATCGGGGTCGAAGAGGAGACGGTACGTGCCGGTCAGCTCGCGCCGGGATGCCTCGAGGGAGACATTCTCTCCTTCGGCGTTCTTCCACAGGATTCCGCCCTTGTAGAGCGAGCGCGAGCGGCGCGTGAGATCGGCTTCGTCCGTGCCGGCCTCGCCCGGCAGCGGCAGCTCGCCGTCGAGGCTCCGCTCGAAACGGCGCGACGCGAACCCGTAGATTTTCCATCCGTCGCGTGTCGCGATCGCGAGCGTGAGCTCGGGCGTGATCCCGCGCGAACGGGCGGAAACGTCTCCCGTCGCGCCACCCTCGAGCACGAAGACGTCGAAGATCTTCACGCCCGCAACGGCGCCCGCGCGGGTCTCGCGGTCGAACGGGCTGTAGGACCCCGTGAATGCGCTCGACGCGCTCCTGTAAGACACGGAGAGACGCGCGAAGGTCGAGGACGAGAGCTCGGTCTGGTATCGGGCAGCGACATCGACGGCGTTCGACTCCCGTGCGAAGAGGTCTGCCGCGGGTCCCGCCGAGAGGAGCCGGGACTGCGAGACGAGACGCGCCGAAACCGAGGCCTGCGTCCTTTCGGAGAGGCTCCCGTTCCAGTCGAGGGAATGCGCCGCGAAGCGCGTGCCCTCCGCGTCGTCGAGCGTGCTCTGCTGCCGCGTCGCGATGTGGACGGACTGACCGATCCCGCCGCCGCCGGCGTTCAGCATCCCGCCCCCCGGACCGCCTGTGAACCCGGACGCCAGGTCCAGCGCCACGCGCGACGCGTCCCCGGTTCTTTCCCCGGACATCGCGGCGAGACGCGAATAGGCGCCGGAGGCTCCCCAGCGCAGCTGGTCTCCCGCAGTGCCGCTCAGGTCGAGCGACGCCCTCGAGAGCGACGACTCGCCCGCGGCGCCAAACCCCGCGGTCGAGGCGACGGACGCGCGGATCGGCAGCGTGGCCGCGCGGGTGTCCCGCGCCGCGAGCGCGAGAGGAGGCATCGGGATTTCGGGCCCTTCCTCCAGCGCCGCGAGAATCGCCGGGACGTCGCGCAGGACGTCCCCCGGCGAGACCGCGCGCGCGCTCCAGATGTCGAAGGGGCCTCCCGTCACCTCGGGCAGGATTCCCGCCGGCGCGTCGAGGTCGAGCCGCACGAACGAGAGCGTCCCGTCCGGGACGGCCCGGTGAATGAGCCGCGCGAGCGCGGGCCGGAAACCGGGCACGACGGACAGCACGGTGTAAAGGCCTTCGGCAGCGTTCCCGAGAACGAACGTCCCGTCGCGGTCGCTCTTCAGGAACTTCACGACGATCGCACCTCCGGCCGTCACGCCGCGGATGACGAGCGACGCACCGGCCACCGGCACACCGCCGGCGCGCACGATTCCCGAGAGAGGAGCGGTGAGCGGACCATTGGAGAGTGATGACGCGAAAGGAGCCCGGCGCGCCCCGGCCCCCTCCGCGCTGGCGGTCCAGGCGGCGAGGAAGACGGCAACGGCGGCAAACGCCGCCGAGCCGAGCCGTTGGTTCGGGCGCATCGAAAGGGTCAAGGACCCCCCTATGTGCCTATCATCCGCCCGCTTTCCGCACCGCGTCAACAGGCTTCGGGACTCACGCTCAACTGGCCGGACCGAGCCCGAGGGTGGCGCGAACGACGTGGCGCGCGATCGAGGGGTTTTCCTTGAGGCGCCGGGTCGAATAGGCGTACCAGTCCCGGCCGAAGGGAACGTAGACCCTCAGGCGGTGGCCCGCTTCGAGAAGGCTGCGGCGGAGGACGGGATCGACGCCGAGAAGCATCTGGAACTCGTACGCGTCGGGGCCGAGCTTCAGGCGGTCGATCGACTCCAGCGCGCGCTGGACGCAGGCCTCGTCGTGCGTCGCGATGCCGACGTAGCAGCCCGCGGACAGGTGCTTGTCGACGAGAGCGGCGTAGTTCGCGATGACTGTCGCGCGGTCCTTCCAGGCGATCGTGCGGGGCTCGACGTAAATGCCCTTGCAGATCCTGGCATTCACGCGCGCGGCGATCAGCCGGTCGAGATCGCGGAGGCTGCGTTTCAGGTACGCCTGAATCACGGCGCCCACGGCGGGGAACTTCGTCTTCAACTCGAGCACGAGCCGAAGCGTCGCCTCCGTGTAGGGACTGTCTTCCATGTCGAAGCGGACGAACATGCCGTGGGCCGCCGCGCGCGTGCAGATCTCGGTGCAGTTCGCGAGGGCGAGATCGGGGTCGATCGCGAGGCCGACCGCGGTGGGCTTCACGGAGATGTTCGCGTCGAGGCCGCTCGCTACGATCGCGTCGATCATGCCGAGGTACTGGTCGCGCGTCGCCTCCGTCTGTTCCTTGCGGGTCACGCTCTCGCCGAGGATGTCGAGCGTCGCCATCGCCCCTTCGGAGGCGAGGGTTCGGACGGCGGCGAGCGCGTCCTCGAGCGTGTCACCCGCGACGTAGCGCGACGCGACGCGCTTCACGAGCGATCGGGGAACGAGCGGCAGGCTGGTGACGACGAGGCGGTCGAAGAGTGCGGTCATGCGGGCTCCGGTGTGCGGGACAGGACGAGCGCACGCACGTCGCGAGCTCCTCCCTCGCGCAGCGCGCGTGCCGCCGCGAAGAGGGTCGCACCGGTCGTGACGACGTCGTCCACGAGGACGAGGACTCGCCCCCGGACACGAGGCGACGCCGCGAAGGCTCCCTCCACGTTGTCACGCCGCCGCGCCGCGGGCAGCGTGGATTGAGGAAGCGTCTCGCGGGTGCGGGACAGGAAGTCGCGGCAGGGCAAGCGGAGGCGCCGCGCGGTCTCGTCGGCGAGGAGCGACGCCGGGTCGTATCCCCGCTCGCGGTTGCGCTTTCGGGTCGAGGGCACGGGCACGAGCGCGTCCGCGCCGGACGCGATTCCGGTCTCGCGTGAGAGAGCCGCGAGACGCGCGCCGAGCGGCCCGGCGAGGAGGTCCCATCCGGCGAACTTGAACGCGTGATGGAGCGTGCGCAGCCCGCCCGCGTAGAGTCCGAAGGCCGCCGTGCGCGTCACGGGCGGTAGGTGCAGCCGGCAGTCCGCGCACGCGGATCCGCCGGACGGGAGAGCGCAGTGCGGGCAGGTCGAGGAGGCGTCGAGAACGGGCAGGGCGTTCCAGCAGGAGCGGCAGACGCCCCCGCCGCCGACGCCGCGCCGGGGCGCCTCGCACACGGCGCAGAGCGAGGGGACGAGGAGCGCCAGGATGTGATCGAACGGCCCGTTTCGAGCGGCTAATACGCGAGAAGACTGCTCATCGGGCACGCTCTGGATTCTAGACGAGGGAGATCCGGCCTCCGTATCCGTCATATGCATCTGCCAAGACCGACCGGCCCCGGCGTATTCTCCCCGCCGATGACACAGAGAACTCCCCGTGTGCTCGCCCCCCGCATCTTCATTGCCGCCTTTGTCGCCGCTTTTTCGCTTTCTGCGGCCGCTCAGACGACCCGGCAGGGGGAGTTTCCCTTCGCCGTCGGCGCCGGCGGCTTCGCCGCGTCCGACACGGGCCGCGCGTCCGACGTGAAGGCGTTCTCGACCGGCGGATTCCGCGTCTTCGCGGACGTCGAGATGGAGCCCGGCATCATCCTTCAGGTGCGGTACGAGGACTTCCTGCTGCCCGGCGCGGTCGTCACGGACCCGCTCCAGCCGCCAGGCAACTCTCCCCGCCTGAACGTGAAGGGCGGGAGTGTGTCCGTCGGCTACTTGTTCCGGGAGCCCTGGTGGCAGGCCGGGCTGGTGGCGGGCGTGGGAGTCTTCGGGCTTTCCCCGCGCGCGCCGGAGGGCGATCAGGTGGCCGGCGACGTCAAGGAAACGGTGATCGGCTGGCACGCGGGACTGCTCACGATCTTCCAGATCGCGCGCCGCTGGGATCTCCGCATCGACGCCACGGGATACCTCCTGAGGACCGACGCCTCGCACAAGCCTGTCCTCGTCGGCGCCGCCCTCGCGTACCACTTCTGAAACGCGTCGCGTCCTGAGACGTCTCAGGTCCGCTTCTGACGCGTGTTGGTTTGGAGCGGAGCCGTAATGCGGATTACGACGTTCGCGCGGCCCAAACGGTGGGCTCCCACCCGACCTTTCGGTCGGGCGGGGATTGCGGCGGTGGGATTGACTAACTGAGGGTTATGTTGGAGGGAAGAATCTGGAGGGCCCGACGGCCGAGAGGCCGGCGGGGCTGTAAGGAGGGTGTGAAGATCGGCGTATTCATTTGATGTTTGTCGAAATGCCCGTTTCGATCTCCTGCCCGGGTATACGCAAGCCCGATGCCCCGAGTTTCTGGAGTCAGCCGAGGCGTCGATAACGTCATGGAAATTAGTGGTTTATGAGGCGTTTTGACGCTTGGAGCGCCGGCGCGAAGCGAGAACGTGAGAGATCGAAAACGGACACTCTCGATGCAAAAACGACAGAGCGCCGATTCGGCCGGTCTTCTAGATCCCTTCGAGAAGAGGCAGCAGCGTCGAGTCCTTCTTGATGGAGAGCGAGAGCTCCACGCGGGTCCTCACGACTCCCCGGATCGTCTGGATCTTCTCGCGCAGGATCGCCTCCATGTGCTCAACGTCGCGCGCCCGGATCTTGAGCCGGTAACCGAAGTCTCCCGAGATCGCGTAGCACTCCTGAACGTCCAGCAGGACCTCGATTTCCTCGAGGAACGGCCGTTCGAAGCGGGGGTGCTCGAGCAGGACGTCCACGTGTCCGACGAGCGGCATTCCGACGAGCCGCGGATCGAGCAGAGCCGTGAAACGGCGGATGAATCCCCGCGTCTCGAGCTTTTTGATCCGCTCGTTCACGGATGGCGTCGTCAGGCCGACCGTCTCCGCGATTCTCGCCTGCGAGATCTTGGCGTCCCGCTGGAGAATATCGAGGATTCGGCGATCGATGTCGTCCATATAAAATTCGGCTGATGGGTTCGAAACCCGAACTTTATACGGTCCGACTGGCCGAAGCAACCCTCACGGACGGTCGGGGTCAGTCTCGGGGCCCGGAACCTCGGCTCCTTTTGGGATCACCACGACGCCTCCCTCCGAAACATGGAAGCGTTTCTTGTCCTCTTCGAGGTCGAAACCGATCTCGGTCCGGGGCGGGATCTTCACGCCGCGGTCGACGATCACGCGGCGGAGCCGCGCGTAGCGTCCCACGTCGACGCCGTCCATCAGGACGCACTCCTCGATGTGGGAAAACGAGTTGACCCGCACCTTCGGGAAGAGGATCGACCGGTGGATCGTGCCGCCCGAGATGATGCAACCCGAGGCGACGGTCGAGTCCGTCGCGATGCCGATGCGCTGCGAGACGGCGTCCGCGAAAACGAACTTCGCCGGCGGAAGCTGAGACGCGTGGCTCTTGAGCGGCCACTTGGCGTTATAGAGGTTGAGCGGCGGCGTCACGGAGATGAGGTCCATCGAGGCGTCCCAATAGGAGTCCACCGTCCCGACGTCGCGCCAGTACGGCGGGAGGTCCTCGGAGCCCGGCACGCGGTTCGTCGAGAAGTCGTACGCGAAGAGGCGCCCGCCGCCCGCGAGGAGCGCAGGAATGATCGTCCTCCCGAAGTCGTGGGATGTGTCCTGGAGCGCGTCGTGCTCGAGCGCGTCTATGAGGACGCCGGCGCGGAAGATGTAATTCCCCATCGAGGCGAGCGCGAGCGTCGGCTGGCCCGGGATGCAGCGCGGCTCCGCGGGCTTCTCCTCGAAGCCCAGGATGCGGCCGTCCGCCCCCACCTCGAGGACTCCGAAGCGCGACGCCTCCGCGATCGGCACGGGGATCGCGGCGATCGTGAGGTCGTGGTCTCCCTCCTCGTGGAAAAGGAGCATCGGGTTGACGTCCATCATGTAGATGTGGTCCCCGCCGAACACGCAGACGTGCTCGGGCTCCTCGTCGAAGATGAGGTCGAGGTTCTGGTAGACGGCGTCCGCCGTGCCGCGGAACCAGTGCGGGCCGCGGCGCATCTGCGCGGGCACGGGATCCACGAACTGGCCGATGTCGAAGGTCAGGCGCCAGGTGCGGATGATGTGCTCGATGAGGGAGTTCGACTTGAACTGCGTCATGACCTTGATCTTCGTGAGGCCCGAGTTGATGCAGTTGTTGAGGGCGAAGTCGATGATGCGGTAGCGCCCGCCGAACGGGACCGCCGGCTTCGCGCGGTCGCGCGTGAGCGGAAAGAGGCGTTCCCCCATTCCTCCCGCGAGGACGATCGAGAGAACGTCGCGATGCTGCAGGATCTTCACGGTGCGGCCGCCATGCGATGCGGCGGGATCGTACCGCGTTCCAAGGGCGCGCACGGCTGGAGGCCGAGGTCGGTTATCGTAGGGACCACATGGCGGCGCGGGATCCCTACGAGGTTCTGGGAGTCGAACGAAAGGCGAGCGAGGCCGAGATCAAGAAGGCCTACCGGAGGCTCGCCCGCAAGTTCCACCCGGACGTGAACGCCGGCGACAACGCCGCGAAAAAGAAATTCCAGGAGATCGCCGCGGCCTACGAAGTCCTCAAGGACACGAAGAGGCGCAAGCACTTCGACCAGACGGGCGACACCGGGAATCCCCCGGAGCCCGGCGCGGCGCCGCCGCACGGAAGCGGGCCGTTCGCCGGAGGGAACCCGTTCTCGGGCGGCGGGCGCGGCCCTTCACCGGGCGGAGGCGGGTCGAGCTTCCGCTGGTCGGGTGATTTCGGAGACCTCTTCTCGGACCTCTTCTCGGGCGCCGGACCCGGCGCGCGGGGAGGCGGCGCGCGGGGTGTGCAGGACGTCGACGACGACGCCGCGGCCGAGCTCACGATTCCGTTCCGAGACGCGGTTCTCGGAGGCACGATCACGCTCAGCGTGCGGGCCCCGAAGAGGTGCGCCCGCTGCGGCGGCTCCGGGCACGCGGGAAACGCACCCTGCCCGGTCTGCCACGGCGCCGGCGAGGTCGTCTCGAAGGAGCGGCTCGCCGTGCGCATCCCGGCGGGCGTCTCGACCGGCTCGAAGGTGAGGGTGCCGGGCAAGGGCCGCACCGAGAAGGGCGACCTCTACGTCGTCCTGACGGTGATCCCGCATCCCTATTTCGCCCGCGAGGGCGACGACATCACCGCCGAGGTGCCGGTCACGGTTTCCGAGGCATACCTCGGTGCGGAGATCGACGTGCCGACGATCCAAGGGCCCGTGCGGGCCCGCATCCCCGCGGCCACCGCGGGCGGTCAGCGCTTCCGCCTCAAGGGCTACGGCGTGAGGAGCGGGCGCGGCGCGGACGGCGACCACTACTATCGCGTCACGATCGCGATGCCGGGGACGGTCTCGAGCGACGGGCGCGCACTCGCCGAGAAGTTCGCATCGCTCTACGAGAGCGATCCGCGGGCGAGCCTGCCACGCGAGCTCTGAACGGGTTTCCTGTGGACGGGGCCCCGCTGAATGGGGCTCCGAAGAGCGCGAAAGCTGGCCCTATTCCTTGTCGGACATTTCCCTCACGACCGCGAGAGCGCGATCGGCGGGGAAGTCCGGCCGGAACGGGATCGTGAAGAGCGTGTCCGAATCGCCGCGCAGGTAGAGGAGGCTCGTGTCGGTCTTCCAGTAGAAGGTCGGAAGGCCGGAAGGCGAGATGAACGTCCCGACCTCGGTCTGGAACGGCACGTCGATCTGGATCGGAATCCGGGTCTCCGTGGCCGAGCGCCCGATCGGAATGTGGCCGCGCGCGTAGGACGTGCGCTGGGTGGGCATCATGCTGGACGGCGGCGTGAGCTTCGTGAGGTTGTCCGGGAACGACAGCCGGATGACCTGCTGCGTGCGCGTCGCGAGGTTTGCGAACGACACGAGTACGCCGCCGTTCGTTCCGGGGTCGCGCTGCATTCCAGGGTGCGCGTACGACGAGAGCGGAAGCCCCGAGTTGTCGGTCGGGCCCGACTTGCCGTTCAGCTCGTTGAGGTTCCACGCGGTGACGTCGTCGAGGCGCAGGCTGCCGTCCTCGATGAACACCGCGGCGTAGCGGGCCTGCGAGGAGCCGCTCTCCTCCCACCACACGATCGACAGGATCGAGCGGTTCTTCGTGATGAGCACCCCGTCGCCGTCCACGTCCGTGTAGGTCTGGCGCGTCACGAGGAGGCGCGGGCTGACCGAGATGTAGAGCCCGGGGTTCGGAAGGAAGCTGCTGTCGACCCAGGTGCCGTCGCGGCGGATCGTGACCTGGACGTCGGAGAAGAATCCGCGGACGCGCGAGTAGACGATGAAGATGCTCTGCGTCGCCTCGTCGAACTCGATCGAGGATTCGAGCTTGAAGAAGTCGTTGACGGTTCCGCCCACGATCTCGACGGCGGGCTGGCCGCCCGGAGGCGTCGTGCGCAGCGCGAGAACGCGCAGGGCCGCGTCGGAGGCGTTCGCGCCCGTGATGACCTCGCCGTAGGAGGTCGGGAAGACCTCGTAGAGCGTTCCGTCCTTCGCGAGCACCGCGGACGCCGCGTCCGCGCGGTTCGCGAGCGTTCCCAGGCACAGGACGGCGGCGACGCCGGCGAGCGCGAGGAAGCGTGCGATGCGCGAGAGAGGACGTTTCACGGTTTCAGCTCCGGAGATTGATGACGTTGCGGAAGTCGAAGACCTCGAGGTACGCGCGGAGGTTCTTGAACTCGGGGTAGAGGCTCGCGAGGCGGTCGAAGTAGCCGCGGGCGGCGCCGTCGTCACCGGCCAGGTGGCAGGTTTCGCCGAGGAGGTACAGGAGGTTCTTTTCGGACGCGGCCGTTTCGCCGGCCGCCTCCGGCTCGGCGAGGCGCTCGAGCGCCGCCTCTCCGAAGTAGCGGGCCTCCGCGTAGCGGTCGCTCTTGAGGTACCCGAAGCAGAGGTCGCCGAGCGGGATGATGGAGTACGCGCGCGCGCCGAGGGACTCGAGCGTCTCGAACGCCTCGTGAACGAGCGCGAGGCCCTCCGTAACGTCGTCGAGCGCGATCAGGCTGTAGCCGAGGTTGTCCTGGCAGATCGCGCGCCACGTGGGCGAAAACAGCGCGGAGTTCGTGGCGACCGCCAGCTCGAGGCAGCGCCGGTACGACGCCGCGGCCTCCGCGAACCGGCTGTCGGCCGCGAGAATGCTTCCCGCCTGGTTTTCGGCGGCGCCGGTCAGGAGAGGGTCGCCGAGGCGGGAGACGAGGGAGCGCGCGCGGGCGTTGTAGCTCGCGGCCCGCGCGTAGTTGCGGCGGATCTCGTAGATGCGCGCCGCCGTATACGCGGCGCGGAACGACGTGCCGGGCTCCACGCTGCGCAGGAGTACGCACTTGAGCTCGACGAGCTCCGTGTCAGCGGGGCCGAGCTCGGCCGCCGCGGCCGCGCGGCAGACGAACATCCAGTCGGCGAAGGCGGCGTCGTTCGTCCCGTTCGCGGCTTCGACCGCGCGGTCGTACGCGGCGAGCGCGGGTGCGAACTCGCCCTTTTCGAGCAGGAGGAGAGCCTCCTGGCGGGCGCCTTCCGCGGCGGCGCGGACCCCGGCGACGGCTTCGTTCGATGCTTCACTCATGACTCGTCGCCGTCGTCCGCGCGGACTCTGTCGTCCTGCATCTTCTTCTTGAAGGCGATGAACTCCCGCACTTCGCGGCGCGAGACGTCCGAGAGCGCCGCCCAGTCTTCGAACGGCACCCCGTTCGTTGCCGCGTCCGCGGACTCGGCCGGCTCAGCGGCTGGTTCTTCGAAGAAGTTGCTCATGGACAGCTCGAACACCTGAAGGATCCGGAAGAGAGTGTCGAGCCCGACCTTGTACTCACCGTTTTCCATGCGTGAGAGGTCGGATTGAGTCACGCCGATGCGCGAGGCGAGATCCGCCTGGGTCAGATGCCGGCTCTTGCGGATCTGACGGATCTTCTGACCCACGAGGAGTATCTGGGACGCACGCGGCACAGCGCTCATGACCGTTCGTCGTCTAAGATAGACCCTCCCGGCTGAGTGTCAAGCGGTTTCGGGCGGTTTGGAGAACGGCTACCTCGTTGAGAAACAAGCTCTTCCTGCTTTCGGAGCTGCTCCGCAGGGACCTCGCCGCCCGGTACGCGGGCAGCTTCGCGGGGCCGCTGTGGGCCGTCCTGAATCCCGCGGTCATCTGCGGCCTCTATGCCTTCGTCTTCGTGGCCGTCCTGAAGCTTCCGCCGCCGACCGGCTTCGGGGGCAGCTACGTCGAGTTCCTCCTGGCTGGAGTTCTTCCCTGGATGGGCGTCCAGGAGGCGGTTTCGCGGGCGACGACCGTCGTCAGCGACCAGGCACACCTCGTCAAGAAGCTGCGCTTTCCGATCGAGCTGCTCGTAGCGTCGAGCGTTGGGGCGGCGCTCCTCATCGAGGCGGCGGGGCTCTCTGTCTTCACGATCTACCTGCTCGCCTCGGGGCGCGGCTCGGTCCGGCCGGGGGTGCTTCTTCTCGCCTTCGCATTCCAGATCCTCCTGCTCTGGGGCCCGGCTCTCATTCTCGCGGCGTTGAACGTCTTTTTCCGCGACCTTTCCCAGATCCTGCCGCCGATCCTGATGGTCGGCTTCTACCTGTCGCCGATCCTCTACCCGGAGGAGAAGGTTCCGGCCTTCGCGGCGCGCTTTCTCGTACTGAATCCCGTTCGCGATCTCGTCGCCCTCTTCCGCACGGCGCTCTTCGACGCGCCGGCGCCCCCGATCGGCCGCGTGGCTGCATGGTCGTTCGTCCTCGTCGTGGTAGGCTTCTGCGGTGCGAGGCTGTTTCGGCGGTGTCGCCCGTCGTTCGCCGACCTCCTCTGACCTGACGTTTCCTCGAGCTTCCTCATCACCCGAAGGCCGAAGGCCCCAGGGTTCCGTGCGCTGCTAGGAGTTTCCGTGAAAGTGTTCCTCGCCGCCCTCTCGGCGGCCTTCCTCGCCGGGGCCTTCGGCTGCGCGTCCTCCGGTCCCTCCGCTCCAGCCGCGAAAGCCGGTGCGGACAAGAGCTCCGAGAAGGCCACGGAGGACGTAGCGGCCAAGGCGAAGACGAACGCCCGCGCGAGGTCTCTCCTCGGCCTGGAGCCGCCTGCCGCCGTCCCCGGGGATGAGGACGGTGAGCTGGCGACGACGACGATCGTGGACAAGGAGACCGGGCGGGAGCTCCTTCGCATTCCGAAGCAGCCTCTCTACTACGAGAAGGACGGGCGTCTCGTGCTTTCCGTCATCAACGGAGCCGGGATTCCCATCTTCCGTCAAGACGAGAAGGCCTACTACGTCATCGCCCCGCCGGCCCCGCCGAAGGCCGAGCCGAAGAAGCCCGGCGAAAAGGAGGACGACGATCTCAAGCCGATCGTCGAGCTGCCGGCCAGCGAAGCCGAGGTCGTGACGCCGAAGATCTGGAAGGGCTCGTTTCACTTCGAGGAGATTTCCGACGGCCTGCCCCGAGCGGGCATGTGGCGCGAGAACTTCGACGTGGGTGACGTGCTCGGGCAGGGCCGCCCGCAGATCGTCGCGCCCCCCGCGCGTCTCACGGGGAACTTCATCCGCGTTTATCGGCTCGACAAGGGCGACGGTGACGCGTGGCGCTGGAGCCTCGCGGACCTGACGTTCGACAACCCCGACAAGATCGAGGCGGCCTACGGCGCCGCGACGCTCGTGGACCTCGACGGAGACGGTCGTCTCGACATCGCGTTCGGAGGCCATGGCTCCGGGCCCGCGATCGCGTTCAACAAGGGAGACGGCAAGTTCAAGGTCGAGACGCGCGGGCTCCCGCGGCAGATGTCGACGCGCGGGATCGCGGCGGGGGACCTGAACGGCGACGGCAAGCAGGACCTCCTCATCATCTCCGACGACCCCGAGTGGATGCTGTCGGGCGGGCAGCCGCAGGCCGAAAAGGGCAGCGACTACGTGAAGGGCTACGACGTCCGGGCGTTCCTGAACGAAGGCTCGTACTTCCGCGAGGTGCACAAAGGTCTCGAGGGCGCCTGCTTCGGGTACGCCATCACGCTCGTCGTGCCGAAGGACGCGAAGGACGGATTTCCGTTCTACTCGTCCGCGTGCCGCTACAACAACAGCGCCGCGCATCTCTACGAGTTCGACCCGAAGCTCGAGGAGTTCCGCTTTGCGGGCGTCGCCGGCTCGATCGAGGTCTACGCCCAGCACACGGGATCGGCGGCGGGGATCTACCGTGGCAGGCCCGCGGCGTTCGCGGCCTGGTTCAAGCGATCGCCGTACGGCGCCTCGCGCAAGATCGACGGCCAGGGCGTGACGGTTTACTACCGGGGCGCGGACGGGAAGATGGCGGGAAAGCGCATCGTGAAGACGCTCCAGTTCGACGCGGGCTCGTCCGCGATCGCCGCCGGGGACCTCAACGGAGACGGCCTCGACGACGTCGTCTGGTGCGACGAGAGCACCCAGCGCATGCGTGTCTTTTTCCAGATGCCCGACGGGGAGTTCGAGGAGCTGCCCTCCGACAGGGAGCCGACCTTCGTGAACCACCCGACGTCCATCCGGATCGCGGATTTCGACGGCGACGGGCACAAGGACGTGGCCTTCATGTACCAGTACCTCACGGGGGACGAGACTCGCGCCGGGGGGTTCCGGGTGTTTCGCGGCCTTTCGAAGTGAGGTCCGCGCCCTCCGGGACACTCATCTGACAGATATGCCCCTCCACCATATTTCCGAGGAAAGATCTTGACACGGCAGAATTTTGTTCCTATCGTCTAACCAATGTTTCGGAGACTTCCGTCTCTCAATCTGTCTGTTTTCGGCCCAACGGCTTGTTTCTAAATTCATTTTCGGGAGGTGATTCAATATCGCGCGCGGCAGGAGCCGAACATCCCTTTCGAAAAAAGGCTGCAATAGAACTCACTCGAATGTCACTGAACCATCGCAATTCTCGGTAGGAGTAAAAATGAAAAAGCTTTCCGTCGTCATCGCCCTGGTGCTGCTCGCGGCTGCGGGCACGGGCTATGCGGTCACTTGCGCGTATGACAACGTGCCGGCGGCCACCCTGCTCGTTCCGTACTGGAAGGTGTCGCTCAACGGCGCCACGGGCTTCCCGATCCCCAGCGGCGGCACGGACACCCTCGTGTCCGTCGTCAACGTTTCCACGCCCGGCGTCATCGCGCACGTCACGGTCTGGAACAAGTACTCGAAGGCCGTCATCGACTTCAACCTTCCCCTGACCGGGAAGGACGTCGCCTCGTTCTCGATGCGCGACATCATGAACGGCAAGCTCAGCCCGAACCTCCCGCAGTACGACACGAACAAGTACCCGGTCGATCCCTGCGGCATCACGAACCCCGGCCTCCCGAACGTCGGCTATGCGCCGAGCGTCGGCTTCGGCCAGACCCAGTTCATCCGCTTCTCGCACCCTGATGCGGCTGCGCAGGGCATCGACGTCAAGACGTCGATCTCGCAGTACAACATCAACGGCGTCGTCGACGCGATCGGACCGGGCTTCCGTCCCGCCGTCTGGAACTCGCTCGACGAGTCCGGCGACATCACGACGTTCACGACCTCCAAGGGTCAGAACATCCTCGATGGCGACAACCCGGCTTGCGGCTGGTCCACCTCCGTCCCTCTGAAGGACGCCCTCTCCGGCTACCTGACGATCGACGTCGTGAACTACTGCACGAACTTCTTCCCCGACCAGGGCGACTTCTACAACAAGGACGCGATCGCGACGGCCGGCTGGGCGCCGACCTACACGCCGAACGTCCTCATCGGCGACGTGTTCTATGTTGACTCCGCCACGCAGGGCGGCAACGTTTCGGGCGATCCGGCTGTCGCCATCGAGTTCGACTCCCGCCTCGTCTACACGAACCTGACGAAGACCTTCTTCGGCAAGTTCGTCGCGGCGACAACGGCTGCGCAGTGCCTCGCGGAGACCACCACCACGACGGGCTGCACGAGCTTCATCAACACCTACGCTGCGGCATTCCAGTTCCCCGGCGACGGACGTGAGCCCCTCGGCGACCGTTACGGCTTCCGCTACCTCGCGGACCAGAACAACGGCCTCCAGTCCTGGATCATGGTCTGGCGCTCCGACTACTACTCCGGCGTCGCGGTCAACCTTTGCGGCTGGGCGAACGCTGCCGGCAACAAGGGCGCTTCCGGCTCCGGCTTCTACGACGTGGCCCACCAGGTCCAGGTCCTCACGTACGACAACGACGAGAACCTCTTCGGCGGCGTCGGCGTGCCTCCTGGCCCGTCCGGTCAGCTCCCCGGCAGCCAGTCCCCGAACTACATCTTCCTCGAGTCCCAGCGGATCAACCTGCTGACGGCTACCGACTGGAACCCGGCGCAGTTCAAGGGCGGCTGGGTCGACCTCACGCTCCGCGGACCCGGCCTCACGGGCGCCACGGCTGGCACCGGCCTCTACAACATGGGTTGGGTCGGCGTGCAGCACACGGCTCCTGGCGCCTTCATCAGCGTCGGCCATGCTGCGGCCAACCTGAACAACCAGTTCCAGTGCTCGCCGAACACGCAGGCCATTGGAACGCGGGTTGACGGTTCTTCCGGCCAGGGCTTCCCGGTCTTCCCGTAAGGGTTCTTTCCCACGGTTTCCCCGGGCGGGCGGCTTCGGCCGCCCGCCCTTTTTCTTTTCGTGAGGCGCGCTTTCTTTTCTGAAAGATGGCACCTGCACGGAACACTTCGATCCGGCCTCCAGAGCCACCACGTAAACGACGGTACCGGCTGGACA
This sequence comes from Thermoanaerobaculia bacterium, assembly GCA_038214715.1. Taxonomy (GTDB): domain Bacteria; phylum Acidobacteriota; class Thermoanaerobaculia; order UBA5066; family UBA5066; genus Fen-183. The sequence continues at coordinate 329 of JBBQRP010000001.1, read as the reverse complement.
TAGCCCACGACCGGAGATAGCATTGGGCCCGGATCCCCCTTTCGGCCTGGAAGGGTTATTCGCGCCCTATACGAGGACCCTGATGACCCTGATGACCCGCGCACTCTGCACTCCCCGAACCCGCGCCGCGGGCATCGCACGAATCACCATTGCTCTCCTCGGAATCGCCTTCGTGCTGCCCTCGCGCGTCGAGGCGCAGTGCACGCTTGCGGGTTCTCTCGTCTCGTTCGAGCCGAATCCGCCCGGCGTCTCCCGCGGCGGAACGCCTTTTCTGGGCTCCGGGTTCAGCAACAACCTCGCGCTCTACCGTCCCGGCGGCACCGGCCCCT